>CALWTS010000023.1 GCA_944384535.1 uncultured Clostridia bacterium
GAGCATAAAAATGCAATGGGCTGGACAAAAGAATTTGAAAAAGAAGTATTAGCAAAAATTAGTAAATATGCAAAATTTTAGCAATATTTAGATTAAAATTTTATTCGTAACAACATTGAGAAATGGAACTTCACATACGGTTTAACACTCCAAATTCGCCAAATCGCTTAATTGACTATGTTTCAGGAATATTGAAATTACGCATTTTTCAATACCCACAATCAAAAATTTGTCTAAGATAAAAGTGCAAAACCTTCTTTCGTTCCATATTTTTTAACATAGCCAATTAAATCATCATAAGCATTTAAAAGCTTTTCTTTGGCATCAATTAAATCTGAAAATAATTTATCCGTCTTTTCAAACTCAGGTTTTAAGTCTTTTTCTAAAATTTCTCTTTGAATTTTTTTAGTTTCTTCTGCTACTTTAGACCAAAATTCGTCTCGACTACCATAACCCTGTGAAATTAATTTTTTTTGTTTTTTGACAAGTTCTTTAAATTCGGCAGTTGGTCGTCCTTCAAACAAAGCTTTCTGAATTTCTGCTATTTCAGGATTCATTCTTTGTATTGCTCTAACAGTTAATTCTTGAGATTCCGGAATTGCTTGTAATCCAAGTTTTGTTTGAATTCCTTGCATTACTTTTAATTCTAAATGTTCAAAATCTCTATGTTTATTTTTTATTATTTCATTTATTTTATCCTCAATTCCATTACGAGCTTTGCCAGCAGGAAGTTCTTCTAATTGTTTAAAAAGAGCTGGAAGTTCATCATCTATCGTATATAGAGTTTGTTCATATAGTTCATTAAACTTTTGCCCTTTATTTGCTCCATATTTATTTAGGGCCTTATTAATTTGCTCGAACATATGAGAATAATCTTGAGGATAATTCCCTGGGCCTCGCCCGTATTGTTTACTAGAAGACGTTTTTCTATAAATTTTTGAATTTTTTAGTTCTCCTTTAAATACTGATTCCGTATATCTTGCATTTTTTTCAAGACCTGAATTTATATATTCAAAATTTGCTTTTACTCTACTATATGAACCAGTAATATTAGCCTGTTCACTTTTTGCTCTGTTTTTCAATTCTTTTTCTATTGCACTAAATTTGGAGCTAGAATGTTTATTTGCGTCTACATATTTAGACATTTTATCATACCAAGCTTTGTCAAAATTTTCTCCGATTAGCTTTCTAAAATTATCTGCTCCTTTATATTTATAGAAAAGTATAAAATCTTCCATATGAGTTAATTCATGTCCAATGATATCTGCCAAATCTTGATGATTTTTTAACTGGTTGAGATTTAGAGAAAGTCCACCAGTGCTTTGGCAAAATGAACCAAGTTCTTGAGCTCGTTTTTCTAAAAATGTTAATTTTACATCTTTTGGATTGTACCCCATTTTAGACAAAATTGTTTCAACCGCTTCTGTCGCAGATTGCTGTGTAACTTTTCCTGTTTTCTTTGCAATTTGTGCCAATTCATGTATACATTCATCAATAGAGTGAATAATATTTCCTTTATTTTGCATTAATTTTTTGAGATATTGAGACTGTTCTGATATTTGAACAGCAGAAACATTTTTAAATGATGGAACTCCTTCAATAATTTCATCAGACAATCCCATTGACTTTGCAAGTTTTCGATTTACAAATGTATCACCTTTTAGAGCTGATTTTCCTTTTAAGTTTGTATTTAGTATTGAATTAAAACTTATTGCTTTTTCTGTACCATTACCAAGACTTACTCTTAATTGTTGTATTGGTTCTCCTCTGGTTAAATCTAAGCCATACGATATTGTTCCTACAACTTTGTTATCATCACAAATTTGAAACCCTAAAATACCTTCACCTTTTTGCATTGAACGCCCTCTAACGGTTACGTTAGGACGTTTTAGGTTTAAACCATCTACTAGATTTCTAACAAAAGAAGGTAATTCTTCATAGTTGCTACCTTCAAAACAAATTCTTGGTAAATCTTTTCCACGTTTTGGAGTGTAACCACTTGTCATTTTTTTGAAAAAATCAAACATAGCTTTATCACCTTGTGCTAATGTTGTTTCTTCTGCTTTTGCCATAAAAGATACTATTTTCCCAATACTTTTAATTGTAACCATAAAATTCCCCTTAAATTTCCTGTGTATACATATATAAAGTATTTACTGTTTTACTATTTGACACAGTACCCCGCATAGCATAGCATAGCATAGAGGCATTATATCTAGGTTTGAGGCTATTTTAAAATTATATTTACATTTTGTAACATTTTGTTAGATTTAATAATTAAACAGAGAACCTTGTAAAACTAGCTAAAAAAGAGATTGCGGAAGTTGGATTTGCTGAATTCAAGGCAGCAATAATTTCTTCAAAGGATAAATGTATCGAAAGCATTAAAAAAGAGCCCTTAGGCTCTGATTTTAATTGTTCTAGTTGTTTTAAATGGTGGACGTTGACGTACGGTTTAACACTCCAAATTCGCCAAATCGCTGCATAGCTTAGGATTTGGACTAGTTGAAAACCTGTAATTTTGATGACCGATTTTTCTGAACTCCTGTAGGCAAAAAACTGCATAAGTGTCAGTTACATTTTAATAATTTAAATTGCTCTAATAAATCTTTGTGTTCGTATAAAGCACGCAATATTTCAACAAGCAAAACTAATCCTAATTCTATTTCTTTCTCTCCAATATGTTCAAAGTTTGTTGATACTACATGTGCAGCATCATTCCCTAAATATTTTAATTCAAACATTGAATCATAAAGCGGTTTAGAAATTGTTATTTTGCTTTCCAAATCTTTCAAACGACTATGTAAATCCCTTCCCGTTGCATTTTGGATTTTACAAATTTCTTCAATAGTTTTTCTAATCATAATTGCAGATGCAATATAACAAGAATTATCATAGCAAACTACCGCTTCATTTATACAATTAGCAATCTCTTTAGGAAGTTTATTTAAATCCAAATTTCTTAAAACAAATTTCGGAGGAATTATTTCAGTATATATTGAACCACCCGAGTTTTTTTGAAGTTTAAAAAACACATGAGTAAAGCAATTCCTATCTGGACATAGCCTTTGTCCAAAATAGTAATCATTGCAACCGCCATCATTAAAATAAAAATCCTTACAATCTTCTATGGGGATAAATTGTACAGTTCTACCACATTTAGGACACACTCCAGTAATATTTATCTTTGCACAAACAGCCTTAAAATCTTGACAATATGTTAAATCTATATCCATAACTTTTTACCTTTAATCATTAATATCCCATTTAGGACTTTGAATATCATTATTAGAATGCTTTTTATAGGACAGTGAGATATTCTTTAAATATTTTCTAAAGTCAGAATTTTCATCAGATATTCTGTTTATCATATTCCAATCTAAATCAGTTTTAGGTGCTTGTATTACGATATCGCTTTCCAAGGGGTTTTCTCTATCTAACTGAATAAAACCAATCTTGAAACTTGAACAAAGAAGCTGTAATTCTTCTTTTGCTTTATCTTCAATACCTTCTGCAACTAAATAAGAATAATTTGCCCAAGACGAATTTGATACCGTTTGGAAAAAATTCTCTCTTATATTTGATGTTGTTATTATACCGTCTTTAACTTCAAAAGAATATAAATAACTTCTTTCTGAAGAATATTGTATAAGGCATTCTTTTGTTTCTTCATTAAACTTTGCGGCTAAGTCTTTATAACCTACAACATCTGCATGCAACCATTTATTATAATTTTTGCCACCATCTTTTTTAGATGTTTTTTCATCTATTCTGAGAGTTTGAATCCCAATGGAATTACAATATTGTGCTAATTTAGGATATAACTCTTTTTCTTCCTGTTTATTTTTATGAAGCTCACATTTTAAGGTTTCAATAACTATAGTTTTGTTATCATAATAGTATTTTTGAGGTCTATCTGCAGTTCTATATACATGTAACTTTTCAAAAGTCGCAGAATCATACCTACCAATTTCTGCAATGATTTGTCGAATCAATGCTTTTTCAGATTTTACAGTTGTTCTACTCATTTTTCTATTACAGTAATCTTGTTTATTTTCAATAATCCATTCTGCAATTTCTCTTGCAGTCAAATATTTTTTAGGATTACTACGTAATAGCTCTGCAACCATTTCATATAAACTTTGTGCCATAAAGACTCCTTTTATCTGTTATTATAGCATATAAAAATAAAACTAAGTCAAAATTTTTAACATAAGCACTTGACTTTTTCATTAAAATAGTTTATAATAAAGTACCACTAGTTAAGAAATGTAAATAATTTGACAAGATCGGCAATTTGTATTATTTACAAAACTTTATATAATTATACAATAAGCATGTAAAGTATTTGACCATGTATATATTAATATTAAAATAATAATAGATTTACTCATGTATCATATGTATAAATCGATACAAGGAGTCATTGAAACGCCCACTGTGGCGTTTCTTTTTTAAACTCTTGTATAATTTTGCTTTGCTTTAAGTATATACTTATAATTTTCCTGATTAATAATTTCTTTTGGAATTGTATAAAAATAAGCCGTTTTTAAAAAATAATATGTATTACCATTTTCAGGTGTAATTTCGACTAAATGTATTCTATATTTTCTATTAATAAGTTCTAAAGTATATGTATTATCATTTTTATTAACAATTACCTGTTCTCTATCACCTGCATGAAGAATTATAGGTTTTATCCAAGAGGATAATAGTACTCTCGGAATACAAAATTCACCAGGAGTTCGAGGTAGTGAACTTTTCCCAGATCTTCTAAATTCTTTTTTTAACTTTAGTTTACCACCTTTTTTCTTTAGCATTTTGTTAGTATATTCAATAGTACATATGTGGTTAAAAATATCTAATTTATGTTCAAATGGACATGTCTGACAATCATAAAAATCATTATTATAACAATTTTTTATTTCGAGTTTATCACAAGATAGCAATTTATCTTGTAAAAATACTCTACCACCTTGAAATATTACAGGCGATGAGTGATTAAAAAAATCATTCATCAAATCATTATAACGGTCATTAACGAGTTTAACAAAATCAAATTTTTCTCCGTCATAGTAATCTTCAAGTCTGGTTATGTTGGGCAGCCATTCAATATCATTGCTCATAATAATTTGGCTCCCATATAAAAATATTTACTTTATCAGCAGACAAAGGTGTCGAAGTAATTAAAGATAAATTTGTTTTACTTTTTAATGCTTCAACTAATTTTACCTTAGTTTTATTTGCTTCAGGTAATTTTATAGCATCTCTATTAGCATAAGAGATTATTCCTGTCAAAAAATCTGTAATTTGAATTAATTCTGATTGATAAGATAAAACATTTTGAATTTTAAGTATTTTAGCTTTTCTTGCGAGATGTTTTTCTAAAGTATGTACCTTTTGTGAACTATTCTCATTTTTCCTATCAAGATATATATTGTATAAATGTCCTCTATCAATAATATTTCCAAGAGTTACATAAAACATCTTATAATACCAATCTTCATAAGTTTGGTTATGAAATTTATTATGTTCAAGCTTATGTAAATCCTTATTTTGAAACACAACTGCACGAAATTTTAAATCATCAGTACTTAAAAATAAATCTAACAATTCTAAATAAAAATCTTCTTTTGATTTTGACACTGTTTTCCATTTCGTTTCAGCAAACGGATATATAAAATGTTTTTTCTTTAATTCTCTTATAGACTTTGATAACTCTTGGACCTTTTCTTTAGGATACCTAACACATCCAAAAACCATTGCTCGTTGTCTATCATTCTCCAAATGACAACTTTCATCACAATATATATTTATTTCTTCTTTATTGTTAAACATGGTATCCCCACAATATTATTGTTAGACATGAGTATACATGAAAAAAGGATAATAGCAAGAATATATCAGAATTCCATATACATAATAAATTTGTTTATATGGCAGATTGACAGGAGACTTTTTATGTATTACTTTCCGGACTTAGACGAACAAACAAGGCTGAATATGATTAGCCAGCTTGAATTCGATATCCGCACAGGCTTATTTTATGAGCCGTTATCTATGACAGCGTCAGGCATGATAAGTTACAAGCGGTTGTTGAAAGAGTGCTTTGAAAAAGGTACTCCTGAAACTTTGCAGCAAAAACTTACTTCTTCTTTCTTTAGAGAAAAAGACCGAAACGGTCGTAAAGTTCCTTCTAACATTCGTGAAACGGTTGCTTTTTCTGACTTTAACCGTTATTATGTTCGTGCTTTGTTGCAGCGGGCACTGAGTGAGGACAAAAAACTTGGTGTGTATCGGGCAAAGCAGGTTATGAATGAACGCAAAGAATCCAGATTAGCGGTTAACAAAGTCTATTTTGACAAAAAACAAATCGGACAAATGCTTGAATTGTTCAGGGATTACCGAAAACTGTTCAGCTCACAACATGAACTATTGAAGCCAAACTCAGGACTTAGCCTGAGACTTGTTGAAAAACCCTAAATTCTCATTTATGATTTTCGGTTATTACCGTTATTGATTTTATCTACAACAAAAGCAAGTGTATCGGTTATGATTTTAGGGTGGTTTTCTAACAATGCTTTTATGTCTGCAAGTGCTGTTTTTTCTTCTTTTGTGAGTATTCTTTTGACCTCGAAAGCAAACAAATCTTTTGGCTCACAGTCGAAAACAGTGCATAGTTTCTGGATAGTTCTTTCACTTGCAAACTTTACCCCTCTTTCGATTTGAGAAATACCTATGAGTTTGAACCCTACAAGGTCGGCAAGCTGTTGCTGCGACAGGTGGTGTTTCTTTCGCAGTTCCGTAACTCTAGCACCAAACAACTCTTTCAGATTACTTTCCATTGTTATCTTTCTATGAATTTGGTGAGGATATCGCACAAAAGGTCGAGTTCTTCCCGCTTACATGTTTTTAATCTTGTGAGAACTCTTTCTCTCCTCAAATCGTCTGAAATCTCTCCTGATGTCTCATTTGTGAGGAAAAGCTGGAACGGTTCGACGTCCAAAACCTCACAAAGTTTTGGCATATCTTCCAGTTTTATGAAACTGCGGCCTGTTTCTATAGGACTAATCACTTTATCGCTGATTTCAGCTAATTCAGCCAATTTTTCTTGTGTATAGCCCTTTTTTAACCTGTACTTTTTTACGTTTGAACCAAAAATCTTTCTTATGTCCATATTCGTTTATGATATGACATTTTTCCTACCCTCTCCACTAATGAATATTAATATATCTAAATATACATTACAGTTTTGCTGATTAACATCAGGCATGACCTATAAAATTAGACAATACCGGTTGGTTTTTCTAGTCCATAGTGTTTAAGCTAATATTATGGATATAAGGCAAAGTTTAGGAAATAAAATAAGGGATTTGAGACGACAAAACAAAATGTCTCAAGAAGATTTAGCAGAGGCTTTGGATATTAGGACATCTTCTTTGAGTGCTTTAGAGACTGGAAAGTCTTTTCCTTCTTATGTAACAATAATGGGATTGTGCAAGGTATTCAATATTTTGCCTAAAGAATTATTTGACTTTAATATGACTGTGATTGATTCCGAACAGCAAGACATTATTCACGAAATCAATACTGTTCTGCCTGAGTTGGATAGCGAAAAACTTTATTATTTAAACAACATAGCCAGAATGTTTGCTAACAAAGATTAATTTTGTTGTGATTGTGATTTCCCTGTTTGGCTACCGCCAAGCAGGCTATTTACTTTTGGCAAAATTCTAATAGAATAAAACATGTTCTTAACGGATAAATTAGATGAAACACTATGAAAGGACATGTTATGGTCAAAAATTTACCTGAGAAAGTCAGCTTTGAAAAAGTTATGCCGCAGTATGAAAAACTGCTTATGCTGAAAAAAGCCTTAATGTTAGGTGAGAGTGAAGAAGTTAACGAAAAAATTCTTCTGGAAAGAGCAAGGGAACACAATTTGAGGGAAATTTATCTTGTAGGTTACTTAGTAGATGTTGTTTTGAAAGCTCCTAAAGAAGTTCGGGAACAGAATGATTTGCTGATCACTTGTTATGACAAACCAAAGGAGTTTGCAAAAGCACAAAAGCAGTCGGGAAATCTGTTCAAGACCAACCCTAAGTTCAGGCGGTATTTTGCAAATATTTTTTCTCATTTAGACCTGTTTGCTCCGATGAATCGTGTTATTACCAACCTGACAATATTCGGACTTTGTCCTGAAATTATCTCTTCCAGTGTTCCGCTTGAGCCGAAAAACGTTATTTTGAACTTCCACATCTTGCAAAAGTGGCTGAGTGAACAGAGGAAAGTTGATTTTTCTTTGTTGAGCGATATTGAGAAAAAAGTTGTTTTGTATCTAGCAAACGGGTATTCTATTGAAGAAATCGTTGAGGATGATGTTATTGAGGG
>CALWTS010000024.1 GCA_944384535.1 uncultured Clostridia bacterium
GATTTTGTCCCTATTTCTGACAAACTCTATTACGAATATGCTGATGAACTTTTAAAACATATTAAGGAACTTGTAGAACTTGAAAATGGAATTAACTTTGACGGAAACAAAGAGTTAGCAATAATTCTTACTGAAGAAGATTTAGACAATTTTACAAACAACATTACTGATGAATGTAAAACTATCTATTTAGGACATAATGTCTTACCTACTGAAGAACAAGAAAAACTATTTAAGAAACATGAGATAAAAATCAACATTATTCCTGACTACTATTACAGGGATTTGGAGGGATAAGATGAATATCAAATTAGCAAACTTTCAGTTGAGAACAATTAAACTACTTCTTGAAAGTATGGAAGAAAAAACAAGAGATATAATTTTAAAAAGTCCAACTGGAAGTGGTAAAACAATTATTCTTACTCACTTTATGGATGAATATATAAAAGGACATGCTAAAACTGTTTTCGTTTGGTTAACACCGGGTAAAGGTAGTTTGGAAGAACAAAGCAAAGAAAAAATGGATAAATATATCCATAACGCTCAAACCAAACTTCTTGCAGATGTTATGACAAGTGGTTTTGAAGAAAATGATAGTTGTTTTATTAACTGGGAAAAGTTAACAAAGAAAGGTAACAACGCACTTAAAGATTGTGAGAGAACAAACTTTTTAGAATACATTGAAAAAGCATTTAACGATGGTTTAGAATTTAAAATTATCATTGATGAAAGCCATCAAAACTTTACAGGTAAAGCAGATGAAATAGTCCAATACTTTAAAACTGATAAAATTATTCGTTGCTCTGCTACTCCTTTACCTGATAAAAAGGCAAAACTAATTGAAGTAAGCGAAGAAGATGTTATTGCAGAAGGATTAATTAAAAAACTTTTGGTTATTAACGAAAATTTCCCTCAAACTGTTGAAACAGACAATCAAACAAACTATTTGTTAGAAAAAGCTATTTTAAAACAACAAGATTTACATAGTGCTTATTTAAGCAAGAACATTGATGTTAATCCATTAATAATTGTTCAACTTCCAAATAATTCCGATTTATTATTAGATACCGTTGAAAGGTTTTTTGAAAGCAAAGGGATAACTTATGAAAATAATTCTTTAGCACTATGGTTATCTGGTAGGCATGAAAATCTAGAAGATATATCAAAAAATAATTCAGAGCAAATAGCAGTTATTATTAAACAAGCAGTTGCAACTGGCTGGGATTGTCCTAGAGCAAGTATTTTGGTTAAACTTCGTGAAAATATGGATGAAACTTTTGAAATTCAAACTATTGGAAGGATTAGAAGAATGCCAGAAGCAAAACATTATGATAGTGATTTGCTTGACAGCTGTTATTTATATACTTTTGATAGCAAATTTACTGCTGGGGTAAAATCTAGTTTAGGGAAAAACGCATTAGAAGCCAAGACATTATTTTTAAAAAATGAACACAAAAGTTTTACTCTTACAAAAGAACAAAGAACTATGGTAACTGATTTGAGAGACCCAAGAAAAGCTCTACGTTCAATTGGTTTATATTTGAAACAAGAATATGGTTTAACAAACAATAAATCTGAAAATAAAACAAAATTAGAAACAAAAGGTTTTATATTTTCTGATAATATTATAAGAACAACACTTTCGGGAAATGTATCAACGCTTAATGAACTTGCTGAAACAGATAATCTTAACAATATCAGTGTTAGCGAACCCATCAACACACACATTCATGGTAGAGAATATCATAATAGAGTAGGTAGAATTGGACTTGAAATTGGTTTAGAATATTCTTATATGAATACAATTTTAGGAAAGTTATTTGCTGAAAAATTTGAGTACCATGATAAATTGTTATCTCTTACAACTCGTCAGCTTTATGCTTTCGTAATTAACAATTTAGATTTGTTAAGACATACAGTTCGTGAAGCAATGGCTGTTGTGTTATCTCAACTTTCACTAGATATCCAAAGAGTGTCTGAAAAAGAATTTAAACTTCCTCTTTCAACAATGTTTACTTATGATATTTCAAGCAAAGTTCAAACTGAAAGTATTAAGAATGTTTACAATGGTTATTTACTTTCGGCCGAACCTCGTTCTTCATCTGAAAGAAAATTTGAAAAGTTTTGCGAGAATTGTTCTGCTGTAGATTGGTTTTACAAGAATGGCGATAAAGGCGACGAATATTTATCTGTTGTTTATGTTGACAACTCAAACAGACAAAAACTTTTCTATCCCGACTATATTGTATCTTTAAAAGGCGAAACTTGGATTATTGAAACCAAAGGCGGATTTGACAAAACTGGTGCTAGTGAAGATATTGATATTTTCTCACCAAAGAAATTTACAGAACTAAAAAGATATTTAAGCAAATACAATCTAAAAGGTGGATTTGTTAGATTTGACAAACAATCCGAAGAACTCTGTATTTGTATGGATAATTACAATGAAGACATACATTCAAATGATTGGAAAATTTTGAGTGAAGTCTTCAAATAATTTTTATTTTTTTAAAGACCACCTATTCTAACGATAGATGGTCTTTTTTACTACTTTTTATTAAATTTTTATGATATTTTCGCAAAATTTTAGCCATTTTACTATAAATTTGCGATTTTTTATTTGATTTCCTTTATCTTTTGATTACACCTATCGTTAGAATTGATGTTTAGTTATGCTTAAAATTTAGCCGTCAATTATTTGCTCTT
This sequence comes from uncultured Clostridia bacterium, assembly GCA_944384535.1. Classification (GTDB taxonomy): domain Bacteria; phylum Bacillota; class Clostridia; order Christensenellales; family UBA1242; genus Caccovivens. Next base: position 2,707 of record CALWTS010000024.1, read on the forward strand.
TTTTACTTAAAAGGAGCAAATATTGAACGAAATTAAAGATGATAAAGTTGTGGCTTTTGCTGGTCATAGATATGAGTGGCATTGTATTGGTGTAGAAAACAAATTGCCCGAAGTTCTAGAAGAATTAATTAATAAAGGCTATACAATTTTTTATGATGGACACTATGGTGCTTTTGATGAAAAGTGTGCACACGCAGTCTTACAATTAAAACATAAATATCCACACATCAAACTAATTCGTATTTTAACATATTACCATCACGACAAAGAAAAATATGATTTGCCATCGTGCTATGATGGTTCAATACTTCCAGAGATAGAAGAATTGCACTACAAACAAAAAATCACAAAAAGAAACGAGTGGATAATAGACCACTGCGACATTCTCGTTTACCACATAGAAGAAACCTACAAAAGCGGGGCTTATCGCACACTAAAGTATGCTAAAAAGCAAAACAAACCAATAATTTATATCTAACAAAAAAGAAGACTTTAATCAGTCTTCTTTTATGTTTACATTTACCGCATAATAGCCTTTATTGTTCTTTTCGATACTATATAAAACTTTTTTTCCTTTCAGTTCTTTGCAATTTGCATTTTTTATATTTGAAATATGTACAAATATCTTGCCATATACTTCATCTAAGATAAATCCAAAGCCTTTTTGTGAATTATAGTCAACAATGATAGACTCTCGGCTATCGATTTTCAGGTCATAAGGATTATTATTCGTTATTTCTAAAATATCTGATATTATTTTATCCGATTCAGGACAAGATAATTGATACTTTTGATTTTTTATGTTACTTGCTTTAGTTAGAATGTCGACTGCCGACTTATATTGCTCTTTTTTGTATAACAGTTTACCCAACAATAAATAATTTTTATAATTATCTTTTCCACAATTTATTGCTTGCCTCGAAAATTCTATAGCTTTGTCAATTTTATTTTCTTGTACATAATTTTCTGCTAACTTGAAGTAAATATAATCTTTTTTTCTATATTTTACAAGCTTGATTAATATAGAATTAGATTCTTTTAACTTTCCTAATTCAGCATATATATTTGCTTCCAGTTCTTTAACATAGTATTTATTACTATGTGGCAATACTTCTAGAGCCTTATCATATTCTTTCATAATAGTATATGTTTTTGCTAATTGATACTGGCAATCTTCATCTTCTTTTAATGACAGTGCAGTGGTTAGCAGTTTAAGGGCTTCTTCTTGTTTGCCATTCATTTCTTGTATTGTTTTTCCATGTAAAAAACAAATATCAAAATATGTATGCTTCTCTTTTTCTTGTGTTTCTTTTGAATATTCCATATATATAGTATGGCATTCCGTTAACTGACCTAATGCTTTCCAAAAAGTGTCTTTAGTATATTGTAAATAATTGCCAGTTATTTGCAAGTATGCATAAGCAAGCCTATATTTAACAACTAAATATTTAGGATATAATTCTAATGCTTTTAAAAATTCAATAATAGACTCATTCCATTGTTTTTGCATATAAAATTGATAACCTTTCATGTAATGCCATTTCGCCATTTGAGGCTCAATTTCGATTAATTTGTCAAAACATGCAATTGCTTCATTATAATTTTCAATTCTTGAATATGCCCAACCTAATTTTTGTAAAAGTTCTTTATTTGTGAATATATCCTTTTCTGCTTGTATAAGCGATATTGCTTTGTGCCATTCATTATTTTGTAGGAGGGAGTCGATTTCTTTAAACAATTAAACAATTCCTCCTTTTTTTATAATATCTTTTTGTTCTGACAACAATATGCTAAAATCCATTAGTTGTTGATTCTTATATAAGAAGTTTGATATCTCTTTTTTTAAAGGCTCTAAATTTTCATTTATTATTTTTGCCGAGTTATAATTAAGAGATTTATCTAACTCAAAACTTATAAATCTATTATCAGTATCACCAGTTTGCAATAATTGGTCAAAAATTACAACAACTTTTTTTGAACATTTTATTGCTTTTATAATTTCATCAATTTGAAAAAAAGGACTATCAACTGTAGTGCTAAAAATTAAATATTGATATGCATTATCTTTTAATTCTTTTATTACAATATTTTTCATAAAAATCCTTATAAATATTTATTTACCAAACTAAATACTTCTTTAATAATTTTATTTGCATCTTGTTTTGTGTTTATTAATCTTGTTGTATCAATGTCATCAGATATAATAATACCGAAATGTGACAAAGTATGTCTATTGTTATAAAAATAGTTATAACATTCTTCAAGTCCATCTTTTTGATTTGTATCTACATTCGGTACCCATTTAGATTTTAATATAAATTTTGCCCCTGAACTATCTCTTTCAAACATATCATAAAAATAGCTTTTAGAGAGAGGAATATTGTATTTGCTCAAATTTAGTTTTAAAACACCATCTAGTGCTCTAAAAGCATTAAATGTATATTTTGAAAATTCAATATCCGACGATGCATAATTTTCTAAATCTATAATAGCTTGTTTTAAAATAGTTTCTAAATTTTTAGGTATAGTTATATTTACATTAGGTAAAAATGTAGAAAATTTTTCACCTAATGAGTTTTTATTGATTGAAATTCTATATGCATCCTTTAGAATTTGAGTAAAATCCCCACAATCAACATTTTCTATTAAATAACTTGTGAATATTTGGAATAAATTTGTTAATTTGCCTTGAACCACCAGCTTTGAATTTGAAAACAATGAAATATTAAGATTGCTATCCTCTAAAAATAATTTCCATGCTATTTTATTGTTAGAACTTTTTTCGTATGATAATCCCTTATAGTCATTTTCTAAAATTTGCATTAATGAGTCAATATCTTTTTCAGAAATATTACAAACAACATATCCATTTGCACCATAATTATTAAATATTTTATTTTCAATAGCACCTTTAGCCAAACTATCAACTATATCATTATATTTATTATTAGAATGTCCCTTAACCTTATAAAACTCTAAATTTATAATATCTTTTATTTCGTCAATAGTTTCTTTATATCTTGCAGTTAATGGATTCTTAGTTTTCCATGAACCATCTGCCCAATGTTCAATACCTTCATAATCATAAAACAAAGTTAACTTGTCAGCACCATTTGATAAAGCCCAATCAATTGCCGAATGTGCAGCGATAATTTCACCAACAACGTTTCGTTGGTCTATTAATAGTGGGTTATTACCTTTTTTGCTAAGTTTTATTTCTTTGTTATCTGGTGTAATTATATAAATTCCTGAGCCATATGTTTTTTTTGATTCTTCATATGAACCATCAATAAATGCGACAAATCTTCCCAATTGTAGTCTAGGCATAATTTCTTTATTATAGAAAATGTCTACATCGTCTAAATAAGCTTGAGATTCTTCTAAAGTTAAAAATCCTTTAAAATCAGCATTCGGAAATCCCTTAATTGCTTCTTGACATTCTTCCCAACTGGAAAATATTCCTGTTTTATTTCCCTTTTTTACCGCATAAAATTTATTTTTTACCATATATTTCTCCTTAAACTTTTATATTATAACATATAAATTAAAATTTTTTTTCATTTCAAGTCATGTTTTCTAATTTTTGTTAAATTGAGATGGTGTAAACATTTCAATTTTTCCTTCATCGTTACACGAAAAGATGTAAATATTTAATGTTTTTGCAATTTCTTTTGGTATTCTTCTTAATGCCACCTTTGCGGACATTTCACAAAGACCTAAACCATATTTATAAGCTCTGTTAGGTTCTCCTTTGCGAGTACCAGATTTTATCGTTCTACTTGTATTCATTCTTGTAATAATTTGACCAAGAGCATTTAACCAGCCTTCTTTATTTGCCGAATTAGCAGATTTTGAATATGATTTGCCTTTACATTCAATTATAAATCTTTCTCCATTTTTACTCCCACCAGTCATAACTATATCTGCACCATGTGAATGCAAGTCGGAAATCTTAGATTTTTCTTCATGCCAGTTTCCATTTTGTTTGGCAATTAAAAATTCTTTTATCTTTTCAACAACAAATGTTTCAGTTATCTTTTGCTCCACATTATTTTCTCCTTTATTTATTTCAATCTTCCAACACAACCACATTCACTTTATGTGAATAGGTAGTGCAAGCATCTATGGCTATCATATTTTTTGTTATGAAAGGTTCAAAATTGGCTTTATCTCCAAATTCTTCGTATTCGTCTGGATTTTGTTCGTGCCACAGTGCAGAACAATGCCAATGTCCACAAACTATTGTTTTGTTTGGTTCGTAGATTTCATATCTAAACATTTCTACTGGGTTTGTCCAACGAGCCTTTTCCCAACGTTCTTTTCTTGCTGTTCGCCAATCACTATCATACAAATAACAATTTTCAACAATCGGTATCCAAGCGTGAACGAATATGTAATGTTTTGTTTCATAGTAATCAATACACATATCTAGAACTTCTTGGAGTCTAGTTTCTTTTGCTATCTTTTTAAGGTCAAATTCACTTATTTGCCACTCTGGATACAAATCAACAATTGTTTGTGCGGTGCCATTGCATAGGTCGCCATAATCACTTGAATTTCTTTCAATCATTTGTTCCATCAAGTCTTCGTGATTGCCACGAATAAAAATTACTTTGTCTTTATGTTTAAGAACGAACTCAATAATTTCTTTTGGCTGACTTCCTCTGTCGAACAAATCGCCACAAAGAATTATTTTGTGTTCAGGATTGCTTATATCAAATCCTTTTTCTTTTAATTCTGACTGCCATTCATCATAAAAACCATGAATGTCGCCAGATACAAAATATTTCATTTTTTCTCCTTAAATGATTTTAATAAAATGTAAAATAGATTTAATGCTTTTTATTGTATCTTCAAAACTAACATTCTCTACATAAGTATTTTTATTTGAATAATTTTTCCATAGGTTTTGTTGACCCCAATCATTTTCAATATCTGCA
>CALWTS010000025.1 GCA_944384535.1 uncultured Clostridia bacterium
GCTGTTCGCCGATTAAAGTGGCACGCGAGCTGGGTTCAGAACGTCGTGAGACAGTTCGGTCCCTATCTATCGTGGGCGTAGGATATTTGAGAGGAGCTGTCCCTAGTACGAGAGGACCGGGATGGACCTACCAATGGTGCACCAGTTGTCACTCCAGTGGCATAGCTGGGTAGCGATGTAGGGAAGGGATAAATGCTGAAAGCATCTAAGCGTGAAGCCCACCTCAAGATTAGATATCCCATAACATAAGTTAGTAAGTGCCGTTGTAGACTACAACGTTGATAGGTCGGAGGTGTAAGTGCAGCAATGTATTCAGCTGACCGATACTAATAGCACGAGGGCTTAATCACGGAAAACTTAGCTTCTTAGTTTCTATTATGTAGTTGTCAGGGTTTTATAAATCAACCTAAATTTGATTTTATACTTGACAGAATAGTAAAAAAGTATTAAAATCGTTTTACAACTTTAGTAATTCCAAGTTTTGACTTGTAATTATACCATATCCAGTGGCGATAGAGAAAAGGATCCACCTGTACACATACCGAACACAGAAGTTAAGCTTTTCATCGTTGAAGATACTTGGCTGGTGACGGCCCGGGAAAATAGAACACTGCTGGATTATAATTAGACTAACCGCAAGAGGTTAGTCTTTTTTTGTTTTAAATGCTTTTTCTTTAATTTTAGAAGTTAATTTCTTTATATAAATATTAAAAATTATTGTATTCTATTTTTTAATTAAAAATTTTTTATTTAGATTAAAACTAAAAATATTTTTTATACACAATATTGACATAAAACAATTTTTTATGTTATTATATCCACAATAAGGAGACTCTTATGGAAAAAGAAGTGGTTTTTGATATAGTAAAAACTAATGTTTACCGATTGAATGAAAGAACAGTTGCTAGTTTTAAAGATTATGATGAGGCAAAAAAATTTATAGAAAATTTTTCTTATTTTGATGTTTTTGTCATTAGAAGAAGGGAAACATGCAAAGTTTGGTCAAGTTTTGAAGAATTTGTTAATAATACACCTGGTGCAAAACAAAAAATTATTCAAAATCGTTTAACAAAATTAAAAAGTTCGAGTATTGATATTCCAATACAGTATGCTATTCTTGAAAAAGTTTCCGATGAAGAAAAAATTAAACTTGGATTAGATAGTAATTATCTAAAACATGATGCTTTTACTATTAATGAAATAAAGACTATTCTTGATAGTGTTGATAAAGAAAAAATTAAACAAGATGGAAAAGTTTTAATCACTTATCCTGGAACAGATAATTATGCCATGATTTCTTTAAATCAATATAATTTATTAGAAAATGCTCTAAGGGAAAGAATTGAGAAAATGGAAAATGTATATAAAACATTAGAAAAGTTAACTGATGAAAGTGAGATCTAGCAACTGAAAAATCAGTTGCTATTTTTATAATTTATTTTGTTTTTTTTATGATTTTTGCTAAGTTAATATATATAAGGAGATTTTATGGAGTTTAACAATAATACTATTAATTCTAAACATAATAAAGATTGTGATTGTGACGACTGTCAAAGTCATGGAGAAAAATATGATGGTGATGGAGTTGAAAATCACGAAAATTTACTAGACCTTTTTGAACAATCAGATGTTTTATATGAAAATATTAAAGATAATACAGATAGTGCTTTTACCATACTAAAAAATCTAGAAAATAAAGAAGATGAAGATTTATTGGATGTTTTAAGAATAAATTGTAGCGAAATTTTGGAATTAGAAAAACAAACAAAGGATATTTATGAAAACATAAAAAAGTCTGAGATTAATTTAAAGGAGAAATTCGACACTGTTTCTGATGCTAAAATTTCAATGATTCAAGAGTTTTTTGAAAGTTTAGTCATTTGTGAAAAAGTATCTAATGAAAAAATGGAAAGGTTTTATAAGTTATTAAAACAAATAAATAGTTAACTTCAATTAACTATTTTTTATTAATTGCACATTATATTAATTTTTGTTATAATTATTTAAGGAGATTGATTATGACTTCAAGAGATGAGTTTTTAGAAATTTTTTATGATAATATAGAAAGAGATGGTTCTGATAAATTGGTTGAATGGCTTGATAAATCAGATTTTTTTACTGCACCAGCAAGTACGAAAAGACATTCTTCTTATAAAGGAGGGCTATGCCAACATTCAATAAATGTTTATAAAAGATTGGTTAAATTGGTGCAAAGCGAGTTTGGAAATGATTGGGAAAAACGAGTATCTCCAGAAAGTTTGGCTATTATGGGACTTCTACATGATGTATGCAAAGTTGATACTTATGTTGAAGATTTAAAAAATGTTAAAAATCAAGAGACTGGCAAATGGGAACAGAAACCATATTATAGAATTGAAGAAAGTTTACCTTATGGTCATGGCGAAAAATCAGTTTACATATTATCTGCTTTTATAAAACTTTCTAGAGAAGAAGCTTTAGCTATAAATTGGCATATGGGAGAATATGATTTAAGAGTTAAAAGTGGTAGTTATGCTATAACTAGCGTATACTATAAATATCCTATATGTTTTTTGTTACACCTTGCCGATCTTATGGCAACATATTTAGATGAAGAACAATCTGAATAAAATTTTAATAGGTATATCTATAAAGTTAAAAATTCTCTATTGACAACTAATTTAAAAAAATGTATAATATAAGTAAGAAAAAAAGGAGTATTTTAAATGGCTAAAAAAAATAAAGATTATAAACGTTATTTATCTCAAGAAGATTCAGAATATTTGAAAGAGTCTGAGACGTTAACTAGAATCGTTCAAGCTATTATTGATGCTGCCGAAGAAGATAAAGAAAGCTTACGTGCTAGTGGGAGAGAAGCAGAAGCTAAATTGAAAAAAGCAAAAGATGAGTTAGAAAAAACTCGTCCTACAACTAAAAAAGCTCAGGAAGAAAGGCGTTTTGTATTAGATTGGTTAAACGAAACGTTATCTCTTTTAGGTGTTTCTAACAAACGTCAACAATTAAAGGTTCAATTGAAAAAACTTGCTGAATATTTAACAGCTGTTAACAAAGAAAAAGCTGATGCAGAGTTAAGAAACAAAGGTGTGAACGCTACTCTTCAAAGACAAACAGCTGTCACTGCAGAAAAAACAAAACAGTTATATCAACTTAAAAGAATGTATCAAGCTAAAAGTGAAGAGGTTGACAAACTCACAGAATCTAATCTATCATTAGAAGAAAAGGCTAAAAGAGTTGATGCTCTTGAAAAAGAAATGCAAGATCTTGTAGAAATGATGGATGAAGAAATTGCTAAGTTAAAAGGTGAAGAAGAAGAAATCTTTAGAATGGCTCAAGAAGAAGTTGATAAAGTGAAAAAAGAGGGTGAAGAAATTCTTGCGGAAGCTTTTAACGAAATTGAACGTTTAAGTTTATCTAACAAAGGTTTGAGAGCTCAATATGATAGAGAGTTAAAGAAATCTGCTGAAAAAACAAAAGAAATAAAGAAATTAGAAATAGAAAAGAAAAGATTAGAAGATGAGTATTCAAAATTAAATAAATCAAACACTTTAGAGAGAACTAGACTTGCTGGAAAAATTCAAGAACTTGAAGGACAAATTCGTGAGGCAACTGATACTAATGAGAGACTTAATGCAAGATTGGCATCTCTTAGAGTTCAAATTATTATTCAAGAGATTTACAAGACTTTTGGCGTTGAGATGAAAGATGTTTCAGATAGAGATTTAAATCAATTTATGATGCAGAGTGAATTAAGAACAGCTGTGAAAAATTCACAAAAATTGGTTGGTCCGGATGGTGAATCTACTAGAAAAAGTAAACATAATAAACTTACTGCTTCCAACTATGATTACAAAATTGATACAATTGTAAAAAACTTAGCAGAATTAGGCATTAATATTAGCAAAGATAAAATAGATAGAGCTATTAAAATTGAAGTAGAAGGTGCTAGTGTTGTTAGACATCCTATAAAGGCTTGGAAAGCATTTGTTTCTAAAGATGAACAAGGCAATTATAGCTTGTTAAAAGATACAAGAAAAAGTATAGGTTATAGATTGTTTGCTGGATTAGGAATTATTACTGTACTTGTTGGTGGTGTTGCTAGTCTTGTTACAACACTTAGTGTAAATTATGTTAATGAAAAAGATAATGTAACAGCTACAGCTATTGAAAGTTCTAAAAATTTATATAGTAACTTTATCGAACAAGGTGCAAAATATGTTAATTTAAAAAGTGAACAAGCTGATAAACTAGTTGAAAGTGTTACAAATTCTAATACTTCAGCTGCTACAAGAGCTGTTAGTTATAATGGTGATTCTACTCTTGAACAATTACATGGTGTAGTTAAGGATATTGCTAATAACACTTCTGATATTATATCTTTTAATGCAGATGGAACTATATCTCAAGATTGTAAATATGCAATTGCATTAAACAATTATGAACAAGCAAAAGCTGATGGTAATTTTGAAGCAATGCAACAATATGTTAATGAGTTAGGAAATTATGCAAGTGTTATTGGTCATTCTTCTGAAATGAGTGAAGAATCAGCAGGTGTAGAAACATATTCTAATGTGGAAGAAAATGCTTCAAGTTATTGCAATCAAATTAACGATGCTTATACAGCAATGGATGATTATATCAGAGATCAATATAAAGAAGTTTATGATTCTGTAATGACTCCTGTTTATGATGTAGAATTTAGTCAAAATGATATCAAAAATTATCAAAATGATTTACTTGCTGATAAAGTTGGTCGTGTAACCCAAGTTTTGAATTGTACTTATGAAAGAGAGACTGGTAATGTTAATATTTTAGTTCAAGTTCATTCAAATGCAGGTGATTTTGTTGTTCAAAAATCTTTCACAATGACACCAATGTTAAGTAATGTTTCAGCACAAACAATTATGAATGCATACTCAAAAACTAATGCACAGGTTAATGTATTTAACTCAACTTTAAACACTAATGTTTCAGGCGATTCTGTTAAGATGAGTGTTGATGGAAAAGAAGTTCAAGGAAATGTTGAAATAAATTATACTATCAATGTTGAAAATTTTGAAAATGGTGGAAAAGCAATTGGTAATGCTATTGTAATGGTTAAAGGTGCCGATGGAAAGGTTGTTGCATATAAGACTTATGAATATTCTACAAATTTCCCAAGTGGTTATACTGAAAGTGAATTAAAGGATCAAATTCTAAACAAACTTATTAACAACATAAACAATTCTTTAAATAGCAATATTGAAGTTACAAATGATATTGATATTGAAGCTGAATAAAAAGAACAGGTCAATTTGACCTGTTCTTTTATTTATTTTTATAAAAAGAAAGACATTGCTTGTAAAGCAATGTCTTTTATGGTGGAGAATATCGGAATCGAACCGATGACCTCTTGCTTGCAAGGCAAGCGCTCTAGCCAGCTGAGCTAATCCCCCATGTTTTATGCTCTTAAATGTTATCATATTTGTCTTTAAAAGTCAACATTTTTAGCAAATATTTTTTTTCTCATTTTATCTTTTGACAAAATCATTAATTTAATCTTATTTATTTTTATTTTACGAGAATCTTTGAATCAAAATTATAAAAAAATTTTATTTAAGCTATTGAAATATATTTTATGTTGTGGTATAATAAAACTATCGTGGAGGGGTTATGTCTAAATATTTGATAAAAATCTTATCTATTTGTGCATTTGTTATTTTAATTCCATTAATTATTGTTGGCTCTGCTTTATGTGTTACAGAAGCTATGGCTTGTCGTTTAACTATTGTTCAAGGTGGAATTGAAGGTGGAAGAGGAGCTTCTTCTGAAATTGCTATTTATATAGATAATCAAAAACAAGAAGAAAATAGAATCTCTATTAAAAAGAATACAGAAGTAACAGTTGTTTTTAGTAGCGATTCATATGATTTTGTTGGTTGGTACAATGGTAGTTTTGAGGAAATAGATAGAGAACAAGATAGTATTGTTAGCAAAGATGCTGTTTACACTTTTATTGTAAGAGGCAATACAACTTTAACTGCTATGAGAGATATCAAACAATATACTATTACTTATGATGGTTTAGATGATGAAGGAAATCCAATTTCTGTTGAACCTGCTACAAGAGTTTATAAATATGGTGAAGCTCTTGAAGATTTAGTTCCAAAAACAGATTTAACTTTTGATGGTTGGTATATTATTGGTTCAGATGATGTTACATCTTATAAAAATGCTACATTCCCAGCTTCAGGTACCTTTACTGTAAATCCTGCTTGGTCAAATCAAATGGTTATTACTTATAGAACTGAAAGAGCTGAAGATACAACTATTATTGCTCAAGAAAGAGTTACTCAACAGGGATTAATGTCATACAATCTACTTACAGCTGAAGATAGTAGAGTTGCTGATTATATCAACGAATATAAACAAGGTTACAAATTTAAAGGTTGGGTAGATATTAATAATTCTCTTGTCAATGCTAGTGATTTAGTTTTCTCTAATGCTGGTGTTACTCTTTATATTTCACTTGATATTAATAGTTATAGTATTGTGGTTAAAGAAAGTGCTATAAGTGATGAAGTACAAACTTTAACTTATAATGCTAGAGATGGATTCTCAGCTTATAATACAGAAGCAAGAAGAGGTTACTATTTTGGTGGATTAATTTATAATGAAGGATATTATACTTTTGATAGTGAAAAGAATGACTACTTTAAAGATGGTGTTTCTTTGGGAACTGTTTTAATTAGTGAAAATGCTTTCAATACAAATGCTGTTGCTGTTTGGGAATGTATTTATCCTGATGTGGCTTTGTATATTAATGGTGTTGCAGAATACACATATGATTTAGGTTCTTACACAGATTACGTTTTCGGTAAAGTTGGAGATCAATATATTCTATTATCTAATTTACAAGAAATAGTAATGTTCGAAGACAAAAATGGTGAAAAATATTTTGATGTTGAAGATGATATTATTAGTTTAGCTTTTGGCAAATTTGATGGAATTTATCGTTTAGATGATAATGTTTATACATTGTTAAAATTAGCAACATTTGATACCGTAAATGTTAGAGTCAATAATATTGATAAATATGTTTCATTTAGTACAAAAGATAAATTATCGTTCTATGAAGTATTCTCTGCTTTAGAAAGAGAGGGATACGATGTTTCTACAATTGAAAGATTAACTTTTACATTTGAGTTTGAAATTGCTTAAAAAAACACTTCATTTGAAGTGTTTTTTTTTTAATCTCAGTTTGTTTTTTGTTATAAAATATGATATCATTATACTATGATAATAAAAGATGCTGTTTTTTATACTAGTGTTGTAAATGCACAAAAAATATTAAACGATAATATTCCAGAGTTTGCTTTTGTTGGAAGAAGTAATGTTGGAAAGTCCTCTTTTATTAATAAATTAGTGAATAAAAAAAATCTAGCCAAAACATCTGCAACTCCCGGAAAAACTAAAATGATAAATTATTTCAATATTAATAACCTTTTTAGATTTGTTGATTTACCTGGTTATGGTTTTGCAAAGGTTGGTCAATCGCATTTAAATATTTGGTCTAGTTTGATTGATGTTTATCTTAAAAATTCTAAAAATCTTTTAACTGTTTTTGTTTTAATTGATGTAAGACATGAACCAACTATCTTGGATAAACAAATGATTGATTATTTAATATTTAATAACTTATCTTTTATGATTATTGCAACAAAAGTAGATAAAATTTCAAAACAAAAATTAAAAATTTATTTAAATCAAATAGCAAAAACCTTGAATGTTCGAGAAGAGATGATTATTGCTACTAGTAGTAAAACAGGAGAAGGAACGGAAAAAATTTTAAATTATATAAAAAACAAATTGGAAAGTTATTATGAATAAAAAAGTTTTTAAAGATGTAGAAATTTTTGATTATGGATTTGATGGCGAGGGGGTGTGTAAAATAGATGGCAAGATCTGTTTTGTTCCATATGTCATTAAAAACGAAATAATTGATTTAAAGATTATAAAAGAAAACTCTAAATTTATGTTTGGAGAAATTTTAAATTTTAAAAGGACTGCATCTACAAGAGAAAAACCTCTTTGTCCTTATTTTTCTGTTTGTGGAGGGTGTGCATACCAACATATTAATTACATTAATGAATTAGAAATAAAAAAAATGTTGTTATCTAGGCAATTACAAAAACTTGACTATAATGGTATAGTAAACATTTACCCAAGTGAAAAAGAATACTTTTATAGGAATAAAATAAAATTATTTGTCGGTGAAGAAAAAATAGGATTAAAAAAACGTGCAAGTAATGAAATTATAGATATTGAAAATTGCTGTTTAGTAGATGGCTTAATAAATAAAGCCATTCCAATAATTAAAGTTTTTTTTACTGAAAATAATCTTTTTAATCTTTTTAATACTGTTTTACTAAGACAAGAAAATAATCAATGTTTGATTCTATTTGAAATGAAAAAATATAAAAAAGTTGATTTTTTAAAACTAGAAAAAAGTCTAGGAAACAACTATGGACTTTTTCTAAAATATAAAAATCAATATTTTCATCAATTTGGTTTTAAAATACTACAATCTGAAGAATTTGGTTTAAAAATTAATTTTAACATAGATTCTTTTCATCAAGTCAATAAATTTGTAATGAATAATTTATATAAAAAAGTCTTAGATTCGTTATATGGAAAAAAAGTTTTAAATTGTTATAGTGGTGCGGGAGTTTTAAGTGGAGTAATTGCTAAAAAAGGATTTCAAGTCGATGGAATTGAATTAGGAATAAATGAACACCTTAATGCTCAATATTTAAAAAAAGCTAATCATTTATCAAATCTAAAGAATATAAATGGAGATTGTGTTAATTTAATAAATAATTATATTAGTTTAGTTGATACTATAATTGTAGATCCTCCAAAAGCTGGTATGAACAAAAAAGTTGTAGAATGTATTAATATATCAAAAAGTAAAAGAATTATTTATGTTTCTTGTGAAGTTGCAACTCTAGTGCGAGATGTTAAATATTTATCAAATTATCATATTATTGAAATTTCTCTCTTTGATATGTTTGCTAGAACAGGAGAGTATGAAGTTGTTGCAATTTTAGACTTAAACAAATAATTTATACTAAATGTTTTTATTTTTATATTCTTTATGTTAAAATATTAATAGTAAAGTTACATTTTTTAACTTTTTAAAAATTGGAGGTTATTATGGCTAGAATTGAAAAAAGACCAGAATTTATTGATTATTATGAAGCATTATCTACATTTACTGAATGGAGAAAAGAAATTAATACTTGTATAGAAATTCAACCTAAATCTTTTAAAGATATGTTTAATGCAGTAAAATATATGGCAGCTAGCGAAAATACTGTTGCTATGGATATTTTAGCTTATTATTACAAAACAGGTGTTCCAAATCTTCTTCCGGAAAATTATATGAGATATATTCAATGGGAGTTGATTGCAGCTGCAAGAGGAAATCAATTAGCTATTGAAAAAGTCCAGTTTTTAATTGGTTATGCGTGTGATGAAATTATTGCTTGCGAAGATTATGAAACAATAAAATACAAAAACGATATTGAAGATTTTAATGTTTTGTATATTTTAGGTAAGGCTGTTGCAAAGATTTTAGTTAAAGATTTTTTAAAAGCTTATCCAATTGATTTATATAAAGCTCCTGATGAATACAAACCATATAAACAAGAAGATTTTATTAACTTAAGAAAGATAATTGATTCTGCTGTACCTAAAGTGATTGAATATCTTAAATCTTAATATTAAATAGTTTATTTATTAAAATAAGTCTATCGTTTATTATGCGTTTTAACTCATTGTCAAAGCTTGATTGTTCACTTAGCTCAATCAAGTTTTTTATTAATAAACTTTCTAGACCAATATATTCTAAAAAACATTGCGTTTTATTTAAAAATATTTTATGCTGAGTGATAGGATTATCATAATCAAAAATTATTTGTAGTTTTTTGATTTGTCTATCTGTTAAAGAGTAAATAGTGCTTGTATTTAAAAAACCACCCAATTTAAACAGGCAGCATCTTATTTTGCTTAATACTTCAAAAGTTTCATAAATAAGTTGTTTGTTTTTTTCATTATCAATCTGTATAATCATAAAACCCTTGCTTTTAAGAGCACTATTATAAGCTTTTGCCATAATTTCATATCCTTCAATATTAAGCAATTTTTCATCATTATATTCCATAAATTTACCCTCAAGAATATTTATGTAAAAAAAAGGAATAAAGTTCAATAAAAAAATTGTTTTCGTGAAAATAATGAAGTATAATATTTAAGGTGATTCAATGTTTTTAATTTTATAATAAAGGATTAATAAAAAACAAAAAAATTATCATTTATGCTCCACTAGCTCAACTGTATAGAGCATTGGTCTTCGGAACACATATTTTGGGGTTCGATAATCCCCATAAAAAAATTATCATTTTGCTCCACTAGCTCAACTGTATAGAGCATTGGTCTTCGGAACCAAGGGTTGGGGGTTAGAATCCCTCGTGGAGCACCATAAATTCCTTTATTTTAGGGATATCTAGCGATTTTAGGTTTCGCTAGATTTTTTTTAGTTTACGCAAGGTTCTGCAACGCAGGTTCTTATTTAT
>CALWTS010000026.1 GCA_944384535.1 uncultured Clostridia bacterium
CCTTCGCTCATTTTATCAAAGACAGGAACTCCAGCAGAACACCAAGCCCCACCAGGAGCAGGCCACATTCCTTCTTGTATTAATCCTTGTATTATTTCATTCTGATTTAAGATATCCTTTTCTGAAAGTTTCTTATTATGAGTATTTCCTGCCAATTTGTTTATTATCATTTTCGCTTTCTTATGAAGCTTGTCCTGAATACTCTTTTCTAACATTGAATTTGATAAAAATATCTTTGTTTCTTTCAAATCTTCATCAATTTCGTTGAAAATATTTCTGTAATGTTCAGTTAAATCACCATAGCTTTCGCCTTTTAAGGATTTCTTATAAATTCCTGACACAATATCCAAATCATCCTTTGAATATTTATCAGATAATTTTGATACAACTTCATCAACTCGTCTTTTAAGCTCATCTATTAAAGCGTTAATATCAAACCATCTTGCACAATCAGGTGTTGTTAAAACAACCTTTGAAAATCTTCCTGTCTGAGGAAGAATGTCATAAATTACAGGATGCCCTGCCAATTGAGTCATTTCGATAAATAATTTAACCTGATCATCCGCACCTAATCCTGTTTTATCTTTAATATCCTTGTCCTCTAAAGCTGAACTTACAGAGCTTGCGGTAGGCAAATATGCACAACCGAATTCACGAGGATGAAACGGTATTAAATACATTGTTGTTCCGAAAATATTATTCTCTAAATTACCTGATGGTAATATTAACAACTCTCTCAACCAATCCATAAATTTACCGCATTCATTAGACTTGTTGCCGTCACCCAAACCTGCAAGATTGATTAATTTTATATCATGGCCCTCTTTTTGCAACCAAGAAGAATTCTTAACATTATTTCTTGCAAGAACACTCGCTTTTGTAAAATTAAAATGTCCGTTTTCAAAAACACCGTTTGCTTCCCACTTTGATTCAAGCGCAAACAAAACTTCCGCATTTGTTAATTCTTCTAAAGCCTTTATCTGAGGATATGGAAGATACCCGTTTTTTTGCATTTGAGATTTCAGATATGTTTTTCTTTCTTCTGAAATACTTTCAAAAGAATACATTTCTCTCAACTTCGCATAAAAATTGTTTAAATTTTCACAAGCATTTTCGGCTTCTTTTTTAAACAAAAAATCTAACATAGGGTTCTCCTTCAAAATAATTGTGATTGTTTGGATTCTGTATACAAGGATAATATCATGGTTATATATTTTTTACAAACAAAAACACTCTTTTGTAACGAATTATTACAGAAAAGCAATTAAAAGAATTTTCTTTACTTTTTATAGATAAGGATTTAAGGAGAAAATTATTCATGTCTCTTTCTATAAGCGAGAAAAGCATTAGATCAGATAGTCTTGCGCTTACTTCAACAGAGAAAAAAGAAAAAGCGCAAGTATTATTCTGTTTTAAACTCGCATCAAATGAAAGAACACCTGAAGTAGAAACTAATTTAGATAAGAAATCTGTATTCTTTAGAGCTAGAGATAATAAAAAGTATAATTTAAAAAATATTCTGGAAACACGTTTTTACAATGCTTTCATTGCTTATCGAACAAAAATAGATAATATGAAATGGTATGAAAAAATTCTTGATGGGTGCAAAAGTTTTTTCAATTCTAAAAACAGTTCAAAATATTTAAAACAATATTATAACACTTACACTGAAAAAATATATGATAAGAAAAATAATATAAATAAACTTTTTGAAGAGTTAACAGGAGAAAAATTCTCTGCAGTAAATGTAGAAAAGTTTTTAGAAGGCAAACTTAAATTAAAATTTGAAGTGATGTGTGAAAATTTTATAGGAAAAGAAATTAGTACTAAAAATACATCAATACCTGAAATAAATGGAGAATACATCAAAAAAGATATAGACAAACAGGATATGAGATTAAATGAACAAGATAAGACCAAATACAATAAATTATTAGAAAATTTAGATGAAAAATACAAAGAAAAACTAAAAGGAATTCTTGAAAGAGGTATTCTATTAAATAATAATTCAAGTAATAAATGTAGCACTCTAGATAGTTTATATAAAATAGTAACAACACCAAGAAGTAAATATTTTAATAATGATATTATACTAAAGGAGTGTATTGATATACTTGACAACCCTTCTGTCATAACTCAATTAGCAGAAGATATACCAGAAGAATACACTGAAATTGTTGTTGACAAAATTACAAATAACTCCAAAGATAAGAAATTACGTCAAGTATCTAAAGATAATCTAAAATATCGTGAATTAGGGACTTGTGCCGCAGCATCTATAGAGTATGATATTGCTTCTAAAATGCCTGCAGAATTTATAAATATCGTTGAACAGTTAACTTCTTCTGATAATCAATTTGTAAAAACTTTGCATTTGAAGAAAAATTCAATAGAATACACAAATATTTTAGAAAAAATTAAGCAATTCAAAACTCCTTTTAAAGAAACAAAAGATGGAATTGAAATCACACTAAAACCAGATAAAGACTCTTATTTACTTGCACAAATACAAACTAAATACAAAGATCCGCACGAACGTTCTATCATTGATATTCTCACACAATCTATG
>CALWTS010000027.1 GCA_944384535.1 uncultured Clostridia bacterium
GAATGAGCAGGCGCTTATATATTGGTGTTTGCAATATGGCGAAACGATAGAATTGATTTCACCAAATGAGACAAGAGAAGAAGTGGTAAACAAGATAGACACAATGAGAAACAACTATAAAAAAGGAAAAACAAAATGAAAAAACAAAACAGTGGTGGCAATTTAAATAATGAAATAGAAAAATTAAAAGCGTCGCCCGTTTTTGCATTGACTTTGGGCGCAAAAGAATTATGCCATTCAAATTTTTGGAAATGGCTGATTGACAAAGACAAAAACTTTGCAAAAATTTTCTTTAATGAAATTGATGTGGACAAGATTACCAGTATTGAAAGAGAAAAAGAACATATGGACATAGTTATTGAAACGGTAAATGGCGATTATGTGATTGAGAACAAATTAAAGTCTTTGCCAAAGAAAGAACAACTTGAAGATTACAGAAATAAGTATGTCAACCCAAAAGACAAAACGAAACATTTTATTCGTGGCATCGTCACAGGAATTTCAAAGCCATCTTTTGATATTCCAAAAGATTGGGAATTTGTCGATTATGAAAAAATTTTGGATGGCATTGGCAACATGTTTCAATCTGCAAATTTAACTAAGGATGACAAAATTGTTGTCAAGGAATATATTGAATCTTCCAAAAGTATGCTTTATGTGATAGATAACAGTTTGGAAAAAGTTGGAGAAACAATGGATTGCTCAAACTTTAACGAACTGTCCAAAATCAAATTGGATGACATCGTAAAAAAATTACAAGCAGATTCGTTTGTTCATTCTTTAAATAAGGAGATAAGGGAACAATTTGAAAACTTGGTAAGAGAAATGGATTGGGGCTTTGATATCCGTCCTGATTTTAGCAACAAAAGTTCGATTGTAGATGTTCGTTTTATTAAACAAATTAATGGGGAAGAAATTTCTTTAGGAGTTCAAATTCAAGATAATAAATTTAAAAAAATGGTTGCTTATAGTGGGGATTCTACTTCTAAAAGAGAGAGTAAAGACGAATTGTTTAAAAAATATCTTTCAATGGGGTGGTTTTGTGATTATGATAAAAACACAAAAGAAATTTTTGGCAAGGCAACTGGCCAGCGAAATTGTTTTTGTTCGTATGTAACAAATACATATACATTTGTGTATCAGTATTTTAACATTGAAGATTATTCTTTTGATGCTTTAAAAGAAGAAATTATAAAACAGATGCAATATGCGTTTAAAATAATAGAGCATAATGATTTGTAATAATTTTATAAAAAAATAAGATTATTAACCAATATTATTATAAAATGAGGAAGTATAAATGAATTACTACGAAAAAGATAATAATACTTTTAATAAGGATTACTTTGAATCTGCAGTTGAGTTGTTTATAAAAAAATCAAAAAATAAGAATGAAAGCAGGTATAAATCGTGGGAATATTGTTATAATTTTTTTCATTCAGTCCATGAAAAAATATCTGATAAAAAGCTATCGCTTAAATCTCCCTTTGGAGATGATGGGCAAAAGTGGACATATAAAGATCAACTTTGTTTACACCTTGCTTTTTATATGGCAAGTTGGGGAATGTATAGAGGCAGTTCTTTTTTGCTTCAAAATGACTATACAATTTATTATGGCGTTGTTGATACAATATTCGAAGATAAATATAAAGAACTTTGGGATGATAAAAAATTATTTTCTGGAAACATAGAAAACAAAATCAGTTCAATACTAAATCTATACAAAGATATACAAAATGCTCTTTATAGATTTAAAGAGTTTTATGATACAAAAAGTTATTTTTGTAATGATATAGAAGATAAGACGGAATACAATCCTAAATTTTTAACAATCATAACAAAAATTATATTAGGAACTATTGGATGTTTCCCTGCATTAGACAGAAATTTTAAATATGGGTTTGGAATTTCAGATGGCAGTAAAAAATCAGATTTTGTCGAACAAACAATTAGAAGAGTATTTGATTTAGTATTAAACAAAAAAGAGGAAATTAAGATTGCTTTAAAAGAAATTAAATACGCTGAATTGCCAATCATGAAGGCAATTGATATGTATTATTTTATCAAGGGGCAAGAAGATACCTTTTTATACAATTTAAGCTTTAAAAAGGAAAATTTTGGAACTGTTACAGCTGAGGATATTATGGAGAAAATTGGCGCTTTTTCTGGGGTCAAAACAACAAAGTCAAGAGATGCAGCAAAGTTTTTATATAACAATATCTGCAAGGAAGACATTTATGTGGCAAGAGAGGAAATAGTTGTGGCTTGCAAGAATGCTCATCAAAAAATTTTAGAATTTGTAAGAGATAACTATAAAGAAGAGGATGATAAAAAATTTGAAAAGGATTAAATTATGAATTTGGAAGTAGTTTTTGGAAACATTGTTGATGCTAAAACGGATGCCGTTTTGAATTGTGCCAATTGCTTTTTGGAACGAGGTGGCGGTGTTTGTGGTGCAATTTTTGAAAGTGCTGGAGCGAAAGAATTAGAAAAGGAATGCAAAGAGATTGGATGTTGCGAAATTGGAAAGGCTGTTATAACAAAAGGTTACAACTTGAATGCTAAATATATCATTCATGCTGTTGGTCCCATCTATTATGGTCGTGAAGAAGATTTCAATTTGTTAAAACAAGCATATTTAAGTGCTCTTGAACTTGCGGACGAACATGAGATAAAATCATTTGCATTATGTTCTATTTCAACAGGGATTTTTGGTTTTCCAATAGAAAAAGCAATTCCTATTGCTTTAAATGTTATACACAATTTTGAACCCAAATCACTTGAAAAATGCTATATGTATTGCATAGATGAGAAAACTTACGATTGTTTTTTAAAGGCAGAGCAGAACTACAGAAGAACTCATAATCCTTTGAACAAAATGCCTACAAAAGTGTTTGTGGACTATATAAAAAATAATTCAAAAATTTGTCATACAGATGATGAATTGAAAGAACAGATAAAAAATAGCGAGAAGCAGTTTGAACTTATGAAAACAATCGCATGGGAAAATTTTGAGAGCCTTTCAAAAGTAGAACTGGAAAGAATCCCAATAGGCTGGGTTTATGACTGGACACATGTGTGTGGCGGTGGATGTTATTATCAAGATAAGGTGGAAGATTTGTATAAAAAGTATGATTTACCAACTAAATTTAATGTCTTACTTTATCTTAAAAAGTATGATAAATAAAATTTGATTTAAAATGCTTACATAATTTGAGATTACGTTAAAAAGGAGAATTTATGATAACAATAAACAGTTTGGACGATTTAGAAAAATATAAATTTCAAACAATTTCAAAAAAGCAGGACAAAAAGTTTAAAGTTAAAACTTATAAATTTATGGAGAATGATAAACTCGCCGACGTGACCTTTAATATTGAAATACCATTCGGTTTTTTGGATTTGCAAACAACTGATACTGTAAAGGTTACTAAAAGAAAGAGGACATTGCCAAATATTGAGTTTAAAGATCCTATATGCTATGCTTTTGGGGCAAACAATATTGTTGCAAACGAGAAATTTAGAGTTGGAAGAATATATGTGAATAACGCTAAATTTTATAAAGACGCTGAAATATATAGCGAACTGCGAGCAAAAGGTAAAGTTGAAGCAAAGAAACTTGAATGTGTTGATGTTAAAGTTTTATGTGGAGAGATGGTTTGTGATGATTTAATTGTTGATGACATAACTTGTGGAAAGTTAAAAGCGAAAAGTTTGATAACATCGCATAATCAATTTGAAAACATAACCGCTGAAAATGTCAATATGTTTTATGATTTGATGCGAAACATCAATCGTTGATTTAATTTTTCCATTTTCATATCAATATATGAAAAATAAAATATTAACATCTTAATAAATATAAATAAATTATTGCATATTATAATAATTTGGCATTTAGATGTGTGCTTGTCGTTCGGTGCACCGACTTGTATCAAGACAAGCACACGCCTAAGTGCCATTTAAAATATTTATTTTATAACATATCCCAATATGAAAATAATTGTAAAAAGCAAATTATATGCTATAATTATATATAATATATGCTTACATTTAGTGAGGTAGATAATAATGGAATTAAATAATATTAGACAAGATAAAGGACTTTCTAAAATAGAGTTATTAAAAGATTATGTGGTTCTAGATATTGAAACGACAGGGCTTGATCCTTACTTTGATGAGATTATTGAAATTGGTGCTTTGAAAATAATTAATGGAAAAATAGTCGATAAATTTTCCCAACTAATAAAACCTTCACAGCCTATTTCTGCTTTTATAAGCGAATTGACAGGAATAACCAATGACATGGTTACAAATGAACCAACAATCAATGAGGTTTTGCCGAAGTTTGTTAATTTTGTGTCAAATATGAATATTGTTGGACATAATGTTCACTTTGATATAAATTTCATTTATGATAATATGGTTTTATTTTTAAATAAATCATTTAAAAATAATTTTATAGACACATTGAAATTATCAAGAAAATTATTTAGAAATCTTGAAAATCATAAATTAAATACAGTATGCAAACACTTAAATATTAATATTGATAATCATCATAGAGCATATTATGATTGTGAAATTACATATAATGTTTATGAAAAAATTAAAAATTATATTTTAAGTGAAAAGATTAATTTAATAGAATTGTTTGCACCAAAAAGATCTAAAAAACTTATTGGAAAAAATATTACCACAAATATTAAAGAATTTGATGAAACTCATTTGCTTTTTGATAAAAATTGTGTATTTACAGGAACTTTACATATTTCTAGAAAAGAAGCAATGCAAATGGTTGTAGATTTAGGAGGACATTGTCAAGACAATGTTACTAAAGAAACAAATTTCTTAATCCTTGGCAATAAAGATTATTCTTCAACAAATAAGAGTGCAAAACATAAAAAAGCAGAATCATATATACTCAATGGTTGTGATATTAATATAATATCTGAAAATGTTTTTATGGATTTGGTTTCGAAACAAAACAAAATCACCGAACCCTCTATAAAACAAATTGAACAAAATCAAAAAATTTCTGAAGAAGAATTTGAAAAAAGATATAAAGAACTAGTTTCAGCACTTAATATAGATTTTAAAGAAAATATAAATTTTCAAATTAATGAAGATAAATCATTTGCGTTTAGTAATCTCGCAACAGCCTCTGAGAAAGCTGGCAATATAGATGAAGCAATTAAAAATTATGAAAAAGCTGCTTTTTATGGATTCCCAGGTAATTATGTCTATGATAGATTGCTAGTCCTATATAAAAAGACTTCTCAAACAAATAAGATGGTCGAAATTTTAAAATTTGCTATTTTTGTTTTTGATAAAGTGGTTTCACCAACAAGAGTTGATAGATTACCTAAATTAAAAAAATTTTATGATAAATATATTAAAATTTTATAAATAAGCTAAAAAAGACATCTTTTGATTCATAAAAAGATTTCTATTTGATTTATTTTACATTTTGTCGGCTTCGCCATAAACTTGTTCATCCGTACCATTATGGTATGGGTGGATTTTTTGTTTTATTATTGAATTAACTACTATTTTATGTTATAATTAGAATGTTAAATAAGGGAGATTAAAAATGGCAACTGTAAATGAATATTTAAATGAATTACTTAATAAAAAACAAAACAATTATAATTATACAGAAAATGAAAAAAGAGCATATGCTTACATATCTGATTTACTGAATCAATGGAAACAAAGATTTAATAGCATAAATTATTATTATCCAATACAAATTCAAATGGAATTATCTGGATCAAAAGCAAAAGGTGATGCGATTAAAGGCAAATCGGATATTGACATTTTTGTTTCTATAACCGATAAAACCAACCAGTTTACATGTAAAGATTATTATGAAGATTTATATACCTTTTTGAAACCTAAATTTGCAACAAATAGTTTAAGAAAACAAAATGTTTCTATCGGAATATCTTATGCAGGTTGCAGTATTGATGTAACTCCAGGCAAAAGGATTAATTACAATTCTTATTCATTATATACTGATTATGATAATCATTTTATATATTCCAGGAAACAAAATGCAAACATTCAAACGAATATAAAAAAACATATAAATTTAGTTAAAAATAGCGGTTTAACAAAAGAAATAATGCTAATGAAAATTTGGAGAAATTGTCATAATCTTCCATTGCCATCAATTGCAATTGAAATCATCGTTAATGATATACTATATGGTAAAAACTCGTATGATTTGTATTCCAATTTTAAAAAAATTTTAGAGGCTTTAAGAGATAGTATAACAACTAGAAAAATTATAGACCCAGCTAATACAAACAATAACATAGCAGACACTATGGATAATTATGAAAAAGAAAATATAAGGGAAATTGCTATACAATCATTAAGTTATGACCATGGAAATACTGTCACAACTTCTAAAATCGTTTGGTAGGTAAAAATGAATAAAGTAGACATTAAAGAATTATTTAAAATAAAACAAAATCAAATGCTTGCTAATTTTGGATTAAATGAAGCCATTTTTCATTCCGGAACAAAAGGTGATGCTACAGAAGAAGAATGGAGAATTTGGTTTAATAATAATTTTCCTAAAAGATATCGTGCAGAAAAAGCATTTGTTATTGACCATTTAGGGAATTGTAGTGAGCAAATGGATATCGTAATATTTGACACTCATTTTTCTCCAACAATTTTTGAAAACAATGGTG
>CALWTS010000028.1 GCA_944384535.1 uncultured Clostridia bacterium
CCATACATTGCTACTAAAAGTAAAAATTTTATTGCATCTTTTACATAAATATTATCACGCCTTGCAAAAGATGTTCCATTAAGAATTATATCTTCACCAGACAATGCATTTTTTATAAAATCAAAAATGCAGTATTGGGATAATATTTAGTAAATCCATAAACATAACTAAATCGTGCAATAATTGCATCCAATGAACCTATTGGAATACCAATAAGCATAGAACATAAAGCTCTAAACCACACAGGCTTAACATATGGCCACATACGTTTGTAATTTATATAAAATCTATTTGTTTTTATTTTATCAAATACTTTTTCCATTGAACTCCTTTTTTATTTATTTTTTATGTCATATTAATCTATACAATTGACAAAATTTTTATAATTATATTTCTTCCTTTTTTTTATATATTTTTCAATATCTACTTTGTGCCATTTTAATTTTATTTTAAACCCAAATAAATGAATGATTTTTTTTGTATAGTGATCTGAAGCATATGGAAAATTATGTTGACGAGAATATAGAACTTCAATTTTAAATAAATAATAAAAACTATATCTATATAATATTTTTAATAAATATATAAATTTATCAACTGTACTAAGCGCGTTAAATATGCATAAAACATTATATAAATTTTTTTGATTGTTATAAACGGAAATTGAGTTTACCGGTGCCGTATGAAGTCTATTTTTTAAAATATAATTTCTTATTTTTTTATCTTTAATCTGATGTATTGAATTTGCAAACCCAGCATCCCAAGATATATTCTTCAACATTGGGTGTATCTCATCATCTGTAAAACCTCTATGATAATAATGAACTTTGGTTTTCTTATCGATATTATTACCAATTAAACAAATTGCTTTTGAACAAAGATAAAATTTCTTTTTATTATTTATAAGCTTTGCTATAAGTGCAATATCTGTAAACATATATGCTGCATTAAATAACATACTACCAATAACGGTATCTGTTATATTAGATGTTTTAAATATTCTACCTGGTAAAAAGGTACATTGTATGATAAATTGCGCAATATCTGTTTCGGGACAATTAAAATTTGAGATTATGATAACATCATTACTTTTTTTGATTGCATATTCAACTTCGTTCCAGTTATCAAAATCAAAGTAATCATTATCTGCTAATACCCAAACATATTCCTTTTTTGCTAAATAAAACGCCTTAGCAATATTAAAACCCAAACCAATATTATATACATTTTTTTCATATTTTATATTTTGATTTATTGTTTGATATTTTTTTACAATGTTATATGTATTATCAGTTGAATTATTATCTAAAATATGTATATCAAAATCTCTAACAGGAGAGTTTTCTGCCATC
Organism: uncultured Clostridia bacterium; assembly: GCA_944384535.1. Classification (GTDB taxonomy): domain Bacteria; phylum Bacillota; class Clostridia; order Christensenellales; family UBA1242; genus Caccovivens. Next base: position 1,353 of record CALWTS010000028.1, read on the forward strand.
AATTGTTTTAATGTTGTATCTAGATTTTCCTCTCTATTATATGTAACAATAAAAATATCTAATTTATCTTTAATTGTCATTTTATTAACCTCCGTAACTTCTTTTTCAATTATGATATTTTTATAAATTTAAATTATCAAATATTATCAATTTTATTTTTCTACTTTTGATTTACAAATTTTTAATTGCTTTATGTTGATTCTTATAAAATTCTTTTTTTCTTTTATATCGTTCTTTTGTTTTTCCAAACACAAAATTACTTAATAAGCGATATTTATAATATTTTAATCTTATTTTTCTCTTATTTTTTAACAAACTTATTAAATGTCTCATATCATTTCTTACCCAACCTGCAAACCTATAATTCTCATTAAAATTTTGATAACCATAATATAGATGAAGAATATTTCTTAATTTATTTTCCGGTGAAACAAACCATTTTTCATTTTGAACATTCATATTTGTTGGCATGATGCAAGACAAAACATCCGCCCAAAAATATGGGTTATAATAATCGTCAAAAATACTAATAAAGGTATTAAGCGAAAATTCTTCGTCAATTTTGAATAAAGGTTGATAAAGATAAGTTACATCTTTTTCGAAAAATTGTGCTTCATATAACACAGAGCTAGAAATACCAACAACTTTTTTAATTTCATCTCGCATCAGTAAATGATATGTTGGCACAGTATCTAATTTTTGAATATAAGGTGTCGTTGCAATATATTCTTCAACCTCATCATTCCAAGGTTTATAAGGATGCGGAGTATAATAAATTTTTGAATATTGCTTAGATAATTCTTCCATCTCGTTCTTAAAATGAAGAATGTTTAGCATAACCCCCTCTTTATCAGTTGATTTATCGCTATATGTTTGTCCAACAAAGAGACAACTATTATCTTCCAAATAATCTAAATACTTTAATTCATTTTTTGTATAAACAAAATGTTTCCAATATTTAGCATAAAACAAAAACTTTTCTTTCTGAACTTTGTACTTATTTAATTTTTCAAAAATTTGCTCATCGTTTGTATTAATCATTAAAAAAGTATCATCAAATAATTTCCAAGAATGATACCAAAAATTAACAAACTTTATGTTTAAATCAGTTAAAATTTGTCTTAAATCAAGACCTAATTCGCATCCAAAAACAAATGTTTCTGAATCAATAAAAGAATTCAGATAATCTATTGATTCTTGTTTAATTTTCGAAACATCATAAGAGAAATAGCTATCGGTAATATCGTTGTAATTGCTTAATTCATAAAAATGTTTTCTTGAAAATGTTTCACCTATTGAATTTTGCATATCTTTTAATTGAACTATTTTTAATCCGGTTGTCATTTCAACTAAAACATTAAAAATATCAACCAGGTACCAATGATAAACCCCAAATGGATTATCAGGAACTTCGTGATATAAAAAATCCCAAACAAAAACTAGTTTCTTAATCATTTTATCCTCCTCTCTTATAATGAAGCTCCGCCGTCAATTGGCAATACTACACCGGTTAAATAACTGGCATCATCAGAAGCCAAAAATGCAACTACCTTTGCTACTTCTTCTGGCTGCCCTAACCTACCTAAAGGAACTCTTTCTGCATATACCTTTGGATCTCTATCCCCTAATATAGGAGTTTGAATAATACCTGGACAAATACAGTTTACCCTTACACCTTCTTCTCCATAATTTTTTGCCATTTGATGCGAAAATTGGATAACTGCAGCTTTCGTCGCACTATATGCATAAGAACGACCAGCAGCATAATGTTGAAGGCCTGCAATAGAACCATTATTTATTATTGTCCCTTTTTCTTTAACTAAATAAGGTTTTACATAACGAGATACCAAAAAAGTGCCTGTCAAATTTATATCAATTGATTTTTTCCAATCCTCAACAGGCATTCTTTCAATCTCTTTTGAAGGGAGCATAACTCCTGCGTTATTGAACAAAATATCAATTTTGCCATATTTGTCAATAACATTATTTACCATGTCTTTTACTTCATTTTCATTAGAAACATCACAAGGAATAAAATAAGCCTCTTGTCCTTGTTGCCTAATTTCCATTTCTATTTTTTTGCCTTTATCTTTATTACGACCAACCAAAACTGTTTTTGCATCTTCATGCGCAAAATATCTTGCAGTTGCCTCCCCAATACCAGAAGTTGCACCTGTTATAACGACAACTTTACCTCTAAAATTTTCCATTTTTAATCCTTTCTATAACATTGCAGCACCTCCTTTCTTCAGAATAACTGATTGATTAAAGCAGTTAACTGTTTCAAAGATGCCTTTATCCAACTCTATAAGAGGTACCCCCCCCCCCGACAATACCAACAGCGCAACGGGTTTCGCATGATTCACAACAATTTAGCCCTCCCTACCGGTGTAATGACAAATTTTTTTTAAAAATTTACGCCGGCAACTTTTAACAAA
>CALWTS010000029.1 GCA_944384535.1 uncultured Clostridia bacterium
AAATATGGTGTTTGTGGTTGGATGTGGTATATAAATAAAGGTTCATGTTCCAATAACGGACTTTATATATCAAAATCTCTTTTAGAAAAAATACGTGATGACTATGAACAACTTTACCAAGAATATAAAGAAAACATCCAAAAATTAAAAGAAAAAGGTATCAAGATAAAATACAAAAAAGGAGGAGATAATAACAGTGAGTAAAATAAATCGTATGAATGGTGTCTCACATATCATTTTTATTTCCAAATGTTCTCAAATCTACAACTCTTAACTAAAACACTCACATAAACAAGCCTAAAACAATCCATAACAAGCCGTTTAAGAAAAATCTGAGTAAGACTATACCAATGAAGAACACTGAGTCCTACGGTCAAAAACGGATAGATTTAAAAAACAACTAAATTACAATAAAAAAACACTAATGCTAACTATATTAAATTAATCATAATGAAATTGAATTATATTTTTTTAAATACATCATCTTCCCATTTTAACAAGTCATGGACTATCTTTCTAACTACACCATTAATCGTTTCCGTGTCGTAGTTATCTTCTAAATCATAAAAACGGCTTAAAAGTATATTAAATTTAAATGCTTCTCTTTTATATTTGGGTCTTGTTATGCTTATTAACTTTTTCATATTGTTAAATGTTGTTTCAGGTAAATTTAACCCTCCTAGTTCAAACACTCCTCTTATTTTATCTCCTGGAGACAGCCAAAATCTATAAACATGTTTATCATTCCAAGACCCAGTTTCATCAACCAAATTCGGTAAGTAATCACTCATTTTCTCGGTATAGAATGGTATATAAGTATTATTTCCATCATTAGGATTATAGATAATCTTTCCTTCTTTTGCTAAGATAGCGAGTGTTTTACGAATTTCTTCAGCTATGTTTTTATTATCAAATCTATATTCATAGATTAAATCCAATGCTTTCTTATGCTTATTATATATCTTATTACAAATTTCTACTAAGTTCTGATCCTGCACTATATCTCTCCTTATTACATCAATATAATTATTCATAAGCAAAGTGACATCTGGTAATAAATTATTTTTGTTTTTTATATTCTCTAAAATTTCAACAACATCTGTATATGTTAATATATCCCAATCACTATCACTTGGTTCCAAACCATCTGGAGTTAAATACAAAAAAATTTTTTTATAATCAGGATATTCAATTTCTAACGTTTTTTTATATCTATTTAATTGGTTATCATGTTCGTTAGATGTAACCTTATTTTCTATTATAACTGCTAATTTTTCTTTATCTGATAAAATTAAAATATCTATATTCTTCCATTCTCTATAAACATTAAAACTATAAAAATCTGACAATAAGATATTTAAAACATCATTTTTTTTATTCGAATTTTTAAGAATCCTAGACAACAATCCCTTTAGATATTTATCTCCTAAACCATGATTTTCATTTGGATTTAACAACCAAGCTAAAAAATTACTATGACGTATTTCATTCCTAGATATTTTTAAAACATCAAACAAATTTAGCTTTGATGTCCATGCATTCAAGTCATCTAAACATTCAATATCTTGCAAAAAATTATGTAATGCTTCTTGCTCTTCTTGATTCATTATTCTTCTCAAACAGTATCAATTTTCAATACTCATAAGAAATTTTAGTATTAAAGTGTTAATTTATTAATAAAATAAAAAAACATCATAATGGAAATTTAACCGTTTACAAATCCCAAAATACACGACAATACATTTACATCAGATTCTTTTGAGAAGTTATAACACATTATAAATAGGTATTATTATGTTTAACTTCTGCTAAATTTTACAAAAGTTGTATTGTTTTACTTTTGTTGTTGAAAAAGATAAGTTGTATCTATAGGATTATTTTTATACAATTTATCAAATAAATATTACAGACATATGATATCAAAATGAAAATACTTCTAAAAAAAATATTAATTGCTTTAGTTTATATCTCCATAATTTTCTTACCGTGGGGGATAGCCTTGTACGATTATTACGAGCATTCTTTTTTCTTTAGTACAAGAAACGATTGGTTTTCTCAGTTTATATTACATATAAAACAAAATATATATTTCTATATTTGGTTGTTTACTCTTTTTCTTGCCTTAAAATGGAATAGTTTTGTAAGTTTGTTTAAAGATATTATATTGTTTTTCAAGGCCAAGGAAAAACAAGATACTTTATTCGAACATAATGATGGATATATTTTAAAATATGATTTTGGTAAACGTATTTTTGCAGACAATATCTTACAAATGATTAATAATTTTTATAAAGACAAAAATAGAACAAATAATCTTGTTATAGGATTAGATGGGAAATGGGGGAATGGAAAAACTTACGTCTTAAAACAAATAAAAGAAATAATCAAAAGTGGTAAGTATCCTGATTTTTATCATTTCTCATTTCAACCTTGGGTATTTGCTAAAAATATAAATTATACTAATGCTTTTGTTGATAAATTAAACTCTGAATTAAAAAAAATAAATTATGGAATAAATATAGTCTATTTGTCAGCGTTTAAAGATATTCTAGATAAAGATTGTGGCTTTTGGGGAAAGATTATCTTATTTTTTATAAACAAGTCTGATGAAGAATTAAAAGAAATCATTCAACAAAAGATTAATCAGAGCGAAAAACAATTTATTATTACAATAGATGATTTAGATCGATTAGATCCTCAAGAGATATTACAAATATTTAAACTTATTAGATGTGTGGCAAATTTTGAAAATGTATATTTTATTCTTTGTCTTGATAGAAAGGTAGTAGAAAATAGTATTGATAAATATTTCCAACAATTTTCTAACAATAATGATGTTGCAACACATTATTGTGATAAAATAATCAATCTATATTTCGAAGTACCTACTATTACAGCGGAAGATTTGAATACATTACTAGATAATTTAATAAGCCAAGATACTGAATTAAAAACATGGAAAGAGAAAACTAATAGTTATCAAACTTCTTTTCGTGCTTTAAATTTATACTATTATCCACAAAATATTAGAGAAATTAAAATTATTATTAATAAACTTAAAGCTGCTAGCATTTTTAAATATCAAACGCTTGAAGAAAAATATGAATTATTATCTCAAAATGTGGATTTTTATATATTTAAAACTCTGGAGATTGTAAAATTAAAAGATATTGATTTATATAACAGTATAAAATCTTCTATTTTACAAAATATTTCTCTGCCTAAAATTGATAATTCAGCCGTTGAAGCTGAAGTAAATACACTAATAAGAATTTTGAAAAAAACTAAATTTAAACATTTTTATTTTGCATATAATTCAGGTGATTTGCCAATATCTTATGAACAGTACCAACTAATATTACAAAAACTTTCATATGATGAAGTTAGACTTTTAGATAATCATTTTAGTGAACTTGACAAAAATAGATATCTTGTTTCATTTTTTATTCATGCAATAAATGACCAGACTCTATCTTCTCAAAAGTTTACACAAATAGTTTCTAATTATGAATTTCAAAGAGAAGCGACTAAAGAATTTAATATACTGTTTAATCAAAAACTTCCCTTATTAAATATCAAAGAGTATTTTCAGCAAGATTATTCTTCTTTGTCTCAGCTACATACATACGATTTAATAAATATTTCTGAAAACAGTGTTAAACGGGCAGAATATATTCATGAGTATGTTGAAACATACAATACTAAGAAGTCATATTTGCCGAGAAACAACTTAATCTTTTATATCGACTTTGAAAAATATACACCTGAGTTATATGGGGTTTTGTTTCAACAGTTAATTTCAAACAATATTGATGTTGCCCCTGGTCTCTTAGACTTATTAGATAAATTTGTAGAACAAACTAATGGCGATACAACTTTATGGAACATCAACATAATAAAAAAACAATGCAATTTACCTTTTTTTAAGATTATTAATAAACTTGATAATGATTATGTTAAAGCTAAAAAAACTTTACATAATTACAAATTAGAAAAGCGTGCATTAAATGAGTTGGAAGATGACTATTATCAACATGTGGTAACAGCTTATGAAAAAATAATTGAGTTTATAAAAAAACATGAAGAAGAATTTTAGCATATTATACATCTCCATAAACAACCCATGGATAACCGGATTTGATAAAAGTAATAAAACCTATATCAAACAAAAACATTGAATCCACGGGTTAAAAAATGAGATGTTTAAAATAACTTATTGTCATTGATGTTAAGAAGTTAAAATATCAAAAATAAAAAATCCGACTTGATACTACTCAAATCGGACTAATTTGTTTTAATATTCTTCGGCAAGCATAATCGTCATAACTCGGTTAGTTACATTTGGATTACATGGATTTTCTGAATAAAATTGATAATTTTTATCATAATAATCAATTTTCCAATAAATTTGTTCTCCTTTATAGTAAAAACTTCCAAAA
>CALWTS010000030.1 GCA_944384535.1 uncultured Clostridia bacterium
TGCAGTCCCTGATGTGGCTAAATTTTTAACGCTTGATTTGTCTTTATATCCTACCTCTTCTGGACCAAATATTGTTAATTTATTAATATTATCAAACTTTAAATCACTTGTTATATTAATTTCTATTTTAATAAATCCTGTTCCCGTTGGTATATTATGAGTTTTGGAATAAGACGAACATCTTTTTATAAACTCACCATTTGCTTTGTATGTATATATTCCACATATAGAATAATTTGAGGTTAATTGTATATCACTACCAGTATTATTTACAACAAGTTATTTTTCTACCCCAAATACTCGCATTAGAATTACTACGATTATATAATATTACAGCAAATATCAAACATATTAAAACCATAAACACACATACAAAAATTAAAATATTTGATTTAGTTAAAAATTTTTTCATTTTTACCTCTTTAAGATATTCTATAATTTTTATAAATATAGTCAAAAAAATAGCAAAAATTAGTAAATATTTGCTATTTTTTGAATGTATTTTTATTAATTTTTTATCCTATACATCTCTTCTAAACGATCTGCAAATAAAGCATAAGGATAAAACTTTTTTGGAGAAAATTCTTTAAGATAAATTTTTGAGTTATATGGTGTTTTTTTGTAAAAATTCATTTTTAATACGTTGACATATTTTAAATCTAATTCATTAACAACATCAAATAATGTGCTTATAACTTTTAATTGATATCTTTGATATAAAATAGTTAAAAAATAATATAAACAGTTTTGTGATAAAGATAACAAATCATAAACATTTTTATTTGCTAAATAAGCAGTAGACAAAAAGAACAATATAGCCTCTTTATCCTTTTCTAAATTCGCAACATCTCTTTCTCCAAGTGTAAAATAAGATATATCACCTCTTTTATATAATTCAAAAGATTCTTTTTTTAAAAGAAAGAAAAAATTATAACCTATCACTTTATTTGTTTCGATATCATAAAAAATAAAACAAAGCTCATTATGTGCAAGAATTAAACTTTTCATTTTAGAACTTTCATATAAATAATTATATTCAAAAAACTTTTTATCTAAATCGAAACATTGATTTATTAATTTTTCAGATATGTCCTGCCCTTGAAAACAAATTATGTTTGGCGGACATTCTTCGAAATGAACATTTCCTACAATCATAATAGACCTCTTTTGTTATTCTATATTGTTGCTTTTACTGTTATTCCTTTCTGTTAACTTATCCAAATCATTTCCTAAAACTTTTCTTGTATCTTTTGTTTTTGCTCGCTTATATTCTTCAACAAGTTCAACAGGAATTAAATCTTTTGATCGATCGCTTTCATCCAATAATTTACTTGGATCGAACTCAGAGTAACATAATAAAAAGTCATTTTCTTTATCTTCGTGAACAATATTATTTCCAGTAATCTTTCTAGCTAAATTTTGTCCTTTTTTACTTACTCCTTCACATAATACAGTTTCAATATTTGCTCCTTGTTTTGTAACTGCGATAACACTTTTCATAAACTCTGATAAAAGAACTTTATACATTTTTTTACCATTAAGTTCGCCGCCAAAATCATCAATAACCTTTCCTCTATATTCATCAGATATTCCAACAGACCACACATATAGACAAAGAGGTTTACCACTCTCATATGTTGCAACAACATCTTCTGTTATATCTTTAAAAGTTTTTTTACCTTCAATATAGTCTTGAGCAAATTCTTTCTCTAATGGAAAAGCTTGAAAATATCCTACAACTTTATCTTCCTTTCTATCATAAATTACAGTAGTAGTTAAAATATTTTTTTCTAAAAATGATTTTAAAACATCTTCAGGCATTGAAGTGTCAGCTTGAAAGTCAGTAGAATCTTCACTAAAGACTTCACTATCCAATGCTACTATTTTATCAAATAATGAAGGATCAATATCTCTGCCTGTTATAGTGATAAACCTGCCTCTTTTATCTTCTTTAAACTTCATAAATATCTCCTTTAGATATTCGCTACAACGATTATATCATTAATTTTAAAAAAAAACAATATATAAATTTGAAAAACGAAAAATTAGCAAAGAAAAATCTTTCTCTGCTTTTATAATTAAATAACACAAATTTATTGTTTATTTTTAGCGAATTTTTTCAATAAAAAGCTTAACCATCTAGGAGCTTTTATACAAATAATTTTAAATTTACTATTTTCTTTTTGTTTTTCCATATTAAATCATATTCCACTCCAAACTTAAATGTTACAAAAGTAAATATTATTTATTTTTTACAATTTGGACATTTATTACAAACTTTTTTATTTTTTATTTTATTTAAGATTACTACACAACTAATGACAAATATTAACAAAGTTAAAAATATTGATAATACAAACGCTATTGTATAAATCTCACTTAATCTAGCAAATGTGTAAACAAAAAATGAAATTAAATAAGCAATAATTAATTCAATAATAACACCAATAATAGTCCATTTCCTTCCAATTTCTTTATTTAATATAGATAATGTTGCAATACAAGGAAAATACAATAAACAAAATACCAAATATGATAAAACTGTAGCCCCAGAATTAAAGTGAATTAAAAATGATTCATCATGTAAAGACTCCCCTAAAGAAACAACACTGTTTTCATTTATATTATTAAACATAGATATGGATGAAATAATGACTTCCTTTGCAACCAATCCAGCAATTAAAGCAGCTGAAAGTCCCCAATTTCCAAATCCCAAAGGAATAAAAATCGGTGAAATGATTTTTCCAAGAGATTCGAGCATGCTAATTCCATTTCCGTTTGCTACATATTGAAATGTAAAAGAAAAATTGGATAAAATCCAAACTATTATATTCATTGCTAAAATTAAAGTTCCAACTCTTGCGAAAAAAAGTTTTATATTTAACCATAGTAAAGAAATTGTTCGTTTTATACTAATTAACCTATATGGTGGAAACTCCAAAATAAAAGATTGTTTTTTACTTTTTAAAAATGTTTTTTCAAAAAATAGAGACATTAAAATTGCAATAAAAATCCCCAAGAGATAAAGGGCAATAATTACAAATATATTATTAACGCCAAAAAAAGCACCACCAATAACAGCATATATTGGAAATTTTGCAGAACAAGACATATAAGGTGTAAGAAGAGCTGTTTTGATTTTAGAATTTTTATCCTCCATATTCCTTGCGGTAAGAACAGCGGTTGTTGAACATCCAAATCCCATTAATAATGTATAAACACTTTTACCAGATAATCCAACTTTTCCTAATATATCTTCAAAAACAAAAGCCACTCTTGCTAAATAACCACTATCTTCAAGTAAAGATAAAAAAAAGAAAAGTAAAGCGACCTGAGGTAGAAATGATAATATCGATCCCACTCCTCCTATTATCGCCACATCAAATAAATTAACAATCCAAGAGTTTTGTCCAAAAATCGTAATCATCAAATTAGTTAAAGGGTTAGCAACGAACTTTTCAAGCAAAAAAGAAAGACAATCACTAAAAAAAGAACCTACTGAAAAAAATGTAATATAAAATGACAATGAAATAAACAATAAAAATATTGGAAATGCTAAAAAACGATTTAAAAGAATTTTATCTAGTTTGCTATAACCATATACTTTAACTTTATTTGTTACACATTTATCTACTAAAAAGTCAATATAATTATATCTTTCATATGAAACATCTTCCATTTGATTAAAACAAATATTAATTTTATATTTATTTTTTATGTTTTCATCATCCTCAATAAGTTTAATTTTTTCAAAAATACTTAAGTTTTGTTTTTTAATAGAAGTTATTTCATCTAATTTGCTAAAATCCAAATTTTTAATGTACGGAAGAGTATATTTATTGTCATATGATTGGCTAATAATCATGTCGTTAAGTTTGTTCAATGATTTTTTATCACTCGCATTTACATAAACAACTTTAATACCTAACAGTTTTTCTAAAAGAGAATAATTTATTTTACAAATAGGTCTTTTATCGATTTGATTTACAACTAAAATTATTTTACAACCAAGTTCCATTAAACCTAATGTTAAATAAAGGTTTCTTTGAATATTACTTGCATCACATATATTAATAGTTAACCTGTCTTTGTGTTCTAAAATATATTTACACGCAACATCTTCTTCATAACTTAAAGGTGTAAGTGAATAAATACCTGGTAAATCTACAAGATTAATTTTATTTTTTTTATAATCATAAATTTTAGCCTTTTCCTCAACCGTAACACCATGCCAATTGCCAACATGTTCATGAGAATTAGTCAAATTATTGAAAAGTGTTGTTTTCCCTGTATTAGGATTTCCTACCAAATTTACATTAATCATATTTAACCCTTTATTTTAAAAATCAACTAAAATACATGAAACGATATCTTTTTTTAGTGTAAGAGTATAACCCCTAATCTCAATAAGATATGCCTTTTTTAATAAAGATCTTCCAATAAGACGAATCTTTTGCCCTTTTGTGAAACCTAAATCTAACAACCTTCTTTTAACTTTATCACCAACACTATAGGAAATCTTATGAATTTTATAAAAAGTTCCCAATTTTCCATTTAATAAATTTTCCATAATGTAATTTATTGATTAAAAAAAGTTTATATTACAAAAATATAAAAATTTATAAAAAGTTTGTCTAAAATAATTAAATATGATATATTTAGTATAAGGAGATTTAATATGAAATGTATATATTGTGATAGTGAAGAAAGCAAAGTCTTAGACTCCAGAAATAGCGATGAGTTAAATGCTATTAGAAGAAGAAGAGAATGTTTAAGTTGCGGAAGAAGATTCACAACTTATGAAACAATAGAAACTACGCCAATTTTGGTAATAAAGAATGATGGCTCTAGACAATCTTTTGACGCTTCAAAATTAAAAAATGGAATAATTAAAGCTTGTGAAAAAAGACCTGTAAGCATGAGTCAAATAGATAATATAGTTTCTAACATTGAAAAAACTATTCAAAATAAATTAACACAAGAAATAAAATCATCTACACTTGGTGAAATGGTTATGGATGCATTAAAAGATTTAGATGAAGTAGCATATGTAAGATTTGCATCAGTGTACAAACATTTTAAAGATGTTGATTCTTTCAAAAAATTACTTGAAAGTATGTAAAAAAAGTTCACAATTGTGAACTTTTTTTAAAATAATTCAATATCAATATTTGAACTTTTTTGCTCTCTTGTAGATAATGTCTTAAAATAATTATATACATTTTTTTTAATTAACATCATTGTATCATACATAATTTCTTCAGTATTATCTCTTTCAATGAGCTTTTTAAACATTTTTTTATCTTTTTTAGTTTCAATATCTTCTAATTGTTTTATTGTGATTTTAGAATTTTTTATAATAATATTATCAATATTTTCTTGATATTTTTCTAAATCATTTGTTTTGAAAAAATCTGTCAAAAGTTTTAATGAGACACTTGGGTTTTCTTTAGTTAAATAATCTAAAATTTCATCTACATCATCTTTATAAAGGTCTTGAATATTAGGTAAAACATTTATTTTCTTTAAATAATTAATCGTTTTAACAGCAATTTCCACTTTAATAAAATTAAGAAGTGTAATCAATTTTTTCGCGTTTCCAAAAACATTATTTTGATCAATAGAAAAATTTTCATTAATTAAATATGAACTTTCATTCAAATCATTCATTAAAATAATATGAATTAAATCTTTCACATCTTTATAAGTTAAACTGTCTATATTAGGTAAAAAACCTCCATTTTTAGCATAGTCTAAAATACAAATATTATCACTAAATTTAGATGAATTTTCAAAAATATATTTTTGTACAGCATATTCCCAAGATGAATAATCATGTTCAATAAACACATCCTTATCCTTTTTTATGGAAAATTCTTTTCCAATTTCTAAATTTTGCGTTTTAGAAGACCTTATTTGATAACTCAACAATCTATAAACTTTTTCTTCCGTCTTGATAAAGATTTTCTTTTTAGGATATTTTAAATACTCTAAATATGCAGGAGATATTTTTAAATCCTCAGTTTTGACCAAAGCTAAACTTCTTAAATTTCTTGCCTGTTCTAAATCAGGTTTAAAAATGGTAAGAGGAATAAATCTATCTACCGATTTTACATAGCCATGAAATGGCCACATAAAATGGAGAAAACTTATTTTGTCATCATTTCTCCTAATACTATCAAAAGTTGAATCATTATGAAAAACTCCTTCTATTTTGTAAACTTCATCTTTTAAAACTACCATATTAGAAGCATGAAAATCTCTTTCCTGTTTTGTATAAATATTTCTATAAATATTTGAATTAGAAATCTTTTCATATTTTAAATTTTCTTTTCTTTTTTTAGGGAAAAAACTTGCAACCACATCAACTTTAAAATTATGATGTTGTGGATCTACTAAATCTGCAAGCGTTTTAAACCATTTGGCATAACCAACACAAACAATTCCTTTTCTATCTTTTTGTAAAACAGAATATAAATTTCTAGTCGCATCAGAAGATACGTTTTCATTTTTAATATAATAATTATTAGCAACAATATTATGTATGGCAAAAAGTTTCTCTAAAGGACTAAATGGTCTAGTTTTCCCATCAAAATTCACAACATAACCTCTATTTATTACATCGGCTTGACTTTGTAACCTTTCATTAACTTCTTTTATTTCTTCTAGTGAATAGGTTGAACTTTCTTCTAAAAATTCAATAGACATGTTTTTATTGTAATTATTATTAATTTTTTCAATAAAACTTTTTAATCTATCTAAATGGTTTAATTCTGATTTACTGTAAGTTAATTTTTGTCTATTCACAACAATTTTCTTTACATCATATTCATTTATTAAATTCATTATAGTTAAAATTACGTTTTTATTAATCATAGACGCAGTAACATGTATATTATCAAAGCTCGTTACTTCATCATCATTTAACCTTATAATTTCGCCATTATTTCCAACTGCGTAACTTACAGGAGCATTATCAAAATCTTTCATATTTCTAGTAGAATTATAATAAAAAAAACAAAAATTGTCAATATGAAAAAAGACAGCATTATCTGTCTTTTTTACTTTTTTGAAGGTTGATTTAATATATATGGATTCGTAGGAACTCCCTGTGCAGGTAATTCAACCAAAATGGCATCTTCTCCTATCCTTACAATGCAACCATAAGGAATAAATAATTGATTAGAATTTTTAAATAAATTCCAACCAGTTTTTTCACCTGGCACTAAAAATCCTAATACTCTAGCAGAACCCAAGTCAAAAACCATATCAATAATATGTCCTAGTTTTCTTCCATCTAAAATATTAACCACTTCTTTACATCTTAATTCGATAAATGAACTTTCCACAAAAATAATTTATGAGAATAAATAACAAAAAATGACAATTAAATTAAAAATTCTTTTACAACTTTTAGTGCATTTTTTTCAAGTCTTGAAACCTGAGCTTGACTGATACCAATCTCTTCACTAACTTCAGTTTGTGTCTTACCAATAAAATATCTCATTAATAATATTTCTCTTTCTCTATCAGACAAAGTTTTAATCGCATCTTTAAGCGAAATATTTTCAAAAATACAATCATCTGAATTTTTTGTATCGGCAATTTGATCCAAAAGATGTATGTTATCACTGCCATCAGTATACACAGGTTCACTTAAAGAGATAGTATCGCTAATTGCATCTAGAGCAAATGTTATTGTTTTTGCAGGAATATTAATGATTTTGGAAATTTCATCAATAGAAGGTTCATCAACTGAATTTTTAGATAATTCTTCTTTTGCTTGTAAAGCTTTATAAGCAACATCTCTTAATGATCGTGAAACACGAACTGAATTATTATCTCTTAAATATCTTCTTATCTCGCCAATAATCATAGGGACTGCGTAAGTCGAAAATCTTACATTTAATGATGAATCAAAATTATCTATCGCTTTCATAAGTCCAACACACCCAACTTGAAACATATCATCAGCCTTATCACCTTTCGCACCGAACCTATGGACAACAGACAAAACTAATCTAAGATTTGCAACAACAAAATATTCTCTTGCTTGAGTATCACCTTTTTTTATTTTTTTCATAAGTTCAATCATATCTGCATTCGTAAGTTTAGGAAGTTTTGCAGTATCAACACCAGCTATACATACTTTTGAAGACATTTTATCCCTCCGTAAAATGTATCTTTAGCAAAGCAGTAAATTATTATACATTTGTGACAAAAAAGGATAATTTTCTTAAAAAATAACAAAATTATAAAAAAAACATAAAAAATATAAAAATTTTTATGTTTTATATAGACATTTGTTTTTTTAACTCTATTTTCATATCACTAAGAATTCTTTTTTCTAACCTAGAAATATAACTTTGACTTATACCTAATTTAATTGCAACTTCACGTTGTGTTAATTCTTGTTGTCCTAACAGACCATATCGTAAAATCATAATCTCCCGCTCTCTATTGTTTAATTTAGCAATCAACTGATACAATAATTGTTTATCAGCTGGTTCATCGATTGTTTTAACTTCTAAATCGTCTTCACAAGGAATAATGTCCGATAGAACTAATTGATTTCCATCATAATCTTCGCAAAGTGGTTTGTCTAAACTTACATCATTTTTGATTTTTGTTGTTTTTCTTATTTGCATCAATATTTCATTTTCTATACATCTAGAAGCATAAGTTGCTAATCGTATATTCTTGTCAACTTTAAACGTTCTAACAGCTTTTATTAAACCAATAGCACCGGTAGAAATTAAATCTTCAAACTCTATTGAAGTATTTTCAAACTTTTTTGCAATATAAGCCACTAATCTTAAGTTGTGTTCAATAAGTTTTTCAGTAGCAGTTAAATCTCCTTGTTCTTTTAAAATCAAGAGTCTATTTTCTTCCTCATAATCTAATGGAGGTAAAAATTCTTCATTCCCACATATATAACAAACAATATTATCGACTCTTAATAAACTCTCTTTGTGAAAAAGATTATAAATCCATTTTTTCAGTTTAAAAATTATTTTCATAAAAGCTCCTTTTAAATCAATTCACTATGTAAAAGAATCTCTTTTCCAAAACTTTTTTCAAAACCTGAAAAAGATAGTCCCAACATTACGTTTTTAAAAAAATGATTTTCTCCAACATATAATTTATCAATTGTAAAAACCAAAATACTTGTCCCTTGTCCTATACCATTTATCTTTATGTAATGTCCATTTTTAATAGAACTTTCATTTAAAGTTTTCGTTAAGATTGACATTAAAGATATATTATCATAGAGTTTATGAAAAATTTTATAAGTTATCAGAATTACAGGTTGTTTTGTAATAGTGTCATATAACATATTCCCACTATCCAAAAATCCTTCTTCAACAATTTCTTTTTTCCCATCTACTAAACGCACTTTATAGGTAAAATTACTAACAATATTTTTCTTATTTTGAATTCTAAAAATCACTTTAATAAGAAAATAAACAAAAGAACAAAAGATTGCAATAACAAATAACGGAATTTGACCTATAATATTTTGTAATGCATAACAACCACCTCCAAAAATAAATGTTGTTAATAAAAAAACTGTAAAAATAAATAAAAAGTTTTTAAATGAATTTTTGAAGTTAAAGGAAATAGATATCATTAAAAAAGCAACACATATTTGAAGAATAATTTTTGATAAAACTGAGAGAAAAAATAGAGGAGTAATAATAGAAATAACTGCACCTAAAAAAGATGATAGTAACCATAATTTAGGATTTTGACGAATAAAATAACCAGTTAATTTTAAAATAAAGGAGTTAATAAACAAATTAGTGCAAAGAGATATTTCAATGATAATTTCCATATTTTCTCCTCTCATGAATATTTTACATAAATTTTATAAATCATAAAAAAAGAATAAAAACGAAAAATTGAAAAAAAAAGAAAATTTTAGAAAATTAATAAAATAAAAAAATTAACCAAATGAAATATATGAATTTTTTTACAAAAAAAGAACCTTATACTAATTATAAAGTTCTTTTTTTATTTTTATTAAAAATACAATAAAGTTTAATTTTTATTTTCTATTTTTTCTTAACTTTTCAATCCATGGTGGAACGTTTGTATCTTTTACTTCCACTCTAGATGAAGAAAGATTGTTATCATTTCTTTCAATATTTACATCAGGACGAGACACTTGCTCTTCTTTTTCTTTTTGTACATAATTTGAAAACATACTTCTCGCAGAAAAAGCAGGTTTTTCCTGTCCCATATTACCAATAGAACGTGCTTTTTCTAACTCTTTGGCTTTTTCATCTTCTTTTTGTTTTTCTTTCTCATTTTGGAAACCAGTGGCAATTAATGTTATCTCAACTTCATCATGCATGTTTTCATCTATACTTGTCCCAAGAATAATATTGCAATCTTTATCAACAACTTCTCTAACTAAAGCTGCAGCTTCACTAATATCGTCCTGTGTTAAATCATTTCCACCTTTAATATTAATAAGAAGACCTGTCGCTCCCTCTATTGTTGTTTCAAGAAGTGGACTTGCAACTGCTTGTTTTACTGCTTCAAGTGCTTTATTGTCGCCAGTGCCATAGCCTATTCCCATGTGAGCTAATCCCTTATCTTTCATTATTGTAGTAACATCTGCAAAATCAAGATTAATCAAACCAGGGAAAACAATTAAATCAGAAATACCTTGCACACCTTGTCTTAAAACATCATCTGCAAACCTAAATGATTCCATAATAGGTGTTTTTTTAGGAACAATTTGAAGTAATTTTTCATTAGGGATAACAACTAAAGCATCTACGAATTTTCTTAATTTTTCTAAGCCTTCTTCCGCATTTTTCGCTCTAACAGGACCTTCAAAATTAAAAGGTTTAGTAATTACTGCAATGGTAAGAATACCAAGTTCTTTGGCGATTTGTGCAATTACAGGAGCCGCTCCAGTTCCTGTTCCTCCACCCATTCCTGCGGTAATAAAAACGAGATTAGCATCTTTTAACATTTCAGTCAATGATGTCTTGCTTTCTTCAGCAGCTTTTTGTCCAATTTCTGGTTTTGCTCCAGCTCCACGTCCCCCAGTAAGTCTTTCACCAATTTGTAATCTGGTTTCTGCTTTACTTAACAATAAAGTTTGTTGATCTGTATTAACCGCAATAAACTCCGCAGAAGTTACACCTGCATCAATCATTCTATTAACGGCATTATTTCCGCCGCCACCTACACCAATAACCTTAATTTTTGTTGCAGAAGTATTGTAATTGTTATCCATAATAATCTCCTTAATAAATTTTCATACACATTGTAATACTTTTTGAATAAATTTGCAATCATTTCTATAAAAATTTTTTATAAAATGTATAAACATAACTTTTTTGCAAAATTTTTGAATATTTATACATTTATATTATAGCATAAATAAAATAAAAAACAAGTCCATTTTTACACTGTTTAAATATTTTCGTTGGATTGTAATGCCGAGGAAACTAATGACAAAATGGATGCAAGCTCAGGTTTATCTTTACCTGGTAGTGGGGCAAGCCCATAATTAATATTTTTACCAAGACATTTCGCAAGATAGTCTCTTCCTCCTTTTATTTTACTTAATCCTGCACCAGTCAAATAAATAGGAAGATAAGTTAAGTATTCTCTTGAATACATTTGTATGCACTTTGATATAACTTGTGCAAGTTCCTCAATTCTATAGCTAACGACCTCATTAGCACTGTTAAGAAGTATTTTGTCAACTCTTCCTTCATCCAAGGTTAATTCATAAAAATCATTTTGCTTACCCTTTAATGATAAAACAATTTGTTTTTTTAATCTGTCTGCTTCATTCATAGATAAATTAAAAGCTTCAGATAAATCATTTGTAATAAAACCACCACCTCTTGCAAAAGATGTTAATCCTAATAGACCATCTCCCTTGACAAATGCAATACTTGTTGTTAAATCTCCAATATCGATTAAAAGTGTTAAATCTTCTCTTTTTTCTTTTGGTATAATGAATAATGCTTGTGCGAGTGGTTCTGATATGTATTCAACACTATTAAAATTAAAACCTGCAATAATAGAATTAAATAAATCAATAAAACTTTTATCTGCATATACTATTGAAAGATTGGCAGTAATGGAATTGGCACTTTCACCAATAGGAGATAAAGTCAAACGTCCATCATCTAAAATATAACTTAATGGATCAACGCTTACCACTTCTACATCTGAATTTTTTGCTTTTTCACTTGCAGTATAAAAAAGAGAATCAATATCGCTTTTTTTTATTTTTTTTCTGTCACCAAAACTTATAGAAGCATCAGTTGTTCTCACAGAAGAGAATTCTGCTGGCACACCTATAAAAACTTTATCTATTTTTTTGTTAGGTCTTATGTCTAAATTGCTTATTAATTGACTAAAAAGAGATGCTAATTTTTCTTGTTTTAAAAAACTTCCTTCAAAAAAGCCATCATAATCAATTTCTTTGAGACCTTTTATATTAAATGTATTGTTAAGACCTCTCCCCGCATACATAGCTCGTAATTTAGAAGATCCTATATCAAACACTAAAACAAACTTTTCCTTTCCCATGATTTCCTTTATCCTAAAATTATTTGTAATAAAACATTAAATATAGTTTAATTCAATTTAGTGATTTTGTCAATAATATAGGTTAGTATAAATTGAAATTTATTCTATAGAATAGATAGATATATATACATATGTTTGCGAACTAATTTGACATTTTGGTAAATATATGCTATAATTTGCAATTATAAATAAGGAGGATAAATGCGATCACTTAAAAAATGTCTTGAAGATATTGCTCAAAGTAGTAGCATTGCAATTTTCTGTCACACATCACCAGATGCCGACACTCTCGCATCTGCAGTAGCATTAAAAAAAATAATTAAACAAAATCTTAAAGAATATTCAATAAATAAACAAATAGATATCTTTGTTGACGCCTCAGAAATCAATGATGTAAATGGTGCAATAATTAAAAATGTAGAAATAAATACTCAAAATGTACCTGAATATGACTTAGCAATAAGTTTAGATTGTGCAACATCAAATAGAATGGGAAAATATGAACCATTATATTTTCAAGCTAAACGAACAATTAATTTAGACCATCACGCAACCAATAGTTGTTTTGCAGACAATAACCTAGTTTTAAAGACATCTTCAACTTGTGAAGCTCTATATATTTTGGCAAAAATAAAAAATTATGTTATAAGTGATGAAGTTTGTAATCTAATTTATTCTGGAATAATTACTGATACCAATAATTTAACACAAAACGTTACATATTATACACACAAAATAATTACTGAACTTGTAGGTAGAAAAATCAATATTGAAGGATTAAACGAACATTTTTTTAAAAACAATAAAAAATCTAAAACATTTTTACTGCAGAAAGCTTTAAATTCTTTAAGGTTTTTAAGTTCTGACAGAATAGCTGTTATGAAAATAACAAAACAAGATTTAGCAGACGCAGATGCAACTTTTGACGACTCTTTAGGAATTGTCAACCATGGTATAGAAATCAAAGGTGTTGAAATTGCAGTTTTAGCAATTAAACAAGAGGATAATTCATACTATATTTCTTTAAGAGGAAAAAATAATGTTAACGTTGCTCAAATAGCATCTATTTTTGGTGGCGGTGGACATGACCAGGTTGCAGCATTTCAATATAAAGGAACATTAAAAGATTTGCATCAACCTTTCTTGAAGGCCTGCAGGGATGAACTTAGTAAACATGCAAAAGAAAATGAAACTGAAACATTGTTTTTTGGAGATTATGAAGAAGATAATGAAGACAATCCAATTATTTTCAATGATGACCATGAAGATGAATAAAAAGGCATACCCAATGTATGCCTTTTTATTGTAAATTAGGTATTAATTTGAAATAACAATCATCTTCGCTATATTTTGAATAATCATAATAATTATTGATTTCAATAATACAATTTTCTAGATGCTTTTCTTCTAAAATAATTTTTTCATTATTTTCTAATTCAATCGTTTTCCCAATATAACTAAAAATTTGTGAAAAAACATCCAGCATTAATTTTGTTTTTGCTTTAACCCCGTAAGTACAATTATTTAAAATATAAACTTGTCCATTAAACATTGTAATCTCGCATGCAGGTAAGTATTTATTTAAGTTATCGTCAAATATTTTTTTAAATTCAATTTGTTCAATTAATGATTGTTGTTGTCCTAAAGGATAATTAAATTCATATAAAACTGAATACATATCTACAAAATTGTCATTATTAATTGATAAAAAGTCTCCGGCTTGTAAATTTTTATTTTGAATATCTAATCCTTTTAATAAAATAGAATTGTTTTGAGTAGAAGTAAAGTCATTTGTCTTTTTTAATATTTTTAATTCATCATCACAAACTAAATATTCATTTTGATATTCAATAGCATATATTTCTTGACGCTCTGCTAAATGAATAGTAAATGAAGAGGGAAAAACAGTTTCTATATTGATAACTTTAATATATGGATCAGCTTCTTCTATATTGTTAATGTAATCTTTTTTCCCATGAAAAAACACCGAAGCTCCCATTTTAAAATCAGCTTTTTCCACAATTTCATCATTGCTTAAAGCAATATTTACATGACTTGTTCTATAATCTATTGTCACACTTTTTAGAGAAAACAAAGTAAAAGATAACAGCACAATAAGTCCTATTATTCCCAACAAAATACTAATTATTATCACTATCTTTTTACTCATGTCACCCTTTTAATATTTGCCCCTAACTGTTGCAATTTGTTTTCAAAATGGAAGTAGCCTCTATCAATTAAATCAATGTTAGTAATTGTAGTATATCCTTCTGCTTTTAAACCCGCCAAAACCAAACTTGCTCCGCCTCTTAAATCGGTGCTTGTAACATCAGCTCCATAAATTTTATCTTTACCATTAATAATACAAACACCATTTTTGAATTTTATGTCGCATCCCATTTTTAAAAGTTCCCCTGCGTGTTTAAAACGTCCTTCAAAAAGGTTCTCAACGATAAGAGAATATCCTTTAGATACTGCTGCTAGAGACATCATTTGTGCTTGTAAATCCGTTGGAAATCCAGGATAAACTGCTGTTTCAACATCTCCAAAAGATATGGGTCTCTTTTTCATTTCAATAATGATTTTATCACTAAAAGATGATATTTTGCAAGCAGATTTATTAAGTTTTGAAATTAGCTCCTGATTATGATTTTCAATAGCATTATTTATAACAACTTTTCCCCCACACATAGCAACCGCAATCATAAAAGTTCCAGTTTCAATTCTATCTGGAATACATTTATAACAACATCCATGTAATTTTTTGACTCCTTGTACAATAATTTCATTTGTCCCAGCTCCATGAACAAATCCACCAGAACAATTAATAAAATTTTGTAAATCAATAATTTCAGGTTCTCTTGCAGGATTTATTATTTTTGTTTCTCCATCAATTAAACTTGCAAGCATCATTGCGTTTTCGGTTGCACCCACACTTGGAAAGGACAATAATATATTTTTCCCACTAATATTTTGAGAATCGGCATAAATATATCCATTTTTTTCAACAACTTTTCCACCTAACTGCTTTATTGCAGAAAGATGTATATCAATCGGACGTAGTCCAATATCACAACCTCCCGGATAACTTACTTTTGCTTTTTTCATTCTCGCTAAAATAGGTCCTAAAGTAAAGATAGAGGAACGAACTACAGAAGCCAATTCGTTTGGAACATCACATCTACTTAAAGTTGAACAATTTATTATTAAATTATTTTCGTTCCATTCAACAACTCCGCCAAGATGTTTTATGATATTACACATTGCCAAAACATCACTATATTGGGGAACATCTTTAAGTACCACCTCACTTTCTGTCATTATACTACAAGCTAAAATTGGTAATAAGGAATTTTTAGCACAATCAATATTGACTTCACCATTAAGTTGATTTCCACCGATAATATAAAAGCTACTCATATAAATTTATATGCAAAATTAATAAAATTTTTGAAAATTTTGATATAAAAGTTAAAACAATTTTAAGTAATTAGTTGAATACAAAAATTTTTAATATTTACAATATAAATATATTCTAATATTTTAATAATTTTTTCACCAAACTCAAATATAAATTATAATAATTTAATTATCAAACTTTTAAGAACAATTTTTTTACTTTGTGAATAAATAATTTAAACAAAATTATGAGATTTTGTTTCTTTTTTGTTTCTCTTCTTTATAATAATCATAATTACCCAAAAAAGATTCGATTTTTCCATTTTTGAATTCTATTATTTTATTAGCAAATTTATTTATAAAATATCTATCATGACTAACAAATATTATTGTTCCTCCAAAATCATCTATTGCATCTTCAAGAACTTCTTTGGTAGGTATATCTATATGATTCGTAGGTTCATCAAAAATTAAGGTGTTTATTTGTTGTTGTAATAATTCTGCAAGTTTAATTCTTACCTTTTCTCCCCCTGAAAGATTTTTTACTTTTTTAGTTAAATCATCTTTATAAAAATGAAATTTGGCTAATATTTGTCTGGCCTTTTGTTCCTCTAAATTTGTTAAATTTTTGAAACAATCAAGCAAAAATTCCTCTTCGTTTTCAAATTTTATAATTTGTGGTAAATATCCTATTCTTACACTTGGACCAATCGTAATTTTACCTTCAAAAGGTAATTCATTTAATCCAACTAAAATTTTTAAAAAAGTTGATTTACCACTACCATTATTACCTATAAGAGCCATTCTATCTCCCATAAAAATTTTAAAATCAATACCTTTTAAAAGAAGATCTCCATTAGGTAGGAAACATTTTAAATTTAATGCTTCCGCCACCATTTTGCTTGATTTTCTTTCTTCATTAAATTTAATGTTAATCTTTTTTATTCTTTTAGGCTTTTCAATTGCATTCTTTTTCATTCTTTCTAATTGTGTCTGCAAGGTATGTGCCCTATCACACATTGTTGAACTATTTTTTGCCATACCCATTTCAGAAAAATATTTTATTTGTTGCTCAATTCTTTTTATATCAAGTTGTTGATCCTTGTATTTAGCTAAATCTTTTTGAAAATCTTTTTCCCTCTCTTCTAAATAACCTGTATAATTTGTAGAATAAATTTTTGCAGCACCAAAATCTAAAGATAAAATTTTATTAGACATTTTATCTAAAAAATATCTATCGTGAGAAACAATAACAGTTGTACCTTTAAACGACTTAATATAACTTTCAAGCCATTCAATCCTTTCAATATCCAAATGATTTGTTGGTTCATCTAATAAAAATAAATCTGGTTTAATTAGCAATGCTTTTGCTAATTGTACAAGAGTTTTTTCTCCACCGCTTAAATTATTATAACTTTGTTCTAAGATTGATTTATTAATGCCAAGTCCTTGAGTGACAATATTTATTTTGGTTTTTATATCATATCCGCCCAATTGTGAAAATTTTTCAACTAATTTACAATATTTTTCAAGAATTTTATCATAATCTTTATTATAAACATTATTGTTTAAAAACGATTCCAAATTGGTTAATTGCCTTTCAATTTCGTTTAAATCTTTAAAAACATCTTTTAAAATTTGATAAACGCACCTATCATCATCAAAACTAGATCCTGTTTGATCAAGATAAGCTACTTTTGCTCCTTTTTTTATACTCACAGTTCCACTTTCAATTTTTTCAAGACCAGCTATCATTTTTAACAATGTTGATTTTCCACATCCATTAGGACCTACAATAGAAATTGACTCGCCTTCGTTTAGAGTGAAAGAAACATCTTTAAAAAGTTGACCAAAACCGAAATTTTTACTTAATTTATTAACATCTAATATAAGCATGTTCACTCTCCTTAGAGAGTATGAAATAAAAAAATCATACCCATCATTTTTAAAATTACAGCAAAAAACTGTTGCACCATAGTTTGAAGTGCAACTATTTCACTGTTATTAGTACATGATGACTGTATGATACCTCATGTTTTCATTTTATTATATAATCTTGTTTTTGTCAATAAAATATTTTATTAAAAGTAATTATAACATTAATAAATAAACTGTTTATTGCTGATTTGCACCTTATTATTAAATTAATTTTTCTAACAAATCAATTAATTCTGGAATCTTATATATTCTATGATAACCATCAAAATGATTATATCCTTTTAAATATATTGATTTTGCATTAAAATCTTTTTCGAATCTTGCAAACTTTTCCAAATTTTTATCATCTTCATCTGAATAAAATAAATATATGTCTTTTAATTTTTTACCAAATTCAAAATCTTTATCTTTTAAATATGATTGTGCTTTTACTTTAACAACATAATCTTTTCTTGTTTGTGGGTATTCATAAAGAGCTCCAGGTGCCACAGCTATATATGTTTTTGGTATAAAATTATGTTCTCTACAAAATCTTATAAAATAAGGATTTCCAATTGAATGAGCAATGACTATGGAATTTTCATTTAATTTTCCGTCTTCTAAATATGTTGATAAAATTTTATCAAATTCAATATACGAGCTTTTTTCCCTTATAGGAAATAAAGGCATATAAAAATCAATTTCTTTATTTAAAGCATACTCTTTTACATCATTTCCCCAAAACTTTATAGTGTCTCCATTAAGTGAGTGAATGATAAAAATGTTTCTTTTTCTTACCTTTTTAGAAGTTTCGGTTTTTAAAATATTTAAAAATTCTTTATTCATAGCCCCCGCATGGAAACCTTGAACATCTATAATTTCTCCTCCAGCCATTTTTATCAAAAATAGACCTGGAGTATAATCCCATGGTTTATCACTTCTAAAAGCTGCACCATGAATTCGTCCAGAAGCAGTAAATGCCATAGAAACACAAACTCCACCAAAAATTCTTTTATTAGAAGAATGTTTTGCCATCCTTTCCATAGCTTTTATTGTATCTTTTCCATCAATTGAATATAAAGCATTTTTTATAGGAACTTCTTTAACTGAAATTTTATTTCCATTAAGATATGCACCAGATTCATCAGCATAATAAAATTCATTTATTCGTGGAAAATCAATAACACACGCAATAGTTTTGCCATTTTTTACGCAAGCTATTTGTATTGCCCATAATGGAACATTATTCGCAAAATTGATTGTTCCATCAATTGGATCAATAATAAAACAATTTTCTGTTGGAATTTGTTTGTTATTTTTTTCTTCACTAACAATATCAAAAGTTGGATACATTTTTTTTATTTGAGTTATTAAAAAATCTTCAATCTCAACATCAAGATTGGTGACTAAATCTTCTTCTCCACCCTTTGTTTTTACAGAAAACACTTTGTTTGAAATAACTTCCGCTTGTTTTACAATATCTATTAAAAATTTTAATTCTTCAATCATCAACAACTCCTATTTCCAACATTATAACAAAAAATCTATAAATCAAAAACAAATATTGTCTATAATTGAAAAATTTAACATGATTCACATTAGTTTTTTTTACTTTGCCTCAAAACATTCAAACAAATACCTATCCCTGCCATAAACATCATAACCGATGTCATACCACTAGACATGAAAGGAAGAGGAAGACCTGTTGGTGGGATTGAGCCTCTTAACATCAGTTATTGCGCTAATTTCACTAAATATGTTTATTTGCTGAAAATATAAGGCAATATTTCTTTAAATTTTTCACCATATCCTGTTGTTGCAGTGAAATGACCGGCATCTTTTATGACAATTTTTTTCGCATTAACTGTCTCAGCAAACTTATCCAATTTATTAAAATCATAAATGTCGGATGGAGAATAAAAACAAATACATTCTTTACAATATATCTTTAAATCTTCCAAGTTTTTCACGAAAAATGATTTATTTATTTCGTCCCAATCTTCATGTTCTCCATTACTATTTGGCTCATTAAAAGAGACTACACCTATAAATTTATCGATATAAATTTTATGTTCAATAATATAATGTGCAAGAAAAATGCTTCCTGTTGAATGTCCTATAACAATGCTGTCCTTGTTTAAATTTTTAGCAATTTTATCAAACCCTTCAGACCATGAAGAATAACTTGTATCTTCTATTTTTGGCATAGTTGGAAGGTAACAAACATATCCTTTTTCTTCTATTTGTTTTTTTAACCATGGATACCAATAGTCATTACCAACATTATCAAGTGCGTGAACTATAAAATAATTTTTCATTATTTTCTCCTTTATGTTCACAGTATATCAAAATGAAAATTAAAAATCAACTTTACTCAAATTTTATCAATTTCTACTTTGCTTTAAAACATTTAAGCACACACCAATCCCTGCCATAAAAACAGCAACTGATGTTCCACCACTTGAAATGAAAGGAAGCGGTAAGCCTGTTGGCGGAATTGAACCTGTCACAACCGCAATATTTAGAAGTGTCTGTACTGCAATAATAAAAGCAATTCCACTTACGAGCATAGCACCAAGCCTATCTTTTGCTCTTAAAGCAATTTGAATTAACTTAAAAATTAGAAAAAATATAAATAAAATAAGCAATGTTGTACCAATAAAACCAATTTCCTCTCCAATTATAGATAAAATAAAATCAGATTCTGCGAAAGGTAAAAACAAATATTTTTGTCGTGAATTAAATAATCCCACACCAAACCATCCTCCATCTCCTAGAGAATAAAGCGATTGTATAAGCTGAAATCCTTCCCCTTGAGGAGATGCCCAAGGATCAATAAACGCTAGAAGTCTTTTAAGTCTATAAGGTTCTAAAACAATCAAAAGAGGAACAATTGTTGCTGCAGGTATAGAAAACATAATTGTGTGTTTTTTGCTCATTCCTCCAATTATTAACATAAATAGAGTAACAAAAGCAATACACATAGTAACACTCATGCTAGGTTCAAGCATAATTAAAACGCAAAAAAGTCCTGCAACCAAAAGAACAGGTAAAAGTCCTCTAATTGTTTTAACTTTATCATAATTTTGTGACATGTAAGATGATATAAAAATGACAAGAGCAAATTTAGCAATTTCAGAAGGTTGAACAGAGAATCCTAACAAAGATACCCACCTTTTCGCACCATAACTCTCCATTCCCAATCCTGGAACAAATACCAATAATAGAAGAATAGATGTTCCTAAAATTATCCACCATTTTAATTTTGCTAAAATGTGATAATCAACGAACATAAAACAAACTAAAGCACACAATCCGACAACAACACCCAATATTTGTTTAAAAAGAAAAAAATACTTATTCCCATAATGATACTCAGCACTATAAAAACTAGCACTATAAACCATAATGCAACCAAAAACAACTAAAATTAATACAATGGTAATAATTAAAAAAATATTACCTCGCCATTTCAATTTTTTCAAAAGTGCCAAGCATAATCTCCTTAAAAACTTCACCTCTTACAGAATAAGAAGCAAATTCATCAAAACTAGCACAAGCAGGTGCTAAAAGAATTTTAAGTTTTTCATTAGCAATGCTCTTTGCATAATAGCATGCTTCTTTCATTGTTTTAAAAATAAGAGGATTATATCCGTATTTTATAGCACAATCATATATTTCCTGTCCTGCTTGCCCAAAACATAAAATTTGTTCAAAATTGTAATTTTCATTAAAAATTTCATCAAATTTACAATCCTTGTTCAACCCACCTAATAAAATAATTAAATTTTGATCTCCTAATGAATTGATTGCAGATAGAGTAGCTGATATATTAGTAGCTTTAGAATCATCAAATACACTTGCCCCGTTTACATATCCAACAAACTCCAACCTATGTGCTGGAGCTTTAAAATTAATAATTGCTTTTCGAATATAATATGGTTTTATATTATATTGAACTGATATTGCAACACTTGCAAGCACATTCTCTAGATTTTTTTCTCCAAAAAGAGGAATATCATTTAAAGAAATAATTTTTGTTTTATTGTAATAAATCGCATTATTTTTAACAAAAACCCCTTTATTTAATAATTTTTTAGAAAAAAACATTGTTTTTTTTGAAAAATTTATCGAATTTACAAAATTATCATCAAAGTTTAAAACCACTTTTTGCCTTCTTCTATTTGTTAAGATTTTCTTTTTAACCCTAAAATACTCATCAAAACTACCATGTCTATCAATATGATCTGGTGCAATATTTAAAATACAAGCATCATCCGCCTTGAAAAATTTACTGCCTTCTAATTGAAAATTGCTAACTTCACAAACAAGAAAAGCTTTTTTACTTGCCTTTGTTGCAACCGAACAAATTGGCAATCCTATATTCCCGCAAACATAACTTTCTTTACCTGCTGTTTTAAAAATTTCTCCAGTAAGCGATGTAACTGTTGTTTTTCCATTTGTTCCTGTTATCGCTATTATTGTTGATTTTGTTAACAAATAGCCTAAATCCAACTCGCTTATTATAGGAGTCCCATTCATAGTAAAATGGGCTATAAGTTGATTACCGATTAATTTTATTCCTGGACTTACAACGATAAGATCAAAATTTTTCATAAAAGGATTTTTTTCAAAATTAAAAATATTTGAAAATCGGTTCTCATCATCATATATTGATACACAAGCCCCCTCATCATGCAATAGTTTGCTTGCAGATTGTCCGCTTATCCCCATACCATAAACTAATACTTTTTTACCTTTTAATTTTAATTTCATAAAACTCCCGCAACAAATAAATATCCTAACAATGTCGCCACACCGCAAAACATCGTTATTAATATATATACTGTTACAATTCGATTTTCATGCACACCTTTTTGTTCAAAATGGTGATGAAGTGGAGCCATTTTAAATATTCTTTTATGTGTTTTTTTATAATAACCAACTTGAATAATATCTGACAAAACAGTTAACACAAATAAAAATCCTATAATTGGCATAATTAACTCTAATTTTGTAAAAGCTGCAAGTGCTGCAATAAGTCCACCTAAAGCTAATGATCCTGTATCACCCATAAAGATTTTAGCAGGATAACAATTAAAAACTAAAAATCCAAGCAATGCGCCTGCTGTTGCAAAAGAAATAACAATGTAGTTAAAATCTTCTCCAATAATAAATAAAATAAATCCAAAAAATATTAAATAAATTAAACTTACACCGCTAGCTAGTCCATCTAATCCATCAGTAAGATTTACTGAATTTGTAACCGCAACAAAAAAAATTATAATAAAAGGAATAATGAATATACCTAAATTAAGTTTTAATCCAAAAAAATCAATATCCGAACCAATTTTAAAATAGACAAAAAATGCGATTATCAAAGCTAATCCAACTTGTCCAATTATCTTTTGATGAGGACGAAGTCCTTCATTTTTATGAAACTTTATCTTTATAAAATCATCTAAAAAACCAAGCAAGCCATATCCTAACATCGTTAAAAGAATAAGGACTGCATAATAACTATTTCCATTAAAAAAGAACGGACAAACCAAAAGAATACATGTTATAAAAATAAAACCGCCCATTGTAGGAGTCCCACTTTTTCCAGAATGTTTGTCCACATAATGTAAAATAGTTTGAGATAAATGAAATTTTTTACAAAGTTTTAAAATCGGTATTCCAAATACAATAGACACTAAAATGGCAATAAAAAAAATAAAAATATATTTTATCATAAAACTATCCTTTATTTAATATATTTTTATTTTCTGTAAAATATTAAATTTATTGCAAAAATAAACTAAATTATATAAAAAACATAATAAAATTTTGTCAAAGTATGTCTTTTATTCTAAATCTTTTTTATCTTGACCATCTTCTTGTGATATTTTTTTAAGCTTTTTTCTATAAAAATTGTAAACAACATCATAATCATTATAAGGATTTTTTATGCCATCAATTTCTTGATACTTTTCTGCACCTTTACCAGCAATAACAACAGTTTGACCATCTTTATAATTTTCTAAAACATATTCAATTGCTTTTTTTCTATTTTCTATACAAATAGGATTTTTTTTCATTCCGCTTTTAATATTTTTTATTATCTTAATTGGATTTTCAAATCTTGGATTATCACTTGTTAAAATCACTTTATCAGCATAGGTTTCCGCTATTTTCCCCATTATAGGACGCTTTTTATTATCTCTATTTCCACCACAACCAAAAATAACTATTAATTCTTTATCAGACAATCCCTTTGCAGTCTTTAAAACATTCTGTAATCCGTCAGGTGTATGTGCAAAATCAATTATAATATTTAAATTACCTGCCCTTATAATATTAAAACGTCCTTCGACAGGTTTGCAACAACTTAATCCTAATTTTATCATTTCAGATGGAATACCTAATGATCTGCATACAGCAATACTGGCTAAAGCATTTTTTATATTATACTCGCCAACTAAATTTGATTTATATAAAGTTTTTTCTCCCATATAATCACAAACAAAAGAAGAACCATCAAAATTTTTTACCATTTGATAAGCAAAAATATCCGCCCCATTATTTAGCCCATAAGTAATTATTGGAACCTTTGGATTTAAAAACAGTTTTTTGCAGAACTCATCTTCTAATCCTATGATTCCAAGTTTAACCTTTCCTTTGTCAAAAAGTTTATATTTTGCTTCCGCATAACTTTCCATAGTTTTAAAAAAATCTAAATGATCTTGTGTTATGTTTGTTAAAACTCCTATTTCAAAATTAATACCTTCCAATTTATCAAGAGCTAAAGCATGAGCAGAAGCTTCCATAACAACAAACTCAACACCTTGATTTTTCATGTCTAAAAATAATTTGTGCAGAATATAAGGATCAGGTGTAGTAAGTCCCGTGTCAATCTTTTCTTTATTAAATTCTGCTCCTAAAGTTCCAATTATTCCGACTTTTGCCCCTGAAAATTGTAATAAATCTTTTATTGTATTACATGTAGTTGTTTTTCCATTCGTTCCAGTTACTGCAATTATTTTTAAATTATCACATGCTTTTTTAAAATAATTTTTGCAAGCAAGGGCATAAGCTTTTCTTGCATTATCAACATTAACAATTTTTTCTCCATGTTTAAACTGGTCTGTCATAATAATAGATGCACCACGTTGTAACGCATTATCAATAAAATCATTACCATCAAAAGTTTCACCTTTTAAAGCAATAAATAAATCCCCTTCTTCAACTAATCTAGAATCAATTTTTATATCTTTCACATCAATGTTATTTAAAGATACAGGATAATTTCTAATTGGTATATTCTCCAAAATTTCAGAAAAGAGCATTTTTTCCTCCTTCAAAAATAATAATAAAAATTAATTTTATTTAGACCATGTCTACAAAGTTAGCTAAAAAAATATAAATTTCACAAACTTTAAAACGACTTGTATTTAAGATGGTTAGTCATGGAGATAAACTTTTCTATAGCTTCAGAACTGAATTTATAACAAATTTTTTCCTTGTTTTTATATCTTACTATTGATTCAATAATTAAACTTTTTATTAAATCCTTAAAAGATGTACCAAACAAGTTAAAAGCTAAAGATCCCGGGATACTATTAACTTCATTCACATATAATTTATTGTTTTTATTATTAAAAAGAAAATCTACTCTAACAATACCATCACAATTTAAAACACTATACGCTTTAATTGCTAACTTTTTTATCCTTTTTTGTAGTTCTTTCTCAATAATTTCGCTTATTTGTTCTTTTTTATAGAGATATTTTTCTTGAAAAGTATAAATTTTATTTTTATTAATTTCTTCTACATTACTAGGGATAAGTCTATCTCCAATTTTCATCACAGCACAACAAAATTCCCTCGCATTACTAATATATTTTTCTATAACAATATTAGAATCATAAACAAAAGCATCTTCGATAGATTTTTCCAACTTATCAATATTTTCACATATGCTAATACCAACACTACTTCCAAGACTTGCAGGTTTTACAATACAGGGGAAAGCAATTTTCTTACTAATTTTGTTAATAATATTAACCTTATTTGTTTTATATTCACATTTATTAAAATAAACATGTGTTGGAGTGTTTATATGAGCACTTGTTAAAATAATTTTAGTTAAATTTTTATCCATGCACAAAGCACTAGCTGCAACATTACAAGAGGAGTAAGGAATTTCACAAAGTTCCAACAATCCTTGAAGTGATCCATCTTCGCCACCATGACCATGATTACATAGAACTGCACAATCAATTTTTATAATTTTTTTTATCTTTTTATTTTTTGTAATCATCATTAAAGATTTTCCAAAAATAAAAGAAACTTCATTTTCTTTTTTAACATTAGAATTATAATTTAAAAAAGTTTCAGAAATATTCAAATTTTTAGCAGTAACAAAAGTTCCATCTGGCTTAATATAAATAGGAATTAAATTAAACTCTTTATCTATATTTCGCATGACTTGTAATGCAGTAATAATTGAAATATCATGTTCAACACTTTTTCCGCCAAAAAAAATAGCAATATTTGTCATATTTTTCTCCTTTTATTTATAATTATCTGGCAAATCATTTTCAAACAACACAACACAATCTTTAGTTGTTAACAACTTTAAAAGTTCCTTTTGTTTAAAACGTGAGTTACAAAAATAAATTTTTTCTCTTTTAAAATTGTGAGCAATAGCTCCAGATAAAATAAAATTTTTATTTGTCTCATTCATTATAATAATATAATCTGCTACGTCAGCTATCATTGTTCCTAATTTAAAATTAAGTTCAGATTGTTCTTTTCCCAATTCAACAATACCTGGTGTTACAACAATTTTTTTACCACTAAATTTTGACAACACTTCAATAGCTTGTTGACAACCTAAAATATTAGAATTATACGAATCATCTATTATAGTACAATACTCATTTTTAATAAGTTGTAATCTGTGGGGTGTAGGAGAAAGGTCTTTTACTGCAGAAATTATATCCTCATTTTTAATTCCAATAATATGTGCCAAAGTAGCAGCTGTAACAATATTATTTATATTGCAAAAGCCCAATAGTTTTGTCTTTAGATGTAATAAATCATTATCAATAACCATATCAAATTCGCTTCCATCTTTGCCAACCAAAATATTAATTGGATAACTAAAACTATTTTTAGCACAGGTTAAATATTTTTTTCCATCAAATTTATTATATAATTTAATTCCAGATTCATTATCACCATTAAATATCACAATTCCATTTTCAGTAATTCCTTGTACAAGCTCGTTTTTAGTCTTTTCAATATTATCTAAAGATCCAAAAGTTTCTATATGTTGAGCACCTATTGAAGTAATTATTCCATAATTAGGGTGAACAATGTTACAAATTTTTTTTATATCACCAACATGTCTAGCTCCCATCTCTAATATTAAAATATCGTGATCATCTAAATTTTCGAGAATGGTTCTAGTTACTCCCATATCAGTATTATAGTTTTTCGGACTTGCACAGACTTTAAATTCTTTTTCTAAAATACTAGTTAAAATATTTTTAGTTGATGTTTTTCCAAAACTTCCAGTAATACCAACAACAATCACATTCTTTTTGTTAATCTTTCTTTTTGCCAATAGCACATAATAATTTTTTATTACAATTTCAATAGGAAATATAATGTAGTGTACAAGAATAATTAATAAAGGACAAATTGCAAATATTAAAACATAATCAATAATAATAATTGGTATGCTTACTGTAAAAAAATTAATCAAAAAGAACAATCCAAAAGTTATTAAAAATAATAAAAAATAAAATCTTATAATTCTTTTGGTGAATTTTAACCTATTTTTATCATTGTAAAACCAGCGAAATTCAAACACATAAGAGATATAATTTAAAATATTATAACTAGATAATTGATATAACTTTACAAAAAAATAACTCCATAACATGAAAATAATAACACAAATAAATGTGCTCAAATATACCATATATCCTCCCAAAAATCATTAATAATTTTATAAAATTCAAACGAACAGTCTAAAAAAGGAAAATGTCCTGCATTTTCAATAACATGCAATTCAGAATTTTTTACTTTTCTATGAATACGTTTAGCCATATATAAAGGTGTCTCTTTGTCGTTTTTACCCCAAATTAACAACATTTTTGTAGAAATTTTTTTACAATAATCTTCTAAAAAAGTATTAACAATAGAATTAAAAACTTTTTTTAGGTGAGGGGGTAGTTCTAAATAATCTTTAGATCCTTGGTTTAAGGTACTTTTTTTAAATTTTTTATTAATTTTGTATTTATAAATTTTATAATAATATTTTAAGGTTCTTCTAGGTCTCATACCGGCACTATCTACTAATATGCACGATTGCACAAGTGAACATTTGACAGCAGACAAAATTATAGCAAGTCGGCCTCCAAAAGAATGTCCTAAAATATCACATTTATCTATTCTCAAGTAATCTAGCAAAGACATGAGCATACCAACATATGTAAATATGTTCCATTTTTCAATATTACTTGAACTTTTTCCAAATGGTGGTAAATCAATTGTTAAGAATGACTTTTCTGGGAACTTTTCAATCAAATCATAAAAAATTTTACTATCGCAGCCCCACCCATGTAACAATAAAACAGGATTAATAGATGGACCATTATGGAACTGATAAAAAATTTTGACATCGTTATATACATAAACCATATCTTTTTTTATGATTTTTTTTAAAATAAGTTGTAAATTTAACAAAAATTTATTAAATTTATTTGTATTTTATTAAAAAAAATAGTAGAATAAACTTAAAGGTCATATAGACTAAATTAAAAGGAAGGTATATACTAGTGAAAATTACAGATGTTAGATTAAGACTTAAAGATGAAACAAAATTAAAGGCTGTGGCTTCAATTACAATTGATGAATGTTTTGTAGTTCATGACATAAAAGTAATTGATGGAAAAGATGGATTGTTTATTTCTATGCCAAGCAAAAAAACTAGAGATGGAGAACATAAAGACATTGCTCATCCAATCAAAACAGAAACTAGGGAGGACATAAAAAATGCAGTTTTAGATGCATATAATAAAACTTTAGAAGAAAAAGGTTCTTCAGAAGAAAGTGCTCAATAATAAAAAAATCTATGTTGTTACATAGATTTTTTTATTGTAATAGATTTCCATTATCTGTTTTTATAACCTTTAAAACATTTTCTAATTTTCCATTCAAACAATTATAGTAAAAATAGTATGTGTTATCATATTTTAAAGCTTCTATTTCTATACAAACAACCTCTCTGTTGTAATCCAAAGGCGTTAAAACATATCTTTTGTTTTTTACTTCGAATCCACTTTGAATTTTACTTACTGCTTCACTTATACTAAAACTTCCCTTACTTAAACCTCTATCGGTATGATTAGTAAAATATGAAGTTGCATCATAACCTACAATTGTTCCACTAACATTGTTTACTTTAACTTTCACAAGATCAGGATATAAAACGATATTATTTAAAGTAGGTGCAATATTAAAATAAATATCATTATCTATTGTATCAGTCCAAACAACTTCACCATTTTCTATACCATTATCTTTTGCAAAATTTAAAGCAACTTCCTTTGCACTAGCATAATCAATATAACTTTCACCATTTTGTCCTGCTCCACTAATTGTTAAAATATGTCCACCTATCTTTGTTGCTTGAACATATAGAATTTCTTCATTTGAAGTTTTAATTCTAAAATTATAAGTTTCAAACTTTCCTTTGGTTTCGCTTTCATAAACAATATCGATAGAATCTTTAAATACTTTTTGTAATTTTTCCATAACTTGTGATTTGGAAACAATATCTCCACTTAAACCTTTTATTGTACTATTTACAACCGAGTCAGAAAAAGGACCGTCATAAATCATTGTTGGATATTCTATATTATCATTATTAGTAATCGACAATGTCTTTGACAAATCGTTGGTGTCATTTTCTAAAACCAAACAAGAATTTGTAATTGAAAAACCATTATTCAATTTTCTCGCAAAATCATTAAGTTGCAATTTTAATTGTATTAAACTTTGATCTATTTCTTGTAATGTTTCAATTTCATCTTGAGTTAAATCTCTACCATTTACCATATCTTCAGCCAAGGTAGATGTATACCCAGAAATTTGATTAACCATTTTAACTGTATCTTGGATATCATTTTGACTCAAAGGAAGAGATGCAACTGAAATTTCTGCCTCACTTGCATTTTTTGATGCTTCTAAAAGTGTTTTCCTTTGATAATTAGAAGAGTTCGATGCTATAGTTTTTGAAATTTTATTTTCTAAATTATTTACACTATCCAACATACTATAAAAATTACTTTTGTATACACCCTCGAGATTATTTTGATACTGTGTTAAATAACCTTGAGATATTCCAAAACCAATACCAAAACCAATTGTAGATAGCGCTAAAATTGCAGTTGCTATTGATAAAGATGAAATAACCCTGTTTTTTCTTTTAATGTTATCTTGTTGAGATTTAATTAAATTTTTTTCATTTGGATCATAATTACTATAAAGTTCATCATTTCTAATGTTTGAACTCCTTCTTTTTACATCTAAAATATCTTTCATTTTTCCTCCTAAAGAGCAAATGTATGATTACCTATTGTAATCACAGTTTGTCTAGACCAAATCCAAGAACTCGTTGCGGTTGCAGGATTGTAATAGTAAAGACAACCATATGTAGGATCCCAACCATTTAAAGCATCTTGAGCAGCTTTATAAGCAGTACTATTAGGAGTTAAGTTAATTTGTCCATCATCTACCGCAGTAAATGCGTATGGTTGATATATTACTCCAGAAATAGTATTTGGGAAAGATGCG
Source organism: uncultured Clostridia bacterium (assembly GCA_944384535.1). Classification (GTDB taxonomy): domain Bacteria; phylum Bacillota; class Clostridia; order Christensenellales; family UBA1242; genus Caccovivens. Next base: position 30,736 of record CALWTS010000030.1, read on the forward strand.
CTTTCTACCCTATTTAAAACCACTGCAGCAATTGCTACCTGACCAGTATAAGGTTCTCCCCTAGCTTCTGCATAAACTATTCTTGCTAAAAGATCTAAATCGCCCGAGGATTGTGTTGTTGATGATGTAGACTGGCTAAATAAAGTCATACCTAATGCGGCCGCAGTTTTAGGACCTACAATGCCATCAACAGTTAGTCCATTTTTACTTTGAAAATAACGAACAGCTTTCTTTGTTAATGTTCCATAAATTCCATCAATTGCACCCGTATAATATCCCCATCTTTTTAATTTTGTTTGAATTGTTTTATTCTCTGCGGTTGTAGTTGCAGCTTGCGAAATAACATTATTATCAAACTTTTCACTTTTCTTTACGGTCAATCCTAGTCCAGTAATTGAAAAGCATAAGATAAATAAAAGGGATATAAGAAATAAAAATCTTCTTTTCATTTGTCCTCCTAGAATACACTTTTAATTATCTCCCAAATCATCGAAATATATACAATATTGTCAGAATTTTGCGTTTTAGTAAAACAAAATGCAGGAAAAACTATACACCACCAATTATCACCAACACCTTCTCCAAGGTTTAAAATGAGTGCATCATAATATCCCTCCTCTAAAGTAATATTTTCATATGTACGTGTTGGAAAAAATTCATTATCAATTTTAGCTTCACTTTTATAATTAAATCCATTTTGATATAACACCTCATTTGCAACACTTTCTATCAAAGAAAAATTTTGACTTACGATAATTTTAGCTTCTTCAAAAGATTTTACTTCACTTAAAATAGGAATTAAAGTTTCTACAATTTGATCCTTAACTTTATATTTAACATTTTGATCTTTAATTGAATTTGAATTAGCCCTTATATGAATTCTTAAATACTGTACTTCTTGCTGAAAATTTTGCAAAGGACAAAATAAAAAAATTAAAACAATACCTATGCAACTAAAAAAAATAATAAAATATCTCATAAATACCTCTTGCAAATGAAATAATTGCCATAATTTACTAATAAATTCAATAATAAAAAAAATAAAATAGGTCATTTTGACCTATTTTGACATAATTTATAAAATTAATTTACTTTCTGATAAAAAAGAATTAAAGAACAATCTTCATTTATTGGAAATACAACATCAGGATTTTGAGTTATAATTTGAGATTCTTTTACTTTATTTTGTTTTGCAATATCCCAAAGTTGATCACCAGAAGATACAAAAACAACTTCCATACCAAAATCTCTTTCTGGTAAAAAATCTCCTTCTATTGCTTCGGTAATAACTGCTGAATTTTTGTTATAACAATAATTTACAAAGGCTTTAACTTTAGCATCATAGAAAAGTTCTCTACCCTTTTTTACTGCTACATCTACATCACAAACTATTGCATTGACAAAAATTATTCCCTCTTCCCCAAAATTGGTTTTATCAGAAATAACAAATGGAACGTCAATTTGAACACTATATAACGAATTGTCTTCATCATTTAAATAAACTACATTCGTTTTAGCAATTCCCTCAACAAAAATTTCGCTTTCTTTAACATAAGAATTCGTAACTGTAACAGAATTACCACCATTAAACATTATTTTATCAACTCTTGGTTTATCATCATCAATTATTAAATTACCTTCAATTTTACCTTCAATATTTTCTAACTTGCATATTTGACTCATCTCAAAAGATTCTGTTGTAATTTGAATTTCATTTTTTATACTATATAAATCTTTGATAACATTTATCTTTTCATCTTGATAAACATAAGCTTTTACACAAAGAGGGACTTTTACTAATATTTTGGATCCTTTTTCATCTTCAACAACTTCACTTACAACATCACATTGTTTAACAAAAATCTTAGCTTCAACTAAACTGTCTTTTTGTGCATTTTCTATTTCCATTTCTTCTTTAAAAGAATCATAAATATAACCACTTTCAAACTTGTCATTTTCATTGATGTATAAAACTCGAGTTACTACATCTCCACTAATTACAACGAAATTAACACCACTTTCTGTAGATTTAACAATAGCCTTACTTTCTGTTAATACAACTTTTTTAATTTTTTCTCTAACATTTATTTCGCTTTCAACGATAAAATCACTACTAACAGAACCAACAAATTTTACAACATTAATTTCTTCTTCTTGAAAACAAATATTTTCATCATCACTTTGTATAGTTTTCACATCTTTGTTTGAAACAATATTCCCTGATTGCTCGATGATGACAGAAATTTTTATATTATCCCCGCTAATACTTTCAATATTATAATCAACAACTTTTAAGTTAACATCAGCAACACTTCCCGTCGAGATATTCTCACCTTCGAATTTAGAAGAGAATGGACAAACATTACAAACAGTATTAATCAAACCATCATCTGTTAAAAAAACAATTTTTAAATCAATATTCCCAGAATAATTTAAAACACTATTTAAAGTTTCTAGACTTTGAACACAACTATCAATAGAAATAGCTAATATCTTTGCAATATTGCTGCCAGCAGAAATATTACACTCTACAGTGAAATCACTTTTTGAAAGTTCGCTTTTATTAGCAACACAAAATTTATTTTCGTTAAATGCCATTTTACCCTCCAAATCCAAACATTTACAAGATATAATTACGCTTAAAAATATTAATTATGACAAGAATGTTTAAAAATTTTTAAAATGTCAAAAATTATTTTGTTAATATATAAAGGAGAAATTATGAGAAAAATAACTTTAAATATAGATCAAATAAAAAACAATATACTTTCTTTAAAAGGTAAAGAAGTAGAAATGAATGTTAATAGAGGAAGAAAAAAATATGACACCATTAATGGTGTCATACAAGATGTATATCCTAGTGTATTCACTGTAAATATAAAAGCTCAAAATGGACAGGTACAGACATTTTCTTATTATGATGTTTTATGCGGTAATGTAATAATTTTATAATTTTCTAACTTTTTAAATATTTATCAATAGAATGTTTTTTTAAACTATCAAATTGCTCTTGTGATATCATACCTTTATTTTTTAAAGAAATAAGCTTATCAAGTTCTGCATCAAGAGATTTATTTGAGTCTTTATCCTCCTCTTCTTTTTCATCAGAATTTACAGTTATTCCAACAATAGCAAAAATCGCTGAAAACAAACAACCACATAAGAAAGAAAAAACTATGGCAGTAATAGGCAATCCTAGAGATTTTTTAATCTCATCATATGAATAATGAACATATTTAAAAAACACAACAGTGTTAAAAATAGTCATAGCCAAAGCAAAAATTGAATATAATCCCAAACCTAAATACAAATCTTGGTAATAAGCAATTTGGGCGGGATCAAAATTAATATAATTCGATACTTCGCTCCTAGAAACAAAACATGCAATAATCAAAATTGCAAATAAAACTATTGCTAGTGTTGATAATATAGCAGAGACTAAAATCCATGCATTTTTACTCTTATTCATTTTTATACTCCTCAATAATTTTTTAATTCATTTATAGCTTGACTTTTGTTATGAGATTTAAAAACAAAACTTCCACTTACTAAAATATCAGCTCCAGCCATAATTAAATCCTTTGAATTTGTTAAATTAACACCGCCATCTACTTCTATTTTATATTGATAATTATTTTCATCTCTTAATTTATTAAGTTCTTTAATTTTATTTAAAGCTTCTGGCAAGAATTTTTGCCCACTAGCACCAGGTTCTACACTCATTACAAGAATAATATCAAAATCATGAACAAAAACTTTTACATCACTAACAGATGTTTCAGGTTTTATCGATAAACCCGCAAGTGCCTTACCCTGTTTTATTTTATGAAGAGCAAGCATTAAGTCATTTTTATTTTTAAAAGCTTCGTAATGAATTGTTATAATATTTGCTCCAGCTTTTAAATAATCATCTATTTGCTTCAAAGGTTCGTCACACATTAAGTGAACGTCTAACATAATAACACTATTTTGATTTATATTGTAAACCAACTGCGCATCATAAGTTTTTCTTTTTACAAATTTACCATCCATGATATCGCAATGTAAAAAATCAGCAATTGGTTGTATCTCTTTGGCATATTCACAAATTTTTTGATATTCATCAATAGGATCAGTAGAAACAGAAAGATAAACGTTTTTTTTCATAAACACTCCGAACAAATTATAACATAGTTGAATCTTAATAACAAGTTTTATCTTTTAACTCATTTAAAATTTTTAAATAATTCCTATATCTTCTACAAGATATTTTACCATTATTAACATAATTGATAACTCCACACTCACCACTTTCATGCAAACAAGATCTATACTTACATTCTTCACGAGCTTTTATGAAATCTGGATAATACGATGATAATTCTCGAGTTGTAATTTTACTCACTAAAGAGAGATCTAGCATTGAAAAACCTGCAGTATCCGCAATGTATCCATTACCAATTTTATACAAACTAACAATTCTTGTTGTTTGTTTTCCTCTTTCGATTTTTTTAGAGATATCTCCAATTGATGTTTCTTGGTAACCTAACATACTGTTTATCAAAGAGGATTTTCCTACTGCACTTTGTCCCGCAAAAGCACAAATACCATAAATTTGCTCTTTTAAAGAAGAAGTATCCCCATCTTTTGCAGAAGTTTTTAAAATAGTCAAGAAAAAATAATCATTTTCAATTTCTTTAATAAAGAGATTATCTGCAATATCACATTTATTAATCACAATAATCGGTTCTATATTGTTTAACATACAATATATAATCATTTTATCAATCAAAACAAAGTCAGGTTTAGGTTTTAAAGCTATGACAAGAAACATTTTATCAATATTAGCAAGAGGTGGTCTTATTAATAAATTTTTTCTAGTATATACTTTGGTAATGCTTTCGTTAAATTCTACTTTATCTCCTACAAAAATTCCACCTTCTTTATTTTTCCCCATTGCATTTAAAACGTATATATGATTATTGCTTTCAATTGAAAAAAGTGTTGCATTTTTTTTTATAACTAATCCTTGCATAAACTCTCCGTATTAAAATTTTTCACAGTCATCTTCAAAATTCTTTTCAGCATTTTTAATAAATTTTTCTAACCCTTCTTTTTTGCCCCACTGAATAGAAACTTTTGGATCATCAAAATTTTCTAATGAAAAATATAAATCTAATAAATCTAATGATTTTGTTATTAACCCAAAATTCATTTGTGTTGTTTCATAAATTTCTTTTAATATTTTTGAGTTATTCATGGCACCTTCTAAATCATCACTAAAAGTTATGCTTTCCATCTTTTTATTACAATACAAAAGTAGTTTTTTCATATCTTGAAACAAAACTGTTATTTTTTCAAACCTTTCTTTAATTTCTGGAGAAATATCTTTATAAATTTTTAAATTTTCAAAATCAAGTTTTCTTTTCATAAATAAATCAATATCATTAATCTTTTTTTCTAATTTCAATTCATTTATTTTTAAATATAAAGATATATTTTCATTATAAATAGAATATCTCTCTTTTTTTTCAGAATCCACTTCACATTCTTTTGGCAAAAATCTAGATTCAATAACCATCGTTTTTAGCTTTTCCTCTTCCTCTTTTGAAAAATCTTGTTTTTCCATTAAATGATCTATAAATGTTTGATTACTATCTGAAAAAATAGTACTACTTTCAGTAATATTGTTTAATGATTTCCCATTTTGAAATCTTGAGACCACATCAGATACAAGTTTTTCTACAACAAAACCAACAACTTTTCCTTGTGAAGTCTTTTTTTCTCCAATCTCAAAAAATGCATCATAAATATGATCACTTTCAGTAGTCATTAACTTATCAACTATTATACATGCTTCATGGTCATTAATAACACTTATTCCACTTTTTTTCTCTCTAACTTGTTGAGGATGTTCCAATTCATTATCAGCTTTTGAATATAAATGAATAGAAGTAAATTTAGACTCTCCCATACTAATTCTAGAAGTAACATCTATTGCACAAATTTGTTTTAAAAGAGAATCAATTTGTTGCTTGTTGTATAATCCACTTTCATAAAGCTCTTTTTCTAGGTGCTGAGAAATTTGAAAAATATCTTTTGTTGAATCACAATAAGAAAGAATTGTTATGTTATTAAATATTTTTAATAAAGAATTAAAATCTTTATAATTACCATTTTTATCTTTTAATATTGGAGAAAAATATCTATCATAAAACAACTTTGCATCAGTAATGTGAGCAGAAACAATTTCAATACCTGATTGATCCATATCATGCCAAGTATATTTCATTAGTTCACTACTTTCTTGTGGATTAGAAACGACACCTAACGCTTTTCCTGCAACATTAATTGAACCATTAACACTTTTTTGTGTATGATTAATAGGAACAATGGAAAAAACAATAGGTTTTTCACCAATAGAAAAAGATTCGTCTGTTTCCCTTAATCCATAGATATATTCTTTAGTTTTTTTACCTTTTTTGTAAACTTTATTGAAAATCATAAAATTACTCCTCTTTATATTTTAACATTTTATTTCTTAATTGTCCACAAGCCCCTTCAATATCTTCTCCCATCGTTCTCCTGACAGTTGCAGACAATCCATGTTTTTTTAACTCATCTACAAAATGGTAAGCAAACAGTCTAGAAACACCTTCTAATTTTCTTTCCTTAACTTCATTTAATGGAATAATATTTAAATGAAATAGAAATCCTTTTAGAAATTTAGTTAAATTTATTATATCTTCTTTACTATCATTAACATCTTTGATTAAAGTATATTCAAAATAAATTTTTCTTCCTGTTTTTTGATAATAAAATTTACAAGCTTCCATAATTTCACTAATTGAATATTGATTCGCAATTGGCATAATTTTTTTCCTTTTTTCATCACAAGAAGCATGTAAAGAAACAGTTAAAGTAATATTAAGTTTCTCTTCCGCTAATTTGTAAATTTTGTCAACAAGACCACAAGTTGATAACGAAATATTTCTTTGACTTATATTTAGTCCTTTTGAAGATGAAATTAATTCTAAAAATTTAATAACATTTTCATAATTATCTAATGGTTCTCCGCTTCCCATAAGCACAACATTAGTTATTTTTCTATCCTTTTTTGAACCTCCCAAATCACGATTAATAAGAACAATTTGACCAAGTATTTCACCAGCAGATAGATTTCTTGACAAACCATTTAATGTTGAAGCACAAAATTTACATCCCATTCGACAACCAACTTGCGTGGAAACGCAAACTGTATATCCATATCTATATTTCATTAAAACAGATTCGACAATATTGCCATCAGCAAATTCGATTATAAACTTTTGTGTACCATCTTTACTTGTATATTTTTTTATAATTTTATATTTTGGATAGTCATTTATAATTATATCTTTTAAAGCTTTAGGGATATTAGAAATTTCTTCCAAAGATTTTCCACTATAAATAGCATCAAAAATCTGTTCCCCTCTAAACAAGGGTAACCCTATCTTTTTCGTATACAAATTAATTTCATTAAAATTAAAATCACTTAACATTGTAAAATGTTTACTCCTAAAACTTCATTATGTCCATTTAAAAAATCACGTCCAGAAATCATCTTACCTGAAGGTGTTTGACATTTTAATATTTCAATTGCCCCATCTTTGCAGATAATAATAAAAGCCTTTTTATAATTTAAAACAGTTCCAGGTTCTATAGTGTTTGTATAAAAATCTTTAGAAACATCACATGCTCTACCAATTTTTAATAAAATACCATCAATTAAAATGTAACAACCAATTTCTTCACTAAAAGCACGAATTTTGTTTAAAATTTGATCTTTAGATAAGTTAAAGTCTAATTTTCCATCATCTTTAGAAAATTTTGAAACATAAGTAGCTTTTTTGTGATCTTGCGGAAAAAATTTAATAATTCCTTTTTCAAAATCTTTTAAAACCTCAGAAATCATGTTTCCACCAAAATCAGCCAGTTTCTCTTCAAGCTCATGATAATATTCATTATTAATTGGAAATTTCTTTTGAACAATAATATCACCACTATCAACATCTTTCGCAACTTTCATAATTGTTACACCAGTCAATTTGTCGCCATTTAAAATAGCAGATTGAATAGGTGTTGCTCCTCTATAAAGAGGTAAAAGCGATGGATGGACATTTAATGTTAATTTGATATCTAAAAATGCCTGAGGTAAAATTTGACCAAAAGATGCAACAATGGCAACATCATAGTCAATTTTTTTTATTTCATCAATATGATTTTTAACTTTATCAAAAGTAAAAACATTAATATTCTTTTCCAAAGCAAATTTTTTAATTTCTGTAGGTTGTAACTTATGTCCTCTCCCTGATGGCTTATCTGGTTGAGTAATTACAGCAACAACATTAATTTTATTATCTAACATTCTATTTAACACAATTTTTGAAAATTTAGAACTACCTAAAAATAATACTTTCATAACACCACTCTTAAATATAAATTTAATTTAACTTATAGTTGACCATTCTTTTTAATATATAAATCCTTATCTAATGACTTATCAATAAACAACACTCCATCTAAATGATCAACTTCATGACATATACACCTTGCCAGCCATTTTTCACCTTTTAATGTAAAAGGATAACCATATCTATCAAATGCCTTAATGGTAATTTCGTATGGTCTTTTCACTCTTCCCCTAAAGTTTCCAACAGACAAACATCCTTCCTCTTCAATATCTTCACCTTTTTTTGAAATAATTTCAGGATTTATTAATTCTAAAAAAGCATTGTTTACTTCAACTACAACAGCACGTCTTAACACTCCCACTTGAGGTGCGGCCAACCCCATACCGTTATTTTCATACATAGTTTGTTTCATATCATCTAAAAGTTCCCATAAAGACTCATCAAACTCTTTTACAGGTTTAGATTTTTTTCTTAGTGAAGAATCTCCAACTTTCAAAACATTTCTAATAGCCATAAATATCTCCTTTTACGAAAGGTTTTGAGGATTAACCTCAAAAAATACAGACGATTTACTTGCAGTTTTATCAACAATTTCAAATATTTCCTTTTCAATATTGTCTGCATTTTTTAATTTGTATCTAAGCATAATTTGATATCGATATTTATCCATAATCTTTTTTATAGGTGATTTCATCGCATCAAAATAAATTATATCATCACTATACTTAGTTTTTAATTTTTCAATCTCAGTATAACATATTTTCAATAAATCTCTAACATAATTCTCATCAAAGTCAGAAAAAAGAATTCTTAAAATTTTGGTAAATGGCGGAAATTGAGCCGTTTCTCTTATATTTTCTTCTTTTCTAAAAAATCCTTTATAATCATAATTTGAAGCAAACTTATAAACATAATGTTTAGGTGAATAAGTTTGCAATATTACTTTTCCTTCATTTTCGCTTCTACCTGCCCTGCCAGCAACTTGAGTAATAAGTTGAAACGTTCTTTCTGTGCTTCTATAATCGGCATGATATAAACTTTGATCAGCATCAACAATTCCAACTAAAACCACATTTTCAAAGTCATGACCTTTTGCAATCATTTGTGTTCCAACCAATATTGCCGGCAAAGAGTTTTTAAACTCATTTAGAATTTTTTGATGAGAATTCTTTGTCATGGTTGTGTCATTATCCATTCTTAAAATCTTTACAAGTGGAAATAGTTCTTTTAATTTATGTACAACTTGTTCTGTTCCTACAGCACCATATTTAATTTTATCACTTCCACATTTTGGACATTTATCTAAAACTTTAAATTGTTTCCCACAATAATGACATTTTAACCTATTATCTTCTCGATGATAAACTAAACTAACATCACAGTCGCTACATTTTGCAATATAGCCACAATCCCTACACCTCATGAAAGAAGAAAAGCCTCTCCTATTAATAAAAATCATAGCTTGTTTTTTATTATTAATGACATTTATAAGTTCAGCTAATAGTTGATTGGAAAAAATACCACTATTACCCATTCGAATTTCGTTCATCATATCAACAATTTGAATTTTAGGTAATTCTTTTCCATTTGCTCTAATTGGCATTTCAATTAATTTGTAAGTTCCTTGTTTAGCTTTTTCATAACTATCAATTGAAGGTGTTGCACTTCCTAAAACAAGAGGACAATTATTTTCTTTTGCTCGAAATTCTGCTACATCATGAGTATCATATCTTGGGTTAGATTCTGAAATATAACTTTGTTCATGTTCTTCGTCGACAATTATAATTCCCAAATTATCCAATGGAGCAAAAATAGCAGAACGAGCCCCAATTGCAATTCTTGCCTCTCCACTAAATAATCTTTTCCATTCATCAAACTTCTCTCCTGATGATAAACCACTATGCAAGACAGCAACAAGTTCTCCAAATCTTCCTTTAAAATTTGACATTATTTGAGGAGTTAAAGAGATTTCAGGAACGAGCATAATCGCATTTTTACCTGCTTTTAAAACATTTTCAATCAAATTCATATAAACTTCTGTTTTTCCACTACCAGTTACTCCATGTAAAAGATAAGTTCTATTTTCTTTAATAGAGTTTAAAGCGTTTTGTTGACCATAATTTAATTGAACTTTTTTCGTATTTGTAGATAGATAAAAGGGTGTTCTTTTGATTTTTTGTTGTTCTTTTAAAATATATTTTTTTTCAAAAAGACTTTTTAAAGCACTATATCCAAAAAGATCTGCCAATACAGAAGATTTTTCTTTTTCTTTTTCGGATAAATAATCTAGTAATTGTTGCTGTTTAATGGCATTTTTATTAATTTTAAAATCTATATTTTTGTTTAAATAATAATAATTTTCAAATAATTCTTTTACTTTACCTTCTCTCATCTCTGAAGGTAAAAAAAGACGTAAAATAGAGGCTAATTTTAAATGATATTTATTTGCCATAAACTGCATTAATTTTAGCATTTCTGGTTTAATTGCTGAAAAATCTTCAACTTTTGAAATAATCTTTTTTACCTTTGAATTATCATAATTACAATTATCTTTAATATTTACGACAAATCCTTGTAAAATTCTTGTTGAAAAAGGAACATAGACTCTCATACCAATCGTAATGTCTATATTTTCAGGAATAATATATTCAAAAACTTTATCAAGGGCTTTAGCATCTTGATCTATAATAACATCAGCAAACATAAAAATCCTTTATCGGCAGAACAATTATAACACAATTTTTAAAATCAAACAACGTAAAATAAAAAAGAGGTTTTAAAAAACCTCAAAATATGAGAGATACTAAAAATTACTTGGTTTCACTTTCCCAGCAATAATCTCTTCACAAGCAATTGTTATCGCTTTTTTATCTTGATCTGCAAGTTCAAGTCTTCTAACACTTTCAATCTCTTTTGCTCTTTTAGTGATAATTGTACATAAAACATATCTATTATTATTTGTTTTTGCCAAAAGTTTATCAATTGATGGCTCAATCATCATAATTCTCACCTCTAAATTTTATTTTGCTTAAAAATTATAACACAGGATTTATTTTTTGTAAAGTAATTATTGTCTTATTTTAAAAGAGTTGAACAATGTTTGTTAAAAAACTAAATATTATCTTCTCGATTTCCTAAAATTATATCTTTTTCATAATCTTCAAGCATTTTTTCCATAGCATCAAGTAAATCAAAAGAAGATTTAGTCATTTCAGGATTTTGTGCTAAACTATCTGCTCGCCCTACTTTTAATAATAATTTAAATATTTCTATTCCGTTTCCATATTCACTATATTTTTTTACATAATCTTCAATTAATTGAAAAGTTAAAGTTTTATGATGCTTGTTATAATCATCTTGTAATGTTATAAACATAAAAATATCATGTTCTTTTATTAACAATTTCATAATTTCTTGTTGATTTTTATCAAAATCTAGTAATGGTAATACTCTATCTGCAATTTTTTCACTCATCAAATTATGATTAAAGAAACTATCTATATCTCTTTTTGCTATTTTAGAATATCTCCTAATATAACATGCCGGTTTTCCTATATCATGAAAAAACATTGTATATGCCAATAATAATTTTTTTTTGGGTCAATTCCCTTGCTTAGTTTATTGATGTTTTCCACAGAATGTAAAATGTGGTCTAAACAATTGTATACATGCCATGGGTTATCTTGTTTTGTGTTTTTGCAATCCTCTATTTCAGGCAAAATATTTAAAATCCATTTTTTAAAAGATGGATTCTCATAATTTTTATAAAATTCATCAATTACATTATTACTTAATAAAATTTTATCTAAAAGATCTTTCACTTTTACTCCTAATTTAATCTTAAGTTCCATAAAAATAATAGCATAGTTTAAACTGATAGTCAATTATAATGAATAAATAAAAAAATCTCAATAATTGAGATTTTTTTATTTATTTTTTAGGATTTTTAATATTTGCTTGAGCTGCGGCAAGTCTAGCAATAGGTACTCTAAAAGGAGAACAAGAAACATATGTTAATCCTGCATTGTGGCAGAATTCTACAGATGAAGGATCTCCACCATGTTCGCCACAAATACCAAGCTTAATATCAGGTCTTGTTGATTTTCCTAAATCACATGCCATTTTAACAAGTTTCCCAACACCATTTTGATCTAGTCTAGCAAATGGATCGCTTTCAAATATTTTCTTAGCATAATAAACATCTAAGAATTTTCCTGCATCATCACGACTAAAACCATATGTCATTTGAGTTAAATCGTTAGTACCAAATGAGAAAAATTCAGCATATTTAGCAATTTCATCGGCTGTAACAGCGGCACGAGGAATTTCAATCATAGTACCAATTTTATAAGTAAGTTTAACATTATTTTGTGCAATTATTTCATCAGCTTTATTAGCGACAATATCACGAACATATTTGAATTCTTTCCAATCACAAGTCAAAGGAATCATAATTTCAGGAACTATTTCATATCCCATTTCTTTAGAAACAGTAATTGCTGCTTCAATAACAGCTTGAGTCTGCATTTCAGCAATTTCTGGATAAGTAACAGCAAGACGAAGACCTCTATGACCCATCATAGGGTTAAATTCATGAAGATCTGCGACTGTTTGTTTAAGTCTGTCAAAAGATATTCCCATTTCTTTAGCAAGAGCTTTAATTTCACTGTCTTCATGAGGTAAAAATTCATGAAGAGGTGGATCAAGAAATCTAATTGTAACAGGAAGCCCTTCCATAGCCTTGTATATACCAATAAAATCTTTTCTTTGCATAGGAAGAAGTTTTGCAAGTGCTCTCTTACGTTCTTCAACAGTAGTTGAAACAATCATTTCTCTTACCGCTGGGATTCTGTCAGCTTCAAAGAACATATGTTCTGTTCTGCAAAGACCAACACCTTGAGCACCAAAATTGAAAGCATTTTTAGCATCTTTAGGATTATCTGCATTAGTCCTAACTTTCAAGGCACGATATTTATCAGCCCATTCCATAATAGTTGCAAATTCACCAGAAATTTTTGCTGGTTCTGTAGGAACTGCGCCATCATAAATTCTTCCAGTAGAACCATCAAAAGAAATAACATCTCCTTCTTTATAAACTTTTCCATTTAAAGTGAAAGATTTTTCATCATCAGCAAATTTAATTGCAGAACAACCAGCAACACAAGCAGTACCCATTCCACGAGCAACTACCGCAGCGTGAGATGTCATTCCTCCACGAGCTGTCAAAACCCCCTGACTTGCAGCCATTCCTTCAATATCTTCTGGAGAAGTTTCTAAACGTACAAGAACAACTTTTTCTTTCTTTTCAGCCATTTGTTTTGCTTTTTCTGCAGTAAAACAAATTTTACCACAAGCAGCACCTGGTGAAGCAGGTAAAGCTTCTGCTATAGGTTTAGCTTTTTTGAGCTCAACTTCATTAAATTGAGGATGCAAAAGTGCATCTAACTGTTTTGGATCAATCATCATTAAAGCTTCTTTCTCAGTAATTAAACCTTCCTTAACAAGATCAACAGCAACCTTTAAAGCAGCTTTTGCAGTTCTCTTTCCATTTCTAGTTTGAAGCATATAGAGTTTTCCATTTTCAATAGTAAATTCCATATCTTGCATATCTTTATTATGGATTTCTAATTTTCTAGCAATGTCAGCAAATTGTTTATAAACTTCAGGATTCTGTTGTTCAAGAGTAGAAATAGGTAATGGAGTTCTAATACCAGCAACAACATCTTCTCCTTGTGCATTCATAAGATACTCTCCATAAAGCTTATTTTCACCTGTAGCAGGATTACGAGAGAAAGCAACACCAGTACCAGAAGTTTCTCCCATGTTACCAAAAACCATAGATTGAACGTTAACTGCAGTGCCCCATTCATAAGGGATATCATGCATTCTTCTGTAAACATTAGCCCTATCATTATCCCAAGAACGGAAGACAGCTTTAACTGCTTCAATTAATTGAACTTTTGGTTCTTGAGGAAACTCTTCACCTTGAGCTTTTTTATAAAGATCTTTAAACATTTTAACAATTTCTTTTAAATCATCAGCAGTAAGATCCTTATCATATTGAACACCTTTTTCTTCTTTGACTTTATCTAAAATTCTTTCATATTTAGACTTTTCTTGTTGCATAACAACATCGCTAAACATCTGAATAAATCTTCTATAAGAATCATAAGCAAAACGAGGGTTGCTAGTTAATGTAGCAAGACCTTCAACAACTTCATCATTTAAACCAAGATTAAGAATAGTATCCATCATACCTGGCATAGAAACCCTTGCTCCAGAACGAACAGAAACTAATAGAGGGTTCTTTTTGTCTCCAAATCTTTTCCCTGTCATTTTTTCTAATTCAGTTAATTTCTTTTCAATTTGAGTTAGAATATCATCATTAATTTTTCTTCCATCTTGATAATATTGTGTACAAGCTTCAGTGGTAATTGTAAAACCTTGAGGAACTGGCATACCGAGGTTAGTCATTTCTGCGAGGTTTGCACCTTTTCCACCAAAAAGAGCTTTATTTTTACCATCAGCTTCTTTAAATAAGTAAACAAATTGTTTCATAGATATCTCCTTTTATTTTATCCGAGAATATTATAAAACATCAAAAAAAAATATCCAAATAAAATGAATATCTTTTTTGAATAATAATTAAAAAAGCGAAAAGAATTTTATTGTTTGTCTTCTATATCCCCAAGAGTAACTTCATCAGAAAAAACATAATTTTGATCACAATAAATTCCTAGTTTTTTTTGAAAATATCTACAAACTTGAATAGTATGATTTATTAATTCTGCATTTTTGTTTTTAAAAACTGATTCATTTATATTTTTTAGACAATCTTTTAAAACAAAGAAAGCTTTTATTCCATATTCTTCACCTAAAATTAAATTCATCATTCTCTTTGCTTGTATGTTTTTTCTATCTATAACCAAAAAGTGTTTACCTTCTTTATTTTCCTCGAAAGAAAAATTTTGTGCCAAAGAAAGAAGGAGATTGACAGTACCTTTCACATCTTCTCTAAACTGAACATCTGAAATTTTTGATAAAACTATGTTTAGTTTTCTATTTAAAAAATCATTCATGTATCACCTCTTTTAAAATAAGTTAATATGTTGTTCTAAGTTCTGTAATAACAACATTTTCTTTTTTTACTCCAATTTTGCAGTCGTACACTGCAAATTCTATTATAACATCATAAAGAGAATGTTCAGAAATATATCTCATAATTTTAGAAAATCCTGGAATTTCCCAAACTTTATCATCTTCAAGTGATGCATGTAAATTATATTGAGGATTTTCATAGATATTTCTATGTGTGGCATTACTATCAGCTCTAGCAGTTAAATCTACTGTGTCACCATTAAATCCTTTATGAACTTTAATATCTCCAACAATAATTAAATCATCTTTAAATTCATTATAAGAAACACTGATAGTAACTTCTTTACTAAAATTTTTTAGTTTTTCTTCAGCTTCATCAAAATTTTTGACAAAATAAAATTTTCCTTGTGCTTTGTTAGGAGATCTTAAAACATATTCTTTTGCAGGATTCTCATCAAAAAATCTTTTAATACCATCAATATCTTTTACGTCAAAAAAATCCAAAGGAAAATAATTTAGTCCAAGCTCTTTCATTTTTATTATACTATCTTTTTTATCCTTAATTTTTATCATTTTGTTTTCCTCATAGTTATATTACAGAATTTATTTTATCATTTTGTTAACAATTTGTAAAACGAAAAGCAAAAATATACAAACTATAGATATAGTTATAAATAAAAAAGAAAAAAATATGTATTAAAAAAAAGCATCAATTCGATGCTTTTTTATTCATCAAAAGGACTTCTTGGCCTTAATACAATAGCATTTCTCTTGTTTACATCGTAATAGATGTCCTCTATATTCAATTTGTTTGAAAGTGAAACTGGCTCTTCTGCAGGTTTTTTTGCCATACATGAAGTAGCGTAGAAAGGTGTCATAACATCTTTCATAATAGCTTTTCTAAACAATTTTGCAATAACAGTCCATTTTGGAAGCTGACGCAATTCTTGTTTATCAATAAGAGGTTTTCTGGTTCTTTGAGTAGATGTAGATATATTTTCTCCATGCTCGGTATCTTTTGTATTTTTTGAAACATTTTCTTCTTTATGAAAAACAGTTGTTTCACCGCAGGCTTCAGAAAATGCTTGAATAGTAGAAGGATCTTCAGAACCTAAGAACACTTCCATTTGGAAGTTTCCACGAATGTTTTGCGCTTCATCTTGTCCATATTTAATATCAAGCTGTTTGTAAGATTGTAAAACTATTTCAAAAAACACATTTCTTGAACGAGAAACCGTAACCATCGTACCAAAGTTAGGAACAGCAGGCATATTACCAAATTCATCAAGGATAAAGTAAACTGGACGTGGTAATTGACCTGTCTTCTTTGTTTTAGGATTGTATGTTTTATTAGCAACATCTACAAGAACTTTATATAACTGGCTGATACAAAGAACACCAAGAGGATGTCTTTCTGTTTTGTGGTCAGGGATTCTTATAAAGAAAGCAGTCGGTTTTTCTGGAATTTTTTCAAAATCAATTTGTGTACCACTAGTCATATATAATATACCATCATCACCTAAGGTTTTTCCTACAGAAGAACCTAAAGTTGCAATAAATGAACGTTGAGTTGTAGGACTTGCTAAACAAACACTTGACATAAGGTTATGAACATTACTTTGAACAGGATCTCTTCCTTCAGAATATTTGGTAAGAGTTTTTAAAACACTATCTCTTTCTCCTGCAGGATCTCTAAGCATAGCAATTTTATATAAGTTAAAAAAATTAAATTTATCAATTGTCATTCCCAATCTAGGATCTCTTGAATCTTCAAGCATTGCATACATAATACCTGTAATAAGATCTCTACAACCATTTGGCCAAGTAGTATCTTTACAGTTAGGATCATCAGGGATAAGAGAAAGGGCAATATTTCTTAAGTCACTTTTTGCTTCATCTTCTAATTGAATTCTTTTTGAATCTAACTCCATTTTTAGAAGTTCATTATTGGGAAAAGCCTTTCCTTCAAAACCATACCAAGTATCACCGTATTGTGCACCATGAATAATATCATCATCAAATTTTTTATATCCCATTTCTTCTGGAGTACAGTTGCTGAATTTTTTAACCTCTTTAGCAAGGTTTCCTGCTCTCTGATATACACGATAAGCAATCTCCATAGGATTCCACATAGAAGAAGCATAAGGATCGTTTAAATTTAAAACAACAATATCATACCCTTCTTCCTTTAATACTCTTGCATTATCTGCATAAAGTTCTCCTTTAGGATCTGTCATAACTAGACTAGGTTTTTGGGCAGTATGAGCTAAAATTCTTATAGTAGGATTAGCTAAAACCTGTGTTTTACCTGTACCAGTAGTACCAAGAACCAAAGCATGTGTTTCAGCTTTCATGTTTACCTCATAGCGTCCACCAACCTGTTTATTTCTAAAAACAAAACCTGTTTTTTTCAATGATGGAAGATTGTTCCATGTAGTATAAATAAGTTCGGGATCATTTTTTAAACGTTCTTGAGTGATAAATTTAGAATCAAATGCAATATCTGTTTTTTTACCGTCTGCATCTTCTCCTTCATTTTTATTTTTAACCTCTCCGTTTTTAGCAATCAAACCAGCACAAATACCTAAACCGGCACCTGTAGCTGCACCGATAAAACTAGTAGTATCGCTTAATGCTTTAACAAAATCTTGACCGTTATTGAGATAAACAATTACAGCCCCAATTATGTAACCCACCATACCAAGCACTAACATACAAATTAAAGACATTCTTAGTTTTTTCATCATTCTCTCCTTAAATATAAAATAACACTTTTATAAAATAATTGTCAAATTAAAAAACATTGTTTAATATTATTTTATCTAAAATTTATTAAATATTACATTAAAAAACAATTCTTTAAAGACTTAATTACCTTTAAGTAACAAATGTAAATAAAAATAAATATAAATTGTAAAAATACATAAAATTTGCTATAATATCTAATATGAAAAAATTAAAACCTGAAACTAAACAGAAAATATTAAAATTATTTATAATAACAATTGTTCTATTGCTAATTTTTTTAGCAATCTATTTGCCATTAAAATTAACAGGAATGTTAGATAAAATAGAAAATGTAGAAAATTTTAAAACTATAATTTTAGAATTTGGTGCTTATAGTTACATAATGTTTTTTTTAATACAATTTTTACAGACAACAATATTACCAATACCTGCAGCGGTAACAACGGTTGCAGGAACATTAGTTTTTGGTCCATGGATTACTTTTGTAATTAGTTTTCTTTCTGTTTTTCTTGGAAGTTTATTCGCCTTCTTTCTTGGTAAAAAAATTGGAAGAAAACTAGTAGTATGGGTCGCCGGAGAAAAAACAACCATTAAATGGGAAGAAAAATTAAAACAAGGAAAATATGTATTCTTTTTAATGATGCTTTTCCCTTTTTTCCCCGATGATATATTGTGTATAACCGCAGGAACAATAAATATGAATTATAGATTTTTCATAATAACAAATTTGATCACAAGACCAATTACAATTTTTACAACCTGTTTTTTAGGAAGTGGAGAAATAATA
Source organism: uncultured Clostridia bacterium (assembly GCA_944384535.1). Lineage (GTDB taxonomy): Bacteria > Bacillota > Clostridia > Christensenellales > UBA1242 > Caccovivens. Next base: position 49,801 of record CALWTS010000030.1, read on the forward strand.
CCTTTTAGTGGATGGGGATTAGCAGTATGGGCTGTTTTAATAGTTTTTGCTTTAATTGTTTTATTCTTAAGTTTTAAATATCAATCACAAATTGAAACGTATGTTGTCAAATTGGGGAAAAAATTAAGCATTAAAAATAAAGATAAACTTCTTGAAAATGACTCCTCCACTAAAAATACAGGTGATAACACACAAACAGAAGAAAATTCACCTCAAGTAGATATTAATAAAACTGAACAATGTATAAACGAGAACAAACAAGATACAAATGATAATGAAAAAAAGGAAATTTAAAAATAACGATTAAAAAAAATCGTTATTTTTTATTTATGTCTTCAAATTTTTTTTCACATCTAGAAAAATACTTTTGATAAGATTTTTTACAATATTTATTGTGCGACTCTTTTTCATCTTCATTATAATTATTAAAATTATATGGTCCGTTTACTTTCCATTTATCAAAAAGTCCAATTTTTATCGCATTTGTTGGACAAAAAAATGAACACCTCATACACATAATACAGTTTCTGCCAAAACATATTTTTCCATTTTCAATTTTTATATTGTGGGTTGGACAAAAATTTATACAACGTTGGCACTTAATACACTTCTCATTTACTTTATATTTTTTACCATTAAATCGCCCGCCCCAAAATTCAATTCTAAATATCCACGCAATAAAACTACCTAAAAACACATGTTTTAATTTTGCTTTTTTATTATTTAAAATTTCTAAACAATCTATTGGAATTATATTTTGCGCAGTATCCCACATTTTAAAAGCCATATTGTCTGAATGTCTAAATATAATATTATAAGGCATCACATAATGATATTCGTTAGTTAAATAGCAGTTCTTTTTTCTTAAAATTTTTATTGCCTTTAAAGATGAAATATTATTTAATGACAATGGCTCTCCTGAAGTTTTTAAAATAAAAACTCTCTTTTTATTTTCTTGTTTAGGTAATGTTTTTAAAAAATTTAAAACAATTGAAGGTGCATTAAATGCATGAATAGGATAAGCTAATCCAAACAAATCAAAATCATCTAAATTATAGTTAAAAAAAGGCTCTTCGATTTTATGAATTGTAATTTCGATAGATAATTTTTCAAATTCCTCTTTATATTTATCTACAATTTTTTTTGTATTTCCGGTCCCTGAAAAATAACAAATTAAAATCTTCATAGCAATTAATCCTTCTTATTATAATGTGCAAAAAAATTATCATCAAAATAATAAAAAATGTTTTCATTTTTATCGTGAGAGTCATACCAAATTTGAGCAAATATTTTATCTTTTTTTGCAAGCATATCAAAATCCCAACAATTAGATTTATAAACAGGATTAAACCAATGACCAGCTCTTAAAATAGTATAAACAGATGCTTCAAAAACCTCGTTATTTTGTGTTTCCCACTTTAATTTTTTATATATGTTACCATCATACTTTTGGGATAAAAGTTTTCCACCATGTGCATTAGCAACAGACTGTAAATCTTTCAACTTAATTTCTTTGTCATCTTTATCTATATCAAAATAATAGTTAATCAATTTTGCATTTTTTATATTTTTTAAATCATCATAATTAATATTTTTCCCATCATCTGTCTTGTTGTTGGTTAAAAGATTGAATGAATCCCAATCTTTTTCAATATTAAAATAATTAGATAATCCACCAAAATAAGCAATAACTTTAGCTTGATCATCGTGTTTGACCCAATATTTAGCAGAATTAGGATTTTTAAATAATTTTTCTATTGCAAATTTTCTTAAAATATATTTAGGAACAATTTTCCCAATTTTTAGATAGGAATGTTCTTTATTAAAAATATTCCAAAAATCTTCAACTGATTGCGATTTATAATTAAACAAATCATTTAAGTTATCATTATCAAAGAACCAAACTCCATGAAAATTTCTTGTTGCATTAAAATTAGGCTTAAAAAAGTTTTTAACAGTTCCACCAATAATTTTAAATCCATCATTTAATATGTCATAACCAATCTTGCAATTGTGAAGACCACCAGCTATATTAAAGCATTTTTTCCAAAAAACGTTTGAAAGATCTTTTTCTTGATCATTAATAATAATATTAGCAATTAAAACTCCACTATCGTGTGCAGTAATCCACTCTAATGGTGCATTAAAACAAGTATGAAACATTAAGCCATCATCCATGTTGTCCGCCAACATATTGTTATGAAGCATTGCGGTTTGTCTTAAAACAACCCAATTATCTATACTGGATTCCAGAACTCTGTATTCCCCTCTTAATTTTGTAGCCGCATATATATCGAAAGGACTAACCAATAAAGGATCTCCAACTCTTGCCCAAGGATGTTTGTAATTTCTATTACCATATAATGCCATAGTAGATATATGAATAAATTTAGGTTGATTATCTTTTATATCCTCTATAACAGAAACAAGTGTATCAACACCCACCTCATTACATTCAATTGCCTTTAGTGGATTTTTATCAGAATGTGGAGGAATAACTGCTGCCAAATTAATCACATAATCGCAACCATCTACTAATTGCTGACATTTAGATTTATCAGCGATGTTTCCATAAATGACCTCAAATTTATCTTTATCTTTTTTATATTTCTTTAAAATTTTTTTAATTCTTTTATCAGATTCTAAAACCAAAAATTTGAATTTTGTTATATTGTTATTTTTTATAACTTGTGACAATGTAGCCTGTCCCATATTTCCAGTTATTCCAGTTATCGCAATCTGCATATTTTCTCCTTTGTAAAAATATTTTTTAAAAAATCATGCGTTTCTAATTTTAATTTTTTTTTAAATTTATGTCAAGTATTTGATAAATTGTGTGTTTTTAAATATAAAAATGGTTTTTTGCAACTAAAATCATCACCTAATTTTAGTTTTAAAGATTTAGCAATAGAAACAAGGTAATTAAATTTTTCATAATTTGATTTTTCTTTAATTGTATTACTTTCTTCTATTTCTAAAAAAATTCCCAAAACATTACTGCATTGCACATTAATAATTAAATCTTCTTTAACAAACTCACAATTTTTATAACTATAATCACACCAACAACTCAATCCAGCAGATAAAAAAATATTTTTACACTTTTCTATATTTTCAATTACCACTTTATTTTTTTTCTCCATAATAACATTTCCATTTTTATCTAAAACTTTGTCTTTATAGAGTAGATTTTTAACATTCCAATTTTCTCCTTCTATTTCTCTAATAATAAATGAATTTTTTATTAATGTTTCATAATCCATATTAATATAATTCTTAAAATGTGTGAAATATAAATCGTTGATTACATAATTTTCTTTTTCAGTAAACCCCAAACTTAAAAGTTTTTCTTTTATTTTTTTATAATCTTCAAATACTTTTACACAAATTTCTGTCATAAATAACTCCTTAGTATTGATAGTATAACAAAAAAGAACTTATTTTTAAAATTAATGTAAAAAATTTTTTTATAAAAAATTTGTACATAAATAACAAATTTGTTATAATGAGTTAGAGGAGGTTTTTATGCAAATAGTTGTTACTGGTATCGGAGAACTTAACGTAACTCCAGATCAAATAATATTAGATTTTGAATTTCAAACATTAGAAAATAGTTATGAAAAATCACTAAAAAATGGTGTAAAAGAAGTTGAAAATTATATTAATCTTTTAATTAATCTAGGTTTTAAAAAAGAAGATCTTAAAACTCAGTCTTTTAACATACACGAAAACACAATTTATAATAGCAAAAAACAAAAATGGGAACCAGATGGAATGTGGGTTTATCAACAAAGGGCAACAATAGAATTTAATTACGATATCAAACTTTTATCTAGGATTATGGAAGAAACATCAAACCTAAAAAATTATCCAAATTACAAAATTTATTTTAGCGTTAAAAATAAAAAAAGAGTTGATAAGGAATTATTAAAATTGGCATATGAACATGCGGAATTTCAAGCAAAGTCTATCGCTGAAGCTGCAAATAAAAAAACTTCTTTAAAGTGTACAAAAATAACTTATGAACCTTTTGAAAGAGTTTACACTTCACGAACGATGTTTGAAAAAAATTCTTTTTATAAAGAGAAAAAAAGTTCTTTTGAAAGTGGCATGGAAAGGGTTTTTGTCCCAGAGGATATAAGACTTTCTAAAACAATTTACTGTTCATTTGAAGCGGAATAAAAAAATACATTAACTTAATGTATTTTTTTATTATATTATTTTTTCCCAAGAAAATTCTTCTCTTCCAAAATGTCCGTAACAAGCAGTTTTTTGATAAATTGGTTTCAACAAATCTAATTCTTTTATCATATCACTTGGTTTAAAACTAAAATTTTTATTAACAAACATTTTAATTTTTTCCAAAGAAACTTTATTGGTTCCAAAACATTCAATGTTTATTGATGTAGGCTCAGAAAGTCCAATGGCGTAGCTTACTTGAATTTCACATTCATCTGCATAACCTTTTGCAACAATATTTTTAGCAACATATCTCGCATAATATGCTCCTGATCTGTCTACTTTTGTGGCATTTTTAGAACTAAAACAACCTCCACCTACTCTCGCAGCTCCACCATAAGTATCAACTATAATTTTTCTTCCAACACAGCCACTATCTCCAAAAGACCCCCAAATAGTAAACTTCCCGCTAGGATTAATTATAAGTTGCATATTATTAATTTTGAGATTTTTGAATTCGTTTAAAACCGGATCAACCACATTTTTCTTAATTGTACTTTGTATTGTTTCTATAGAAAGATTTTTATCATGTGACACACTTAAAACAATTGATAATATTTCTTTTGGCTTTTTGTCTTTATAAAGAATTGAAACTTGACTTTTCGCATCAGCAAAGTAATCTTCAGTCTTTTGTCTAAAATCCTCATATTTTTTCATAAGTTTATGTGCAATAATAATTGGTAAAGGCATTAATTCTTTGGTTTCATTGACTGCGTATCCATAAACAATTCCTTGATCATTAGCACATAATTCTTTTTTTACGACCGCTTGATTAATATCAGGGCTTTGCTCGCTTATTTCTTTAATAAATTTAAAATTGCATTTATAACCAATACTTTTTAAAATATTTTTAGCAATATTCTCGTAATCTATTTTAGCTTTAGTTGTCGCCTCACCATAGATAAAAAGTTTGTCATTTTTAATAGCACACTCAACAGCCATCTGGCTATAAGGATCTTGTCTTAATGCTTCATCTAAAAAAGCATCAGCAATTACATCGCAAGTTTTGTCTGGATGCCCAATATTTACACTTTCACTAGTTAAAATCTTTTCCATAATTTTTACTCCTTCATATCACTAAATTGAATTTTTGTTATTTTGTTTTTATCAATACACCAACACATTGCAGAAACAAATCCCAATTGTAAATTTTTATTAATTCCCATAAAATTAGTACAATTATCTTTGTAAGGATTAATTTCATCTCCATTAATCCATTTACAACCATTTTGCTTAGCTAAAAATAAAAATTTCTTTTTGTCGGTTTTGTTAATACAAAACCACGCATGTTCATGTGATTGCAAAAAACTTTTAAAATTTATCATATTTTTTCTCCTTCATATATCCAAAAAGAGAAATGAAAAAAGCCCATCGTTTCGATGAGCTTTGATACACAAATTATCACTCCCATCGAATCTGCCTTTAGCACCTTGACTACATATGTCAGGTTGCTGTGTGGTCATTGGGGCAGTCCCTTACACACTCTTAATGGATATAGATATTATATTCATTTAAACTATTTATGTCAACTATATATCAATCTTTTAATTCATACCAACTTTTTATATGATGAATTGCTATTCCAAAATTATAATTTGTTATTTGTTTTAAGCGGTCTAATTCTTGATACATAAAATTCTTTCCTTCTTCAAAAAAAGTAATATAATTATCTTCCAATTTCTGAGTTTCTACACCTAAATTAATTTGTTTATTAACACTTGCAGCATATTTGATTTCATCTTCAGCACATTTAAAAATTTCATTATATGAATCTCTGTAACTCATTAATGTTACTCTATCACAATTATCTATAATAAATTCATAAACCGGTTTTTTAATATTTTTAATAAAAACTTCATCATGCATCCAAACAGGAATATCGTATTCAATCCATATTTGAGAAAATTGATTTCTTATGTATATAACTAATTCTACAAATTTTGTTAATAACTCTAATTTTCTATTTTCAAAATCATCAAACTGATGAGGTTCTATATCTAAATGTAAACCAACAAATTTATTTTCATAATTATTCTGGTATTCTAGAAATTGCTTAATCTTATTTTCTAATTGTTCATAATTTTCTATCCACTCACATTCTCCTATAAGCCAATAAACTTTTATGCTTTTTGAATTAGCCTTAGCTATAAATTCATTTGTTTTCTCATTTAAACTAGAAGAATAATAATATATTTCGTTAACATTATTATTATATGCAAAATCAAAATAAGAATCATCTAATCGATTATCCCACCACCAAACCGCAAAAACTCTGTTTTGTTGTTTTGGAACTAATATAAAAATAATACTAACTCCCGTCAATAGAACTAAAATTAATGTAATAAATATAATTAAAGTTTTTTCTTTTTTCATAGAATCATTATATATTATATAAAAAATAAAATCAAAACTTTGTTTTACCTTTTGTAAAAATAAAAATACCAAAGTAAAAAATAATTGATAATTACACAAGATTTTATTTTAACAGTTAATTTAATATATCATGAAAAAAATAGATAAAATAAAAACTAAAAAAGAACATTTTATCAATGTTCTTATTCGCTTTCATTCTCTTCACTTAAATAATTTTCACTTTCTCTTATTAAGTCATACTCCTGGTTCATGATAATAGCATTTGGAAACAATTTTGCAAGTTCATCAATTGGCATAACTTTTTCTGAAAATTTTGTAACATCTCCTTTAATCATAACACCTATAATTAATTCTGGAGGTAATCCAAAAGGAATTGCAGACCATGTGGGATATGCTTTATACATATTTCTTCCTCCTGGAGAAAAAGGTTCCACTATTTTTTCTAAAAATTTTATTACAAGCGGAGAATAACCATCTAAAGATTCCCCTTCTGCTTTTTTTCTCTCAAATTCAAAATAATCCAAACCAACTAATTCCTTAAAAAAAGGATTATTTTCGTCAAAATAGAATTGAATAGAAACACTATTATCTCCACGTTTTCTCAACTCAGGATTTTGTTTTGTTAATCTGTCTAAAAAAGCACAAAAAAACCCCTCATTTTCTGATTCAAAGATACCAAAACATTCGCTACACAAAACCCCTGTAGAAGATATGGATTTTAACATATCTCTACAAACATTTCCCTCATCAACATTTTCTGTTGATAAATTAAAAGAACGTAAACTATGAAAAGGTGTTCCTTGTGGAGTTATTACTTTACCATTATTAATTTCAAAATGTGATGGCTTTGTCTTTTCAACTTCTTTACAAAGGGCAATCCATCTGTCTTCCAAAATTTTTATTAATTTATACTCATCTTTTGTTGAATAGAATTTTCCTATTTTTGTGGTTTCTTTTGAAAGTTTTTCATACCTATCTCTTAAATAGTTTAAATATTCTTTCTCATCATTAAAAAGATCAGATGGATAAACAAGATTTCTTTCAAAAGGTTTTTTAATGTATTTTTTATCTATTACTTCAAAATTACAATTGTTAATTCCCCAAATTTTTACATTTTTTTGTTTTTGTAGCTCTTTAATGAAATCCATTTTATTCTACCTCAAAATTAATTTTAAACAATAATTTTTATTGATTTTAAAACATAGATAACCAACACATATTTTATGTTATATTTTGTTTGTTTAATGTAGTTTATTTAATATCAAATAAGCTATATTAAAACTTTAATTTTGAAAATTTTCAAAATATATCTATTTATTATTATCGTTCCATCTCATCATCATCTTTTCTTTCAGTAGATCCAGAACATCCTCCTTCATCATCATCAAGATTTCTTAATATATTCTTTTTAGCTTTTTTTATATCTTCCTCCGTAAACTTATTCTCCTTAAGGATTTTATAATATTCATCTAATAATTTACTGTCTAATTTACCTTTGTTTTTTTTCATTTTAATCATATCCTCCTGTTTTGATTATAATACTTACAAAGTTAAAAGTCAAGATTGTATAACTAAAAAACATTTACTAATTTTTTAAAAAATTTTGAAAATTGATTTAAATTTTTCCCTAATTTTATATAATCTTCATTTGAACAATTATATAAATATTCTTCTTCAGGAAGTTCTTTAAAAAATTTTATTATTAATTCTTTACTTTGTTTTTGTGTTAAAACAATATTTTTTAACGAATATAATCTTATTATTGCTTCTTTTAAGGCATTTTTAATCTTTTTATCTCTCTGTTCAAACAATTCTCTTAAAATATAGTGATAACTATCTAAAGATTCTTTTCCTCTTTTAGTAAGTTTTATTATTGATGAATAAACTTTTGGAGGAGGATCAAAATTTTCAGGACTAATTTCTGTAATTACATCAACATAAAAAAAACAATTTGTAATGAGTGCAGATTTAATTATATTATTATTTTTGCAAGCTTGTGCGAATCTTTTACCGACAATTAATGTTGCACAATCAAAATCCAAATTTATAATTTTTTCAATAAAAGGTTCAGTAATTTGATATGGTAAACTTGAAACAATTTTATTAAAAATTAAATTATCTTTATTTTCTAAATAGTTTTCAAAAATAAAATTAACATTTTTCAACTTTTCTTTTAAGAGATATTCCTTATTTCTTTTATCAACTTCAAATGAAATAACCTTATTTGCAAATTTACTTAAGATTTTCGTCAATCTTCCATCTCCTGCACCTATCTCTAAAACTATATCACTTTTATTAATGTCAGCAGATGAAATTAAAGTGTAAAAATATTCATAATTTGTCAAAAAATGTTGTCCATAATTTATTAAATTTTTTTTCATCACTCCTCACTAACTTTAATATTTCATAATTAAACTTTGTTAATATAAATTTTTACTATATTTTAATAATTTTAACTATAAAATACAAGCAAATTTATACAGTAAATTAAAACTTATTAAAGTAGCAAATATTTAAAATCATAAAACATTATTATTGACATTATATTTTTTTTATATAAAATAATCGAATGGAGGTTTGTTATGAATTGTTTTATATTACATGGAATGAGTTCATATTTAGAACAAGGTATAGGATTAGGACTAATTCCAAGGTTAAAAAATTTAGGATTAAATTTAATCATTCCACATTTTACATTAAAAGAAAAAATTACTTTTGATAATTGGGAAAATAGCACAATAAAATATAAAAATGAATTTACAAATTCAATTGTTATTTGCCATAGTTTATCCTCATTATTTATAATCAAATTTCTTCATAAACATAATTTAAAATGTAAATGTTTAATAACAATAGGAGGAGGATTTTCGGATAAAATAGATAATTCTAAATTTTATTATTTAAAAGATTTTATTCCATCAAATGAAGATTTTAAATATATAAGAACCAAAATAAATTATAGATACTCTTTTTATAGTAATGATGATGATATTTTCACTCAAAAACAATTAAAAGAATATGTTAATATGTTATCTTCAAAATCTATTTTAAAAGAAAATTGCGGACATTTTGGTATAAAAAGCGGAGTTAAGGATATTCCAGAAATAGAAGAAATAATTACTTCTATAATTTAAATATAAACAATGTTACGTGATAGCTTTCTTTTTAGCATATGTTGTAATTTTATTATTATAATTATAAATAAACTTTATTTACAATAAATTTTACTAATTCTGCAGCTTGATTTACACCAGTAATCTTTTCATAATCTTCAATACCATTTGGATTTGCATTAACTTCACAAACAAGTGGTTTTTTATTTAAAGTATCAAAAAAATCGACTGCACAATAATCTAAATCTAAAATTTTTACAATCTTTTCTGCAATTTTAACTTGTTCTTCAGTCGCAACAAATTCATCTTAATTGTCTTTTCCAAATTTATTATCTTTAAAATTAACGGTATCTTTTCTCAAAACTGAATAAATTACTTTTTCTCCAACAACAACTAAACGTATATTATTTCCAATATTATCATAAATAAATTCTTGAAAGATGTAAGCATTTTGACCTTGTTCTTTTAAAAGTTGATTTAAGTCATTTCTAGATTTAATTGTCTTAACACCTCTTCCACCATACCCAAAAGTAGGTTTTGCCACAAAAGGATATTTTATTCCCTTTTCAATTCTATCAACAAACATGTTTCCTCTAACATAATCATCAATTTGTAAACCATCAAAATCAGTATTTCCAGATAAGGTCTTTGTAAAGGAATATTATGTGAAAATAATTTTACATAAGTTAAAAATTTGTCATCTGACATTACCATAGAAGAATATTTATTAAAGCAAGGTTTATTTTGTAATTCAAATAGAGAGGAAATATTTTGATCTTTAACTAATTGTATACAAAAATCATATTGTGTTATATCTAAATTAACATTTTTATTATTAATACATATCACATATTTATCTATTTTCAAAAAATCTAATTGAATATTTTTTTAAAAAAATTTTTAAATATAGGATATGCTTTTGTTGTCTGCCAATTTCTAAAACCAATCAACAATCCCTTGTTTGTAAATTTATCTTTCATTTTAACCCCTTTACTTTGTTGTTTTATAATTTAATTAAAATCTTTTTCAATATTTAAAAAATTAAAAACAATGATGTATAAATTTTTTAATATTAATCAAAAGTTTTTATTATTTTAATTAAATTTTATACATGTTTTTTATATTTTTAAATTTTTTTACATTTAATTAAAATTTTGTAACAATTATGAATTTAGTAATTTTTTTCAGTGTTTACGTCTAATTTATTTTTTCATTTTAGTCATTTTATTTTTAAAATCTTTTTTAAAAATTTTTTCATTTTTTTTTCGAACCTAATTACTTTAAAAAACTTTTCAACATCTTTGCAGTAATATAACTGATCCTATATAAAACCATTCACTCCAACCATCTATAAATATGAAAAACATATTCATCTGAAGAAATAGACTTAGATTTGTCACCATCAATTTGTAAATTTTTAACATCTCAATATCAATAATTTACATTCTCATAAAATATATGACAATTTAATTTTATTTAAAAATTATAATGATATCCTAGTATATTTTTGTTTAAATTTTGAATCAATTTATAATAGAGTTTTAAATAGTTCAAATACATTCTTCCCATTGGTATTTAAAATTCTTTCAGGATGCCATTGAACGCCCATGACTTTATTGTTTTTATGCATAAAAGCCTCAACAATTCCATCATAAGTAACTCCAAACACATTTAAATTATCACCTAATTTGTCCACGCATTGATGATGATTAGAGTTAACTATAAATGATTCACCAAAATAGCTCGTAAAAAGTTGATCTTTTGATTTAATAAAGTGTTCTGTGTCTTTATGATTAGGAATATCTTGCTTTAAAGTACCTCCAAAATAAACATTTAAATATTGAAAACCTAAACAAATTCCTAAAATAGCTTTATCATGCTTTATGAAATCACCAATAATTTTAAAAACTGTTTTATCCCGTTCATAATTAATTTTTTTACATGAAATATTTTCCTGCCCATACCAAGAAGGATCAATATCTCCATCACCGGGAATTAATAGCCCATCAAAATCATCTATATTCTCGCAGTTTAGACCATATTTAACATTAATTCCGACCGAATTTAAACCATCAATATAATTTGTAGGAATTTTATCTGATATTATAAAAACGCTTTTGAGAGGAATATGAGAAATTGCTTCGTCCAAATATTTCTTATTAAATTTAAAATCATTATAACCAATCAAAAGTTTTTGATAATATTGTTTATTTGGATACTTGTACTTTTGACCATTAATTAAATATACAAGCGCTTTTTGAGGTTTTCCATCAATCTCGATTGTTACATATTCTTTTCTGTACAATGTTGGAAAATCCTCAATTTTATCTAACTCTTTTTCAGCGTCTTCGTCAATTTGCCAAATACCAACAGGCACTTCTCCACCTTTAAATTTTTCTATTGTAATATATTTTTTAAATGCAATTTGCCAATCTTTTAAAAGACTTTGTCCAACCAAAATACAGTGTGGGCATTTTTCTTTCATTCTTAATAAGTCTAAATTTCGTCCATAAGCCAGACAAAATTTTTTCATATGTAAGCTCCTTTTGATATTTTACATACTTAATCTTAACAAACAGTATTATACAATTCAAACACGATAAAATTCAACACAAAACACTCCATTTGCAAAAATCTTAAATTTTTCTTGTAAAAGTTAGTATTTAATTTAATAAACTTATGATTTTTTATTATAATTAAATATTACTGGTGAACACGAAATAATTCCTAAAAATGGCATATTTTCACTTGGTTCTAGTCCTAAATTCCAATCAAGAAATCCCGCAATATTAACACCAGATGTCACACAAATAATACTATCTTCATCATTATATTTATTAACGATATCTTTAATACCTGCAATAACTCTCTTTTGCAAATCAACCCACGTTTCTTTGTTTTCTTTACTAACAAATTCATTAAATCTATCTTCTTCAATAATGGGTACATTAAGAGATTTGTTAATTATTCTTGCTGTTTCTATACATCTAAAATAAGGAGATGTATAAATCGCTTTTACATTAGGTATATGTTTTATAAATTGTCCAACAAGTTCGGCATCCTTTTTCCCTAGATCAGTTATATCATCTTTTTGACTTCCTGTATAAATTCTTTGTGCATGGTGGCAATAAACTATATTCATAATATTATATCCTTCGATTTTTTAAATAACTCAAGTGATCTTTGACTCTGTTTCAAATCTATCAGTTCTTGTAATGTAAACCAAGCCAATTTATCATCGTTTGAAAATTCATCTTTTAAACCTTTTATGTGAATATCATTGTCCTTTAATTCAGCCACATATATATATTCAACTCTTTTATTTGGAAATTTAACTCCATTATATTCCCATTCAACTTGATAATATATTTTGGTCATATATTTTATTTTTAAAACTTCGGCACCAGTTTCTTCTTTAATTTCTCTAAGTATAGCATTTTTAGCTTTTTCGCCAGGTTCCACACTCCCGCCGGCATTGTAGGCTCTATTATTTTTGTTAACCAACACCAAAAATTTATCCCCATTTCTAATTATTGCAGAAACTTTTTGTGTTAACTTTCCTTTAACATAGTTATCATAATAAAATTTTGATTTTTCTAAAAAATAATTGCTCATGGAAATATTATACAATTTTTTTCTAAAAAAACAAACATTTTTCGAAAAAGCAATATTAGCTAAACAATAAAATATTTTACGACTCTAAGCGTTTATATGAGATAAATAAAAACTCCATTATACAAATTTGTAACAAATTTGTAGCAATCAACCATTTTTTTGCATTTTCACAAAAAAGTTGTCATTTTAAGCACTTAAAATTTGGACCCACAAGTTAAGATTTAAGTCTTGATTTGTGGGTTATTTTTTT
>CALWTS010000031.1 GCA_944384535.1 uncultured Clostridia bacterium
TCCTTTTTTATAGTTGTTTCTCATTGTGTCTATCTTGTTTACCACTTCTTCTCTTGTCTCATTTGGTGAAATCAATTCTATCGTTTCGCCATATTGCAAACACCAATATATAAGCGCCTGCTCATTCACTTTAACATCGGCATACAAAATGTTGTCTTTCATATAAAATCTGGCATTCTTTCCAAACCATTCAGCAACATATTCGGCTGAATACTCATTCAAAATTTTAAGAGTTGCATCAACCGTTTTATTGTGAAACATATAGATGTTTTGGTTGGTATACTCTGCCATATCAACACCATTTTCGCAATTTTTTAGTTTTGTGATAGGCTTTATCGGCGAGTCTAAGATTTTGATATTTGATATAAGTTCCACTTTATAATTTGCAATATCATCAAAATAGTCAAGATTGCACACAAGATAATATCTACCTTGATTGTTTATCATAAAATATGGATTGATCACATAGCGTTTTTGTTTTTTCTTTTCATGCTTTTCTTTGTCAAAATAAAAACGGTTATAATTGAATTCCACCTGTCTACCATTTTCAATAGCCTCATTTAAGATGTCTATGGTGTAAAAAAGTTGTTTTTGGTCTGTTCTTACAATTTGGTCAGATTTGTAGATATATTTATATCTTCTTCTTTCATATTCGCTTAAAAAATTCGAAAGTTTTTGTGATAATTTTCTTGAATGTGTGCTATCAATAGACTTGCTTGAAAAAACTGCATCCACCAAATATGAAATTTCACTTTTTTCAAACTCGCGCTCGCCTAAATAGCAACCATTCCTTGTTTTTACAATATCAAATCCAAAATCTATCAAACTGTCGATGGTTGTGCCCACGGATTTCCTTTCAAGTTCCAAACTAAACCTATTATATAGTTTTTGAATTATTTGTTCCTGCTTTAATGGATGATTTTCATCGCTACTTTCCTTTAAAACCTCTAAAATACAAAGTGGCGAAAGTTTTTTATTATTAGACAACATTTTCTTCTCCATTTTTATTATATCATACATAAAATAATTCTCCAATGTTTTAACTATGAAAACCCATAGAAAATTTATTTGAGCTAATAACCGGCATTTCAATATCTTCTGGCAATATTTCTCTCATTTTCGGAGTGTAAAGCAAGTTGTTATTTACAAGTCTTGTTGCCTGTTTCATTCTTGCCTTTTCAAGCAAACTTCTTATAAATCTTCCATTACCAAAATTTCTGTCGTCCATATTATTTTTAACAATCTCTCTTATCTTATCTAAGCATTGTGAAATGTCCACATCCATCTTTTTGGCATATAATTTTGCAATCTCAGTCAGTTCGTCTTCACTATAATTTGGAAATTCCACTTCAAACGCTATTCGACTTCTAAGTCCGGAATTTTTATCTAAAAATTTTTGCATCTCCTTTTTGTAGCCTGCAAAAATCACAACAGTATCCTCACGATTGTTCTCCATTTCCTGAACGATTGTGTTTATTGCTTCGTCACCATATAGTCCGTCTTTACCATCGCAAAGTGAGTATGCTTCATCAATGAAAAGAACATTCCCAATTGCCTGTTTGAAAAGTTCCTTGACCTTTGGGGCTGTTCCGCCTACAAATCGACTTACAATATCCGCCCTTCCAACCTCAATCAATCTTCCAGTTGAAAGTAAATTTTCTTCCTTCATAATCTGAGCGATTAACCTTGCCACTGTTGTCTTTGCTGTTCCAGGATTACCGATAAAACACATATGACGACTAAATTGCATAATCTTCATTTTTTCATGTTCGCACGCCTGTTGCAATTTTTGATAATTTATAAAATCGTTTACAATTTTTTTGACATTTTCAAGTCCTATCAAACCATTTAATTCTGTATAACCATCATTTTGAGTATTTTTTTCTTGAGAATGATTTTCTAATTTCATAAACATAAAATATTGTGGAAATTGAACTGTTTGAATATAGTTTTTATGCCAATTATTAAACATATCCTCTAGTTCAAATATTTCGTAGTTTTTGTTTGGTTCAACTAAATTAAGTAAACTTTGAGTTTCTATGATATTATATTTACTAGCCATTCTCAACAAAAATTTTTTAGCAATCTCATTTTGCATAGCAATGTCTTTGATTTCTATAAAGGATAAGTTAGGCAAATTGTTTTTTATGTAATTTTCTTGTCCTGCTTTCATTGAGAAAAATTGAAAAATGATAGTCGTCTCCTTAGATGCCACCTTGCATACTTGACAAATCTTTTCAAGCACCTCCATTTCTCTTGAGTAGCGGTCTGTTTCATCTATCTCCATATTTGATGATATAACAACAACTCCGCCGTCATTCACTTTAAAAACCGACAAGATTTCAAAAAACAAGTCCATGTCGCAACATCGTAAGCGAGATGGATGCAAAACCGTGTACTTATCTCGTAACATACGTCCACTTGAATGTAAGGCATCAATCAAAACTTTAACTGCATCTTGCCCTGTTTTTCCGCCCATGTTGAGAATATAGTGAACAGGGACACCAAAAGTATTATCTTGTCTAGGCGCATAGATTCTTTCAATTTCCTCTTTAATCTCATCATTTAAAACATATTTATCGCAAAGTTCCAAAACTTCGTCTTTGGTGAAATTCTTTTTGTTTATTATATATTCATTGAAACATCGGTTAAAAGCAAAATCAATGTCAAACCTTGATTTTATTGAGTGTATATTATCCACAAATTCTTCTTCGTTTGCGTATTCCAAATCATTATATAAAGAATTGATGCTGATTTCATTTCTAATTATCATCTCGAAACTTTTTCCCATGCTTTTAATAAACTTTTGAGCAAACTCATCTAACATATTAACTTTATTAAGCGATTTTTTAAAAATAACGTCAAAAACCAACTTGTCCACCTCATCTTGAACCATAAATAAGAAGATTTCGTCATCTTGTTCTTCTTCACAAAATGTATTGTATAAATTTATATCTTGTTTCACTAACTTGTCAGTCATTTCTTTACTGGCTGAAACGTTCTTTGTTTGATTTGAGCATGTATATTTGTAGAATATCATATTTCCCTCCTGTTGTTACATGCTCATTTTAACATTATATATGTCCAAAAATATGGACAATGATTATTCAAAAACAACTGAACTACATAAGCGGTGCCATAATCTTGTAACCGAGAACTGCACAAAGGAAGAACTTGATATGCTTGTTAAAGTTAAAATAGTGACAAGAAATATATCACGATTGTGAAAATGTTGAACCATTATTAAATTAAGCAAGCTTATTGAGATTAATAAAAATCCCTCTCCTCTATATCAAAAAAAGATAGTGAATAAAATCTTTATCACTATCTTTTTTGCTAGTTTCAAAGTTTACAAACCTTAATCTTCGTTTTTTTTTAGTTATTTGCAATTTCTCTCAACTCTTCAATTTCTTTTTGAATATCTAGTCTTGGAAAAAGTATATCTATAGATTTAATCTCTATATTTGCTTTTAATCCATTAAAATTATTTATATTTTCAAAAGCTTCTTCTTCATTAATTTGCAAAGCGTTTAAAACCTTCTTTGTGCAGTTAGGAGCAAATGAATAAAATAGTTCGCTACCTATTCTTATTGCTTCTAATAAATTTCTAATTATTATTGAAAGCCTTTCATTGTTGTTTTCTTCTTTCGCAACTACCCAAGGTTGAACTTTTTGTATATAAGTATTTGCCTCTGTAAAAATATTAAAAATTGAAGAAACAGCTCTTGTAACATCAAATTTTTTCATATTCTCAAAAGTTTCTTGAACGTATTGCAAAACAGAATTTTTAAAAATTATATCAACATCTTCTTTACACTCAACATATTCAGGAATTATTGAATTAAAATATTTTTTCAACATACTAAATGTTCTTGAAACCAAATTACCATAGTTGTTAGAAAGATCTGAATTAATTCTTGATAAAAATACTTCTGTTGAATAATTCCCATCGCTTCCAAAAGGAATCTCTTTATATAAAATATACCTAACAGCATCTGCTGAATATCTAGGAACTAAAACTCTAGGATCTATACATTCCTTCATTCCTGTTTCTTTGCTTTTAGATAATTTATCACCCCCAAACAATATCCAACCATGTGCAAATATTTTTTTAGGAAGGGGTAAGCCCAAAGCCATCAAAATTGCTGGCCAAACAATTGCATGAAATCTAACTATTTCTTTCCCAATAATATGCAAATCAGCTGGCCAAAATTTTTCATATAATGAACTATCTTCTCCTTTATAACCAAGAGCTGTAATATAATTTGATAAAGCATCAATCCAAACATAAATTGTATGTTTGTTATCAAATTCCACAGGAACTCCCCATTTCACAGAAGTTCTAGAAACACATAAGTCGGTTAGTCCTGGTTTAATAAAATTATTAATCATTTCATTAACTCTATTTTTAGGTAGTAAAAATTCAGGATTTTCCTCATATAATTTTAATAATTTATCACCAAATTCCGATAATTTAAAAAAATATGCTTCCTCTTCTTGAAATTTAACCTCTCTTCCACAATCAGGACACTTTCCTTCAATTAATTGACTTTCTGTCCAAAAAGCTTCACAAGGAGTACAGTACCACCCTTTATAAGAACCTTTGTAAATATATCCTTTATTATAAAGTTCTGTAAAAATCTTTTGTACTGCATTTTCATGATAATCATCTGTAGTTCTTATGAATTTATCGTAGTTAATATCTAACAATTTCCACAAAGCTTTTGTATCATCTATAATTTCATCAAGATATTCTTTTTCAGATTTATTTGCTTTTTCTGCTGCTTGCGTTATCTTCTGTCCATGTTCATCTGTACCAGTTAAAAAGAATACTTCTTTACCTTGTTTTTTATTAAATCTTGCAATTGCATCACACACAATTGTTGTATAAGCATTTCCTAATGTTAATTTGTTACTTGGATAATAAATAGGACTTGTTACATAAAATTTTTCTTTCATTTTTCATCTCCATTGTTTAGTAGTTTTGAGTTTATCACATAGAATAAATTTTGTCAAATAAAAAGACTTTCAATATTTTAATATTAACTCTATATTTGATTTTGAATCAAATATATGGTATAATCTAATACATGAGAGTAATAAACTTAGCTTCTGGCAGCGATGGGAATTTAACATATATAGAAAGTCTAAACAATAAAATTCTTTTAGATGATGGTTTGTCTTGCTCAGAAACAATAAATAGATTAAATCTAATTGGAATAAAACCACACGAAATTGATGCTATTATTGTGACCCATGAACATTCAGATCATATCAAAGGTATCAATCTTTTTTCAAATAAATATGATATTCCTATATACGCACATCAAGATGTGTGGAACAATCTTGACAATAAATTAAATAAAGTTTTAATAAAAAATAAAAAAATTTTTGATGGACAGTTTAATTTTAATGAACTTATCATTACTCCAGTAGAAGTACCACATGATGTAAAATGTTTTGGATTTAGTTTTAGTGAAAAAAACAATAAAATAAGTATAATTACTGATCTTGGACATGCTAATGATAAAATAATTAATACAATTAAAGGAAGTCAATTAGTATATTTGGAAGCAAATTATGATAAAAACATGCTATATTCGGGACAAAAATACCCACTTTCTCTAAAACGTAGAATTGATGGTCCTTATGGTCATTTATCTAATATGGCGAGTGCTGAAATAATTGAAGTATTGGCGTATTCAGGTACTACACAAATCGTATTATCACATTTAAGTAAAGAAAATAACTCTCCTGCTTTAGCATATACTTCTATATGTAAAAAAATTGAAGAAGATGGAATAAAAGAAGGTAATGACATAAGAATAGATGTCGCAACTAACAATCCAGGTGCTTTTTTTAAATTAAGATAAGTTTTAGTTTATTCATATTAAAAATGCTATTGAAATTACAATATAATTGTGATAAAATAATAAAAAGTGGAGGTTATTCATGAAAGGTATTCTCGATAAAATTATAGAAAAATTATATAATAGAACTGTCGATTCTTTTTCCGATTCAAAAATTAAAATTCCTAATTTATTAATTAGTAAACTCTTCAATAAGAGAGGAGAAATTATTACAGTTGAAAATTACCATTTAGAGTCAACTGAAAAAGCTCCAGATAATTTAACTCAAAAAACAGCTATTTCTGAATTAGCAGATTATCTTGCTGAAAACGAAGATGAAAAAACATATATTTTAACAAAATTGCAAGAATTTGACAATGTTACACATGATAGAATTGCTAGTGTAATCCTTTTAAATTTAGATTTATATGTTAATGAAAAATTAAAAAACACAACGCTTTCAAAATTAGATGTGCTTTTAGATGCTTTTATTGATGAAATTTGGGATGCTCAAGGAACTTTTGAATCGCCAAAATCACTTAAAGAAAATTTGGATAAAGTTTCTGACTATTTAAAACAACTAAAAACAACTGATAATCAAAGGTATTTAGAATATCTTAATGGACTTAATGTCTTAATTGCATCTCTCAACTCATCAGATGCTAGAGAAATAGAAGACTCTTCTTGGCTCTCAATAAACGAGAACTTTGTTTCAAGAAGCCATAATGTTACAAAATTTTTCGATACAGAAAACAAAACAAAACAAGATATAACAAATATAGTTTTTACAAATTTAGTTAATAACGATTTGTTTGATGAAAATAATACTGAATATTTTAACAATTATCAATATGTTCTAGATTTAATTAAAAATAATTTTGTTGACATTTCAAATGAAAATTTAGAAGATGAAGAAAAAGATTTTATTCAAAACATTACTAACGAACAACAAGATTTTATTTCTTGTGTTACAACAATATTATTGGCAAGAGAACTTGATCATAACGAAACAATCGACAAATCAGATGTTTTAGGACAAAATTTAAGATTGTTTGCAAAACGTTCATATGAAAAAATGAAAGATGATCTTATTCAAAATCCAGAATATTCCAAAAAAATGTCTGAAATTATGGAGAATTTGTTAAAAATTTCTCTTAAAACTGCAAATTCTTTATATAATATTAAATTTAACAAAGATTTACATGATTATAAAGAACTTTTAGAAGCTATTGAAACACCAAAATCAAAAATTATTATTAAAAATATAGGTACAAATACACCAGAGCCTATAATAAAAGAATCTAATAAAGAATTAAAACCAAAATCAACCAAAAAATATACTACAGATATTTTAGATAAATTAATTAAAATTTTATATCAAAAAGATAAAGCTTATTTAAAATTCTTATCAAATATCAGAAAAATTGATGTAAACAAGCGCTTATCTAAAGATAAATTAAATCTATTAACTTCTTATGCAGAGAAATTTTTATCAGCTGATGAGAAAGAATATTTCTCTATGAAATTTAAAGATTCTTTTAAAATTACTGAAAATGAGCTGATTCTTGATTTTAATAATAAAGATATGCTTGCAAAACTTGTTGATAAAACGGAAAAAGCAATTATTAATGAAAAAGCTCAATATGGAAACTTTGTGGCTATATTAAAAAAGGATATGGTTAAAAAAATTGCAAATGATATAATTACTTCTGGAAATAAATCTACCTTTATCGAAAAAATGAACAAACTTATGAAAGACAACTTCTCTGATCCAAGTTACGCTGAAAAGATTACAGAAATAATGGATGAATTGTATGAACTGTCTTCTACACTTGTTTCGCCTATTTTAAAAGATTCTCAAATTCCATATAAATTTATAAATCCAAAAGATATAAAGAAAATTATCGTAGAAGATTCTATGTCAGAAAATCCAAAATACCCTAATTTATTTGGAATAATAAGATTCTCTAAAAACTTAGATGAAGTTTCTGTAAAATCTGTTACAAACAAGTCTATCACAGAAGTTCAAAGATCAACAATAGAAGTTGAACAACCTTCTATAAATATTTCCAACAAACTTAAAACCATACTTGAAAAAGTTAACTCACCAATTAATTCAAAAGAAGAGAGAGATAATCTAAAAAAGATGATTAAAAATCTTTACTATGAAATTAAACGTGATAACTCTGTTTGGCCTAACAAACAAGATACTTTAGATATGCTATCCAAACTTCCTAATATTTTAAATGGTATCAAGTTTGAAAATCCAAAAACTGATTTAATAAAATTTATAACATCAAAACAAGTAAGTAATGAAATTATTAATAATTTAGCAATTGATTTAGAACAATTATCATTATCTACAAAAGAATATATAAGAGAGAAATATTTAGTTACTTTACAAAAGATACTTTCTGATGAAGATTTACAAACTTTTAATAAAAAATTTGATTCTATTGCTATACAATCTCAAAATGAAAAAAATAAAGTATATTTAAAAAATGAAATTTCAGATGCGGTTGATGAAATTATTAAAAATGATTCCTCAATTACACCTGATAAAGAATATAAATTATATCAACTTTGCACAAAAGCTAAAACTTTAATAGATTTAAGTTTTAAGGTAAAAACAGATAATCCAGAACTTATAGCAAACTTAAAAAATACTATCGATGAACTTTTTGTTAATTATCCAAAGTATGCACAAAAATTTAAAAAAGAAATTGATAAGTCTATACAAGATATAAAATTTGCAAAATTAAATTTACAAAATATGTATCTTATTCAAGATATAAAAAGAACTTTATTAAAATTTAAAATTGACATCAACACTGTAAATAAAATCGTTGATCAATTACACTTTGTAAAAACAAAACAGGATCAAGATGATATAATACAAGAGTATAGTTCAATTTTTGTTAATAATGATCAATTAAATAGATTTTCAGAAATGGTTCATGAATTAAATGTTTGCGAGTTTGAAATAATAAATTATGACAATGAAAACAATGTATAGAAATTTAAAAAAGACATGATTAACTCATGTCTTTTTTTAAATATTTTTTCAAATATTGTCCTGTGTATGATTTTGGATTATTTGCAACTATCTCTGGCGTACCAACAGCTACAACTTCTCCACCACCATTCCCCCCCTCCGGACCTAAATCAATAATATAATCAGCAGATTTAATAACATCTAAATTATGTTCAATTACAACAACAGTATTTCCAGCATCAACAAGTCTATTTAATATAGAAATTAATTTTTTGACATCAAACATGTGTAAACCGGTTGTCGGTTCATCTAACAAATAAATTGTTTTTCCAGTAGATTTCTTAGAAAGTTCAGTCGCTAATTTCACACGTTGAGCTTCTCCTCCAGACAATGTGGTTGCTGATTGTCCCAACTTAATATAATCGAGACCTACATCATATAATGCTTGCACTTTATTTTTTATTGCAGGTATATTTTCAAAAAACTTCAAAGCCTCTTCTACTGTCATATCTAAAACTTCAGCTATGTTTTTGCCCTTGTATTTGACCTCTAATGTCTCTCTATTATAACGTAAACCTTTACATGATTCGCAAGGTACAGTAATATCAGGTAAAAAATACATTTCAATTTCTTTTACTCCAGCACCTTCACAAGCATCACAACGTCCACCTTTGACATTAAAACTAAATCTCCCTGCTGCGAATCCTTTTGCTTTAGCATCTGGTGTTGCAGCAAATAAATCCCTTATGTATGTAAACATTCCTACATAAGTCGCAGGATTAGATCTAGGTGTTCTACCAATTGGAGATTGATCAATATTAATAACTTTATCTAATTCTTCTGAATTTTCTATTTTTTTAAAATTACCTAAATCTAATCTACTATTATTTAACTTATTAGATAGATATGGATAAATAATTTCATTAAGAAGAGAAGATTTACCACTACCGGAAACACCTGTTATGCAAGTGAATAAACCTAAAGGAATTTTTACATCTACGTTTTTTAAATTATTTTGTTTTGCGCCAATGACATTTAGAAATTTATCTGTTTTTCTTCTAGTTGCAGGAACCTCGATTTTTTCTTCACCTCTTAAAAATTTTGCTGTTATAGATTCTTTAGAACTTAATATATCATCATATGTTCCATTTGCAACAATCTCACCTCCATGCACTCCAGCATAAGGTCCAACATCGACAACCCAATCTGCTGCCCTTATAGTATCTTCATCATGTTCAACAACAATCAATGTATTACCTAAATCTCGAAGATTTTTTAACGTTTGAATTAATTTATCATTGTCCCTTTGATGTAAACCTATACTAGGTTCATCCAAAATATACAAAACACCAGAGAGCCCAGAGCCCATCTGTGTTGCAAGTCTAATTCTTTGTGATTCACCTCCAGAAAGGGTCTCTGCCGAACGTGATAAAGTTAAATAATTAAGTCCAACATCAGATAAAAACTTAATTCTTGCGTTAATCTCTTTTAAAATACTTTCTGCTATTTCTGCTTTTTCCTTACTTAATTTTAAATCATCAAAATAGTGGAGTAGTTCTTCTACTGACATATCACAAATTTCAGAAATATCTTTACCTTTTATTTTTACAGATAAAGCACTTTCATTTAATCTCTTTCCTCCACATTCTGGACATATACTTTCTTTAACAAACTTACCAATTTCAAATCTTATAAACTCGCTTTTACTTTCGACTAATCTTCTCTTTAAATTATTTATTATTCCTTCAAACGATAAAGCTCTTTTTCCATTAAAATGCTCAAAAGTTTTGTTTTTCAACTCATTCTCATACAAATCTAACTTCTCACCATTATTACCATATAGCAAAATATCAATTTGATTCTTTGGTAATTTATTAACAGGACAATCCAAATCAATATTATATTTTTTTGATATAGCTAGAAAATATTTTTCAGCAATTCCTCCACCATCTGTTCGCCAACCAGTAGAATTAAATGCACCTTGATTTATAGATAAGTGAGAATCTTTTAAAATTAAATCTTTAGAAACATCTGAGTACACACCTAATCCAGAACATGTAGGACATGCCCCATAAGGTGCGTTAAAAGAAAATAAACGCGGAGATATTTCTTCGAGTGTCCAACCGCAATATGGACATGAATAATTTGTACTAAATAATTGTTCTTCACCATCTTTTTCAACAATTACCAGCCCATTTGCTAATTTAACTGCAGTCTCTACGCTATCAGTTAAACGGGAAATTATATTTTCCTTTAAAATCACCCTATCAACAACAACTTTAATATCATGTTTAATGTTTTTATCTAACAATATTTCTTCGTCTAGAGAATATACAATTCCATCGACCTGCACTCTTATAAAACCTGTTTTTTTCAAACTTTCAAACTGTTTTAAGAAACTTCCCTTTTGTCCTCTTATAATTGGAGCTAAAATATTTAATTTACATCCCATAGGATAATTTAAAATAGAATCTACTATTTGATCAACCGTTTGTTGTGAAATAGGTTTATTGCAATGCGGACAATATGGAACTCCTACTCTGGCATATAATAATCTCAAATAATCATAAATTTCTGTAACAGTTCCAACTGTAGAACGAGGATTATGATTAGTTGTCTTTTGTTCAATAGATATAGCTGGACTTAATCCATCAATAGATTCCACATCAGGTTTTTGAGCTTGTCCCAAAAATTGTCGTGCATATGATGACAAACTCTCAATATATCTTCTTTGACCTTCTGCAAAAATAGTACCAAAAGCTAAACTTGATTTTCCAGAACCACTTACTCCCGTAAAAACTACTAATTTATTTTTAGGAAATTCCAAATTTATGCTTTTTAAATTATTTTCTTTGGCATTTTTAATAATTATTTTATCTTTCATATTAAAATTAATCCTTATAAAATTTATTTAGAATTTTTTATTAATTTTTCTAACTTTTTTCTCAAATTTTGAATTTGATTTCTTAATTCTATTGCTCTTTCAAAATCCAAAGCACCTGAAGCAATTTTCATCATGGCTGTTAATCTTTCGATTTCTAAAGGAATTTGTTTCTTATCTAACTTGTTTTCATCTACTTTTTTAGTAATTTCTAAAGTATTTTTAATATCTTTTTTTATTGTTTTTGGAACAATATTATGTTCTTTATTGTAATCTTCTTGAATTAATCTTCTTTCATTTGTAACATCAATTGCCCTTTTCATAGAATCAGTAATTACATCAGCATACATAATTACCCTACCATTTGCATTTCTAGCAGCTCGACCAATTGTTTGGATTAATGCTCCTTCACTTCTTAAAAATCCCTCTTTATCTGCGTCTAAAATACAAACAAGTTCTACTTCTGGCATATCCAATCCTTCTCTTAACAAATTTATTCCCACTAAAACATCAAAGTCTCCATTTCTTAATCCATTTACAATCTCAACTCTCTCCATTGTATCAATTTCTGAATGCATATACTTAGTTTTAAAATTGTGTTCTTGAAGATAACTAGTAAGACTTTCTGCCATTTTTTTTGTCAATGTTGTAACTAATACTCTTGCATTTCTATTTATAGTTTTAGTTATTTCAACCATTAAATCTTCAATTTGATTTTTAATAGGCTTAACTTCAATTTTAGGGTCTAATAAACCTGTAGGTCTTAATAATTGTTTAACTACTTGACCAGCTCTTGATAATTCATATTGAGCAGGGGTTGCTGATACATACATAACTTGTCCAAGTTTTTGATTAAATTCTTCAAAAGTTAAAGGTCTGTTATCTTTTGCAGCATTTAATCTAAAACCAAACTCTACTAATGATTGTTTCCTTGCTTTATCTCCATTATACATAGCTCTTATTTGTGGTAATGTCATATGACTTTCATCAATTATTGTTAAAAAATCTTTAGGAAAGTAATCTATCAATGTAAAAGGAGGTTCTCCTGGCTTTCTTCCATCAAAATATCTTGAATAATTTTCTATTCCACTACAATATCCAACTTCTCTCATCATTTCCATATCATAAGCAACTCTTTGCCCTATTCTCTCTGCCTCAATTAATTTCCCTTGTTGTTCAAACTCCTTTATAGCAAGTTCTCTATCTTTTTCAATTTCTTTAAGTGCTAATTCCATTCTATCTCTTCCTACAGCATAATGTGTTGCAGGATAAATCGCAACATACTTTAATTGATGTATTAAATTTCCAGTAATAGGATCAAAATTATAGATTTTTTCAATCTCATCTCCAAAAAACTGAATCTTAACAGCCATTTCTGACTGATTTGCTGGAAAAATATCAATAATATCGCCTTTAACTCGAAAAGTAGACCTTTTAAAATCAATATCATTTCTCATATATTGAATATCAATCAATTTAGCAATTATTTCATCTCTGTCTACAATATCTCCCTCTCTTAAAGAAATATGTAAATTATAATACTCATCAGGATTTCCTAGCCCATATATACAAGAAACAGATGCAACAATAATCACATCTTTTCTCTCCAAAATAGATGAAGTAGCACTAGAACGCAATTTATCAATTTCATCATTTATAGCCATATCTTTTTCTATATAAGTGTCTGTAGGAACAATATAAGCCTCAGGTTGATAATAATCGTAGTAGGATACAAAATATTCAACACGATTATTAGGAAAAAACTCTCTAAATTCGTTACATAGTTGAGCAGCTAGTGTCTTGTTGTGCGCAATAACTAAAGTAGGTTTGTTCATTTTTTTTATAATATTGGCCATGGTAAAAGTTTTACCACTTCCTGTTACACCCAACAACACTTGTTCCTTTAATCCATCTACAAATCCTTCTACTAATTTATCAATAGCTTGAGGTTGGTCTCCTTGTGGAGAAAATTTTGAGGACAATTCAAACATATTAAGCTCCTAAATAAAAGAAAAATATTTTTCTATTTAATTATAACACAAATAAAAATAAATATAAAACTCTATTTAAATATTGCTTTTAGTATTATACCAAAAACAAAACTGACAGTTGCTAAAAACATACTTCTTAATACTAACATTAATAATGCTTTTTTTTGTTTTTTTGCATCAGCAAAATATGTCTGTCCTTTTTTCTTTAGTTTTACACAATAATAATATCCATTTTTACTATCAGAAACTACAAAGTCAATATAATTTTGTAAAGACAAACTTGCCATTATCTCATCAATTTCATTTATAGATAAAACGATTTTACTACAAACAGCTTTGGCAATATCGTGTGGAGAAACAAGATATGTTTTTTTATTCAAACATAACTTACATAGATATTTTAATACTAATTTTTCTTTCCTATTTGGCATAACTCTCCAATTCAATAATTATTATTAACTATTATGTGCAATTTTATTTCAATGTATAAAGTTGTATCTAAAGTTAAAAATATATTTAATGTTAGATTTAAAATCAAAGTTAATCTTAAAAATATTAATTAATGAATGTCCTAACGGTACCTATAAAATTATAGATGCAAAGGATATAATTTCTTTACTTCCTAATAAATATAAAATTGATTTAAAAACTTTTGAGAAAATACTAATATTTTTAGAAAGACAAGAATGTATATCCATCAAGTATGATGACGAAAACACTTATTGTTTATGTGTACTTCCATTAAGTTTTGAATTGCTAGAAGAAAATATAGATAAACAAAAACGAGAGGATAAACAATCCCCTCATCTTTGGACTTTTATAATAATTATTTTATTTTGTTCGTTTTTTGCAAGTTTTCTTGGAACAATTCTTGCGCATTATTTAAATCTTTTTTAAATATTCTTTGAATAGAGCTTTTCTCCATACTAAAAATACCATCTCGGCCGATAATAATTGAGTCCAATAACTTACATCCAGAAAAATTAAACATGCCTTTTAATCTTTCGTATGAAGAAATATCTTGACTTGAAGCTTTGCAAGAACCATTTGGATGATTATGCACAAGAAAAACAGCTTTTACCTTATAAGTTGAAATGTAAAGAGCAATATCTTTTAACTCAATTCCAACCATATCCGAGGAACCTTTTGCAAATCTTCTGCCATTAATAATTTCTCCGGATAAATTAACTCCAAATAAATATAATTCTTCATCTGAACGATATCTTAAAAGTTGCTCAATATAATCATAAAATTCACCAATAGTTTTCAAACAATTATTTGAACCAGTTTTTTGTAAAGAATAATAATAAAAAATTTCTAGCAATAAATGGAGTTTTTGAGAGGAGGTTTTTCCCATCCCCTCAACTTCCATCAAATCTTCAATAGACGCTTCAAGAATTGTAGCACAATTATTAAATCTTTTTAATAAACGATGTGCAAGAGGATTGACATCACCTCTAGGAAAAATGTAAAAGAGAATACATTCAATTGCTTGAATATCGCTAAGGTTATCCAAACCAACTTTAGAAGCCAATTCAATCAGTCTTTTTCTATGTCCTTCGTGTATGTTATCCATTTTCCACCCTTATTTCTTGTTTTAATCCATATTCTGTACTTGGTATTGTTTGTTTATAATCCGTATCTTCAATGTTATACATATTATTAAACATTCCAGTTACATTACCTGTATTTCCTTCTCCACACCATCCTGTAAGACCTGTTTTAATCTCCATTGTAATAGATGTGTAAATTAAAAACTCTGCATCACCTGGTTTACCCTCATTATCATCTTTGAGCCAACCTACCTTATGTCCCTTCATATAGAAACCATTAAAGGCACCTAATCCAGTTCTCTTTTTTACACCTTTCAATGAAATATAACCATTGAAAGAATGTGTTTGTAAAGTTTTTGCATCTGTAACCGTAAATCCATTAATACTTCCTTTTTCTCCTCCATAAGCACAGTCCCCTGTATTTTTTACTTTCATAGCATTAATTTCCTCTTGAGTTTGAGTAGGTTTTTCACTAGAATTTTGTTGATATTTAGTCTTTAAATCAACACCTCCATCAGATTCTTTTCCTGCAGAAGCATTACCACCATTTCCAGTAATAAGAATAGCATTACAATTAATTGTTGACGGTTCAGTAGAAATTTTATTCCACAAATTTATACTTGCTCCATTTTCACCATCTTCTCCATCATTGTCTTCTTCATAATTTTGATTTCCATTACTACCATCCGCTGCTTTAATAACACCTGAAATTAAACAATTTTTTGAAATAAAATTGTTGCAACTAAATAAGTTTAAATCATACTTATTAAAACTAGTCATATTTATATTAATATGAACATTATTTAATTCTAATTTTCCTTCTGTATTGTTGCCATTTATTATTGCACCTTGACTTGCTCGATTATAATTTACTATACTTCCAAAAATATATGAATCTATAATATTTAAATTTCCCATATCTCCAGAACTTAATAAAGAACTATTTTTAATATTTCCAAGAAATTTCACATTTTTAATATAACTTGTCCCACTTATAATTTGATAAAATGGATTACTACCAAAATATGAAATAAAATAATCTCTTCCAATTAAATTATTATTATTTATTAGGGAAAATCCTCCAAGGCTGTCATCGTTAAATGAAATATCATTTGTTAGAACAATTGTTAATGCAGGAGATGTTGCATTCCCTTGATTTCCAACAACATAACTAAAATTATAGTTACCTTCGCGACTAGCATTAATATCAATTTGATCTGCACGATTAATTGAGTTTAAAATTATTGTATATTCACCATCATTATTAACTAAATATTTAACCGAATTTCCACTCATGCTTATATTAACAAAACTGTCATAAAATTTAAACTGTTTTTCTAATGTATTATAAGTAGAAAATCTTTGTGCATCCCAATCATAAGTGGTTTGTGTTATATAAGATACAATACTTGGTTCATCACAACTCTTGCAATAAATATAAGATAAATCATCTAAATATATACATGATTCTTCATCTTCTGTTTTTAAGAAAATTAATAAATTTTGCATTGTTTCAAATTTCTCAATTTGATTTAATGTATTTTTTGATATATATCTTGTTTTACCTTCATTTGATGAAGCCATGTATATTGTTTCAGGAAGAGTATTTGTTTCAATAGGTTCTGCCAAACCACCATTACTATTATAATTTAAATAATATGTGGTTTCATCTTTATTTTTTACAACTTGTAAAAACTCAAAATTATCACTATCTGAATAAATATAAATTTCATCTTCACCACTAATTTCATAACTTTGATATATCATCAATTTATTTTCTGAATTACCCTCTTTTACATTTACAAGTTTTCCAAAAGATTTAAGTTCTACCCTAATAACATTATTATTTTCATCCTTTATTAGTCTATTCTTTAAATCATAAATATCATAATTTTCCTTCTTTTCCTTCTTTAGAATAACATTAAAATCTTCTAAATCATCTTCCTGAAGTGTATATGTAGAATAGAACTCACAAGCTATTGTCGCTTGGGACAAATTGTTATAACCATTTATGTAAACTGTCTTAACTCCATTTCCTTTTATTGAAGTTTTTATAGGCGTTCCATTAATCCTTATCTTTACAACATAGTTGTCTGAACCTGAGTTTTCTACTTCTACATTATTAATATTAAATTCTGAAGTTTGGATAAGTTCTATAGTTTTACTTCCATAATAAACAGTTACGCCATTCAATGTATAAGAAGATAACTCGCTATAATTATTAAGCTCTATTGTTACACTATAATCGGAGTTTTCAGTTAATTGAGCAACTTTTTCATCATCAGGATTAACGAAATCCCACTTCGAACTAGTATACTGATACTCCACGCTAAATTGTCCAATTTTGCCCTTATTATCATTAATATTCAAAGGACCTATCGTATCACTTGTTCCTATTGATATTAATGAACCTTGTGTTTTAGAATAACTACCATAATTTGCTATGTAATTCAATCCGCTAAAGTACTTTTGAACTAAATCTTCTGTAATTTCCTCATTTGACACGTTAACGAGTTTTATTTTGTTTTCCTCAATGCTCACTGCAAAAACATAATTTCCTATTGTCAAACTATTTATAGATTCATTTTTTCCAATACTACTACCATTATAACTGAATAATGAGTTGTTACTATCTCTTACAATAAAACTGTCACTGTATTGATTATTATTAAATGAAATATAGTAAATATTTTCTATACTATCAATATTAGTTATTTTATCACTAACAACAATTGAAACAAAGTCTGTTATTGTATTTTGAGAAATATTCTCCGCTTCTACAGTAAAATTAGTTTTTATATGTTCTTGTATTTTTGAAATTAAATTTTCCAAATCACCTGAACTTATATTTAAATTGCTAAATTTCAGCAACAAATTATTATCGCTTATTTCTAGATTAAAATGATATGTTTCATCATCAACAATAATTGAATTGTCATAATCAGGGCCTAAACTCCAATTACCTACATTAGTTCCTATATTTCCACTAAATTCATATTTAGCCAACTCTTTTTCATTGTATATTATTGAATATTTAGAAGTATTTTCAGACTTAATAATATCATTGCTAATTTTGATATTAAAACTACTGTCATAACTTGTTTTTGTAGCATCTGTAATATTAGAAATATTTCCTAATTCCTTTCCATACTCAATTGTAACACCTTTTGATTGGCTATTACCTTCAATTGTTTTTGTTGCACTTCCTGAATTTGTAAAATTCATTTCCTTTTGTGTCGTAACTGAAAGGTTTTTATATCTCACATAATATGTTTGACCGCTAAATAAACTTCCAATTATATTACTAGCACATTCGTTAATTAATTTTCCATCGTTATCATACTCAAATATAGAATTCATTCCATAAGGATACTTATATTGATTTACTTTATATGTTTTAGATCCATCTGTTAATTCTATATTTGGATAATAAATTAAAACATTAGGATTTACTGAATCATAAGCTAAATAAATATATTCCACACTATCCATATCATCTGGTGGTTTTTCATTATTATAATTTTTAGCACTCAATTTTATTACACTAAGAGTTTTATTATCTATATTAATTTTCCAATTATTTAACAATTTATTACTTACATTAAATGTTGGCATATAAATACCTATTGAGTTATCATCAACATAAACATAATTCATGTTTGATAATTCAAACCTCAAAGTTTCAGAGTAGTTTAAATTTAAATTTAAATTTAATGTGCCTGTTATTGGAGATAAACTTGTAGCAGTATAATACACTATCATCTTGTTATTTTCATTATCAATTTCTATTTTGTTAATAACTACAGAAATATTATTATCATTAACTGACAAAGTATAATAAGAAGAATTTCCAACATATGGTAATTCTTTTGTACTTACTTCAAAATAATCAGAAACAACATACATTCCTGCACTAAAAATTGAAACTTGATTACTGTCTTCAACAAAATAATATTGTTTATTACCTATATTCACTATTTGATTATTCGATGAATTACTTGTTTGACTGGTACATAAAAATTTAATATCTTCAACTACACCATTCAAGTTAATACAAGTACTATTCTCTGCAGTATTACTGTCATTTACAGAAACTTCGCTATTATTACAATTAGCAAAAATTGTATTCTTGTAATAGAAATTATCATAAATTTCTTGTCGTTGTGTAATACTTTCAGAAATTGTTATACTTCCTTCTACATTGTGTGATTCATAGCTTCCTGTATTTTTACGGTCTTTATGTTCTCCATAGAAGTACCATTTAATTTCTCTAAATGTTTTTAATACAAAAGATCTAGGAAGATTTAATTTATCATACGATGTAATAACAATGCAAAAATCATCTTTCTCATCAGCATCATATACTTGTTCAACAGATTCGCCAGCAGTAGGTTCTTTGATTGTTTTTTCAACCTCTATTTTTGCTTTATAAAGTTCCCAGTGAAGTACTGCTCCTTCTTGATATACCACAAAATCTTTCGTATTTTCACTGCTATTACTTTGCAAATTATTTTCTTTTAAACTATCCCATTCCCATTTTGATATTATTGTATCTTTTGTTAGAGCAGCACCATTGTTAAAAATTGCTTCACTTTCGCTAATATCAGTTCCATTTGTTTGTAATGCAACCTTAGAATTTGTAATAGTACTTTCGGAAGACATATAACCGATGCCATATGCATAAACATTTCTTTCATTTGTTTGTCTTAAAACCAAGTTGATTTTTGAATCTATATTTTCCCATTTAAATTCATACTTAGGGTTTGCTCCTAATGCTTCTATAGTTCCTTCGTTATAACAACCATTTATATTAGTTTGACCTTCACTATATGCTATAATTCCTGCCGCATATGATTTTTTTGTGTTACTTTTATTTCCAGATTTTATCATTCCCGAGTTGTAAGAATATTCTATGGTAAGAGTTGGGGATTCATTAGCACCTACTATCCCTCCAGCATAAAACATTCCTGAATGATTTGAACTAGAAGTTGCATCTCCATAACCTACAGTTATTGCACCAACATTATAACTATAACTAATAATATGTTCTATAGTAGCATTACTTACTTGAGTAGCATCGCTCTCTTCTCCATAAACCCCAACTATTCCTCCAGCGTAAATATAATAATTATTGTCTTGATCATTTTTATTTGCTACAATATTAATAGAACCATAATTAGCTGAATAACTAATTTCGCCTCCAGTCATTTCTCCTATGATACCACCAACACATGTATAATACTCATCCAGATTTATAGAAATCATACTTGTAATTGTATCAATTTGAGTATCTTTTGCTTGGTTCGCCAAAGATCCAAATAGTTTTGTATTTGTTGTTGTCTCTTCTGAATTCGTAGTTGTTGTAGAATTTGTTATTTCTCCTGAAAGAGTTATGTTGGAAATTGTAGCTCTCTCTAATGCATTAGATAACGCACCATGTCCATTAGTAATATTTACATCTGTTAGTCTAAGGTTGCGAACTTTTCCAGTTATCTTTTCAAACAAACTATCCGTTAATCCAGAAATTGTTTTATCTTGTCCATCAAACTTGCCAGAAAATTCACCTTTTATATTAACATTTCCATCTATATCATAAATTAAAACAAAGTTTTTATCAAGTCCATTAGATATGTTATTTAAAATTGTTGCATTAGGAATCATGTAGTAACATTCAACTTGATTATTGGATTCATTGCTTTGAGAAACATAATCACTTGAAGTATAGTTATTTGGAAGTCTAGTATAATCATATGTTAAAATACACGCATCATACCCATTTTCTCCCTGTTTTTTCTCGTTTTCTTGTTTCGCATAAGAAGATAATTTTAAATAATTATATTTTAGTATAGGATATCCATAGTTAAAATTATTATCTGTAAGCCAATTCTTTGAATTTGAAAAGTCTGGGATTTCACCATATAAATTCTTTTGTTTAGAGTTTTGTTCAGAGTTTGGATTATTGAAAGAATAATTCAAAGCAACTTTATCATAGTACGACTTTGAAACATTGTTGGTTCCAAATATATAAACTTTACTCTCATTTGCAACCTGTGTGTAATCATCATCATTTATATTTGTAATAGTATAACAATTTTGAATTGTAGCTCCTGATCCATTGCTAAACGCATATATATCTGCACTTATATATGAACTTAAACTTCCAGTAGCGTATGTATTTTCAATTAATGCGTTGCTGTTACCACTCAAGTCAACTACTCCATATATATCTCCACCTTTACCTGCTCTATAAATAATATCTACCGCAGTTGAACAATCGATTATCTTGCCACTTGTTAACTTTCCTACTAAACCAGAAATATTTACAACTTCTGAACTAATTGAACCATTATTATCTATGTAACTTCCTATTTCAATTTTACCTTTTACTTGACAAGCATAAACAATTGAAGAATCACCAACTTCACTTACTAATCCAGCATAATTTTTACTTTCTGAACCATTATCAATATTAATATCAACATTAACTACAACACCAGATACAAATGAATATCCTGATATTTCTTCTATAAATGCAAACTTCGAACCATCGTTGTTTGTATAGTCAATTTCACAAATATCACCACCACGTTGTCCAATTATTGCAGAGTTTTCAAAAGAACCTAATGAATCTGTAAAACTTGTACTATTAAATTCATAGTACTTAATACCATGGAAACTATTGTCATTATCTTTATTACCAGTGTGAATATAAGTTGGATCTAATTTAGAAATACTTTCGCCTTCTTTTAATACATTATTTATTATGATTGATGCAATTGCATCACTACTTTTAGCATTATTATATCCATTTTTATTTGAATACCCTGAAGTATAACCAATATCATACCCTGAGTCATCAGTTAATAATGAAACTTCATGATTATAATAATTATCTGTACTTTTTTTGATATCACCTTCACCAAACAATGCATGAGCTGTGTTACTAGATGTATTATATCTAGAATTAAATGATGTTACAATAGAATAATTTTCTGAAATCTCATTTGCACATTCACCAACAGATGTTGAAACAAAACCTATCAAACCTCCAAAGGCATACTTACCTAATTCACCACTATTCTCTACAAATACATCTCCATAATTATAATTATTTTCAATTTTAACTGATAAACTATCTCCTGTGTGGCCTAAAGTTCCTCCAGCAATAATTGCATCACTATTACTACTTGCTCCCCAAATTTTTAGGACTCCACCAAAAGATGTATTGGAAATTTTTAAAATAACTGAATTTGCATCACCTACAACACCACCAAAATTTAATTTACTAACATTTGAAAATATGGCACCATCAAACCTAATCTTCTGTTTATTTGAATTTCCTCCATTAATTCCAACAGAGGGGTCTGATGTTTCGCCTGTAACTTCTGATGTTCCCCCTATAACTTTACCTATTATTCCTCCAATATTTACATCATTGCTTAAATTGTTATTGTTGCTTGAAGAACTTTCTTCCACAAATTCCACAAAAATATATGGTTTTGCAATTATTTCATTTTGAATATTTATTGAAACACCACTACTAATATTTACAGAACCTATAACAGAACCTATATTAATTTCCCCAGAAGAAGGTACTTGTACTTTAATATTTCCATTACCTGAATTAAGATTTGTGCCCCCGTTAGCTCCCAAGAAAGTAAATGGCGAGTCAGAAAATCCCAAAACAATTCCAATATTTACATTGTTAATAATCTTTATTACGTCACTGCTATTACTGTAACTTGTTTTAAACAACGATTCCCAACCAGAGTTGTTTACATTATTATTTGCATTTTGTCTAACTTCAAAATTAATAGTATTAATCTGAGAAATATTTAAACTTCCGGAAGTATTATATCCAACAATACCACCTGCATACAAATTTTGTATAATACTAGTATCATCTATTAATAGTTTACCATCTACTATAGAAGCATGTCCATTTATATTTAAATATGAATTTGATTTCTTCTGACCAATAAATAGACCTGTATAAATTGTATCAGCTGTTACATTATTTATCATAAAGTTAAAATCAACATTTATAGCTTCCTCTTGGAATGTGGATAAAACACCTAGCCCTTTTACAAGTCCAATATATCCGCCCAAATAAATTCCTAAAGCTAATTCATCGTTATTTTTAACATTTTGTTCATTTGGATTTTGTTGTTTAATAGAAGCTAATGCGATACCTGTATTACCAGCATTTTCACTTCCAACTAAATCTCTTATAGACATTCTCAAATCTTGTGCACCAGTCGAAATACTACTAAGTCCAGCATAAGTCCCGATATAATAACTATTATATGTAGGTTGAACACCTTCTTCATTTGTAACTGAAATATAATTAACAGATTTTTGTAATTCAATTTTTATGCCTTCAATTTGCATAATAGAAATACTGCTTTCTTGTATAAATTCACCTGTTATAAGTCCAATACTTGCAGTTGTTCCACTTGATGATAATTTTACATTAAATATTGCTCCATCATTAGTTATACTAGGAATATAACTTATTTTTAAATTTGCAATAGACGAACTAATAATTTTAGGTGCAATTAAACCAACGCTAACATTATCTCCACTTACTGTAACACTAACAGGATTGCAAATTTCAATATTAACGTTAGACAAATTAATTTCTCTTACTTCACTAGCAATTAATAGTCCCGCACGTCCATTATCAGCAGTTAATTCTATATTATTGTTGTCTTGCGAACTTGAAACGCTAGAAGACAGTTTATATTGGATATTGACATTTTCCATAGAAAAACCTTTGCCTACGCTTGTAATAAAGTTTTCATAAGCAATAATTTTTATATCTTTACTTTCGCCTTGTCCACCTATAATTTTGCCAGAAAATCCAGTTATTGGTGATAATTGTACTTTATAATCTTCTTCATATTTACCAAGATCTATATCTTGAACTTCTTCAGAACCCTCACTAACCAATCCTCTAACCACCACAGTGTATTCGCCATTGCTCATTGCATCAAAAACTTCTTTTACATTATAGCAGTCTAAATAAAGATAATTAGTTGCTCTTTGATATTTTATACTTGGGAATAACTGATCTGTTGGATGAGTCCAATTAGATTGACTCCAAATCCCAGAGTTGAGGAATGCCTCTTGTGTATAAGACCTTCCTGTTTCTGCACTATTGTAATAAGCAGAAGAGGTAATTTGATAAACATAATCCTCTTTTTTATCATTTAAATTTATATTAAGATTATCCTTGCCTTCTATTAAATTAAGTTTTACCGTAAAACCATTATAAATATAGTTTTGATAGTATGCAATTGAAGCTATTTTATTTGTTATTTGAACTCCACCAGATAGCATATCTTCTTTTGCTTGCATTAAAGTTAAATAACTAGAATATGAATCTCCTGAATCAACAACATCTGTTGAATTAGAAACTTTTATAAAATCTCCAACTAACAAATTAAACTTATAATTTTTAGAAAGGTTTGCATCTTGTTTTATATCTTCGTAAATACCTGTGTCATAATCATAAGCGGTAAAGTAATTTAAAGCATTAACTGATAATAAAGCAACTCTGCTTGCTTCTCCCCTTATTGCACCAATTAATCCTCCAGCTTTTACGGAAGCACGTACATCACCTGATGCATAAGCCTCGTTGATTAAATACTTAGTGTATGCAGGAGCATATTGATATTCAGCATTTGTTTGGTAAGCACTAGCTTGACTTAAATCCATAAAACCAATTAAACCACCAGCATATTCAGCATTTAAAGATATTACATTTAATTTTGAATAGGAAATTTCAAGTTTACCACTACCAACATAACCGATTAAACCACCAATAGCTTTTTGGTTGTAGTTTTCATCTGATAGAACAAATAAATCTAAAACACCTCGTTCAACAGAAGTATTACCATTATAAAAATTTGATAGATTATTTTCTATTTGATTTTGAATCGTAGTATTATGAACTGCAAAAGCTCTACTTACAGAACCAAAAGATTGTCCTATAACTCCACCTGCAAAATACTTTGTAGAAACAATGTTTGAAGATTTATCTGCTGATTTAGAACCTTCAATAGTTATACCGATATCCCTAATATTAGTTTGATATCCAGTTAACCCAAATAATCCTCCGACAACTTGTCCCTTAATATTTACAATTCCTGAAACTCTAATATTATTTATAGAAAAATTATCTGATTGATTAATATTAAACTCAGTGCTATCTGAATTGTAATTATCAACAAAACCTATAACCGAACCGGCAAAAGAATAGTTTTTAACCATTGAAACAAAATTATCGCTAATTTTTGTGCTATAATTCAAAGTATTTTTTGCTTGTTCTCTTAAACTTTTTAAACCTGACAAATTCAAATAATCATTCAAGTTTCCAACTATATACCTATTTGCTAACAGTGTTGGATTTACTACAGAAATATTTTTAACTATGTTATTTCCAAATGCAAATCCTGACAAAGCACCTACGAAATTTAAACCTTCAATACTTGCATTATCACTAAAATTAAAATCAACATTTATTATGATTGAATCCTTTATATAACCTGCTAGACCACCTACCATAACAACACCATTAGCAATAATTTGATCAATACTTATGTTTAAATTCGTAACTAATGGTATGGAACCATTTCGTCCCTCCATAGATGCAAATAAACCAAATGTTACACCTTCACTTTCAGAAGCAATAGATATACCAGAAATGTCAAAACCATTTCCATATAATTTTCCTGCAAAACACTTTTGTGTAGAAGGAAGAACAACCGATTCATCACTTGAAATTAATTGAGATAAATCAATATCGTTAACTAAACGATAATTTCCCCAAATCATTTCATCATTATAATAATTTTGAATGTAACTTGAACTTGATTTTCCAGAAATCTCTATAAAATCTTGAAAATCAGCAATCAAAATAGGATTTGAACTTGAACCTAAATAGGTATCTATTTCTAAACCATCATCAAATTGTAGAATTGAATAAGGTAAAATATACTTACCATTTTCATCTTCTGCGACAATTCCATCGTAATTGGAATCATCTATATGATATATATATCTATGAGAATGTGATATTGTATTTGTTTCAATTAATTGAATTTCATAAACTGCTTCTGAAACATATGTAGCTGCAGAAATTAATTTTGTTCTCCATACACCATCATTTTCTCCATCTGCAAAAGCAAAACCATAAAATGCTGAAGTGTCTGATGGATTAGTAACAAGTATTGCACCAGTACCAAATCTAGATTCTGTAGTTGTATCGTTTGTATCCGTTGCAGATTCATAAGCTTTGTTAAAGAAGTAACAATTTGTGTAAACTCCTTCTTCAGATCGTAAATTACCCTCTTCATCGACTCCAGAGAAATTCATTTGAGTAAATTTAGAATTTGCAATTTGTGATGCTGAATAAGCATTTTCAATTTCTCCAGAATTAATATAAACAAATCCAGATGCAAGATAAACTTTGTTAGTATCATAAGAATTTGCAATTAGAATATTAGAATAAGCATCTTTAATAAAACCATTATTATTATATACAAAACCTGCAATATATCCAAGATCAGATTTTAATGATGAACCCTCGTATGCGTAAGCTGAATATTCCGTTCCTAATTCACTTTCTGAAGATTTAACTCCTTCGATATAACTAGTGATTATAGATTGAGAATTTACCCCAACAAATCCAGCTGTATAGAAGGTAGTATTTTGAGATTTATTTGATATATCCACTTTTTTAACAAATGAAGATGCAATAGATCCATTATTATTTAAAACAAATCCGGCTATATTACCTTGACCTACTATATTAAATGTCCCCAAATCTTGATATTGGGCAGATGTATAACCCGTTGGTAGATTGTTTATAGTTTTTTCGCTACCTATTATTATTATAGAGTCACCACCTACTCGAGAATTTGTAATACTACCTTTATTGGTTAAGACAAAACCAGCAACACTAGATGACCAATCTGAATTTTGAGTAATATAAACTTCTTCTGAGGTATTTTTACCTCTTACAAATTTTATATTGATTCCTTCACTATAATTATGTTTTTCACATGCTGGAATAGATAAAACATCGTTCATAACATAATCTTCTGAATAGAATGAAACAATTTCACAATTAGTAATAATTCCCTCATTATTTAAAGCTAGACCTGCAATATTGATAGTTTTATACTTAGAAACATCAATTGTTAATTGTCCTCCGTTATATAAATTAACTCTAACATTTTTTAAAGTAGTACCACTAACAACATTATTAAATAATGCTAAATTTAAAGTTGTTTGTTCATCTGGTTCAACATTGAATGATTTAATATAGATTGTGTATCCGTTACCATCAAAACTTCTAATCATAGAAGTATCAAAAGGTGTAAATCCAGTAAGAACAATATCATTTGTTAAAATATAATCATTTTGAGAAACTTTATCATATAATGCAGGATTAAGATCGTTAAAATCACTAGTACTAGAAATAGTTAAAGGCAAATCAGGATCCGAATAAGCTTTTACAGTGATAGTAAAATATGTATCATATACAGCTGTTAATCCACCAGCAGAGATATAAGTCCTTAAAACTAAATTAATAGAATTATTTAATCTCTTTCCTGTTACAACCATATTATTGCTTTCACTATCAAAACTAAATGAAATAGGACTATCAACTGAACTATCGTTGATATTTACAAATGTATTTTCTCCAACTACATAGAATAGTCTGTCCTTTAATGTTTGCACCACAGGATTTTTATTAGTATCATAAATATAATTTATTAAATATTTAGATGTGCTCGCTTTATCTTCAGAAGGATAATATTGTTTTGTCGTAAAACTTTGTCTAGACTGTAGTAAATCTTCGACAACTGTTACACTTTCATCATCTCCTTCATCATAATTATAATTTTGAGGAACTAGATTATAATTAACATCAAAAGCTTTTGGAACACCTACCCAAACATCTAAAGTACCATTATCAGAATTAGATATTTCAATTTTTTCAGGATCAATTTTAAAATCTACTAATATAACTGTTGCTCTTGTAGATTTTGTTTCTGTGACACCATTTAAATCTCTACTAACTTTTGCCTGGATATAGAATGTATTGTTTTGAGATTCATCAACAGAAGCCAAAACTGTAACAGTTAATGTAGCAGAAAAAGTCTTTGTTCCTTTTTCTTCATCTCTAGATGTTTCAACAAAATCTGAAATATTTATTCCTTTAACTTCTTCTCCAATAATTATAGGAGATTCAACGCTTTGATCCATTAAAACTGTAATATCAACTTTAGCAGTTGATCCTTTTGCAACATAAGCAGTATTATTACCATCAACCGTTATAGAAGGTTCTTTTAAATAACTAACTGATAGAAAATAATTTACGTAAGAAATAACAGATCCATCACCTTTACAGAATTTTGCAGTAAATTTAATAATACTATCACTATTTACTGTTGGATTAATCCAAATTTTAAAGTAAATTACACCCGTATCTTCGACTTCAGACTTTTCACTATTTGAAGGAGTATACCTTAAAGTTGTTCCAACCTCTTGAATATTTGAATTTGTTGCTCTTATAAACCCAACAATGTTACCTGAAGCATAAGGTTTTACTAATTCCATATCAACAGCATAAGATACCGTTGAACCGCTATATGAAAGTTCTACATAATCATAATATGCATAATATGGATTGACATTAATTGATAAAATAGAACTATTTCCAGGAGCTAAAACGCTTGTTTTGTCACCAACTATATGAACTGTTGCAAAAGAATTATTGCCAACTGACGTATAGATTGAATTTGTAATTTTAGTATTATTTACATCAATACTATTAAAGTTTTGTTTAGTAACCAAAAGTTCAAAAGTACCAGAAGAATTTAAATCTTTACTATCATTACCACTTTTTGATTTAAATGACACTTCAAAAATCATATCATCTGAAACTTTGCTTTTATATTCCATGTTTACAGATAAATTAACCTCAAAGATATAAATATAAACTCCGTTAGATTTTATTTTATCATCTATTAATGAAACAACTGCATCTAAAATTGGTGTTTGATTATCTTGTGTCAAAGAATAATGATATAACATATTTTCATCTTTTTTTAAACTAAGTGCATTTCCATCATAAGAAATTAGAGGTATAATTTCATCATCAACCGCTGTTGTTTCAATTTGAACCTTGATAGTAGCATTAGTTGAAGGAGTAATAGAAACTTGTTGATCAGAAATATCAAAAGTTATAACTCCATCGGTAGGATTAATATAAAACTTCCTTTCAAATACATTATTCAACGCATCTTGATAAACAACATCTGTTGAATCCAAATCATTTTCAAATAAAATTGATTTTACTGTTACTGTAGTATTAGTAGAATCATTGTCTGCAAAAACTTTAAATACATTATTACTGATTTTTTCTACCGCCACCGCGCTTTCTTCACTCGAAGTTGTTTCCATTTTGATATATAAAGAATCATTGCTTACAAGATCAAAACTTTCCGCTGTATTTCCCAATATTACTTTAGTTTTTTCAAAATTTATAACATAATCTCTGCTTTTTGTCTTTTGTAGATAAGATAATGATTCATCTTCAACAATATTATTTGAACCAGTTATATCAGTCCATGAAATAACCATATTTGATATAGCATAAACTACCTTGACATTAATAGTTTTAAAATTTTCTACATTTTGTTTAGAAGATAAAGTTAAAACTACATTTCCAGTTTTCTTAATATTAATAGTTGTTCCAACAACCTTAACAATACTTGAATCCGAAGAAGAAATTATAATATTTTTATTAGAACTATTATTTCCAATTAGTTCAGAAAGAGTAATTGTATTTAATTCATTCAAATCATTCTCTTGAGTAGAAGTTAAATCTGTTGGATTACTTTTTAATTTGTAATTAAAGAGAATACCATTATTACTATTAACAGCAATTGATTTATAAAAGCCATTTGTTTTTGTAATATCAGTTGTTTTTATAGAATAAGATTTTACATCATTCACTTCTTCGTCTTGATATAATTCTTTTAAGTGAGCATCTCCATTATTAACATACTCCAAGAAATTCTCATCACCCGCCTTAACAAAATTAGGATTTGACTGATAATCTGTAGATTTTTTGCTAATATATTCACCATCTTGGTAATAACTATAATAAT
Organism: uncultured Clostridia bacterium; assembly: GCA_944384535.1. Classification (GTDB taxonomy): domain Bacteria; phylum Bacillota; class Clostridia; order Christensenellales; family UBA1242; genus Caccovivens. The sequence goes on from CALWTS010000031.1 coordinate 30,458, forward strand.
AATTGGTAAAAGTTATTGAATTTGTAGCTCCTTGAGAAAGATTATAAGGTTGATTGATTCCTATTACAGAAAAACTGTAATCAATTATAGCTTGTTTAACATCAGCAGCAATAATTCCAGCAAAAGCTCCTACATATGTCGTAGAACCAAATCTTATAAATACATTCGAACTAGAATCTGTTAGGTTATAGTTATAAGCAAATGATTTTGTGATATTTGATGAATTTGCAACTTCACCAACTATTCCACCTATTATACTTCCTTTAAATGTGTTAACTGAATATTTAATATCATCATCAGAAGAAGCATAATCTTCTAAATTATAGAACTCTACTTGACAATTTGTAATATCGCCACTATTTAATCCAGAAATACCACCAACAATACTATCACTAAAACTTGCATCTATTGTAAGTCCTAAAACTTTAGAGAATTCAATTAAGGAGAAGTTTTGTCCAACAATTCCTCCTACATACTCTCCTGTTGTTGCCGTAAGAACACTAGAATATCTCTCATAAACATCAACGGTAACATTAGAAATAGTTCCATAATTAAAATCAACTATAAACCCATTACCGCTTACATGACCATTAAACGATAGATTTCTAATAGTAGCATTTTCTCCTAAAGAATTAGATAAATTTTTACCAGCGAATTTAATAGTAACCTCACTGCTATATCCTTGTAATCCACCGTTAAAAGATGATGAAAATTCCTCATTATTCCTATTTATATCAGTTAAATCTATACTATTCATGACTGTATAATATCTATCCTGTTTCATAGAAACAAAACCATTCGCATCATATACTCTATAGGAATGTTCAAAACTTCTACCATCTGCAACAATAACCTCTGCGCGAATTAAAATATTAGAAAAATCAACAGTTTTCATATTGTCAGCAGTTGTTATAGATTTAAAATATGCATGATTGACTAAAAAGTCATACCAACTTTCCTTGGTTTGAGTATCTTTAATATTACCAATCGATGTTAAAGGTAAGTAACCTTCTTTCTCTTGCAAAGTATTTTCATCAATATAGTAATACTTAATTTGATTATTATAAACGGCATCTTCTGGTAAAACATAAACAAATCCATTCATTCCTTCATTAATCATTGAAGGCAAATTAACAGCTAAAGCACTCATTGAAATATTATTAGAAACGCTAACAAAATCAGTTGTATATTCACCATTTTCATCTGTAACAACATATGTTACATTGTTGTTTTTTGAATTTGTAGGAGAAACCTGTAGCAACATATAATAAGGTTGGTTGCTTCCCACCTCAAAATATATCCCATCTTTATCACTATTAGACCAAACAATTTGTTCAACTCTTTGTGCATTTTTAATCGTAATTTTTATAGGTGTATAAATATCTGTAATTAATTTTTCCCCATCTTGTCCATCAGTTTTAAGAATATAATGTACCATTAAAGTATCATAAAAGGCATAATCACTCATAGTGGTAAGTGCTTCAATATTAAAACTTATATAATTGCTTTGAGTAACAATTTCGGTAACTGCATATCTACCCTTAGTCCAAGTAACAGTTTTTTCTGTTCTAGATTGGTCTCCCATCACAGCATTATTATTCGAATCAACAGTCGTAGAAACAAAATCAAAATTTAAAATATCATAGTATGTAATATTACTATTTGGAAATTGAATTGTAATTCGCTTAGTTGTATCATTTTTATCACGATCACCAACAGTATCATTTGCATAAAGAGTAACTTGTTTATTAGCTTGAGGAGTTACCACTAATCCTTCAGGCGAAATATAACTTTCAATGAATATAATCCTTACTAAACTCGTGTTGCCATCTTCATCAATTTTTTCAACTCCCTTTCCACTGAAAGTTAATACAGCATAAGTAAAACCAACACTTTTTGTTACTAAATTAGAATTATTATATGTAAAATTAGCAATTGAACTGATTTGGTTCACATTTTCTTTTGATTTATTGATAATCTCCGAAATTCCAGCTGAAGTATTGATAAGATTTTTAAACCTTGTTATGTCATTTGTTTCAGTTTCAACAAAATCATAATATGATATCGAAAGTTTGGCTACAGCACTTTGACCATTTGAGGTGTTATAAGAATATAAAATAGGTGTTGTTGAACCATTTTTAAGCATAAGTTTTGAAACACTTTCAGCAGCATTTTCATCTAAAACTTCACCGTAAATGGAATATAATTTATTAGAATAACCAATGTCAGAAACAGAGTTAGATTCATTACTTGTATTATAAACTACGCTTGCAGATTTTAATGGAAGGAAAATATCTATAGAAAAATTTTCACTTAACAAACCGTTGGCATGTGCAATTTGGTAAGAATCTAAAGATGTGATACCTTGACTTGTGTTGTTTAAAGTCAAGGTTATCTCAAAAGTTACAGAATTATCATCATCATTAACTTTTTTTGGTTGGGAAATTGTTACATTACTACTATTGTTAATAACTGAAAGTCCTTCTATGCTAGTTTGTCCTTGCAATGTAAATGTTTTTTTCTGAATTACCCCAACCTTACTGCTATCAACTCTAAAATCAGCATTTTCAAAAACAAAATCATCCTCTGAAACGCTTCTAATCAACTTTAAATCAAAATATGTTGAAACTAAACTATTATCAGCACTTGTGAAAGTTAAAGTAATTCCATCGACAGACTGAAGTTTTAAAGTCTCTGAAGCTTTGATATAAATTTTCTTAACTGAAGGAAGATTATTTTTGTCTGTAACATAATTACCACTCTCATCTTCCATTAATGGAATTTGCACCCAAATATTTCCATTTAAAGTATCTCGATACCATATTTCAACAGGTGAACCATCTGCAATAGACTCTCCCGCACTACGTCTGCTAATAGAAATTGAATATTTATTAGTTGCATCTTTAACTGTAGTAGGTAAAATATTTACTACAAATTCTTTACCTTTTTCAGATGATGATGCATAATCAGTATAAACTATTTGTTCACTTCCTTCAACATCCATTGCACTGTCAGTAGAAATTCTTATATCATTAACTTTTTCTCTAACAATAACATGAATAGGACAAATTGAAAGCGTTTCAATACTATAATTATACTCACTATAACCTATTTTGAATGAAATAATATATTCTTCATTGTTTGCTGTTACATTCTTGTTTGCATAAACTAAAAATAGAGGTTTTCCTTCATAATTAGGTTGGCGAACAACTATAATCCCATTAGTTTCAACTCCAAGTTTAGTTGTTATAACAGGTGTTATATCTAAATCCCCCTCATAATTAAGACTAATATAACCTTCGTAATAATCATCTTCTGGTAAATTAGGTGTAATTAAATATTGTTTATCTTCACTAATAAGTTCAAAATCAGAATTTTGACTATAAGACCATTCAAAAGAAATATCATTTTCAATCTTATCCAAAACAGGTAAGGTTACAATTGTTGTAACACCTTTTTCAGTAGTTGCCTGCAATGTAATTGACTCTTGATCAAATTCATCAAGAATTGTCAAAATGTTTCCATTAATGGAAGCATTAGTTGTTCCTGTTGCAAGTTCCCAAGTAATAGTTCGTCGACTATTTTGAGAAGGTTCAAAAGTAAGTAAATTGTTTTCAATTAATGTAACACTTTGCCCCCTGATTGCATAATTATTTTTTTTCGTCGTTTCTTCTACTTTTTGTTGCATTGCACTTACTTCACTATAAACTTCAACGGTTACAACTTTAAAAGCATTTCCTTGATTTGTCATTACAACAAATTCAGCATATCCTTCTTGCAGTCCGTAGATAGTAATAAGTGTTTTCCCTTCTGTTGTTGATTGAGTTACTAATTTAATTATCTGTTCATAGCCATTTCCACTGACAGAAATAGATTTATCAGACACACCAGAAACATCGGCGGTTATAGTTTGATAACCCCCATCTGTATCACCTGAATAAAGTTCAATTTCAACACTATCTTGTGATAACGTCAATACTGGTTTTTCTGCTCCGCAAGCGGTTAAAATAGCAACTCCTAAAAATAGAAAAATACTTAAAAGTCCGACGAAAAACTTTTTCATATTACCTCCTTGTTTAATATCTGTAATTTTAAGATAAATTAAACATATCCTATAGAAATTTTAAATTTAAATCATGACAAATGTTGACCTTATTCTTTAAAAAAGATATGAGAAAAAACTTCAAAACCTTTAAGTATGCTTTGCAAGTAAAATACAAAATATTTAATTACAAATATCAATAATAAACAGTCGATTTTAAAAAGTTTTATATAAGCTTTTTCGCAACAACATCTTGTCTAATAAGATTATACATTTTTATATCAAAAAATGTCAAATGAAATAAAATAAATATATTATATAAATATAGCATTTTAAGTTTATAATTTTCACGAAAAATCTTATACAACTAAAACTTGCTAATAAACATTTTGAGTATTTTTTATTATTTGCTATAATCTTCGTTGTAAAGGAATTATTTATGCAAAAAATACTAAGCATTTTACAAAAAGCTTGTGAAGAATATTCTTTAATTGAAAATAATGATAATATTGCAGTGGGAATATCTGGAGGAAAAGATAGTTTGGTTTTGCTTTTAGCTTTGAAAAATTATCAAAGATTTTGCAAAAAAAATTTTTCTTTACAAGCAATAACTGTTGATTTAAGTAATGGAAAAAACAATTATAACGAAATTAAAGATTTTTGTGAAAAAATTGATGTACCTCTAACAATAATTCCATCAAATGTTTTTGAAATAGTTTTTGATATTAGAAAAGAAAAAAATCCTTGCTCGCTATGTGCTAATTTACGTCGAGGTATTTTAAACAATACTGCGAAAAAACTAGGATGCAATAAGGTTGCCTTAGGACATCATAAAGATGATTTAATAGAGACTTTTATAATGTCCCTATTCTTTGAAGGAAGATTATCAACATTCAAACCAAAATCTTACTTGTCAAATACCGAACTATTTTTAATACGTCCATTAATTTATTGTGATGAAAAAGAAATAGAAAGAATAAGTAAAAATCTTCCTATTTTAAAAAATACTTGTCCTGTTGATAAAAAAACTGAAAGACAAAAAGCAAAGAATATTCTTACAAATTTAAATCAAATATACCCTAACTGCAAAGAAAAAATATTTAATGCAATCATTCATAAAGAAAGGTATAATTTATTTGATAAAATCTAATAATTTACAAAAAAATGACAAAAATTTAACTTTTTTTACGTTTTTTATTTGTTTTTTTATGATTTTTAGAAAATTTTTTTACTTTCTATTTTATTTTAAAAAGGAGAAAATAATGGTAACTTTGGTAATTTTAGATGGCTTTGGATTAAGAAAAGAAAAATTTGGAAATGCAATTTTGTCGGCAAAAACACCTAATTTAGACAAATTGAAATCAAGATATTTTTATGGAACTTTAAAAGCTAGTGGAACTTCTGTAGGTCTACCCGAAGGACAAATGGGAAACAGTGAAGTTGGTCATCTAACTTTAGGTTCTGGTCGAGTTATACTTCAAGATCTCATGAAAATTGATGAAGAAATAAAAAATAAAAATTTTTTCAAAAATAAAAATTTACTAAAAGCAATAAATCATGCAAAGGAAAACAACTCAACCTTACATGTTATGGGACTTCTTTCTGATGGTGGTGTCCACTCTCACATAAATCACCTCTATGCTATTTTAGAAATAGCAAAACAAAACAATTTAAAAAAAGTAATAATACATCCCTTTTTAGATGGAAGAGACACTTTATATAATAGTGGTAAAAAATATATTACTCAATTAGAAGAATTCATTAAAAATACAACTTTCAAAATAGGTTCCATTTCTGGAAGAATTTATGCTATGGATCGAGAAAAAAGATTTGATCGCTTAGCTAAAGCATATAATGTTTTAGTTTTTGGAAATAATTTGACAAAAAACTCACCTTTAGAAGAAATAGAAGATAGTTATAATAAAGGTGTTTATGATGAATTTTTTGAACCAACTTTATTTAATAAAGATCTTACTATAAAAGATAATGATAGTGTAATCTTTTTTAATTATAGATCTGATAGAGCAAGGGAATTAACATCTGCATTTACCAACCCTTCATTTAATGAATTCAAAATTCATAAATTTAAAAATTTGTTATTTTCTCCAATGGAAGAATACTCTTCTGAATTTCATAACTTAAACGTTATATATCCACCAGAACAAATAAAGGATAATTTAGCTGCAATTTTATCACAAAATGGTTTAAAACAATTTCACATAGCTGAAACAACAAAATATGCACATGTAACATTCTTTTTTAATGGTGGAATTGAAAAACAATATGAAGGTGAAGATAGAAAGTTAATTGAAAGCATAGACACTCAGGATTTTTCTTATTACCCTAAAATGAAGGCGATTGAAATTACTGAAGAAACTCTTGATGCAATTGCATCAAATAAATATGATTTCATTTTAGTCAATTATTCCAATCCAGATATGATAGGTCATACTGGGAATTTTGATGCAACTAAAGAAGCAATTAGTTGTGTCGAAAAACAAGCTTATGCTCTTGCACTTGCGACAATTATGGCAGGTGGAGATTGTATTATAACCGCAGATCACGGAAATGCAGAATATATGATTGATGATAAAGGAAATAAAGTTACATCACATACTTCAAATCCTGTTCCAATTTATTTTGTTAGTGAAAAATATAAAAATATTAAAATCAAAAAAAATAAATCAATCGCTAACATTGCTCCAACCATATTAAAATTATTAAATATTCAAATTCCAACCACAATGGAAGAACCATTATTTTAAATAAAATACAAAAAAAATAGGTAAAATTATTATTTTTACCTGTTTTTTTATATTTTTTAACATTTTTATAAAAAAAACACTTTTTTGAAAGTGTTTTTGGTGGCCTACCCGGGATTCGAACCCGGGACCCCTTGATTAAAAGTCAAGTGCTCTACCGACTGAGCTAGTAGACCAAAATTATTAAACAAAAACTTAATCTATCAATTTTAGGGAGAGAATATTATATATTAAGTTTTTGTTTGGCTGGGGTGGCAGGATTTGAACCTACGCATGCAAGAATCAAAATCTTGTGCCTTACCGCTTGGCGACACCCCATTGATGTCTTTTCCCCTTTTTTAATAATGGCTGGGGTGGTAGGATTCGAACCTACGCAATGTTGGAATCAGAATCCAATGCCTTACCACTTGGCGACACCCCACTATTAATGAAGTATTTTTTATGGGGTGATCTAAGGGGGTCGAACCCTTGACCTCCAGAGCCACAATCTGGCGTTCTGCCAACTGAACTAAGACCACCATAGTTATCTTCTGGTGCTCCCAGAAGGATTCGAACCTTCGACCTCTGCCTTAGAAGGGCATTGCTCTATCCAGCTGAGCTATGGAAGCACGTTTGGAGCAGGTGAAGGGAATCGGACCCTCGCAACCAGCTTGGAAGGCTAGTGTTCTACCACTGAACTACACCTGCACATACTGACTATAAGAGTATAGCATAGCATATATGCAAAGTCAAGAAATTTTAAAAACTTTGTAAAACTTTTTCATCTTTTCTTATAGTCATCTAGTATCAAATAATTACTTTTCAAAATTTGTTAACAACAATTCAAATTTTCCATTTTTATAGACAACAGCACTACATTTGTAGTTATTCTTAACAGCTTTTATTGCTAATTTTGAAAATTTTTTAGCTATATTTAACTCAATATTTGTTGGTTTTTTACCTCTTTGAATGTAACCTATTATAGCACTCTTGATTTCAACATTTTTACAATATTCAGATAAATTTTTAATAAAATTTTGTAAATCAATAATGTTTTCTCTTAAAATTATTGATGATGCATTGTTATTATTGTAATTTTTATTTACTATATTTGAAATTTTTAAATAATCTATATCTTCTTCAGATTTAATTAAATAATCACACCTTTTTCTTGAAAAAACTTCTTGTGCAATTCGTGAACATTTCCTTCCCATTGTTTCAAAAACACAGCATCTGTTGAATGATTGCATTGTTGGCATCACCATATCTATATACTCACAACACGCACACACAGCTGTGTCATATCCTTGACTATAATCACTTATATCTACATCATTATCAATTGTTGAAGGTATAAAAATAGTCTTTACACCATTTTGTGCTAAATCTAAAGCTCCCTTATATGAACCATTTCCTCCTAATATTATTACACAATCATAATCTTGTGCATTTTTCAGTCCTCTATTAAAACCAGTTTTTTCTTTGAATTCTACGCTTCTAGAACATTTTATTTTACTTCCAGCTTCATTAAAACAATTTTTTAAATCAATATCTTTAATTTTTACTATGTCGTTATTAATTAAGCCTTTAAAACCTCCAATACAAGCATAAAGACTTTGATGAAACCTTTTATATAATAAATATAGGACCATATTCATTCCGGGCGCATCACCACCACTAGTAAGAACCAGTATTTTCATACAAACTCCTTTAAATAGTTTATTTAACCACTATATTGTCCTCTCCAAGTAATCCAATAAATTCATTTATTAAATAATTATTAGGATCTACTTTTGTGTTAAAAGAAAAAATTTGTTTAGTTGAAGTACATTTTATCACAATTTGTGCTTCACCTGGATATGATGAAGCAATTTGCTTTACTTTATTATAAATATCCGTATTTTTAGTATCAAATCTTAAATATACCTTTTTCTCTATTATTTTCTCTTTTTCTTCTTTTTTCTCCCAAGGTAATATTACTTCAGCTACTATGATTGGAGATTTTCCATCTCTAATAGAAACTCTACCTCTTATTGTTACCATTTTATCTTCTACAATGATTTCCTTATATTTAGAATAAAGTTTACTAAAAACCATAGCATCAAAAGTACCATAAATATCTTCAATTGTTACTATTGCCATTGTCCCCGATTTCATAATTTTTTTAACATTTGTAATTATTCCACCGCAAGTTACTTGCATACCATCTTTTATACTTTCGTTTGAATCTTCTTGTATCATTTCTTCTTCTTGCTGATAAGAATAATCTGAACTTATACCATCATCTTCTCCGACAATGCCATCATCATCTCCAAATCCTGAAAGCATATCAGCTGTAAAATTAAATGAATCATACTTATCTAGATATTCATCTAAAGGATGTCCAGATAAATAAATACCTACATATTCTTTTTCAAATTTTAATAAAGATTCTTTATTATATTCCTTTATATTTGGATATTCTATTGTATTTATCGTTTGAGCAACTTCCTCAAATGTATCAAAAATTGAAAATTGTCCCGTTTCTCTAGATTTCCTATCAGCATTTATCATATCCATATAAGAAGGAAAAACATCCATTAATTGTGATCTATACTTTCCAAAACAAGACAGTGCACCACTTAAAATTAAACTTTCTATTGATTTTTTATTAAGAGAATTTGAAGTCACTCTTCTCAATAAATCATCAAGGCTTTTAAATTCTCCATTTTTATTTCTTTCTTCAACTATTATATCAATAAGTCCTGTTCCAACGTTCTTTAATGCACCTAACCCAAAACGAATACTACCATTTTCAACCTTAAATTCTGTAACAGATTTATTAATATCTGGAGGTAGAATTTCAAATCCTTCCTTTCTTGCATAATTAGTATATTTTTTTACAGCACTAGCATCACTTATCCTATTGTTTAAAACAGCTGTAAGATATTCAACTTCATAATGTGCTTTTAAATAGCCAGTCTGATAAGCAACATATGCATAAGCAGCCGCATGAGATTTATTAAACGCATATCCTGCAAATTTTGCCATTTGTTCAAAGACTTTTTCTGCGATTTTTTCATCATGTCCTAATGCTAATGCACCAGGAATTGGTTTTAACTTGCCATCTGGATCTGTCCAACCATAAATAAATTTTTTCTTTTCTGGAGGAAGTTTTTCCGGCTTTTTCTTACTCATAATTCTTCTAACATTATCAGCTCCACCCAAACTAAAACCAGCCATAACCTGAAAAATTTTCATAACCTGCTCTTGATAAACTATACATCCATATGTATTGCTTAAAATTGGAACTAAACATGGATCATCGTATTCTATTTTTTCAGGATTTTTCTTCCCTTTTATGAATTTAGGAATAAAATCCATTGGTCCTGGCCTATATAATGATATTCCGGCAATTATATCCTCCAATGAAGTAGGTTGTAACTCTTTCATAAACTTTTTCATTCCACCACTTTCTAATTGAAAAACAGCTTCTGTATTACCTGAACTAATTAATTCAAAAACAGCAGGATCATTATATTCCATATTTGTAAAATCTATCTTTACACCATGATCTTCTTCTATATATTTTATAGCTTTATGAATATCAGTTAAAGTTCTAAGACCTAAAAAGTCCATTTTTAATAAACCTAAATGTTCCAATTCTGTCATATCAAATTGAGTTATTTCATCATTACCGCTTTTTGCCATTGGTATATGATCAAAAACAGGATCAGGGGCAATTAAAACACCTGCAGCATGCATTGAAACATTACGAGGAACACCTTCTAGTTTTATTGCCATATCTACAATTTTTTTTATTTGGTCATCTTCTTCATACATTCTGCATAGTTCTGGTATTACAAATTGTTTATCTTCTTCTTTATCTGATTTACCAAAATAACATTTCAAAACTGGTGGTTTTTTTAATGGTTTCCCCGGTATTTCTTTTGTAACCTTATCAACTTCTGAATAAGGAAATCTTAACACTCTCGCGACATCTTTAATGGCATTTTTAGCTTGCATATTACCAAAGGTAACAATATTTGAAACATGATCAGCACCATATCGGCGTTTAGCATAATCTATAACTTCTCCTCGCCTATCCATACAAAAATCAACATCGAAGTCTGGCATTGAAACACGTTCAGGGTTAATAAATCTATCAAAGAAAAGTTCATATTTCATTGGATCAACTTGGGTAATTCCAGTTGTATACGCAACTAAACTGCCTGCTCCAGAGCCTCTGCCTGGACCAACAGGAATATCATTTTCTCTTGCAAAATTTATATAGTCCCAAACTATTAAAAAGTATTCCACATAACCCAATTTGTTAATTGTAGTTAATTCCATTTCTAAACGTTCTTCATACTCTTTAGGGACTGTTTTATATTTTTTTCTCAACCCTTCCCATGCCATTCTTGATAAAAACTCATATGGTGTTTCTCCAGTATCAGGAATGTATTTAGGAATAAAGTTATCTGTTGCTCCTAATTTATCTTCTTCTGGGATATTAGGATTTCCACCTTCTGCTGCTTCACGCAAAGATTTTGTTTTTATAAAAACATTACATTTTTCTGCAATTTCCAAGGTTCTTTCCAAAGCATCCTGATAACCAGGTAAAACTTCTTCCATCTCTTCGTAAGTTTTTAAATAAAATTCTTGAGTTTGAAATTTCATTCTATCAGGATCATCATAAGTCTTACCCATTTGCACACACATTAAAACGTCTTGTAATTCATGATCTTCTTTATTTAGATAATGAACATCATTTGTTGCTACCATAGGAATGTTTAATCTCTCACTCATTTCGGTAATGCCAAGTAAAACTTCCTTCTCTTCCGGAATGTTATGATTTTGAATTTCTAAATAAAAATCATCTTTAAACACATTTTTAAACCATAAAGCAAGTTTATCAGCTTCATCAAATTGCCTTTTTAAAATAAATTGAGGTATATGCCCTGCTAAACATGCTGATAAACATATGATTCCTTCACTATATTTCTCTAAAAGTTTATAGTCTATTCTTGGTTTATAATACATTCCATCTAAGAAAGCATAAGATGACAATTTTAATAAATTTTGATAACCTGTATTATTTTTTGCCAACAATATAAGATGTCCCGTATCTTCTCTATTTGAACGAGATTTCATATCATGACAAATATAAAATTCTTCCCCAATAATTGGCTTAATACCATTTGTTACACAAGCTTCAAAAAATTTTATTGCCCCATACATATTTCCATGGTCAGTAATTGCAATTGATTTCCATCCTCTCTCTTTTACAATATCAACTAATTTATTGATTCTAGCAAGTCCATCTAAAAGACTGAACTCTGTATGAACATGAAGATGCACAAAATCTTTCATTTTAGACTCCTTTTTACCTATCTCGAAGAAAATCAGCAATTTTTAAAATTCTTCTAAATCTATGATTTAATCCACTTTTTGTCAATTTTATAGTAGATAATTTTAAAAGTTCATCCATGCTCTCTTGTGGATTAGCAAGACGAAGAACTGCTACTTCTTGTAAATCCTCCGGAAGACTTTCTAACCCTATTTTTTTATTAATATAATTAATTGCATGAATTTGTTTTAAACTTGCTTCAACAGTTTTATTTATATTTGCATTAATACAGTTAACCTGTCTATTAACAGTGTTTCTTAAATCTCTTTTTGCCATTTCATCAGATAATTCTAAAACACTTTGATTAGCACCTATTAAAGCTAATAAATCCTTAATAGACTCGCTATCTTTTAAATATAAAACATAAATTTTTTTTCTTATCACAATCCTACTAGGAATATTAAAATAAACTAAAATGTTTGATATTGACTTTAAAAATTCTTTTTGATGGGATGAAAATTCTAAATGATAACCTGTTGTAGGTTTTTGAGAGCCAAGTTCACTTAATTTTATGCTTGAAGTAGCACAACCCACATAAGAACCTTTAATAAAGTGCTTTTTTGTTTCATCATCAGGTATAATATTTTCATCGACCCCCTCAATAAAATCAAAATTTCCTACTTGAGAAATAAGTCCACAGTCTTTTAAAATTTGAATAGAAATACTAACAGGAAATTTAATTCTATAATATGTTGTTTTGTTTATGATATAATCATCAGAAATCTCTAATGAAAGGTTTTCTCCATATAATTTTAATACAATTTTATTTAAAAAAGGAAACACTTCTTTAAAATCTGTTACTATATCTACCCTTATTCCATCTTTATTTTTATTTATACTGCCACAAGCATGTAAAAGTCCGCTCAAAAAAGCTTGAGCACAATCTGCGTCCTCAATTTCATTTTCAATAATTTCAATTTTACTATTTTTTGCAAAACTCAAATTAACCTCTCTTTGAAATAAATTTTGGTAATTTATCAATATTAACAACCTGCGATAAAGGAAGCCCTAAACGAAAAATAGTATTAAATGCATTGTTACATTCTCCTACCTTGTCTGGAGAATGAGCATCTGAATTTACAATAAATTTAACACCTTCACTAGCCATAATTTCTAACTCTTTATCAGTAAAATTTATTCTTTTACCATTTAGTTCAATTAACGTACCTTTTTCTTTTGCCATTTTTGCAACAGCCAAAGTATCTGTTGGGCAACCATAATTTAAATGAGTAATTATATCAATTGGATACTTATCTAATGCTTTCAGAAAAGCTGTCGTATTACGATTTAATCTTTCTTTACTTGGATAATAAGGAGAACCAAAAAAATTACTCCAGGTAAGGTCGTAAAAATCTTTAAAAGAGTTCATTTTTACAATAGTATGGTGCCCCATAAGCAAAATATCTAAAAACTCAAAGTCTTGTTCGTTAACATCAATTAAACCTTCTTTAGAAATTAAATTTGCTTCAACACCCAATAATATGTCTATCCCTGTAACCTCTTTTGCATTTAAAATATCCTCTTTCACATTTGGGATATCTCTTCTTCTTACACCAAAACATTTATGATTAAATCCATGATCTGTAATCGCTATTTGTTTTAATCCTTTGTTAAAAGCAACAGAAGCATTTTCTAAAACAGTTCCCTTACCATGCTTATGTCTAGAATATTTAGTGTGAGTATGATAATCTCCTAATAAAACCATATACGCCTCCAATAACAACATGAATAAAATCATATTATTAAAAAGTTACAATAATGATTATATAACATTTTTAAAAAAAGTCAAACAAGATATAACTTCAATAATAAATAAAAATAAACGAAAAGATTTTTCGTTTATTTAAAAATGTTTATTTTAAGTCTTTACTATCAAGAATAATTGTTACCGGTCCATCATTTAGTACATCAATTTTCATATCAGCCCCAAAAACTCCTGTTTTAACATTTATTTGCATACTTTCTAAGTTTTTACACATCTTTACATACAAGTTATTCGCTAATTCAGGTTTTTCTGCATTTGTAAAACTAGGTCTATTCCCATGTTTACAATCCGCTAACAACGTAAATTGACTTACTAATAATATTTCTCCTCCAACGTCTTTAATTGATAAGTTCATCTTTCCTAATTCATCTTCAAAAATTCTTAATTTACTAATTTTAGATGATAATTTCTCAACATCATCATCACAATCTCCAATACCAACACCTAAAAAAACAATCAATCCACTTCCAATTTGTGAAATTAATTTATTTTCTACTTTTAAAGTTGCACTACGAACCCTTTGAATAACAGCCTTCATATTCACCTCTAGTTTATTATAACATAATAAGGTGTTTAAAAACAAAAAAAAGAATGGTTTTACTTATATTAATACTATAAATTCATCGTGCAACTGGACATATTTAACCTTTTATGTAAATTTTATTTAAATAACAAATATTTTTTGTAAATAATATTGATTTATGCTAATATGAAAGTATGGATATTGTAAAAAATTTAGTTTTATATCAAATTGTGAAATCAAGAAAATTTTCTGTAGGTGATAAAATAATTTTTAATGAGAATACCATTACCGGCCAATATGAAAAAGTATATAATACAAAATTCATAATAGGAGATTTGAGAATTGCCGATATTTTTTATAATCTAAAGCAAAATAAAAAACTTTTTAAAAAAAACATTAAACAAATAGGTTATTTATCTGATAATTATGATTTGCTTTTAAGAGAACTTGCTTTAGAAAAAATTAGAAAGCAATTTTACCCAAACTTACCGTCAAGGCTTCATTGTATGTATTTATCTTTTTTAAAAGAAACCGCTATTAATAATTTTGAAACAAGTAAAGAAAAACATCTTCAAGTGGTAGCTGTAAGGTTAAATGGTAAAATTTTTAAATCTGGCGATTTTTCATTAGATAGAAATGGTGGAAGTTTTAAAGATTACGAGACTATGGCGCATGATTATTGGTCTCAAACTAATATTCCAGATGAAGATATTAAAGAAGTCTTATTTGAGGGAGTTGCTGAAATTATTGAAATCATTAAAGAAAGATAATAGCAAATTTCTTTATTTAAAAAGCAATATTATAACAAAACTCAGTTAAAATTAAAATATTTTAAAACAATAAAAAAGAACTTTACTATTTTGCAAAGTTCTTTTTTATTATTTTTAAAAGTTTTTTTATTTATTTAATTCGTTTTTTATTGCATCTTCTTTCATACTGTTATATTCTTCTTCTGTAATTTTATCTTCTTCTTTTAATTTGTTTAATTTTTCAATTTTTTCACTAATTCCTTTATCTTCATTTTCTGTATTTTCAGTTACTTGTTTAACATCTTTCTTTGTTGATAAATCAATTATATCTAAAATTGAAGCAACGATTAAACCAATTAAAATTATTATAGAGAATACAATTGAAGCAGTAGAAGCTTCCCCATTAATAGAGAAGATTGCTATAATTGCACAAATAAAATTGAAAACAATTGCAGTTATTATTGTTGCTTTTTTCTTTTTAAATTTTTCTTCGTTATTCCATGCATTAATAGATACTGCATTCAATATTAAATCTACAACAAAAACTAACCATTGAAGT
Organism: uncultured Clostridia bacterium; assembly: GCA_944384535.1. Taxonomy (GTDB): domain Bacteria; phylum Bacillota; class Clostridia; order Christensenellales; family UBA1242; genus Caccovivens. The sequence goes on from CALWTS010000031.1 coordinate 46,226, forward strand.
ATTATTAATAACATTGGACCAGCAACCTCTGCTGCGTAAGATCCTAAAATACTAAAAACCTGAACTATAGCAATCAACAATATTAAAGTATAAATAGCTGAGCAGATTGTTCCGATAATTGTTCCGGAAAGTAATAATTTCTTTTTCATAAAAACTCCTTGACATAAATTTATAAATATATTAAATAAGTTCAACTATTGCCATTTCAGCCGCGTCACCTCTACGTTGACCCAACTTAACAACTCTAGTGTATCCTCCACCCTGTCCAACTTCTTTAATTCTTGCTGCATACTTAGGTGCATAAACATTAAAGATTTTTTCAAAAAGAGGATAGTTAATATCTTTAGTTCTTGCAGTAAAAGCATCAATAGATTCTTTTGGTTTTCTTTGTTCTTGTCTATCCATAAGATAAGACATCATAGCTCTTCGAGCTTGTAATTTTTTTGGACCATCGTTAGAAACTGTTTTCTTAACTTTAACACCTTTATCATCCTTAATTTCTTTTGTAACTTTTACGATATCTTCATAAGAATTAATAGCAAGTGTTAAAATTTTCTCTGCTTTTGATTGAACAGATTTTGCTCTAGCAACAGTTGTTTCAACCTTTCCAAACCAAAGAAGATCTGAAACAAGTCCACGGAGCATTGAATTTTTTTCTTTACTTGGTCTACCTAATTTTGCATTAGCCATTGTAATTCTCCTTTATTAAATTTAATCTTCGTCCTTACGAAGAGAAAGTCCATAACTTTCAAGTTTTGCGATAACCTCATCAATTGATTTAATACCAAGATTTTTAACCTTAAGCATATCACCTCTTGTTTTCTTTGTGAGGTCCTCAACAGTGTTGATTCCTGCTCTCTTTAAACAATTATATGAACGAACAGAAAGATCCATCTCTTCTATAGGAAGTTCCATTAATTTAACTTGTTTGTCTTCTTCTCTTGAAACTAAAATATCTGTATTTGCCATTTGAGCACAAAGTTCTACAAAAAGGTTTACATGTTCCATTATAATTTTTCCAGCAAGTGAAACAATTTCTCTTGCAGAAGTAGTCCCATCTGTTTCTACTTCTAAAGTTAATTTATCATAGTTAACACTTTGCCCAACACGTGTACTTTCTACATTAAAATTAACTTTTTTAACAGGTGAAAATAAAGAATCCATTGCAATGTAATCAATATCATCAAATCTTTCTTTATTAACATTGTTAGGAACATATCCTCTTCCATTTCCAATCATTAAATCTAAATCTAAAACAGCTCCCTCATCCATAGTACATATATGAAGATCTGGATTTAAAATTTCAACATCAGAATTTGCTTCAAAATCTTTTGCAGTAACTTCTCCTTCTCCACTTTTTCTTAAGTGTAAATAAGTTACAAAATCACTATTAGAATTGTTACATTTTACAGCCAATGTTTTCAAATTCAATATAATATCAACAACGTCTTCAGTAACTCCTCTAATTGTAGAAAACTCATGAGCAACACCAGCAATTCTTACTGCAATAGCAGCAGATCCTGGGAGAGAAGATAAAAGAGTTCTTCTCATTGCATTTCCAAGAGTAATGCCATACCCCTTTTCAAGTGGTTCAACAATAAATCTTGCAAAAGCACCATTGTCTGTTTCTTCACAAGTAATTTTTGGTCTTTCCATTTCCATAATAATATTCCTCCGTTATACTATCTTGAATACAACTCAACGATTAATTGTTCTCTGATATCAGTATCAATATCTTCTCTTGTTGGAAGATTTTCTATTTTTCCACTAAGTGAATTAGTATCAAAAGTTAACCATTTAGGCATAACAACTTTGCTACCTTTCAAATCTTTGAACATCTCATTGCTTTGTTTATTTTCTTTGATTGCAATAACATCACCAACTTTAACACTATAAGAAGGAATATTAACTCTTTTTCCATTAACAGTGATAAGTCCATGGTTTACTATTTGACGAGCTTGTTTACGACTTCTACCTATTCCCATTCTGTAAACAACATTGTCAAGTCTTTTTTCAATACTAATAAGCATTTGTTCACCAGTAGCACCTTCTACTTTACGAGCTTTTTCATAGTATTCTCTAAATTGTTTTTCTAAAATCCCATACATTCTTTTTACTTTTTGTTTTTCACGTAATTGAGTGCCGTACTCAGAGAAGGCTACTCTTCTCTTTGAATTGCCATGTTGTCCAGGAATAACTGGTCTTCTTTCCATAGCACATTTTTTAGTTGTACATCTCTCTCCTTTAAGAAAAAGCTTACAACCTTCACGTCTACATTGACGGCAATCAGGTTCTATAGTTCTTGCCATTTTGCACTTCTCCTTTTAAACTCTTCTTACTTTAGGAGGTCTGCAACCGTTATGAGCGATTGGCGAAACATCCTTTATCATAGTAACATTGATGTCGCAATTTTGGATAGAACGGATAGCTAGTTCTCTACCAGCACCAGGTCCTTTTACAAAAACATCAACTGATTTTATACCATGTTCTTTAGCGACTTTTGCAGCGTCTTCAACGCATGATTGAGCAGCAAATGGAGTGCTCTTTTTAGAACCTTTAAGTCCTAATTTACCTGATGAGCACCAAGAAATAACGTTACCATCACAATCAGTAAAACTTACAATAGTGTTGTTAAAAGAAGTTTTAATATGAACTTGACCAGCTGTTATATTTTTGCTAACTCTTTTTTTAGTTGTTTTTTTAGTTGTTTTTGTTGCCATTTATCTCTCCTTATTTACCCTTCTTAGCACTACCAGCGACAACTTTTCTTGGACCTTTTCTAGTTCTAGCATTATTTCTAGTATTTTGTCCTCTTACAGGAAGTCCTTTACGATGACGAACACCACGGTAGCAACCTATTTCAGTAAGTTTTTTAATATCCATGTCGACTTTTTTACGAAGTTCACCTTCAACTATAATATTATGTTCAATATAGTTACGAAGTTTAGCAACTTGTTCATCTGTAAGATCTTTGACTCTTATATCAGCACTTACACCAGTTGCTTCACAAATTTTGTTAGAAGTAACTCTACCTATACCATATATATAAGTAAGTCCTAATTCTAATCTTTTTTCTCTGGGTAAATCTACACCAGCAATTCTTGCCATTTAATTATCCTCCAATTTTTAATTTTAGCCTTGTACTTGTTTATGTTTAGCGCTTTTAGAGCAGATGACCATAACTTTACCATCTCTCTTAATAACTCTACACTTATCACAAATTGGCTTTACAGATGCTCTAACTTTCATAATGTCTCCTTTAATTAGATGCCCTTTTCTCTCCAAGTAATACGTCCTTTGGTAAGGTCATAAGGGCTCATTTCTACTTTGACTTTATCTCCTTCTAGAACCTTAATGTAATTTTTTCTAAGTTTCCCCGAAAGATAGGTAATGATTTCATGACCATTAGATAGACGAACTCTAAAAGTTGTGTTTGGAAGAACTTCCACAACAACTCCTTCAAATTCAATTACATCTTCTTTAGACATGTTCACTCCTTTTTTTTGATAAAAATTTTCGTATTAAAGCGTTAACTCTTTCGTTTTTATCTAAAACTTGAGTTTCGCTCAAAGCTTCAGTTCCATATAGTTTGATATGTTTAAAGCTCTTTTTTTTTGGCTTGTTTACTTTAAGCCTTTTACCATCTGATAAATAAGCGTATTTATCATCAAGTTTGACAATAACGAATAATTGTCCTTTTTCTTTTCCAGCAGTTGCGATAGCAACATCTCCTATTTTCATAGATACCTCTTTATAAGGTGAAAATTTCAACTCCATCTTTTGTAACATGGACTGTATTTTCATAATGTGCCGAGCATTTGCCATCTCTAGTAACAACTCCCCAGCCATCTTCTACCAACCAAACTTCTTTTTGTCCCATGTTAATCATAGGTTCAATAGCAAGGCAGGCATTTTCTGTTATTATTGGACCATCAGTCACTTTTCCATAATTAGGAACATTAGGAGGTTCATGCATATTTTTTCCTATGCCATGACCAACAAGTTCTCTTACGACAGAAAAACCATTTTTTTCCGCATGTTGTTGTATAGCATGAGATACTTCCCCTAATCTATGACCAATTTTTAGGTACTTTATACCCTCAAAAAAACATTGTTTGGTAACTTCTATAAGTTTTGCTTTTTCGTCAGATATTTTCCCCACAGGAAAAGTCCTTGTAGCATCACCGTGATATCCCTTGTAATTAACAACTAAATCGATGCTTACAATATCTCCTTCTTTTAGGACACAATCATAACTTGGAATTCCATGAACTACCATCTCATTTACAGAAGAACAGATAGTTGCAGGATATCCTTCATACCCTTTGCAGGCAGGGCTTGCACCACTATCAATTATAAACTTTTCAACTAAAATGTCAAGTTCTTTAGTCGAAACACCAGGTTTTATAAGAGTTTCACAATAGTTCAAAGCATCTCTTGTTATTTGCCCAGCTTTCTTCATCAAAACTATTTCAGAAGGATTTAAATTATTCAATTTTTATCCTCCAAATCTTGAAGAAAAGTTTTAACTTTTGCATAAGTTTCTATTGGTGAACCAGCACTAGAAACCATAAATAGTTTTTCACTGTAGAAGTTTATGAGTGGTGCTGTGTTTTTTTCATAAACTTCCAGACGATTTTTAATAGTTTCAGGTTTATCGTCATCACGCTGAATTAATTTTGTGGCACATTTTTCACAACTTTCTTTTTTATATGTTGTTGTATTATAAATTTCGCCACAATTAGGACAAGTCCTTCTAGATGACAATCTTTCAACAATAACATCATTAGAAAGATTCACTAAAATAACTATGTCTATATCAGATATATTTTGAAGTTCTATTGCTTGCTTTATTGTCCTTGGAAAACCATCTAAAATAAATCCTTTTTCACAATCTGGTTTAGAAATTCTATCTTTCATAATTTGAATAGTAACTTCATCTGGCACTAATGCTCCACTTTTCATAATTTCCTTTACTTTGTTAGCTAAAGGACTTTCAGTTTTTACAATTTCCCGGAATAAATCTCCTGTTGAAATTTGTGGAATCGAAAAATCTTTTGTAATCTGTTTAGCTAAAGTTCCTTTTCCGCTACCAGGAGCTCCTAAAAGAATTATTTTCATACGTTCTCCTTATATCTGATTTTGTGAATTTTAATAATTTTATTTATTAAAACCACTATTGCTTCAATGGAGAATTTCTTCTCCATTGTTTAAGCCTTTGTGTATGTTTTTATTAAATAGTTCTGAATCAATTTTTAATTACTTAAAAAACCTTTATGATTTCTAACAAACATTTGAGCAGAAAGTTGTTTTTCAAGTTCTAAAGCAACTGAAACTACAATCATTAATCCAGTTGCACTAAAAGCATTAATAAGAATTGATGCTCCAGACACATCACCAATTGCCTTAAAAGCAAGAGATGGGATAAGAGCAATAATTGCAAGGAACATTGCTCCAAACATCGTAATTCTATTAGATATTTTACCTAAATGTTCTGCGGTTGGTTTTCCTGCTCTAATACCAGGAATGAATCCACCTTGTTGCTGAATTCTCTTACTTACATCTTCTGGATTAAAAGAAATCTTAGAATAAAAGAATGCAAATGCAAAAATTAAAATAGCTGTAAGAACTATATACAACCAAGAATTTGTACCCAACCAATCGCTATACCATGTAACATTTGGCCAAAAAATAGAAATTATTAATTGTGGGAATGTAATAAGCGCACTTGCAAATATTATAGGCATAACTCCAGTAGCATTAATTCTGATAGGAATATAATTGGTTTGACCACCAAACATTTTTCTTCCTTTTACTTGCTTTGCATACTGAATTTGAACTCTTCTTTCTCCTCCATCCATAAAAACGATAAAAGCGAAAATCGCAATAACAGCCACAACAAATAAAACTAGATACCATATATAATTAATGTCAACCGTACAATATTCAATTATAGCTGAAATACTTGTTCCTGCAGAAGAAAGAATACCTACAAAAATCAGTAAACTTGTTCCATTACCAATTCCAAGATCAGTAATTCTTTCACCTATCCAAACAGTAAACATTGCACCAGCAACCATAATTAAGACTACGCCAGTACCTACAAGCCAAGTAGGAATCCCCTCTAAGTTAGCATCTATGCTTGAAGAATATGAAGCAACGATACCAACAGCTTGAGCAATAGCTAAAACGAGAGCCGCAATACGAGTGTAAAAACTAATTTTTCTTCTTCCATCTTCACCACTTTTTGATAACCTTTCAAGAGAAGGAATTGCAACGGCAAGAAGTTGTATTACTATGGAAGCAGTGATGTAAGGTGAAACACCTAACGCTAAGACAGAACAATTTTGTAAAGCTCCACCACTAACCATATTCATTAGTTCAAAAAAACCAAAGCCAGTGCTATTTTGAAAAATTTCATCAGTAGAGAACCCAACACAAGGAATCCAACAACCAACTCTATATACAAAAAGCAATAGCAATGTAATCAAAATTTTATTTCTTATTTCTTTCACTTTAAATGCGTCAATAATCGTTCTAAACATTATAACTCCTCAACTTTACCGCCAACTTTTTCTATTTTTTCTCTAGCTTGTTTACTAATTTTATTACACTTAATTGTAATAGGTTTAGTTATAACACCATCTCCTAAAACCTTAAGTCCATATTCAGAACGTTTACCTATAAATCTTGTTTCATATAAAAGTTCTTGATCAATAACAGCATTTGCTTCAAAAGCTTCTAAATCTCCAACATTTACGCAGGCATACCTTTTAGAAAAATTCTTATTATTAAAACCACGAATAGGAACTTTTCTAATCATAGGGATATTTCCTCCCTCAAATCCAGGTCTTACTCCACCACCACTACGAGCATTTTGACCTTTGTGACCCTTTCCACTAGTTTTTCCAATACCGCTTCCGATTCCTCTTCCAACCCTAACTTTTTTAAAAGTTGATCCTTCAGCGGGTTTTAAATTTTCAAGTTTCATTGTGGCCCTCCTATTTAACTTCTTCCACTTTTACAAGATGAGCCACGTGGTGAAGGCTTCCTCTTATAGAATCGTTATCAGGAAGAATTTTTGTTTGATTAAGTTTTTTAAGTCCTAAAGCTTCGATTATTTTTGCTTGTTTAGCATTATAACCAATACAACTTTTAACCCAAGTAACTTTAAGCATTTTTTCTTTCTTTGCCATGTTGTCCTCCTTAGATTTCCTCTACGCTTTTGCCACGACGTCTAGCAATTTCTTCTTTAGTTTTTAAACTAAGAAGTCCAGCCATAGTAGCTTTTACGCAGTTAATTTTATTTGAAGACCCATGAATTTTTGTAACAATATTTTTAATTCCTGCTAATTCAATAACTGCACGGGCAGAACCACCTGCAATAACACCAGTTCCTTCTGGAGCTGGTAACAAAAGAATATTTGTTGCAGAGAATTTACCTATATTTTCATGTGGAATAGTTCCATTGACAATAGGAACAACTTTTGCATTTCTTTTTGCGATTGTTGTTGCCTTTTCTATAGCAGAACTTACATCTTTACTCTTTCCGATACCAAGACCAACTCTACCCTTACCATCACCAACTACGACAAGAGCCGAGAAACGAAGAGTTCTACCACCTTTAACAACTTTTGTAACACGTCTAACAGAAACTACACGTTTATCAAATTCGCTTGTTTCTTTTTTAGGTGCTCTTTCTTTTCTGTCACCCTTAACTTTAGCAGAGAAGTTCTTCTTTCCTTTAGGTGCAGTATTTTCAGAAGCAGCATTTTCAGCGTTAACATTTTCTACGTTGATTTGTTCGTTTTCTGACATGATATCCTCCTAAAACTTAAGTCCAGCTTCTCTGGCACCATCAGCCAAAGCCTGAACACGACCGATATAAATATAACCACCTCTGTCAAAAACAACTTCTGGAATTTTTTTATCTATTGCTCTTTTTGCAAGAACTTGACCAACAAGTTTTGCTTGTTCTGATTTAGATTTTCCTTTAAGTTGTCCTTTAACCTCAGAATCAAGTGTAGAACAAGATACAAGAGTAACTCCCTTTTGGTCATCGATAATTTGAGCATAAATTTGACTTAAACTTCTGTAAACACAAAGACGAGGTCTTTCACTAGTTCCTGAAATTTTAGTTCTTACTCTTTTATGACGAACAAGTCTTTCTTTATTTTTATCACTTTTGTTTATCATTGAAGTATCTCCTATTTCTTACCTTTACCGGCTGTTTTTCCGACTTTTCTTATAACTACTTGGTCTGCATATCTTACACCATAACCATGATATGGCTCAACTGGTCTAACATCTTTAATGTTTGATGCAAATTGACCAACTTTTTGTCTATCAATACCAGATACAATAATATCTGTTGCTGATGGACATGTAACTTGAATATCACTAGGAATAATCATTTCAACTGGATGAGAAAATCCTAAATTCATTACAAGCTTATTTCCATTAGTGCTAGCTTTATAACCAACACCTGAAATTTGTAAAGCTTTTTTAAAGCCCTCACTAACACCTACAACCATATTGTGAGCAAGTGCTCTATAAAGACCATGTTTAGCATTTGATGTTGGTGTTTCTTTTGCTATTTCAAAAGAAAGATTCTGTCCATCAATGTTAACTTTAATAACATCTTCAACAGTTTGAGTTAAAGTTCCTTTTGGTCCATTAATAGTGAGAACACCATTCTCAAATTTTGCAGTTACACCTAATGGCATAACAATTAATTCTTTACCTATTCTAGACATGATTTCCTCCTTACCATACATAAGCGAGAACTTCGCCACCTACGCCAAGTTTTCTTGCTTCTTTATCTGTAACAATTCCCTTGTTTGTAGAAATAATAGCAATTCCAAGTCCGCTTATAACTTTTGGAAGTTTATCTTTTTGAGCATAAATACGAAGACCAGGTTTAGAAATTCTTTTAAGTCCTTGTATTACACTTTCGCCAGTTTCATCATACTTTAAAGTTACGATAATGTTTTTATGTCCATTATCAGAAACTTCTTCATAAGATGCAATATAACCTTCATCAAGAAGGATTTTAGCGATAGCACGTTTTTCATTAGATGCAGGAACGCTTACACTTTCATGCTTAACTTGTAAAGCATTACGAATTCTTGTGAGCATATCTGCGATTGGATCTGTGATTAACATTTTTTCCTCCTTAATTACCAGCTTGACTTTCTAACACCAGGAATTTCTCCTTTGTTAGCAAGTTCACGGAAGCAAACTCTGCAAATTCCATATTTTCTAAGAACTGCATGAGGTCTTCCACAAATTGAGCATCTTGTGTACTCGCGAGTTTTATACTTTTGTGTTCTTTTTTGTTTTTCAACTAATGCTTTCTTTGCCATAACTTTAACTCCTATTTAGCAAAAGGCAATCCAAGTGCCTTAAGCAAAGCTTTTGCTTCTTCGTTGGTCTTAGCTGTAGTTACAAAAGTAATGTCAAAACCTCTGATTTTTTCGACTTTTTCATAAACAATTTCAGGGAATATAAGTTGTTCTTTAATTCCCATAGAGTAATTCCCTTTTCCATCAAAAGATTTATCAGAAATTCCTCTAAAGTCTCTTACTTTAGGAAGTGCAATAGCAGTTAATTTATCAAAAAATTCATACATTCTTTCTCCTCTAAGAGTAACTTTTGCACCAATTTTTTGTCCTTCTCTCAACCCAAAGTTAGAAATTGATTTTTTTGCTGTTGTAACAACAGGTTTTTGTCCTGAAATAACCGCAAGTTCTTCAACAGCTATATTAAAACTTTTTGAATTTCCTTTAACTTCTCCAAGTCCCATGTTAAGAACTATTTTAACAAGTTTAGGAACTTCATTTACATTTTTATAACCAAATTCTTGTATAAGAGCAGGAACAACTTCTTTCTTGTATTTTTCTAAAATTCTATTTTGTTCTTTTGCCATTTTTTACTCCTATTTAGTTTCCTTTACTGTTGTCGACTTTTTTGCAGTTGTTTTTTTTGCTGTTGTTTTTTCTTTATTTTCTTTAACTGCCGTTTCTTTCTTTGCAGTTGCTGTTTTCTTTGTAGTTGTTGCTTTCTTTGGTTCAGCCTTTTCTTCAACTTCTACTTTTTTATCTGCAACCTTTTTAGTTGTCTTTGTTGATGTAGCTTTTTTAGTTGTTTTTTTAACTTCTTCAACTTCCTCAACTTTTTCTTCTGATTTCTTCACACCAGCAACTTTTAATTTTGCATTTTTAAGGTCTGATGCTTTTATTGCTTTTTTAGCTTCTTTCTTTGTTTGTTTTACATATTCTTTATCAAGAGAAGCACCACACTTCTTACATGTTCTTACTTTCTTTCCATTTATCTCAGTGTGAGCTACTCTAGTTGCTTTTCCACACACTGGACAAACAACCATAACATTTGAAGCCTCTATTGGAGCAGGTCTTTTGAAGATTCCGCCCTTATCTTGTTGTGACTTTGGTTTTTGATGTTTTGAAACAATATTTACATTTTCAACAAGAACTTTATTAGCATCTGCATATACCGCAGTTACTTTTCCAGATTTACCTTTATCTTTACCAGCAATAACTACAACATTATCACCTGTCTTTATTGTCATCTTCATCGTATGCTCCTTTTATATTACGTCTGGTGCAAGTGATATAATTTTCATATACCCCTTATCACGAAGCTCTCTTGCAATAGGTCCAAATACACGAGTTCCTTTAGGCTGTTTTTGATTATCGATAATCACTGCAGCGTTGTCATCAAATCTAATATGAGAACCATCTTGTCTTCTAAGTCCCTTTGAAGAACGAACAATAACAGCTTTTACAACATCACCTTTCTTTACAGTTCCACCAGGAATAGCTTTTTTTACTGAAGCAACAATAACATCACCGATATTACCACTTCTTCTAAATGAACCACCAAGAACTCTAATACACATAATTTCTTTTGCACCCGTGTTGTCTGCAACCTTTAATCTTGTTTGTGGTTGAATCATAATCGTTCCTCCTATTACTTAGCTTTTTCAATGATTTCTACAACTCTGAAATACTTGTCTTTACTAAGAGGACGAGTTTCCATTATACGAACTGTATCACCAATTCCGCATTCGTTGTTTTCATCATGAGCTTTAAAAGTTTTCGACTTTTGAACAACTTTTTTATAGATTGGGCTTTTAACTCTGGAAACGATTTTAACTACAACAGTTTTATCCATTTTACCAGCGCTAACAACTTCGCCAATACGAGTAATTCTTGAATTTCTAATTGTTTCCATCGTTGCCTCCCTTTTCTTCTAATTCTTTTTCTCTTAAAACAGTTTTAACTCTTGCAATATCCTTCTTAACATTATGAATAGCCATTGGATTTGCGAGAGAACGTGTAGCGTGAGAGAAACGGAGATTAAATAATTCACTATTAAGTTCTTTAAGTTTTGCATTTAATTCAGCAACAGATAGATATTTAATTTCATTAATTTTCATCTTTCACACCACCTTTTGCTTCTTCTTTTTTAATAAATTTAACTTTGCAAGGAAGTTTATGTCCTGCAAGTCTAAGTGCTTCTTTAGCAGTTTCTTCACTAACACCTTCTATCTCAAAAAGCACTCTACCAGGTTTAACGACTGCTACCCAGTACTCAGGAGAACCTTTACCAGAACCCATACGAGTTTCTGCAGGTTTTTTTGTTACTGGTTTATCTGGAAAAATTTTAATCCAAACTTTACCATCACGTCTTGTATATCTAGTTAAAGCAATACGTGCAGCTTCGATTTGGTTAGACTTAATCCAGCATGGCTCAGTAGCAACAATACCATAAGAACCATAAGCAAGAGTATTACCTCTTGTAGCTTTCCCAGTCATTCTCCCTCTCATTACTTTTCTTCTTTTAACTCTTTTAGGCATTAACATTATTCTTGTCCTCCTTTTTTATCAGACGACTTGTTGCCAAGAATTTCACCCTTGTAAATCCAGCACTTAACACCGATTTTACCAATCATTGTATAAGCAGCAGCTTCACCATAATCAATATCAGCTCTAAGAGTATGAAGAGGAACAGAACCTCTAAATTGTTTTTCAGTTTGTGCTTTTTCATTTGCTTTCAAAAGAACACCACTTACTTGCATTTTGCAACCTTTAGCACCTGCTTTCATTACTCTTTCTATAGCTTGTTTTAAAGCTCTCTTTGCAGCAACACGTTTTTCAATTTGTAAAACAATACTTTCTGCAACAAGTTGAGCATCAAGATCTGGTTTTTTGATTTCTTTTACATTGACAAGTAATAATTTTACTGGTCTTGCAATTTTAGCGATTTCTTTCTTAATTCCTTCAATTCCAGCACCTTTAGTACCAATTATCATACCAGGTTTAGCTGTGAAGATATTTACAACAAGTTTGCCCTCCGTTCTTTCGATAGTAACCTTAGAAATTGAGCATGCCCTGTATTTTTTGATTAAAAAGTTTTTGATATCTTGGTCTTCTTTAAGATTTGCAGCAAAAGTTTTCTTATCTGCATACCATGTAGAATTCCAATCTTTATTGATACCTACTCTAAGTCCTATTGGACTAACTTTTTGTCCCATCTTAGCCTCCTACCACTTCATCAAGCACAATTGTTATGTGTGAAGTCTTTTTGAGTATAACATTTCCAGAACCTTTTGCTCTAGCACTCATTCTTTTAAATTGAGGACCACTTGTAGCATAAGCTTCTTTTACAAATAATGTTTCAACATTCTTACCCATGTTGTTTTCAGCATTTGCAATCGCACTTTTAAGAACTTTGAGACTTTCAAATGCGCCTTTGTCAGGCATATTTTCAAGAATAGCAACTGCTTCTTCAGCTTTCTTTCCTCTTACAAGGTCAAGAATATAAGTAATCTTTGAAGGACTCATTCTTACGTATTTAGCAATAGCATATGGATATTTTTTCTCACTTGCACGTTTTTGTGCTTTTTGTCTAATTCTTGTAGCCATTATTCACCCCTATTTTTTTGCCTTACTTGCAACTGCTGCCGACTTTTTAGTATGTCCCTTGTAAGTTCTTGTTGGAGAGAACTCTCCAAGTTTGTGACCTACCATCTCTGCAGTACAGTAAACAGGGACGTGTTTTTTACCATTGTGAACTGCAAAAGTAAATCCTACACAATCAGGATAGATAGTAGATGCTTTTGACCAAGTTTTTATAGGTCTTTTAACTCCAGATGCTTGCATCTCTGCTACTTTCTTTAAAAGACTTGGATGAACATAAGGCTTTTTCTTTAATGATTTGCTCATAATCTTCTCTCCTAATTAACTCTCTTAACCATTAAACGGTTAGATTTATTTTTTCTCTTTCTAGTCTTATAACCAAGAGCAGGTTTATTCCATGGAGTAACAGGACCAGCAAGACCTACAGGGCTCTTACCTTCACCACCACCGTGTTTGTGATCGTTAGGGTTCATAACCACACCACGAACGGTAGGTCTAACGCCCATATGTCTTTTTCTTCCAGCTTTTCCAAGTGATACAAGCTCATGGTCAATATTTCCAACAGTTCCAATAGTTGCACGACAATTTAACAATACTTTTCTCATTTCTCCACTTGGAAGACGAAGAGTTGCGTATTTTCCTTCTTTTGCCATTAATTGAACTTCCGAACCTGCACTACGAGCAAGCTGAGCACCTTTTTTAGGTTGAAGTTCAATGTTGTGAACTAATGAACCTACAGGAATTGATGAGAGTGGAAGAGAATTTCCGACTTTAATTTCAACATTTTCTCCACTCATAACTACATCACCATCTTTAAGTCCTACAGGAGCAATAATATATATTTTTTCTCCATCAGCATAATTTAAAAGCGCAATGTATGCTGTTCTGTTAGGATCATATTCAATACCTACAACTTTTGCAGGAATGTTGTCTTTGTTTCTTTTAAAATCGATAACACGATATTTTTGTCTATTTCCACCACCCTGGTGTCTAACAGTAACTTTTCCTTGAGAATTTCTTCCAGAATTCTTATCTTTTTTAACAAGAAGTGATTTCTCAGGAGTTGTTTTTGTAATTTCTTCATAGGAAGAGGTTGTATAAAATCTTCTTCCAGCAGAAGTTGGTCTATGAATCTTAATTGCCATTTTATAACCTCCCTATTAAGATAAGCTGTCAAAGAAGGCAATTGATTTAGAACTATCTTTTAAGATTACAATTGCTTTTTTGTAATCACTTGTTCTTCCAATCGTTCTTCCAGCTTTAGTGTTTTGAGTTTTTTTGTGGCCCTTCACGTTAACAGTGTTAACCTTTTCTACTTGAACTCCAAAAAGTTCTTCAACGGCCTTTTTAATTTCAACTTTACCAGCATTCTTAGCTACAACAAATGTGTAGATCTTATTTTGAATACCTGAATAACTTTTCTCAGTGAGAAGTGGTTTTATAATGATTTTATTTGCTTCCATTATTCTGCGTACGCCTCCTCAATAGATTTTATAGCAGATTGAGTAAGTACAATGTTTTTATTTGCAACAACATCATAAACATTTAAACTATCAACCTCAACAATGCTTAAGTCCTCAAGGTTTGCTGTAGCTCTCTTAACATTTGCATCATTAACATCATTAACAACTAAAACAGAACCATCAAACTTAAAAGCATCAACGAATGCTTTAGCTTCTTTTGTCTTAGGATTTTCAAAATAGAATTTGTCTAAAACAACAACTTCATTTTGAGCAATCTTTGTACTAATTGCACTAAGAAGCGCATATCTTTTCTTTTGTTTATTTACTTTTTTAGAGAAATCTCTAGGTTTTGGAGCAAAAACAACTCCACCACCAGTCCATTGAGGACCTTTAGAAGAACCTTGTCTAGCTCTTCCTGTACCTTTTTGACGCCAAGGTTTTTTCGCATGACCTCTTACTTCACTTCTTGTGAGAGCTGATTTTGTTCCTTGTCTTTGATTTGCATTATAAGCAACAATGACTTCATGGATAAGAGGTTCCTTATACTCCACTGCAAAAAGTTCATCAGGGAGATTAACTTGACCAACTTCCTTGGCCTGCATATTATAAACTTTAACTTTTGCCATGTTTAACTCCTTTAGTTGCCTTTAACTGCTTCACGAATTGTTATAACTGAACCTTTAGGACCAGGAATGCAACCTTTCACAAGAATAATATTTCTTGAAGGATCAACCTTAACAATTTCAAGATTTTGAATTGTAACTCTCTCTACACCATAGTGTCCAGGCATGTTTTTATTTTTAAACACTCTAGAAGGTGTTGAGTTAGCACTCATAGAGCCGACTTCTCTATGAACAGGACCAGTACCATGTGTCATCTTTAATCTGTGTTGATTCCATCTCTGAATTACACCAGTAAATCCACGACCACGAGTAGTTCCTGTTACGTCAACCTTATCTCCCTCGGTAAAGATGTCTGCTTTAACTTCTTGACCAAGAGTATAATCACTTGCATTTTCAAACTTAAGTTCCTTAACAATTCTATAAGATTCAATACCGGCTTTTTTGAAAGCTCCTGTCATAGGTTTGTTAACTCTTTGAGCTTTTTGTTTTTCAAATGCAACGACTACTGCATCATAACCATCCTTTTCGTTGTTTTTAATCTGAACAACAGGGCAAGGACCAGCCTCAACAACAGTAACTGGAATAACCACGCCTTCAGGAGTGAAGACTTGAGTCATGCCAAGTTTCTTGCCAATAATTGCTTTTTTCATTTTAATGTCTTCCTCCTAATTATAACTTGATTTTGATATCAACTCCAGCAGGCAAATCGATTTTCATAAGTGCATCAACAGCCTTAGCAGATGGAGAATAAATATCAATAAGTCTTTTGTGAGTTCTTGACTCAAATTGTTCACGACTATCCTTATCTTTGTGTGGTGAACGAATAATAGTTACCACTTCTCTGTCTGTAGGAAGTGGAATTGGCCCTGCAACTTTTGCGCCGAACTTTTCAGCAGTATCAATAATTCTTTTACAAGCTTCATCGATAAGACTGTGTTCGAAGGCCTTTAATTTAATTCTAATAACTTGTGTTGCCATTAAATAAAATACCTCCTGTAATAGCAATGCTAACCATCAACATTTCCCCTTTAAACAATACTTCGTGTTAAAATTTTACCAATGGTACACTTACCCACGTGTATCGCGCTGTAAGAGTTTAAAAAATGTGACTTTTGGTTAGTCGCCGTGGTCTAAAATGCCACGAACTTGTCCACATAAATTCTCTTTGATTGCCGGTAATCAAAGTAACCTTATGTTTCAACCCATAATTCACAGCAATACTATAATATCAAAATAAAGTAAATAAGTCAACAATTTTATTAAATAATTTAAAAGAATTTTAAAAAAGAAAAAAGAGAATTAAAAACAATTCTCTTTATATCATATTTATAAAACCATTTTTGTTAAAACATATTCTTAATATAGTATTAAGCACCAATTTCATTCAATAAACTAAAATCTGCATAAATAATTATGTTGGAGTTTGGCATTTTAATTTTATTATTGTCGATTTCAAAAATAAGACGATCATCACCTTCTAGTACGTAATACATTTTTGATAATTCGTAATTTACACTTGGTATTGCAGATATAGTTATTTCTTCACCCTCTATCGCATCATTTTTATTTGTTGTAATACTACCATTTTCAACACTACCTACCTGAACCTTATATAACTTATCATAGTTTGCTGTATATGTACCCACAGAATTACTAAACACGCTAAAAGAATATTCTTTGCTTTTACTTATTTCTTTTCCTTGAAAAGACCAACTTCTAAATCTATACCCAGAAACATCTTGAGCCTTTATAGTTATATATTCTCCTTCATTATAATTTCCACTGCCATCTATTTGAATAGCTTCTATATTAGAATTTAATTCAATATGGTAAGTTTTATCTTTTGTAAGAGTAAATAAAAGGATAAAACCAATCAACATTAAAAACACAACAACCCCTAATATTATCCAATATAGGATATGTCTTTTATTATCACAAATACTAATTACTTTCTCTTGTTTTTTATCCATTTTTCCCCCTTGTTTTTATATTGAAATAATACTAAATAATACTAATTACCTTATAACCAGTTCTCCAAATATAATTTGTAGTCAATAAATAGTGAATTTGACTTATAACCATTCCTTGAAAATGCACTGTTTCTAGTTTTTCATAATCCGTATTTGTCAATATTTTAATTGCATTATAACACGCATCCGACACAGGCAAGCAATTATCTCTTTTACAAGCAGGACAAACAATTTCTCCTATTTCTAAATTTAAATACCTAACACCAAGTTTTGCACCGCACGATGAACAAGTTTCGTTAATAAATTTATAACCCATTGCATCTAAAACTGAAATTAAAAATTTATCTACAACATGAAACTTACTTACATCATCATAGCATAAAGTTTTTAAAGCATCTAGCATTTCAATAAATAATTGCACATTGGGTTCTAATGCAATTTTCGAAACAATGTCAAGAATAGCACAACCCTCATAATACTTTTCAATATTTGAAGTTATTTCATAGAAACTATTAATTATATCAACAGATGTTACAATATAGTAATTTTTTCCTTCTTCTAAAATAAAATCGCCAAAACAAAACATTTCTTTTGCAGCTTTTAATTTTGCTTTATCTCCCCGAACTCCTTTCATTGTAACATTAATTATACCATTTTCAACTGTAAAAAGTTTTATAACTTTATCTTTTTCTTTGATATTAGTTCCGCCAAGTACTATTCCTCTCACCTTTAAAGTAGCCATATTCCTATTCCAACTCCAAATCATCTAATTTTATTTTCTGTTCTTCTAACTGCTTACAAAGGGAATCATATTTCTCTGTACACTCTATTAAAAACCTTAAGTCTTCAATATCTCCTGTATTTTTAGCAACAAACCATATTTCCAAGAGTGCTTGCAAAGCATCAGTTACATCTTGTTGTAATGTTCTTTCCATATTACCCTCCCTTTATATAAATATAGTATATACTAAAAAAAATGAAAACTACAACAAAATTTTTAAATATTAAAAATATCTTTATAAAAATTTTCATACAAAAAAATAGACTTATTAAAAAATAACTCGCCTATTTTTTAGAAAAAGTTGATTTGTAATATAAAATATCATTTTACAGTATTTTATTGATTGTAATATTTCCTCCATTTACTGTTTGAGCAAAGGAGTTTGTATTTATGACAGAAACTAAAGAGTTTGGCTGTGATATTTTTATATAAATATTATTTGAAACTGAAACATTATCATCAACACTACCATTTATTAATAAATTAGTCGATGGAATATAGATATCATTCTCATACAATGCAAAATTAAAATTACCATTACCAGCTATCTTTCCATTGATGTTTAATGTAATTATATATTCCCCATCACTTAGAAAGAAATTTCCATTATTATCATATATTATAGAACCCCCTTTATCCATAGATACTTGAAAATTAAGTTTTCCTTGAGGTAATGTTGTTTGAGCACTAGAAACTGAAGCAATTAAAATATTTTGTTTAATAGTAGGGTTAATAATTTGATTACCAGAGGAATTTAATAACGAAATTAAACTTCTTCCACAAGAAAAGATAGGTCGAGGATAATTAGAAGCAATATTACATTGATTAAAATTTAAATTACAAGGCATATTTTCTCCAAAACAGCCCTCATAAACATTTTATAAAAAAGTAAAAAAAATGTTGCTTCATAAAACAAAAAAGCACACAACGTGTGCTTTTTTTTGGTGGAAGTTATAGGGCTCGAACCTATGACCTCCTGCTTGTAAGGCAGATGCTCTCCCAGCTGAGCTAAACTTCCATAACTTATCGTTACATGATATAATATATCAAACTAACACAATTTTGTCAACATTTTTTATAAAATAAAAAAAATATTTTTATAAAAAATAAACATTTTATTATAAAAAGAAAAAAAACACGTTAGACAATATAACGTGTTTTTCGATAGTAAACGATTATTATCAGCTTCCAGAGCCACCGCCACCAGAACTTCCACCGCCAGTATTTTTATTATTTTTAAGTTCAGTAAGAATATCTGTAAGTAATTTCTTTTGTTCTTTAGCTTCAGCTTCACGCTTATCACCTTGAGCCTTAACAAGTTTATCTCCAGTAGGAGGATTAGGATTCATGAATCCACCCTTGTTAGTAAGCGATGGTCTTAAGATGTCAACCATTCCAGCAATTGCTTTATCAAATCCTAAACTTGTAGAAGCTTCATTAACTGTTTTAGTAAATGTATCTGCAATTGTCTTACCAAAGCCTTTCCAAGAGCCCGCTTTATCAAGTCCTTCTAAAACTTTTTTGCCAAAACCAAGAACCTCTGCACCTGCATCCTTCAGTCCAACTTTAACTTTATCTATAGGATTTTTTACAAAAATATCTTTTGCAACTTCTTTTTTATTTTTTCCACTAATATAATTACCAGCGGTATCCTTTTTAAGTCCATAAACTTTTCCAAGTTCTATCTCTTTAGCTTCAGCTTTTTTATATTTCTCTGTATTTTTAGTTAAACCATTTTCAACTTTTTTAAGTCTTTCTTTCTCTTTCTTATAAGATTCATCATTAGAAGATAAAATTTCCTCTGCATAAGCACGACTTGCTTTCTTTTGTGCTTTTTTTGCTTCTTCTTCAGTTTTACCTTCTCTTTTAGCGAGATTATAAGCATCTCTTCCTGCTCGTTTTGCACCAATATCACTTTCTGCAAAACTATTAACCTTTGCATTTAATCGCGTTTGAATAGATTTTTGAAGTGTCTGATATCGGTCAATTTTAGAACCAGCAAGCTCTCTTTCCTTTTTTATATCATTAGCTTTTGCTGCTGCTTTTCCAGTTGTAGCCACTCTTGCTATGTTTCTTCCTAATTTATAACCACCTTTTCCAACTTTATAAGCCGTTTTTCCCGCAAGTAATGCAGCCCCGCCCATAACTCTAGCAGTTCCAAGACCAACTTTAGCAGTCATGCCAGCACCTTTTTTAATAGTTCCAGCGACTTCTCCTTTCATTCCTGAGCCAACAGAGTTTGCATCTGCACCACCAACAAATCCTGATACCATTGTTATAAAGTCTTTTGCCATAATAAGACCAGTAATAAGTAAAACGACATTAACCATATAATTTAAAATATCAACTTGGAAGAAATTTATACTTTGAACATATGGAAGAAGTAATAATAATAAATTAATTCCTAATATAGAGCCAAACGCCATAAAGAGTTGTTGCATAAAATTCTGTCCCCAACTCTTGAATGCCTTAAAATTATCAATCGGTGCCAACCCTAGTAAAGAAGGATAAATAATGAATAATGCGGCACCTTTAATAAGTCTAGTCATTAAACCCACGATAATAGATATCATTATAGCGAAAACTGAGAAAGATCCACCAAATGCAGCAATAAAGTTTAATTCCCATAAATTGTAAAACAACCATACTGTCGAAACATCCCATTTCGAGAAAGCAGGTACATTCGATTTTTTAAATATATCAGTTCCAGACCATACCCTTACACTATCACCAACCTGATTTGTAAGTTCACTATAACTTAAAGAATTCTTAAAAGATAAACAATTAGCAAAAGCATAGTCTATTTGATTTGCAACATATTCTATCTTTTCACCATCTGAATTCAAGCTACCTACAACATCGCTGTTACCAAATATTTGAACAGAACCCTGTTTAATATTACTAAACGTACCTAACGACATGCTTCCTGTTCTTGCTCTATTACATGAATATGCACTCGCCTTAAACAACATTCCACTGAAAGTTGTAGTATTACTTACACTTCTTGAACCAAAGAAATCGTAATATGTATAACTATATGATTCAGACCCTACCATTTTTTCAGATCTAAATAATGCAGCAACGTCGCTTCCAAACAAATTTTCTACTTCACTTTCTTGTCTTGCCCCAGAAGTTATTTGATCCAATGTTTTTAAAACAAAATTAGAAACTTGAAGACCAATAAACACTGTAAATGGTATAATGGCAAATGTTAAAACTGCTTTTATTGCCGTGTATATGTATTTCCAAGGACTTGTCCCTGCTGTATCCTCATTATAGTGTGATTTAATAATGGCTGCAATTGTTGTAATAACAAGAATAATAACACCAAATATTGCTAAACTCCAAAACACCGTATTTAATGCTTCATAAATTTTAGCATTTTCGCCATAACCAAGAATTCCATATATAAATTCAGTTAATGGATCTGTTGTTTCTATTTTTTCACCAGTAGAAGATTGATAATAAACATCAAGACCTGCTAATTTTCTAACCAATGATTGCATAGCATCAACGCCACTGGAGATAGCAGCAAAGATAAAATATATAACCTTAGGAATTATATCAGCAATTGTTATTATTTTATCGGTAAATCCAATATTAAAAAGCGAATTATAATTCAACTCTCCCTCCAACCAACCTTTATTTATCATTTACATTATAACAAATAAAAATACAAAATACAAGAAAAAGATAAAATTTTATTACTAAATATTAAGATAAATATTTATTAATTCATCAAGTGAAAAATCTTCTGGACGTAAATTTAAAAATTTTTCTTCTAAAAAATTAATTTTTTCAATTCTTGCAGGAAAACTATGTATTAAATTATTTTTTAAAGTTTTTCTCCGCATAACAAAACAGGCTTGAATAAATTTATAAAAATCTTTTTTGTCAACAAAATCATATTTATCATTAATCTCAATTTTAACAACAGCAGAATCAACATTTGGTACAGGAAAAAATAATTTTCTATTTACGAAACGTGTTATTTTTGCACTTCCAAAAACTTTTATCATAATTGATAAAACACCATAATCTTTTGTTCCTTTATCAGCAATTATTCTTTGAGCAACTTCTTTTTGAACCATAATAGTTAATGATTTTAATTTTTTGGAATTATTTAAAAATTTAAAAATAATAGGTGTTGTTATATAATAGGGAAGATTTGCTATAATTTTATAATCTTTATCAAAATTTTCTTCAATATTGTCAATATTTTCTTTCATTATATCATTAAAAATGAAACTAACATTTTTTAATTTTAAACCTTCTAAAACTTCTTTTAAATCTTTATCTATTTCATAACTAACAACTTTTTTTGCTTTCAAAGATATTTCAGATGTTAAAGTTCCTAACCCCGCACCAATTTCCAAGACCTCGTCATTTTCATTTATCTGCGCATCTTCGACAATAGCTTTAAGTAAATTTTTATCAGATATAAAATTTTGACCATATTTTTTTTTAAAATTATGTTCTATCATAAATTAAATAATCTCCTTGCATTTTCAGATGTCTTTTTACCAACATCTTCTATGTTTATATTTTTAATTTGTGCTAAATTTTCAGCTATTGAAAGAATATATTTTGGCTCATTTCTTTTTCCTCTAAAGGGAGTTGGTGTTAAATAAGGGCAATCAGTTTCTAAAACAATTCTATCAATTGGTAAAAATTTTACCATTTCTTTAACTGAAACTGCATTTTTAAATGTTGATACACCACCAACAGAAACATGAAATCCAAGTTCTAAAATTTCTTTTGCAATTTCAATACTCCCAGAAAAACAATGAAATGTTCCACCATTACTAATAAGATTTTTATTGTCTTTTAATAAATTCAACATATCCATATATGCATCACGACAATGAATAACTACAGGTTTTTTAAGTTCATACGCAAGTTTTAATTGTTTCAAAAAAACTTCCTTTTGTTTTTCTTTTGAGGGCATATTTGCAGTATACTGCAATCCAATCTCACCTATTGCGACAACTTTTGAATTTTGTGCTAATTTTATTATTTCATTCTCAACTTCTTCGTTATATTCATATATATTTTCAGGATATACCCCTACTGAAACAAATAATCCCTCATATTGTTGAGCTAATAAAATAGCATCTTGAGAAGATTTTAAGTCATAACCGGATGTAATTATTTTCCTTATACCTGACTGAAAAGCATTTTCAATAACTATATCAACATCATCACTAAATTGCCTATCAGTTAAATGTGCATGAGTATCAATAAACATTATAAACTCCTATAATCTCAATCTTAATTTAATTCTAGTAACAAAAAACAGAAAAGTCAAATATAAGAAAAAATTTCTAAATCAATAATTAAAGGAATATTATAGAATATGAATAAAATATGGTTTCTTATGGTAATAGGATCTATATCTTGTCTTATATGGACTGATCCTGCAAATGTACTTGACTCTATGATTAACGCCTCAACTGAAGCCTTTAATTTATCAATTGAATTATGTGCAGTTTATGCTGTTTGGTTGGGCTTTTTGGAACTTGTTGAAGAAAGTGGTTTGGGTGAAAAACTTGCTCATGCTTTGCATCCAGTAATAAAAAAACTATTTAACATACAAGATTCACAAACAGAAAAAATGATAGCTTTAAATATTTCTGCAAATATGTTAGGATTAGGAAATGCTGCTACGCCAATGGGAATAGAAGCAATGAAAAGACTTGATGATGGCAGTGGTGTCGCAACACCAGCTATGATTATGCTTATAGTTTTAAATGCTACATCTATACAATTATTACCAACAACTATTATAGGTTTACGTTCTGCAGCTGGTTCAAATAACCCTTCCGATATAATAATTCCTACTTTAATTGCAACATTTTTCACTTGTCTTCTTGGTATTCTTCTTACAAAAACAATAGAAAAACTAAAAAATAAATTAAAGAGGAATAAAAAATGAGTTCGTATATAATCCCTTTAATTTTTATTATACTTTTTTGCTATGCTAAACATAAAAAAGTCAATACTTATGATACATTTGTTAAGGGCGCAAAAAAGTCTATCCCACTAGTAGTTAGTATATTTCCTTATATAGCAACTATAATGATTGCAGTTGCTTTGCTAAGAGTAAGCGGAATAACGACATTTCTTGCAAATCTATTATCTCCAATATTTGGATTTTTTGGGATTCCTACTGAATTAATTGAATTAATTCTTTTACGTCCATTTACTGGATCTGGAAGTTTTGCTTTGTTAAACGATGTACTAACAAATTATGGACCTGATTCATATATTTCAAGATGTGCTTGTGTTATTTTAGGTTGTAGTGAAACAATTTTTTATGTTACTACTGTCTATATCTCTCAAACGAAAGTAAAAAAATTACTATATGCAATACCTATCGCATTATTCTGTGCATTATTTGGCTCAATTTTAGCTTGTCTTTTGTGTAAAATTTTGTAAATAATTATTTCCCCTCAATCTCAATTATGGTAATATTGGTTGCTATTGACTGAAAAAACAATTTCAATCTTCTTAAATCTTCACAATCATATTGTTTAGAAAAACTAATAGCCAAACTACAAGCTAATGAAATTAACTCCGGACCTGACATGTTAAGTTTTTTCCTTTCACAATCTTTCATAACATTATTTATTCATTTAAAATATTTATTGTTAATAATGTTTGTTTTGAAAAATTTTTGTAATTTGATAAAATAACTCTATGGAAGAAGATTTTTATAAAAAAGTTTACTTTTTAGTAAAACAAATACCAAAGGGATATGTTACCACTTATGGAGAAATTGCAAAATGTCTAGGGAATAAAAACATGTCAAGACAAGTTGGACAAGCTTTACACCATAACAAAAACTCGATATTAATTCCATGTCACAGAGTAGTATTTAAAGATGGAAGCTTATCTTCATCTTATGCTTTTGGAGGAAAATTAAAACAAAAAGAAAAGTTGCTAAAAGAAGGCATCAATTTTTGCGATGATAAGGTAGATTTGAAAAACCATTTTTATAAAATAGTTTAAAAAAAAAAGACTTTGGTTAAGTCTTTTTTTAAAATTTATGATTTAAACGTTTTTTTACTTCATCTATTCCTAAAATATCCATTATATTAAATAATGTTGGAGAATTTTTTCTTCCAGTAATCGCAATCCTGATAAATTCACAAACTTTTGCAATATTTCCTTTAAAACTATTAGGATTTTCTTTATATAGTTTATTATCTACAGCATAACCCATTTTACCAGCAATTTCTTTTACATTATTAAACCACTCTTCATTACTATTAAAACATTTATATTGCTTTGAATATTCATAAAGAAATTCATTTGCTTGATCTTTGTCTATATCATCGATTTCAAATAAAATTGGTGCGTTAAAAATATAATCAAAATAATCTTTCATCATACTTAAATTATAAATGTCTTTTCTAGGTTTAGAAGAATTTTCTCTATCCATTTGACATAACTTAATAAATTTCTTTTGATCCTTCAATAAAATTTCTTCTAAACTTTTATCAAAACTCTTAGCCCACCCCAACCATTTAAAATACAATTCCTCGCCTGACAATTTGGAAATTATATTTTTTGAAATATCATTTAATTTAACAATATCAAATACAGGTGCGATTGTAGTTATGTCATTTATTCCAAACTTAAAGTCTCTCCAACTTAAATTAGGATTGTTTTTTCTCCATGTTTCAAACCCTGAATTTATCAAATTCAACAAATATTCAAGAACAGCCTCTTTTGGATAACCATTATTAATATAAAATCTCATATCTGCTTCAGGATCTTTTCTTTTGGAAATTTTTCTTTTATTTCCATTTTCATCAATTTTCCAAATTAAAGGATTATGACAATAATGAATTGGTTTAAAATTAAGATCTTCAAAAAGTTCAATATGCATTTGAGTTGAAGAAATATATTCTTCACCTCTCACAACAATTGTTGTTCCCATTAATGTATCATCAATTGCATGAGCAAACGCATAAGGAGGAATTCCATCATTTTTTAATAAGATAAAATCTTTACTGTTTGCTTTAACATCTATCTCACCTTTAATTAAATCATAAAACTTAATCCTTTGAGAACCATCATTTCGAGTTTTAAGTCGAATTGCAAAAGGTTCTTTATTTTCTAAATGTCTTTTAACTTCTTCATATGATAAATCTCTACAAGGATCATATTCTTTTTCATCATCTTGTTCAAACTTAGACTCTCTAAGTCTTAAAACATCTTCTTTTCCCTCCGTTTTCTTACAAAAACAAGGAAAAGCTTTTCCTTCTGCAACAAGTTTTTTAGCAAAAGCTTTATAAATTTCAACTCTTTGACTCTGAACATAGGGACCATATTCTCCATGGTCAACACCATCAAGATCTTGATATTCATCTGGCCAAATTTCAAATTCTTTGAGAATTTGAAAAATAACATCTTTTGCTTCTTTAATTTCCCTTTTACTGTCAGTATCTTCAAATCTTACATAGAAAATCCCATTAGTATTTTTAGCTAAATTATAACTTATGAAAGCTTGAAAAAAATTACCAATATGCATAAGTCCTGTTGGACTTGGAGCATAACGAGTGACCTGACAGTTGTTACCCAATTCCCTTTTAGGATATTTTTTAAAAATCTCATCAATTGATAATTCTATATTAGGAAACAATAATTCAGCTATTTTTAAATTATTCATAATTCTCCTTATTCACTAACTACAATGTTTTCACGAATATAATGATGAGTTAATAAAATAATGCTATTTGTGTTGCAATAATAATTATAAATTTGATTATAGTAAACATCAGCATTACTATTAACATTAACATAGGCGTCTATAGAACCCTCATAAGTGTTTAAATAATCATAAATCGAAAAATTATCTATAGCTTTATAGAAAATATCCCTTTGATTGTTTATAGCCGAAAAAACATAAACAACATCTTTCATATTTTCAGGAGTAAATGTTTTTAATTGTTTTACCTGTTCTGTAGCAATAAATTTTAAATAAGAATAAGAAGTATTATAAATGGAATTTCCACTCAAATCCTGTCCTTTACAACTTTGCAAAAGTGTTAAACGGAAATCATTATAAATTAGTAAAAATTGATGATCAATATAAAATTTTACTTCTTCATCTGTTTGTAAATCGGTTGCTAAATTTTCAGTATATTTTACATTATTAATTAAGAACTCACCTAAATCTATAGCTGTTTGATAAACTTTGTTAATAAATTCTTTTGTATAAAGTTTATACCTTGCAAAATATCCATTATAAATTTCATTTTCGGCAGTATCTTCAATATTTGCAACATTAAGATTTTCTATTTTTAACTCTTCATAACTTACATTCATTTCATCTATATCATTCATCAAAGTAGTATAGTTATAACTACCCTTTAAATTTTCAATCAAAACATAATATTTATCAATAAAATTTAAACCTGTTGCTGTTAAAATATAATATTGATAAAAATCTTCAGAATTTAAACCATCATTATTTTTGACAAAAAAATTATTTAAATAAAAATCAGTTTCCATGTTTATTTCTGAAATTGTACTGTGAGAAAAAAGATTAGTATTTTCTTTATATGTTTGCATCGTACTTTGAAATGCCTGAAAAGTGTCTTTTGCTGTCCCTATATCTCCACATGCAAAAAGAACCATACTTGAAGTAATCAAAATAGCGGTTAATAATGAAATAATAAGATTTTTTCTTTTCATGTTTTACCCCCTACAATCTAAGAAATCTTTTACAGTGTTATAAAGACCTTCTTTATCGTTAACACCACTATAAACCTTAGAAATTACACCATCTGAACTACTGCTAATTGAAGCTAACACCTCATAAAAATTATTTTCTTCATATAACTCAAAAAATTTACTTATTTTTTCGTATTTCTCTTGAATTGTTTTATCAAAAGTATAATTTCTTATTTCACTTTTATTTGAAATATAATTATCAACAAAACTTTCAAAATAAAGTACAGTATTGTGAGATTTATAGTTATAATTACTGCTTGAAAGATTACTTTTTACATCAGAAGAAACAATCACTTTAAATTCATCTTTTATAACATCTACATAATCGTTAATGGTATTTAATATAGTCGTAGATGCTAAGTTAGAAGTAACAGATTCTTTAAAACACCCTTCATAACATTTACTTAATCTCTCTAAAGCCTGTTGATAATTATTTAGCCAATTATAATATTCAGTACGCAAATCTATCATTGCATTTTGTAAGTAAGATGCAGCTGTTTCCGTTAATCTTGCAATTTCTGTTAAAATATTATTTAAATTTTTTTGATTTTCTTGAGCATTTTTTAAACTTTCATCAATACCTTTATAATTATCTTTCATAACATTATTTTGATCAGCAAAAGCAATAAAATCATTATAATAAACCATTACATCACTCAATGTATCAGAAATTATAATTATGTCTGACATCTCTTCAGAATAATACTTCACGATTGAATTGTTTTTAATTTTATTTTGAAAATCCTCATACTTATCTCTTTCATCTTGGTTCTTAAGAAATGAGGTGTCTGCTGTTGTTTGTAATGTTTCAATCATTCCACTAGTATTTGCTGGAATAACCATTAAAATAATAACTACTGCTATAACAAGGAAAACTAAAACACCTAAAATAACCAACCATTTCTTATTGCCTGTTGTATAAACTTTTTCTTCACCAGACTTTTTCTTTCCCATATTTCCTCCTTATTATTCTTCATCTCCAAAAACATCGATAGATGATGGGTTCTCAATAGGTTTTTCTTCTATTTTTTGTGCATCTATATACTCTTTTTTAGATAAATAAACTTTTTCATTTAAATTTGTAAAAGTTGTATATTCTCCAATCCACCTTAATTTCACCGTTCCTTGTCTACCATTTCTGTGCTTCGCAATTATAAGTTCAACTGTACCTGGTTCATCTTCTTGTGGAACATCGTTATATTTTTCTGGATTATATAAAAACAAAACAATATCTGCATCTTGTTCAATAGAACCAGAATCACGCAAATCTGAAAGCAAAGGTCTGTGATCACCTTGTCTACTTTCCACACTACGTGATAATTGAGAAAGTGCTATTATTGGAACATTTAATTCTTTCGCCGCTATTTTTAAGCTTCTAGAAATCTCTGAAACTTCAATTTGACGATTCTCTGTTTTCTTTTTCCCAGAGTACATTAATTGAATGTAGTCAATCATTATTAAATTGATATCCTCTTTTGCTTTCAATCTTCTACATTTTGCCAGTACATCTGCTGGAGTTGTTAACGACGAATCATCAACGTATAATCCACTTTGTTCTAATTTTTTTGTAGCTGCCCAAATCCGTTTCCACTCTTCAGCATCCATCGTTCCATTAAGTGCTTTTGCCATACTTACTTTAGCCAAAGAACATATTGCCCTTTGCATTAATTGTTCTCTACTCATCTCTAACGAAAAAATAGCACACTTTTTTCCTTCTTCAGTTGCTGCATGAACTAAAACATTCATAGCAAAAGATGTTTTACCAACTCCCGGTCTTGCAGCTAATAAAATTAAATCAGAGTTTTGTAAACCATTTGTTATTTTATCAAACTCATAAAATCCTGTTGCTATACCATTAAGAGAGGTTGGATCTTTTGCAATTTTATCAAATTTATCTATAACATTTTTAATAGCACCATTTGTTATTCCAACATGTTCAAGAGTTGACCCTCCTTGCTTTTGAGAAATATCAAAAATTTCTTTTTGAGCAAAATTCAAAGTTTCTTCTTGATCGCTATTATCATAAGCATCTTCAATAATACGCTGTCCCGCATTAATAAGCTTTCTTCTTGTTGAATCAGCTTTAACAATATCGCAATAATAATTAAAATTAGCAGCTGAAGGAACAACATTTGACAATGTTGTAATGTATGAAATCCCTCCAACCTTTTCTAGTATTTTATCTTTATCAAGTTGATCAGATAATGTTACAAAATCGACAGGTATTGATTTTAAATAAACTTTATTCATAGCCATGAATATATCTTTATGAGCCTGTGAATAAAAATCATCCTCTTTCATAGTAGACAAAATATCAGCTTGACTTTGAACATCAATTAAAATACACCCCAAAACAGCTTGTTCTGCTTCAATATTGTGAGGCATAATTTTAAAGTTTTGCATAAATCCTCCTAATTATGCGAGAAAGGATCTTTCTTCCCAGACTTCTCAAGTTTTTCTTTCTTCTTTTTATCAATTTTAGCACAGATAAATAAAAAGAGCAAGTATAAAACTGAGGTAATACAAATGATAATAAAACCACAAAGAACTTTATTTAATGATGTGTATGTCAAAAAAAGAAAACATATAAAAGCATCTAAAACAAAAACACCAATTAAAAACCATATCAAACGCTTATAAGTAATTTTAAGATCTCTTTTTTCTTTAGGTAATAGCATTTGTCACCTCCTTTTATAAATTAAATTTCACCTCTTAAAACCTTTCCACGTTCTCTAAGGCGCATATTATGATCGAGGATAATTTTTCTAATTCTAAGACTTTTTGGAGTAACTTCTAAAATTTCATCATCAGCGAGAAACTCTATATCATCTTCTAGACTCATCTTTCGAGGTGGGGTAAGTCTTAGCGCTTCATCAGAACCTGAAGCACGACAATTTGAAAGATGTTTTCTTTTGCAAACATTGACAACAATATCATCTCCTTTTGGATTAGCTCCAACAACCATTCCTGCATAAACAGGGACTCCAGGTCCTATAAACAAATTTCCTCTTTCTTGTGCGTTAAATAAACCATATACTATAGATTCTCCACTTTCATGAGCAATTAAAGAACCGTAATCTCTTCTTTTAATCTCACCTTTCCAAGGTTCATAATCATAGAAAATAGAATTTATAACACCTTCCCCTTTTGTATCAGTTAATAATTCACTTTTAAAGCCAAACAAACCTCTTGATGGAATAAGAAATTCCATTTTCATTCTATTTCCGTGTGGTGTCATTTGCACCAACTCACCTTTTCTAATTCCCATTTTTTGCATAACTGTCCCAGTACAATCTTCGGGAACATCTAAAAACAATCTATCAATAGGTTCACATTTTACTCCGTTAATTTCTTTTATTAATACCTTTGGCATTGAAACTTGAAATTCATATCCATCTCGACGCATATTTTCAATAAGTATTGATAAATGCATTTCTCCCCTACCGCTTACTTTAAACTGCTCTGCGGTTCTTCCATCTTCAACTCTTAATGATAAATCTTTAACAGCTTCTTTATATAACCTATCTCTTAAATGTCTTGATGTAACAAATTTCCCTTCTTTACCAGCAAAAGGACTATCATTTACCATAAAAGTCATTTCAACACTTGGTTCAGCAATTTTTACAAATTCTATTGGTTCAACATTTTCACTTGCACAAATGGTGTCTCCAATTTGGATTCCCTCCAAACCAGCAACACATACAATTTCTCCAATATTTGCGGTTTGTACAGGTGTTTTCTTTAAACCTTCAAAAACAAATAAACTTACTACTTTAGATTTAATTTTTTTATTTTGGTCATGATAATTACATAAAACTACATTTTGCCCAACACTTAAACTACCTCGACTAATTTTACCAACTGCAAGTTTTCCAACATAGTCATTATGTTCAGCAGATGAAACAAGCATTTGACATGGAGCCTTATCGTCTCCTTCTGGAGCAGGTATATATTCAATAATTTTTTCAAAAAGAGGATTCATGTTTTTTCCCATAATGTTTTTATCAATACTTGCAATACCTGCACGGGCAGATGCAAAAACAAATGGAGAGTTTAATTGCTCTTCATCTGCATCAAGCTCTAAAAACAATTCAAGAACTTCATCTATAACCTCATTAATTCTTGCATCATATCTATCAATTTTGTTTATAACAACAATAACTTTTAATTTTAAAGCAAGAGCCTTTTCTAGAACAAATCTGGTTTGAGGCATAGGACCTTCATAAGCATCTACTACAAGCAAAACGCCATCAACCATTTTTAAAACACGTTCTACTTCTCCGCCAAAATCTGCATGTCCTGGAGTATCAATAATATTTATTTTTACATCATTGTATAAACAAGAACAGTTTTTAGATAAAATAGTAATTCCTCTTTCTCTTTCCAAAGCATTTGAATCCATTACCCTATCTTCAACAACCTGATTATCTCTAAACACACTTCCTTGTTTAAGAAGTTCATTAACTAATGAAGTTTTTCCATGATCTACATGTGCAATAATTGCAATATTCCTAATCTTTTCGTTTTTCATTTTATTTTATCCCTTTTAACCGATATATTTTAGCATAATAAAAGCAATTTTACAAGTAAGATAAAATAAATTCTAGCAAAATCAAAAATGAAACAAAAAAAAGAGCTTATTAAGGACTATAAACTTTGAAACTAGCAAAAAAATGAACCTAGAAATTTCTAGGTCATTTTTTATTCTTCTTCAAATTGTTTAAGTCTTCCTATATCTTCATTAGATACACTTGATTTTAATTCTTTTGAAACATTTAACGCATCTTCCATAGTTATTAAATGTTCTTCGCCAGTCTTAATACTTTGATTTATGGCTTGCATCTTCAGCCTTTCACAAAACTCTGTAATATCTGCGCCATTAAATCCGTTTGTTAATTTTGCTAATTCTTCAAAATCTAGTTCTTCAGTTGGAATACCTTTCAATTTTATTTCAAACAATTTTATTCTTGCTTCTTTGTCTGGCAATGGTATATAGATTTTTTCATCAAATCTTCCTGGTCTTAGAAAAGCACTATCTATTGACCAAGGCTTATTTGTTGCAGCAATCACAACAATAGTCGAGTCATTTGCAGAAGTTCCAACACCTTGCATTTCGGCAAGAATTTCCGGAACTAAATCATTATTCCCATTGTCTGCACTTTCTGTTCTTTTTGAGCCAATCGCCTCAAATTCATCAAAGAATATAACTGCTCTTTGGGCTTTTCTTGCTTTTGTAAAGATTTCTTTAACTTTCTGCTCAGATTCTCCATACCATTTTGACTTTATATCCGAGCATTTAACTGGCAAAAACAAAGCATCAACTTCATTAGATGCGGCTTCTGCAAACATTGTCTTTCCAGTTCCTGGCAATCCATACAGAAGAATTCCACCACCAGCTTTCTTACCAAATTTTTTGTATAACTCTGGGTGTTCAAAAGGCAAAATTACTTTTTCTCTAAAGGCATCTTTTGCTTTATCAAGACCTGCAATATCGTTAAATGTTATAGAACTTGTTTTAACTTTTTTATTGCTGTCATTAGATTTTTTACTTGATTTTTGCAACACCGAAGAATCTCCACCAGCGTAAGCGACTATAGCATTTATCAGATCAGATTTTTTTGTTCCAGACGCAACAATACCTATTTTATCACAATACTCTGCCAAATCATCTTTTCTAATTTGTTGTAATGCACTTTTGTTTGTTCCACATTCACTAACTAATGCCGTTAGTTTTTTATAATATTTTTCTTCCTTTTTATGTTCAATTTTCTCACTCATTTTTCCAAAAGGATTCAAGTTATTCATATCTAACAATGCTTTTATTCCAGACATCAAAAGACATAATAAGACTGTCGCAACAACTCCAATTAAACATATTATTAACGGAAACCAATTTGCCGAGCCACTCACAAAAGGAGATATAAAACTTAAACCAAGAATTACTGCAGTTCCTATCCAAGTTCCTACACTTTCAAAAATATCTGACAATTCTAAATCTTTAAATAAAATAATAAAAAGATAAACTAACGCCAGTATAATAGGAGCAATGATTATTATCAGCCACCAAGTTTGATAAGTATTCCAAAGGTTATCAAATGTAGCAGTCCACGAATCAAGTTCCAATTTGTCTATATTCCCGTCAACAACTATATAACTATTTCTTGTTCCATTATTATTAGCTTTAACACCAAAATCCCAATAAAATTTCACATTTTTAACAAACTGATTATCTTTATACAACCTAAAAGTGCAATCTTCTTTTATCATATTATATATGGTATTATTTTCAAAATATAGCAAAAAATCAATTCTTGTTGTGTCATTCTCAGCATTATATGTGTATGTAATTTCTTTTGAAGTTGCACAACCAGTTTGAGTTTTATCTGTTGATGCACAACCAGTAAATAAAGTCATAACAAAAAATAATACAACAAATGCTAGAAATATTTTTAATATTAAACTTTTTCTATTATTAAGAGTTTCTAAATGTTCCATAATTTTACCTTTAATAAAAATATCAATTTCATTATAACATATAAAATTGCAAATTGTGCTAATAAAATATAAATAATATATAAATTTTATTATTTGGCATTTAGGCGTGTGCTTGTCTTGATACAAGTCGGTGTCGCTTCGCTCCACCGAAAGACAAGCACACGCTAATAATCCAATTGTGTTACAAAAAGAGCGGTTGCTGGCAGAGCGTAACGCAATCCGCTCTTTTGTTTTTTCTCTCTTTTTCTAGTATAAACGAATATTCTTTGTTGTCAATGTTAAATTGAATGTCTAAAAATTTGCAAATTGAAAATTATAATAACAACCTATGACAACGGCAGAAGTATTCGTTTTTTTTGCAATTAAGAGAGAATTAAGCGCAAAAGAAAACATAGGTGGTTTTTACCTATGTTTCTCTTTAATATTCTGCTAGTTTCAAAATTGCTTGCCTAAGCACTCCTTTTTTTTCTATTTTTTTTTATTTTTATAATTAAAAAAGATAACAATATAAATAATAATGTTATAAAAATTGCAAATACATACCACCAGCCATAATTGATTATTAATAGATAAATAGATACCAAATTTTCATCATTTATATTTTCAAACTCAACTGTCCAAATGTGATAAAAAATGTTATTGTTCGAAAATTGATAATTTGCATTAGATTGTATTTTATCAAAAACAGTAGAATAACTATAGATAAAACTAGGTTTATAATTGTTCTTAATATAAGATTCAAATGATAAACCTTGAGAAGAATTTATAAACTTTTGAGCATAAATTTCTCCTATAGTTTTTTCCTCTCCATTCATTGTTGATTTGTTTGAAAAAATAAATTTTCCGTTTGAGATTTTTTTATTATAAAAAATATTTCCTTCTGATGGAACATTGCTAGATGAGTTGTTTCCATTACTATTGTAATAACTCCAAGCCTGCAAGGAACTAAATACAACACTAAATCCTATTACCTTTTGATCACTATTGTAAGTTACATCTGATAGCAACACTCCTTTATTAATTTTAAATTCCTCAATTGGATTTTGCAGGTAAGTCAAAGCATAATTAAATAAAAAATTATTTCGAATCTCAACAATCTCTTCCTTTAGGTTTTGTTTAAATATTTCAAAATCCTTTTCATTTGATAAAGAAATTATTTTGTCCTCATCTAACGAAAAATATAGCATTTGCTTAACTTGACTTTCACCAATATCTAAAGCAAAAACTATAAAATCATCAGTAGTATCATATAAAATAGAATTATTTTGAAATCCAGATAAAAATAAAAAAGAGAATATCAATATAATTATGAATGAGTATTTTTTCATATTATTATGATATTCTCTTATTTTAATTTAATAACCTTTTATAGTTAATTACTTTGTAATTGCCGCTTTATAAGTAGTTCCACTAACCAAACTAACAACTAATTTGTACCCAGTTGATCCGCAATTAATTTGCATTTCCGTTAAAGCTTTTGTTGTTATATTAACTATTCCACTACCAATATTCGAATAAACTGATCCTTTGATAGTAGGTATGCTAGAATAACTACTAAAACATTTAATATTTGAAGTATCAACTATATTATTAATTGTTCCGCCTAAAAGATTATATGAAATTCCGCTAGATCTTAATGTTGCAAAACTAGAGTTTTTTGTAAAACTTCCATTATTATAAACATACTCTAATGTGCCATTATCATTTGATAATGTAATTCCTACAAAATAAGCTGTCACTTCCGCAGAACCTGATGTATTAATTACAAAATTACCATCATTTCCACAAGCAGATATCTTTCCTAAATTAATTATACTAATTCCAGAACTAATTACAATATTATTGGTAACTGTCCCTGTAAAAATTTTATTTCCACTATTGAAACAACCTACGATACTTCCATTACTGGTGTTAAAAGCACATATTCCAGCGTAAGCGACCTTCAAAACTAATCGTTGTGCCATCGTATATGTAAAATCAACGGTATTTTTAGAATTCATAATTTGTCCATAATTAATAGAAACAATAGATGAAATTATTACATTATTTCCATAACCATTACCATTAATATTTTCAAGATTAAATTCTGTTAAAGAAACATTATCAATATTTCCATAATTATATAATGCCAGTGGAGCAAATAGAATATTGTTGTTTGAAAGTTTATTAAATGATAATTTGTAACTAATTATTAAATTTTTAATAGTTGCAGTTTTATCTATTTTTTTAAAAATTGATGCAAATTTATTAAATGAAACACTGCCCATGCCAGAAACATTTGTAGAATACGCATCCATGTCGTAAATTGAATTCGTTTCAATTGTTATTTTATGATTATTTCCATCAAGAATGCCATAGAAAGTTTCCATTAAATGAATATAAATTTCGGCTCCAGTTTCTTCATCAAGTTGTGAAACATAAAGGTCACTATTTTTTATAACGATATCGCTTGTTAATTTAAAATAGAATGTTTGACCTTCTAAATTTCTCTTACTTATATTTAAAAAGTCTTGAGAATTATTTATTAGATAAGGATTATTTTTGGTTCCATCTCCGCCATCAAAAACATTAAATGTTATAACTTCATTGAGATTAATAGCATCACTAAATAAGTAAATATTTTGCATTGTATCATCTATTAATCTTACCCTTATCATAAACATACTTACTTCACCACTTCGTCTAGGCATATAGAAATAATTATAAGTATATGCATCATCTCCTTCTGAACCTGAAACAGTATCGGGTTCTTTAATACCATCAATTAACATACTTACCCAGAACTGGTATCTTCCAGAATTTTCTGATTTCCACTTCCATTCAAATTTGGCATCATTTTCATTCCATGAAACAGATAAATCACTTGCATCAGTATTATAGATATTGATTTTAACTATATCACTATTCAACAGTAATTTAGGGTTTGATTGTGTACTATCTTGTGCATCAATAACTTGTATAGATAAAACCTTCCCTACCATAGACGTATCTAATACAAATATTTGTTCTCCATTTTTGGATAGATATTTAACATTTTCTTCAACACCTTCAAAATTTTCAATTGAAACTTTTATTTGATAACAATAATAGTCATTATTTATACTTATTGCAGTAAAATACTTTGAAAAATCAATATATGTCTTGCCATCTTCATTAAGTTTAATTTCATAATATGCTTCAGAAACTTTTGTAAGCTTATTAATAGAAGAAATACATAACGGTTTTGAATTTATTTTACCTTCGCAATAAATGTAAATTTTAATATCAAATTCTCCAATATTGTTTAATTGACCTTGATCAAGTGTAAATGTAACAAATTTGTAATCTTTATTTCCTTGAGCAGAATCATCGGTAAATGAGAAACTTCCTGTCAATTTAATAGTATAAATTTTGGATAATCTTTCGTATTCTGCAAAAATTGAAATTCTGTTGTTGATATCTTCACTAGAACCTGTATCTTCATAAAGTTTTTTATCAATAACAAAATTAATCTTCCCTTCATAAATTCCTGTTTGATTTTCTGTCAAGAATGGAGATTCTGTTCTTACTAAATATCCTTTTTCGGTACCATATAAAATCGTTTCTTGACTTCTTAAAACAGCAGTCTTGTTTGTATCTTCACTGTTATAATAAACAGTTTTTTCAAAGATGTAATATTCACCTTCAACAGTGTGTTTTGCTGAACTATTATTTTCATCCGAAGCTACTCCTGCTAAAGCATTAACAATAATTCTATAATAAGAATACTTCTCACTAATATAATTTGAAGACAATGTGTTTGATTTTGTATAGTAAACATCTTCATATCCTTGTTTAACAAAAGTTTCCCCATCAACGTCTAAAACATAATACAAAACAGAAACTTCGTAAATCAACTCGCCTTTATTTCCATCAGCATCTACGAAATCTAAATCCTCTAAAGCTGTCCAACTTATATCACCACCTACTGCATTTATCAAGCTTATCTTAGAAATCATTTTTGCTTTCAAATATGTAACATCTGATGATAATACCGGATACCTACTGCTACCAACAAAATTTAATAAATGGTCAGCAGATTGCGTTTGTGTTGAAAAAGTTTCATCACTTTCCTCAAATCCTCCAGAATTACCATTCAAATAAGCTTGAAATTGACTAGCTGTTAACTCTGATGGATATATGATATTTCCTTCTTCATCTTTTGAACCAATTATATAAGAAACTCCATTTGAATCTTTTGTAAAATCGTTTTGATAATAATATCCTTCATCACCTTTATCATAGCCATCACTTAAACTAATATTATTTCCCATATTAAATTTCAATGTTGGCATATAAGTTACTGAAATTGAGCTAAATGTTACTTGAATATTGTTATTAACAACTTTTAATATTGGTTCATCTAATTTGTAAACTTCTAATACAGCATAAGTATCACTTTCTATATTCATTAAATTGTAAGATATAGATCCATTGATTGATAAAATTAAGTATTCATAAAGTCCACTATCCTGCAAATTAATTTTTGCGACACCATCTGAAAAATTAGTTGTCATTGAATCCGGTGCCAATCCCTCCTTGACATACCTTACTAAAACCTCAAAAGTATTATCTAAACCTGCTTCAATTATGAATTGTCCATTTTCAAATTTTATGTTTTCTTGTATCAAATCCAAATAATTAATACTAAAAATAGCAGATTTACCGTTCACAACATAATCATTTTGTTCATGATTTGATTCTTGTGACTTGTTTGAAACTAAATATGCAAAAATGTCTACATTAATTAAAGTATTAATAGGTATCAAATTTTTATCATCACAAGATTTTCTTAATGAAGTCAAATTTAATTTGAAACCAGGAATATCAAAAGAAGATTCTATATTGGATAAAATTGGAATATTTTCATCACTAGGCTCTATTTTTTCATTATTATATGATATATCCCACTGATTACCTGAATATTGAATAATAAATTCTATAATTTTTTCTTCTTTGTTAGATGTTGTATATCTAAAAACCATTTTGTAAGACTGTGCAGTAACTATACTCAATAGGTTAGGTTCTCCATCATTTCCCCAGTTCTTAACATAGTAAGTTGAAACAGGTAAAATATTCACAGTATATTGACTTTTTTCTTGTATCTTTTCATTTTGTAAAGAAATTTCTGGCGCTGCAGTAACATAAACTTTACAAGATACAGATGACTCTGAATCGAGAAATACTCCTATTCCTGTTTGTTTCACGCTTACTGCATAATCCCCTGCTGGAATTTGACGCGCAATATCATCAAGTAAAATTGAATTATCACCAATTCCTTTATTTGTAGAAACAAGAGTAGTTACAAAAGTCTTAAAATTTTTTATTGCATTATTTTCTTCTCCACTTATTGACTGATAATCTTGCACTAATAAGTCAATATAAGACTTTTTTTGAGCAGAATAATCTAAATGAACAGAAATTTGGATATCTGGGAATAATTGAGATGCATTAACTACTATTTCATAACTTGTATTTGTCAAGGCACCATCTTTCTTTAATGTGAATTTTAACACTAAATTTGTAACATTTGTTCCAAATTCACCAATACTAAAATATATAGGATCTTTCCATACTTGATTAAGTAAATCATAAATCTTTGTATCACTACCCTTAGGTTTATTATAGTGATCAATAATTGTTTGCATAAAACTTGTTTCTAAAAATTGCTTTTCGTTAAAGACTAATTTACCATCTTTGACAGCAATGCCAATTGGTTGAGTATATTTTGTTGTAGAAACCGAATTTGATATATCAGAACTTATAATATTTGACTGTGAAGAAAAAGCAATAATAGAAATATTATAATTATCTCCTCCATCAAGCATAACATCTAATAAATTCAAAGCTTTTTTATAAGAAATAATTTGAATTTTTGTCTGATCAATAGTATTTTCAAAAACAACATAAAATCCAGTTGGCTGAACATTTAAATATTGTTCGTTAACATCTATTTGATTCCATTGCCAATATAAAACATTATCTTCTATAATTATACTATCTTGTTCTTGATTGGAAATAGGGGCTAATTTATAAACCTCAAAAGCGTATTCAGAATATTGCTCGAAAACATCATCATTCTTACCTATACGAGAAATTAAGAAATTAACTTGTCCAAACTGAATTTCTCCAATAATTTCATTGACAGATACTCCAAAACATTCTGTATAAGTAAATCCAACTTCTGTTCCTTTATCTTTGGTAAATTCAATTATAGAATTATCTGAATTTGTTTTCCAATATCCTAAACAGTCATCTGCTGTAAAATATTTAACATAACTATCTTCTTGTGTTTGTATAAGAACTCTAAAAGAAATTGTATTATCATTTTTGCTAAAAATTATATAATCTTGTGTTAAATTTGATTCTCTTTTTAAACTAGGTTCACTATCTATACAATAATCAAATGTTAAATTTATCCAATCAGCATCAACAGAACCACTTTTTCGTACAGTAAAGTCAAATGATAAAGTTTGTCCTTGCAGTGTTAGTACATCGTTATACAACTTTATTAAATCAATCATTGCAATTTTAAATTGGTTACTCGTATCCTCCTTAAATGGAGTAAATGATTTAATTATATAGTCGCTGCCTTTTTTATATCTTACACTAAAAACAAGATCATTAAAATCATCAACAATTAATGTTAAGACAATGTTTCCATTGTTGTCTACACTTACATTATCTATTCCTTCAAGTTTATAACCTTTAATAACAACCTCAAGACTAGAAGGTAATTTTTGGAATGAATTATCAAATGCTACTATTTTAACAATATATGCTCCAATTTTTCCACTTAAATATTCATTAGTCATAAGATTGATTTCTTTTGAAAAATTTTCCTGATCGACAATTAGTAATTTTTCTATTATTTGATCTTCTGTTGTAATTTGAATTAAAAATGATTGATTTTGATTGTCTGTAATGGTTAATACTCCAGAATCAGAAATTGCAATATCTTCAACACTCTTCAGTCTTTCAATATCAATAGACTTCACTTCAGAACTTATATTTCCCGTATTTATTACCTGAATATCTATTTTATTCAGTCCACTTTTAATAACATTTTTAAATAAAGTTAACTGATATGTTTGATCTAAACTATCTAAAATTAATTTGTAATCATCATGGTTATCACCATTTTTTAATAACAATTCAACTTTTTCATCATTTTCATAATTAATAGTAATTTTAAATTTAATATTTTCAAAAGTTGACCACTCATCATGCCATTTTATAACAGTATAAGCATTAAGTTTTTGATCTAATATTGTAGCTTTAGTTGTGTCATCAAAAATTTCCACTGTTGTATCGCTAATTTGATTTAACTTAAATAGATTTAAACTTGATGATGCTTTTTCTCCAAAATAACCTATTGCGTTACCATTTTGAGAAGATAAAGAATAATTTTCTGCTATGTTGGCGGTAATTATTATTTCAACATTATCATTAAGTTTCGCACTAATTTTATTTTCTATATCTTGAATAGAACAGCTTAACTCCTTAGTAACAATATAATAATCCTTATCATTAATTATTTTAATTGTATATTCAACAGGATTAATGTCTGCCCCAGATAAATCTTTTACAACATTGTTCCATACAATGGTATCATCTTGCAAAGAGACATCAAAATTGCAATCACTTAAATTATATAAAGTAAAAGTTGAGATATTTGAATTGATAAAATAATTTGTTTCATTTAAATTTTTAT
Organism: uncultured Clostridia bacterium; assembly: GCA_944384535.1. GTDB lineage: Bacteria > Bacillota > Clostridia > Christensenellales > UBA1242 > Caccovivens. The sequence goes on from CALWTS010000031.1 coordinate 87,975, forward strand.
AAATTAATTGAACATTAAATTCGTTTACCCCTAAGAAGTCTTTTATTTTAATTTTAGCTATATTCCCACCCTGTGAATAATCTACATTATCAACACTTCCATTAACTTGAACCTCTTTAATATTTGCAGTGTTTGACAAAATAGGAATTGAAACTACCCAATCTTCACCATCTTTGGCGATATTAATATTTGTTATAGTCTGTAATTTTTTGATAGAAATAACATTTGAATTATTTGAGTCTAAATATTGCTTATTATTACTTTTAACATATACATTTTTAGCAACCAACCAATCAATGTCATTAATATCGTTTAAATTTAGACTAGTTGCAGAATAGTTTTCTATTTTTAAAACATCATCTACATATATATCATATGAAGTATTTTCAGAGACATTATTCCAACTTAAAATCATACTCTCACTATCAAAAGCAATTGTTGGGGCATCCAACTTATATATATCTAGTTTATTCTTACCTAATAAAGTTGTACCGTTGTCAGAAGGTAAATAATAAATGTTTCCAATTTCTCCGATTTTATGAGAGAACAACTCTACTTGTATATAATCAAGCATCCTATACGCATTTTTAAAATCCTGATTATTTTGTAATAAATCATTAATCTTTTCTTGCAAATTAAATGATAAACTATTATCTTCTGTAAAAAATCTATTATAATAATTACCATTTTGGGAATTAACAATTGTAATAGTTACATAATAATTCTCTATTTTACTGCTATCTACACTATTAAATGTAATTATACCATCAGAATAACCAATCGCAGACGGTGCTGATACCCTTTGAAAATTAATCTCTTTGAGTTCACTATTTAAATAATAATGATCATCTTTATTAGTAGTAGCAACATACATGATTGTCATTTCAAATTCTGTATCAAAAATTGAATAGTCAATCATATCTATAATTTTTTCATTGCTTTTATTTATGATTTCCCCATTTAATTTAATGACAGGATAAACTGCATTGTCAATCATTTGAACTTCTAAGTATTCATGTATTTTTTTATCATTATCAAATTCGTCAAAAACCTCACTAATGTTAAATGTAGGTGTTGCAAGTTTTGTAATAACCAATTTGTAAGGATCACTATTTAAATGAATGTTTCCATCAAAAGAAGTTCCACTTGTTGCAATTATAGAAATGTTGTAATCTTTTGCTAATTCGAATCCTTCTTCAAAAGTATATTCTACATATTCTGGAAGATCGCCAGCGCCTAAAATTACTCCTCCATCATATTTCCCATCAACATAAATAGAGTATCCACCACCAAATTCAACCGTGTTGATAATTAATCGATTTTGTCCTAAATTATTGTCAAAAACAACACTAGGAGTTTCTAAATCTTTTGTTACAATAATGTTTTTTGAATAAACATTTTGAATATTATTAAAATTTGAATCTAAATATAAATTAGTATTTTCTGATTTTGATGCAATTTCAATAACATAATAACCAAATTCAAGAGTTTCTTTAATTTGATTTGCTTTTGTATTCCCTGTAATGATAGCTTCTGAACTTTCATCTTTGATAAAATTTTTGTCTGTTTTGTAGATTTTATATTCATAGTAAGTCATATCGTTATCTAAGATATTCCACTTAAAAGAACCATTTATTTGCTCTTCACTAATATCCGATACGATAGATAAAATGTCAAGTTCTTTAACAATTTCTATTTTTGTAGAACATTCTATGTTTTGTTCATTTATCCTGTAGGCAACAATTTTGATAAAATATTTATCTCCAAAACTTTGATATCCTTTTAAATTATTAAGACGTATCTCAATATATGTATTTTCATCTTTAACTTCGTAATTATTCGTATTTACCAATTCATCGTTAACATAAACTAAATAACTGTTTGCATTATCAATTTTATCAACTTTTATAATAGAAATATTACTATAACTATCATAACTATGCTCTACGTAATTTAATTCATCTAAAACATAAAAGTCTAAGACATAATCATCAGAGTTAAGTACATTTGAAGTTTTATTTCCATTAATTTCAATTTGTTGAACCTTTCCATCAACAACTGTTGGTAATGCGGTTATCCTAAAAGTATATTTGCCAACATCTAAACCATTAAGATCTATAGTTTTTTCTAATCCATCTTGAGTATTAAAAATTATGCTTTCATCAGCCCAAGTAATTCTATAGTTTTCTACATAATCATTTTCCTTAAAACTAAATCTAACTTCTTTATTTTTAAAAGAAACTTCTACACTTGGAATTTGCAATTTCGCAACTAATAACTGTTCCTTAACCTCACTATTTAAATAATAAATATTATCTAAATTTTTACCACCTTTTGATATTACACTTACAAAATAAACTCCATATTCTTTACCTTCTAAAATATAACTATTTTCAAAAGCATCTGCAGAATATTCTATAATTTCCTTTTGACCAATTGTTTGATTGTCAACTATCTCGAAGCAATAACCGCTTGCATTTTGAATTTCGTTAAAAGACAAGAAACCATTATTATTCTTTAGATTATATGTCAAATCAGGATAATCCAATTTTTGAAGGTAAACTATGGTTGATGATGACATTAATTGATTTGTTAAATCTTTGGAAACAATCTTAATAGTTACATATTTGTCAATGGAATAAATTTGATAATTTATCGTAATAAAATTATCAATAATATTTTCATAAATCTTTATACCATCAATATAAACATCATACTGAACATTCTGTTGTTTATCCCAAGACATAACAACTTCAGGTGTACCAAAATCATAACTATATGTAAAATCAATATTTTCTAATATTCCAACTACACCCACATTAATAATTTCTTCTTGTGAAAATTCAGAATCATCTGTTGTTATATTATCCCCTAAAGCTCTAACCTTAACAAAATATGAACCTTTTTCTTCAAAAATAAAATAATTATCATCTATTATTTTGTAGACATACTCTATTCTTGAAAAATCTGTTGTGTCATCTATTAGACAATATCCAATTTCATATTGTGTAGCGTAAACTTCATTTCCATCTACTACTGTAAATGATTTCTCCCAAGTATAAAATCCATTTTCCTCTAAAATGAAACCTTTAGGAGTAATTTGATTATATTTTACTCTAACCTTAACAGAAGCAATCGTATTGTCATTATAATTTGCAAATACATACGCCTCTCCAGACTCAACAGCTTTAAAATTTGAGTTATCTTCTTTTTTTATAATATTTTCATTAGAAGATACAAATGAAATTTTATTTTTTTCAACTCCAGAAACATTTAAAGATTGAGAAAAATCTATTGAATCACCAATTGAAACAATATATTCTTTTTTATCAAAATTACCAATTACACTTGATTGACTGTTACAAGCTGTAAAACAAAATATCGTTAACAATGACAACATTATAACAGCAAATATATTTTTTTTCATCAATCCCTCTACCCTTTAGTATTATCATGATAACATTTTTTTAATCTTTAAAGCAAATATTTTGAGAACTTTTATTAATTATAATAATTATATACAATTACAAGTAATCCTCGATAGATGAATTAAAAATAAAAAATAGGTTAGCTAACCTATTTTTTACCTTATTCACTTTCAACTTCATCTTCTACAACGTTTTCAACATCTAAGTCTCTCATTATATCACATAACTTCTCAAACTCATCTAAACTTAACCATAAAATCATTTCTGTTTTTTGATCAATAGTTTCCCTATGAGTTTTTTCTTTTTCTAAACTTTGTAAAGATTTTTCTCTTTTTAGTTCTTTTCTTTCCTTATCATATTTACCGACTATCTTTACAACTTCTTCTTTAAATCTTTTAGCTAAATAGCTCTTTTTGTTATCAAAAACAGTGATTCCAAACTTTTTTGCAAAATATTCTCTCAATTGATTACTATGTCCCAAATTAATATGCGAACTTAAATTTGGATTTTTAGCCATATCCTCAACTAATGATTCCTCAATTTTGCTTTTTGGTTGTTTTAAAAATCTCTTTAATTCTTTACTGCCTGTCAACTCTAACACTTTTTTTGCTATATCAATAAAAAGTTGTACGGTATCAACTTTAATTTTTTCTCTCTCTAATCCAATATTCTTAATTTCCTCATCATATTCAGCTTTATCATATCGTCCTTGATCAGTCAATCCATTAAAAACAACTATAGGTTTTCTCACGCTAATTGTATTTCCATTTTCATCTTTTTCATTAACAATCATCTCTGTAATTTCATATCTACCATGAATCACTGCATTTCTTATATCATCTGTAACAACATCCCAATCTCTATTACCAACTCCATTTAAAAAGATTTTTCCACTGTAGTTATATCTTTCCTTATATTTTGGACTAGAAAAAACAAAAGATGAATAAGTGATAAGATCAAAAGCATGAATTGAATCGTTACTTTCAAAAAATTCATGCACGTTTTTGTTTTCTTCATTACCTGCATTCTGTTTATCCAATTCATCCAAAAACTTTTTCTTTAATTCACTCCATTTCATTTTGGGATTTTTAAACATTATTTCAGTTAATAATGCTGACCCTTTTACTAAATCAGAATATCTTGCGTCTAAATATTCGTTTTGAATTGTTCCATAAAATTTAAATAACTTGTTTCTTTGTCTTAACTCTGCAATATTATTTAAATTTGCAAGTTTTAAAATAACACCAACAATTTTTACATTACCAGAACTATCAATAAATGCATTTTCATTTATCGAATATTGAATTTCTCCATGAGCAAATTTATTCCTAAAAGACCTCCCTTTTTGTTCTTGTTCTTTAGCACCATTCAAAACCTTTACTGTAAAATTAGGATTGTATAGATTTTCTTCAAAAATATAATTGTTTTCAAGTAACTTATAAAAACTAGATATCAAATTTTTATCCTTCAGTTTATCTACATATTCTTTAGCTTCAGGCTCATCTTTTAAAAAATTTTCAATTCCTTCTTCAAAGTTTAAATCATTTCTAATCATTCTTTCCCTAATCCTGACAAAAGAACTTAAAACCTTCCCGAAATATTGTGCATTTTCAAATTCTTTCGCGATTTTTTCTCTATCTATCATCTATATTTCTCCTTAATGTTCATTATATCATTTTAATAAAAAAAGTCAATAAAAGAGATTTTTTAAAATCATTTTTTACAAAAATATTTATATTTTTACAAAAAAAATACTTGACTCACATTAAAAATATTTGTAAAATAAAACAACATAGCAAATACTTGTTGCACTTTCTTGAGAACAAGCATTTTGCCGTGTTAAATCATATCTCCTAAATAAAACATCAAATCGTTTAGAAAGATAAAAGTTTAAATAGAACTATTCTTTCATAAACAAAAAATGCTTACATCTTAAGATATAAGCATTTTTTTCTATAATATTTTTTTAAACAAAAAATTACTTATTTATCGCAAACAATACAATTTCTGTTGGATAAATGTCTCCGCCATAATAACGTAAATAGAATTTATAGTTTTTATTTATTGAATGAATATATTGAGGAATTTGCCAAAGATGATTATTTTTATGATAGATGGAAACCAAAAGTATGGGATTATCGTTTTTAATATGAGTTTTTGCTCCTTTAAGAGCCAAAAGTTCATCCCCTTCTATATCCATCTTTATTAAATCAATTTTTTCCATTACATCTTTATCTAAACAAATACTTTCTATCTTTATATTACCTTCATTCGAAGTTTTATTGGATGAAAATTCAAAACTTTCGCTAAGATATAAAGTATCAAATTTGTTTTTGACTGCTTTATTTTTACAAAAAATATTTTCATACTTGGATAAATTATTTTGTAATTTTTGAAAAACACTCGGTGTAATTTCATAACAATATGCTTTTTTGTAACTATTTTCACCATAACAACTTATATAATCAATCATGCTATCTCCATAATAAGCACCAACATCAATGATAACCTTATTTTTTAAATTTGGTAAAATATCTAAATCAAAATAATGTTTAAATTTTGTTTCACATGCTTTTTTAAGAGATTTGAAATCATAATTGAAATAGTTATTTAAAATAGCAAATAAAATAAATTTGGAAGTATAGTCTTCTAATTTATTATATAACCAAATTAGCTTATCTAAATATTTATTTAACAATACCGCCTTTCTTTCAATTTCATCAAAATTTCCAACTTTAATATCCAATTGACCCCAAAATTTATATTTATTAAAGTAATTTTGCAAAATATTTTGAAAACTATAAGGTAATTTCAAAAAATTCAACTTAATTTTACCTAAAAGTTCTTCATAAGAGTTATTTCTAATCTCTTTTATAAGTTTTTTAAATTTATAGTCAATCTCATTCATACTATCCTTCCTATATTAATTTATTACAAATTTACTCTCTTTGATACATAACAAAATAAAATGCGGTAATGAAATAAAATCTAATTTATCATTGACAAAATAATAAAATATTTGTAAAATAATGATATGGAAGTCACAAACTTAAATGTAGATGCATATTTATTTGCAAAAGAAAAACATAAAGGTCAAAAACGCACAGGCTCTAATAAACCATATTTTTCGCATTGCATCAATACCGCAGACATAATAATAAAACTTTTTAAAAAAAATAATCTTGTTAATTTTGACCAAACATTAGCAGAAAACATCGCCTTACTGCACGATGTATTAGAAGATACTGACACAACTTTTGAAGAAATAAAAAAAAAATTTGGAGAAAAAATTGCAAATTCTGTACAAGCACTTACAAAAAACAAAAATTTATCTTACAATGAACAATTGAAAGATAGTTTAAAAAGAATATCAAAATTAAGTAATGAAGTTGCTTTAGTAAAAATGGCTGACAGAATTGATAACCTTAGTTCATTAAATCCCATTTGGGATAAAGATAGAGCATTATGGTATGTTGAACAGTCTTTATTAATAGCTGATATGCTACAAACCAAATGCCCAGCAATGAGCTTAAAACTTATTGACTCCATCTATAGTTATATGGATCTTATAGATAAAAAAACAAAGGAAGGAGGTTATATGATTTTTTTACAAGCCAAAGGAGGATATTTATTTGCGTACGACCCTGACACTGGAGTTACTTTGAAATTTGTAGAGAACGATTGGCAACTTTCAGATATAAGTTATGCTGAACTTTCTCATGACACAGATTTAATACCACTCACTCCTGTAGAAGCTAAAATTATTTATAATGAAAAGAATCCTAAAGATAAAATAATAGATTTTGAAAATATTTTAAAGTTTTGAGGAGGAAAAAATGCTCGATAAACTCGCTAAATATTATGAATATTACAACATTAAAGCTCCTACAGAAAAATTTGATGTCATTCAAAATCCTGGAGCAAAAACAATATCTAGTTTAATTGATAAAGTTAAAAGAAATGTTGAAATACAGGGAAGAAAAAATTTTACATTGAATGATATCTCTGATATGGCCAGGTGCTCGGTTTTATTTAATTCATACAGCGACATACCACCTTTTTTGAAAGGATTAAAACAAAGAATTCCTAGTCTAACAGGATATATATCTAGATTTCCTAGTGGTTACCGTGGTATTCATCTTAATTTTGAAATTGATGGAATAACAGTAGAAATTCAACTGAGTACTCAACGTGCTTGGGAAGTAAAGCAATTAACAGAAAATTTTTATACAAAATGGAGAGGGTTTAATCTCCAACAAAAAAATAAAGAAATTATTGACTTATCAAATGAAATTAAGGATTTGGAACAAAAACTTACAAATTCAACAAATGACGAAAATTTAAAACAAAATTTAGAAGAAAAAAAATTACTATTGAGAAATTTAAAAAAAGACTTAAAAACAAGCATTGATTTACAAAATGCAGAAAGCAAAATGACAAAAGATTTATATACAGAACTACATAGCGATGGTCAATTTGCTGTGGTTGAAGATGAAATAGAAAGTTTATTGTTATCATTCGAAGCAACAAAAACAATTTCACAAGAAAAAGAAGAACTTAAATTTTTAAAAGAAACATTTTCTATTGATCAAAATGGAAATGTTAATGAAAATGAAGTTAGATTACGTGCTACAAATGCAAATTCAATGGCACAATCTGTTCAAAAAAATTTAATAGAGAATGTTAAACAAACACTTCTAGTAAAAAATGATAACATCTTAGTAGACGATAAAATTAATGAGGGTATGAAATTAATACACAAAATTATTAATGCATACAATGAAAACTTACAAAAAGTATATCAAGGAAAAGAGGAAAATATTTTAGATAATATAAATATTATATCTTATCAGAGGTACAACATAGCTGTTGAGGTAACAAAATTTGCTTTAAAACATAATTTAACAAAACAAGATATACCTACCCTTTTATACGAGTTCTACAATAATGTAGCAAAAAATCCAGATCAATTTTCATCTAAAAATTTAGATTTTCCAAATTTAGATAATTACCTAAAAGAAGAACTATTTTTAGAATGATAGAAGAAGTGTATTTGATATTATAGAAGCGGACATGAATGTCCGCTTCTATAATATCTACTAAAAACAATAGTTCTTAATACAAATCTGTTTTTTTATTCTTAAATCTTTCAGTCTTTTTTAGTTTCTGAATTCTCTTCTTTTATTATTTCATCTATTCTTAATTGCTCAACAATAATTTTCTTTTTATTAAACTTTCTTTTTATCAATTCATAGGAAACCATAAAAATAACATACATCACACCTACAATCGGAGCCAAAACCCAAACAGTAAGAGGAGTCCCTGATAAAATTGGTTCAAAAATATAAAAAGAATCCATTAAACCAAATACCGAAGTTAAAAAAGCACCTAATGTTATATAACACAAAAACCCTATTACAAAACTTGGCCATTTCTTATAATCTGGTTTAAACCACCCGACAAGACATAATAGAATAACCAAGTATAAACTGATTGCATGATGTAATAGCCCTGAAATTGTTTTTCCGTAGAAGAAGGAAATATTTTGTCCTATAAAATCAGGATAAATTAGTGTTAAAACACTTCCTAAAAATACTAAATAAACAACAAAATGTAAAACAATATTATTTCTTTTTCCAAACATAACTGTTAACGATAAAACAAAACTACTCATACCACAAAAACTATTTGGAATAATGTACGCCCAATTGTTATTAGAAACGACTAATTCAATCCTATTCCATACAACCAAAATAAAAAGAAGGAGCCCTACACAACGAACGACTATATCTTGCTTTTTAATATCCTTAACAAAATGTTTAATAATAAATAAGTGTTACTATAGATAAAACTAAATAAACTGCCAAAAAAGTAAAATGTTCCCAACCAAAAACCTGAGGATTCATTTTTAATCTCCTTTAATCATAATTATTATACTCAAAATTTATGTTTTTGCAAATAATTTAAAAACCTCTTTTAATAAAATAAACATGTTTATGAATTATCTTTTACAAAAAAAAGGAATTAATTATAATTCCTTCTTTTTAGTATTAACTTTTAAACAACATTTTTATTAATACAAAAAACTGTGGCTCCCCAGGTAGGATTCGAACCTACGGCCTATCGGTTAACAGCCGAGCGCTCCACCACTGAGCTACTGGGGAATATAACATTTATTTACAAATGCAACAATATAATAACAAACTTTTCCCCCTTTGTCAATTATTTTTTTTACTTTTTCAATTATTTTTTTAAAAAAATTTCATCTTGTAATTCATAATTAAAAATGTTATAATCCTTATAAACATATGAGGTATTTTTATGAATAGTGTAATAGTTAATAATGTAGATTTATTTAATCCTATTGGCGACAATATGCCAAAAATCATTGAATATTTTGTAAAATTTTATGGTGAAAAGTATCGCAACCAAATTGAAAAAACTTTAAATAATTTAAAAATTATTATTGTAGGTGGAAACTCTTTATCAAATAGTCCTAAAAAGAATCTCAAATGTTATTATAATGACAAAATATATCAAATCGAAAAATCTTTTATTGACAGTCTCAAAACTAAGGATTTTTCAAAATTCTATTATATCCCTTTTGACAATATGGATAAAATAAAGAACTTATTAAACAGTACTTATTACAATGAAGTAATATTTGAAATCATTTCTACTTTTAATCCTAAAATAATAAAATCAGAAAAATATTACAATCAAACCCTTCAATGTAATAATGATGAACAACAAAATAATTTAGTCAATAGTTGGCTTTCAGATGAATCATCAAAAAAAGAATTAACTGAAATTTTTGATAACATTATAAAATTTTGGGAAGAAAATTACTCTGCACAATACAATCAATTAATCTCCGAAAAAGAAGAAAAAATGGAACTTTTGCAAGAATATGATAGTGCAATAATAAGCTCTATGTCAAAAAATGATGACTATAATAAAGATTTTGTTTTTCAAATTTTATCTCAAAATAAAATATTTAAAATATCAAATTTGAATGAATTAATTAATGATAAATCTTTTGTAAATGACTTTTTAGAAATAATAGAAAAATTTCCAATTTTTGAAATGTCATTTGACAGAAGTCGTTTTATAAAAGTTTTTAATCAACTTGGTTTTAATTTAGGAACAAGTTTACAAGAATATACCAACAACATGGATATAATTAAGTTATTTGACAACCAAGAATTAAAAGAAAAATATACAGACTTTAAAAAAGAAGTAAAAAAACAAGAAATAATAAATAACAGAAACATTATGTCTATTATTAATGAACTTGTTCAAATGGGATTTTACGGAATAAACGATATTGTAAATGATCTGGTTTCTTTTTCTTATAATTCGAGTTGTTTGGCATATGTTACTTTTGTACAACATGATGAAGGATTTACAGATTTATGCGTACTTCCAACTGGTGAAACTTTATGCAATCATACAGTCATTCATGAATTTAACCATATTATAGAGACTAATATAATTTTTCACGATGGTAAATATGTTGCTAAATGCGGATATGATATTTTAAGAATTGACAGCACAAAAGATAAATTTGAAAAAGATAATTTATTTAGCGAAACTAGAAATTCCGGCAAAAGAGAGGCTGAACTTTTCAATGAAGTTATCAATGATTATCTATCAAAAAAAATTTGCAAATTGATGGAAAGAGACAATTTTCAAATAGGACTTAATGATGAAATAGATTCATCTTATAGCATAGGATTTGTTTTACTTGAAGATTTCATAGAAGAAAATCTTGATATCATTATAGAATCAAGATTTTCGCCCGATATTAATGCTTTAGCAAATAAAATTGGAAAAAATAATTTAAATAGATTGACTAAACTCACTGACAAATTTTTAAAATTTTCAATATTTACCATCGCAGACTTTTTAAAACTAATGACATCAAAATATAATTTAACAAAAACTGAATTAAAAAACTTTCTTTCTAATGGTAATTTATCAAAAGTAAAAGTATCAAAAACACATAAAGAAATATTAGATTGTTTTATTGAAATGAATAAAATAAAAAAATCAATCGAAGAATTTAAAAATTGTCAAAAAGATAATTTGGTCGATATAGAATCAGAATAAAATAACCTTATCTACTTTTATTCTGATGGTAATATAGACTCTATTTCATCATTTTTATCCTTTAAATCATTTAACTCTTTTTGCTTGTAATTTATGACTATTGAAGTTATTATTACAAATAAAACAAGTATAGATATTCCTATCCACATCAATAAATTATTTAATTTTCTTTTTTTCTTTTCTTCCATTTTGACTTCTCTACCATCTTTTTTTGTTTTAAATTAAACGCACTATACCACTTTTTTATTAATTTACACCAAATTAACTTAATAATTAATCTTTCTAAAGTTAATCCTGCTATAAATAATACTATAACATAAATTCTAAATTGTCCATAATTAATTTTTAAATTTACAAAAAAGAAAATAAAAAAAGAAAATAAAATAGTTAAAAAATCAAAAAAAGATTTTGTAATCTTATCATTCCCACAAATCGCCGTTAAAAGTTTAAAAATATCAAAAATTCCCCCACATAACAATCCTGTGAGAAAAATAACAACTATAATTATTGGCTGATTAACTGTAGGATAAAGCAAAATTCCTTCCTATTTAAAAATCCTTTTTAATAAAGGAGTTTTTTTTGTATTTATAGAACCTAATTTTAAATTTAAAAAATTACCTGTAAGAACAACATCTTCATCTTCTAAATCTAATTTTTTAACTTCAATATTATTACCTGTTATTATTACACCACTTGAACTTGTTTCAACAACCGCTTGTGTTTGTGTAGAAGAAACAACTTTTGTTGCACCTTTAATTTGTAAACAGTCTCCCTCTAAATGTATATAACTTTCCATATTATTCCCCCTCTTTAATTAATATTCTCATAAATTGCTAAAAATGATAGATTAATTGTTAAAAATGTTTTAAAATATAAATATGGAAAAATTAGTGCTGATTTCAAATAAAAACGACAAACTTTTTAACATTTTATCTAATCAAGGATTTTCTTTTAATGCAATAAATAAACTTTTAAGAAAAAAAGATATAATAGTTAATGGACAACGAATTAAGGAAAATTTAGATATTTATATTCAAGATGAAATAATTATTTTTTTTGACCCATCTATGAAAAACGAAAAAAAAATTGACATTGTTTACGAAGATGAAAACATCTTAATTGTAAATAAACCTATTGGTATAGAAGTAGAAGGCGAAAATGGTTTATCTAATATATTGAAAGCTATTCCTGTACATAGACTTGATAGAAATACAACGGGTTTGATTATTTTTGCTAAAAATGAAGAGTCTAAAGAGATTTTGTTTAAATCTTTTAAAGAACATAAAATAGAAAAAAAATATTTAGCTGAAGTGATTGGAAATACAAATTTTAAAAACACTATTTTTAATGCAAATCTAGTTAAGGATAGTAAAAACAGTATAGTAAAGATATACAAAAACAATGTAAAAAATTCTGTTAGAATTTCTACAATATTCAATACAATAAAATCTTCTCCTTCATCAAGTATCGTTGAATGCACTTTAATAACAGGCAAAACTCATCAAATAAGAGCTTCTTTAGCATACTTAGGTCATGCAATAATTGGTGATGGAAAATATGGGAAAAATGAAGATAATAAAAAGTTTAAAACTTTCACACAAAAATTGCATTGTTATTATCTAAAGATTAACGAAAAACAAAATATACTATCTTATTTAAACGAAAAAACATTTATTGTATATCCAGATTGGTATTTCCAAAATTAATTTTAAAAATTTATTTTTACTCTTTTAGTTATTGTTGACATATTTTTTTTTATAATGTATAATCATGTAAAAGCGTTGATCAAGAAAAGTAACATAAAAACTTTTTTACAGAGAAGTGAGATTGCTGAGAACTCACTAAAAAGATTATGTGAAAGAACACTTGGGAGCTGTCTTTTCGAAAAATGATTTTAGTAGGGAAGATCGGGTCGCCCGTTATAGCGGTTTTAAATAAAGTGGAGATTTATTCTCAAGTTAGGTGGCACCGCGAGTCATTCGTCCTAACACTAAGACAAATAGTCTAGTGCTTAAGGCGGATGACTTTTTGTTTTGTTTGCATTTTATTTAATATATTTTAAAGGAGGTTTTTATGGAAGAATATATTAAAAGCAACCTTAAAGATGCTCAAGGTAAGGTTGAAGTTTGGGCATGGATTGAAAAAGTCCGTGATCAAAAAAGCATGCAATTTATTATTTTAAAAGACAGAAGTGGTATGCTTCAAATGACTGTTGAAAAAAGCGCTAAGCCAGAAATGGCAGAAACTTTAGCTCACCTAACTCAAGATTGTTACATTAAAGTTCATGGAACCATAGTAGCTAATGAATATGTTAAATTGGGTAAAAAAGAGCTTATTCCTGATTATTTAGAAGTCTTATCTAAAGCAGAGATTTCACCCATTGACAGTGAAAGCTCAATTGATCAAAGACTTGACTATCGCTGGATAGATTTAAGAGATCCTAAAAAAAGATTGATCTTTGAAGCTCAAACTGCCTTAACTCAAGGAATGAGAAATTACTGTATTGAAAATGGTTATATAGAAGTTCATTGTCCAACAACTATAAAAAATGAAAGCGAGTCTGGTTCAGGTGTTTTTGAGGTAAAATATTTTGACAAAAAAGCTTATTTAATACAAAGTCCTCAATTTTATAAACAAATGGCAATCGCTGCTGGTTTTGAAAAAGTATTTATCGCAACTCCTATATATAGAGCAGAAAAATCTTTTACACGTAAACATGCTACTGAATTTTCAGGTTTTGATCTTGAATTTGCTAACGTTTCTAGTGTAGAAGATGTATTGAAAGTTGAAGAAGAACTTATCCATGCTGGCTTAAAAGAAGTTCATGATAAACTAGGAGATAAAATTAAAGAAATACTTGGAGTTGATGTTGTTGTTCCAACGCTACCTTTCCCTAGAGTTACAATGAAAGAAGTTTATAAAATTTTAGATGAAGAATGTGACTACCCTCTTGATGAAGGTTCTGACCTTGACACTGAGGCTGAAAACTTGCTTACTGCTTATATGCTTAAAAAGAATAAACACCAATTTTTCTTTGTAAAAGATTACCCAAGTGATGTTCGTCCTTTCTATTCTATGCGTAAAACAGATGATCCGGCATATAGTGAAACTTATGACCTTTATTACAAAGATGTCGAAATCACAAGCGGAGCTATGAGAGAACATCGTGCCGACATTCTTGCTAAACAAATAGCAGAAAAAGGAATTGATCCTAAAACAATGGAAGAAAATTATATTAATTTCTTTAAATATGGCTGTCCTCCTCACGGTGGCTTCGGAATAGGTCTCGATAGACTAACCATGCTTATGTTAGATATTCCTACTATTAAAGAAGCTATGTTTGTATTCCGTGGACCAGACAGACTTAATCCTTAAGGAGGTTTAAATGAAAAAAACTAATGTTACAATCGAAGAGGTTAGAAGATTGGCAGCTCTTTCAGCTCTTGAATTTTCCGAAGAGGAACTACAAGCCTTTGTCCCTGAATTTGAAAATATCTTGGAACTTGTAGACCAAGTTAAAAATTGTGATGTTAGTGATGTTGAAGTTCAGTATTCATCACACAAACTATCACAACTAAGATCTGATATTGCAAAAGATAGTCTTCCTCAAGAAGAAATCTTATTAAACAGTCCAAAAACAAAAAAAGGCTCATTTTGTGTGCCTAAAATGTTGGATTAGGGAGGTGTTAAATGAATTTTGAAAACATGTCTCTTATAGAACTTGCTTCTCTTATTCAAGAACAAAAAGTAAGCTCTGTCGAGGTGACAAAGTATTTTATAGATAAATGTGTTGAAAAACAAAACCTTAATGCAATCCTTGAAATTTTTGATGATGCAATATCTCAAGCTGAAGAAATGGACAAAAAAATTAAAAATGGATTTAAGGGAAAACTTGCTGGTGTACCTGTAATTATTAAAGATAATATCTTATATAAAGGGAAAAAAGCTTCATGTTCTTCAAAATTTCTAGAAAATTATGTGGCTCAATATAATTCAACCGTAGTTGATCATATGCTTAAAGAAGGAGCTATTATTCTAGGTCGAGCAAATATGGATGAATTTGCAATGGGTTCATCAACTGAAAACTCCGCTTTTGTAACTACTCTCAACGCCTTGGATCCTACTCGTGTTCCCGGTGGTTCAAGTGGTGGATCTGCCTGCGCTGTTGCTGCAGGTTTGTGTCCTGTTGCTCTTGGAACAGATACTGGAGGTTCTATTCGTCAACCTGCTTCCTACAATGGAGTTGTAGGAATTAAACCAACTTATGGTCGAGTTTCACGTTATGGAGTTGTCGCGTTTGCTAGTTCTCTTGAACAAGTTGGTCCTATAACCAAAAATGTTAAAGATAACGCTTACATGTTAAGTGTGCTAGCTGGCGGAAGCGAAAACGATGAAACTTCTCTTAAAATTGATGTTCCTGACTTTCTGTCTTACATTAAAGATAATATAAAAGGTATGAAAATTGCCGTTTTAAAAGAAGTTGAAGAAGTTGTAAAAGGTTTAGATGTTGAAAAAACTTATCACGATGTTATAAAATTTTTATCAAATAATGGTGCCGAAATAATCAATGCTTCAATTCCAGATTTTACTTTAACTCTTCCTTGTTATTACATTATTGCACCTGCTGAAGCAACAAGTAATCTTGGTCGTTTTGATGGAGTAAAATATTCTAGAAGAAGTCAATCTGCAACAAACATTGATGACATTTACCTAAAAAGCAGAAGTGAAGGTTTTGGAAAAGAAGTTAAAAGAAGAATTATGCTGGGAAACTTTGTTTTGAGTTCAGGATATTTTGATGCTTATTACAATAAAGCTAAAAAATTACAACAAAAACTAAAACTCGAAGCAAGCAAAGTCTTTTCAGTTTGTGATGCTATTATTCTTCCTACAACAACTGGAGAAGCTTTTAAGATTGGAGAAAAAGTAAACGACCCTATTTCTATGTACAAGGAAGACTTGTTTACAATCTTGGCTAATGTATTAGGTGTTCCTTCTATTTCAATCCCTTGTGGAAAAGGTAAAAATAATCTTCCTTTTGGTATTCAAATAATCGCAAACAATTTAAATGAAGGAATTATTTATGATATTGCTAACTTTATAGAAAAGGAATATAGGGGGTAATTATGCAAGAATATGATATAGTTATTGGACTTGAAGTTCATGCAGAATTAAAAACTGATAGTAAAGTCTTTTGTACTTGTAAAAATCAATTTGGTTCATCTCCAAATACTAATTGTTGTCCTGTTTGTGTAGGCTTACCGGGTGCACTCCCCGTTTTAAATAAAAAAGCTGTTGAACTTGTTATTAAGGCAGGACTAACAATGGATTGCGAAATTAATAATTTAGCTGTTTTTGAAAGAAAAAATTATTTTTATCCTGACCTTGCAAAAGCTTATCAAATTAGTCAACTTGTGAGACCTATATGTATCGGTGGACATATAAATTTAAAGAATAAATCGGTACGATTAAATAGAATACACCTCGAAGAGGATGCCGGTAAACTTATACACTCTACACAGGCAATAGGAACACTTATTGATTATAATCGTGGTGGTGTTCCTTTAATGGAGTTAGTTACCGAACCGGATATCTCAAGTGCAGATGAGGCTGTTGAATTTTTAACAAAACTCCGTGCTAGGTTGATTTTTGCTGATGTTGCAGAATGTAAAATGGAACAAGGTGGAATGAGATGTGATGTTAATATTTCTGTTAAACCAAAAGGCAGTAAAATTTTTGGTCAACGAACTGAAATGAAAAATCTTAACTCTTTTAAAAGTGTTTATAGAGCAATTAAATATGAAGCTAACAGACAAATTGAAATATTGTCTAATGGTGGAAAAATTACTCAAGAAACAAGGAAATGGGATGATAACCACGAAAAAAGTATTTCTATGAGAAAAAAAGAAACTTCACAAGATTATAGGTACTTCCCTGACCCTGATTTGCTCGCTGTGGAAATTAGCAAAGAAGAAGTTGATAAAATCAAAAAGACACTTCCACTTATGCCAGAAGAACTTAAACAAAAATATATTAAAGATTATTCCCTTACAGAATATGATGCAGATGTTATTACTAAAGATAAAGAGATTATAAATTATTTTGAAGAAACCATAAAATTCTATAATAATCCAAAAATTGTTGCGAACTGGCTTTTAACAGATATCTTAAGTAAAATAAAAGATGAGGAAAATGCTGAAATAAAAATCACTCCAAAAAATCTTGCAAAAATATTAACTTTACTCGAAGAAGGAAAAATTTCTAGAACAGTTGCAAAAGATATTTTCGCAAAAGTATGGGAAGAAAATGCTGATATTGATGAACTCGCAAAACAGTTAGGTGGAAATGTAGATGAAAATAGTTTAAAAGATATTATTTCTTCTATTGTAAAAAACAACCCAAAAGCAGTTGAAGATTATAAAACAAGTGACACTCCAGACAAAGTATTTAGGTGGTTTGTTGGACAGGTTATGAAAGAAACGAAAGGAAAAGCCAACGCTATTATAGCGGAAAAAATAATAAAAGAATTTCTAAATTAAAAAAAAGACGCTGTCGCGTCTTTTTTTTAGCCAAGTATTTTCTATGTTGTGGCAACTTACGACCATTGGAGGTGGATGTAATTCTTTCACACTTATTGTTCGCATGAAAGATTTTATGATTTTATTGTATATTTTAAAATTATCTTTTACAACGTTGGACTGATTATATCTATAGGGATTTTTCCCTTCCGTCATAAAATTATATGATAATTTTTTTTGTGTTGCATTTTTTATTGTTATTTCTTGCTTCTTTCTTGTCTTAATAAACTCAATATTTGTCATAACTAGCAAATATATCGCTTCAAATCCATCTTCTAAAGCACTGGCATATGCCATAACCATAAAATCATAAATCGTCAATAATACATTAGGAAAAACATACATAATTTTTATTGTTTTAATATCTTTAAAGCACAATATGATTGAGAACCATACATACGTTACTATTGGGATAATATCCCAATATGATTCCATCATAAAATAGCCAATTACTATAAAAATAGTTATAAACATTAAAACAATGATTTTGGGTATCTGTCTACTCTTTTTATCAAAAAAACTTATCAATAAATATTGTAAACATGACACAATAGCAATTATTCCTGCCCCTAATGAACCTATAAACAAAAAGGTTATTCCATAAATTACATCTCCAAACAAACCTAAAAATAAAAAATTTTTTTTATTTTTAGCATTATAAGACATACACATTATTAATGTCGCCACAACCCCTAACACTTGAGCTATAATAAAATTGACATTAATCATGAATAATAAATAAGAATACCCCTTGTCGCCATAAATTTATAACCTTGTTATCATAGACTAATTTTTACTTTTTAGTTTGCCATTACTTTATAAATAAAAATTCCACATAGTAAACAAGAATTTATGACTTAGTTTTCTCAAAAATTGAGATTTCAGGACTTGTGATGTTATACCAACCACCAGAAATGTTTTTTTGGATTGAAGACTTCTTCATGCAACACACATTTCTAATGGCTTATGAGACAGTCCATAAATATAACACTTATCTACGCCTGACTATATAAATATAGCATATTTTAATAAAAATGTCAATTTGATAAAATTTTGCTTAAAATAAAAAAACAGACTTATTTGTCTGATTTTTTATTTTTATTGTTTAAAACTACTTTATTATCATCGATAAGTTTACCTTCTTTATAAATTTCTACCCTTAACTTATTTCCATATGAATTAGTTTGACATCTTATGTTATATTCTTTTTCATCAATCTTTATATCATAAACTTCACCATTTATTAATTGAGGCATAGATGCCGTTAAAATATTTTTATTATCTAACAAAATTTTTAACTTGCTTCCCCTATTATAAATTGTCAAATCTTTTTCATCAATTTTAAAAGTGTATTTCTTTATAGTTATTAAATATGTTACTAAAATAAATAAAACAAACAATGAAACTATAACTATACAAGCTATTAACATAACTCACTCCTAAAAACCATCTTTTGAAATATCTTTATTGTGGAAACTGCACAACAGGAGCAGTAATCATTGGCCCTATTTGAGAATGAAGGGTTAATCCAGATAAAATACAAGAAATATTACTAGCCAATAACCTTGCAACAGGACTTGTTTTAAAATATTCCTCACAATCATCAAGTTTATCATACTCTGCCGTATTAATTAAAACCTCAACACTCAATGCAACTTCTATTGAAAAAATACATTCTGGTTCAGGTTTTACAAATCTTCTTAGGATAACCTTAACTGCATCAGATCTTAATCTTTCAACTTTTATTTCATCCCAAACTCTCATATTAACTGTTGCACTTGGTTGAGGTTCTCCTAATCTTTTATAATCAATTTCCTCAATTATAGGTTTAAAATTCATGTTTCTTATTACATTTGCCATATTTATCTCCTTACATATACTATTCTATCTATAGTAGTCTATCATAATTTAATATTTAAAACAAGTAAACACAAGATTTTTAAAAATAAATTTTTAATCTTCTCGCAGGATTTTCTTTAATTTCTCATCTTGAAGCTGACTATTTAAATTATCCTTTAAAAGATCTAGCTTTATTTTTTCAACGATTATTGAAATCAATTCACTGTTGGATGGCTTATAATCATTTTTGTAAATTATTGTATTATAAACATTGTTAAGTCCTAAAAGGCCCTTACTTTTGTACGACTGATTTATAGCATTCCTTATACACCTTTCAATTATAGATGATTTAACAGAAAAATATTTTCCTACCATTGGATATAATTTTGTTGTAATATTATTTATTAAATCTTCATCTAAAACACACAATTCAATAGATTTTCTTAAATAGTCAAAACCAAGCATTTCAGGTTGTATCTTTAACTCTAATAGAATATTGGTAGCCTGCTCATATATTTTTTCTTCATCCATAGTAATTCTCCTACTGAGTAATATACCATACAATATTAATTTTGTAAAATATTTTAATATTTTTTACAAAATAATTTATAAATATTTTGTAAATTATGCGTACTTTAATTTATTACGTATCTTTATAAATTTATAAAAGTAAGCATTTATAAGTTTTAATTTATTTGCCTTTAGATGAGCAGTAAAATTTTCTGTCTGCATATGAAACCCTGCTGTAACTGGAATATTATACTCATTAGCAATTTTTGTTGCAAACATACCTAACATTAATGGAAGCATAACATGTACAACATCTGATCCCTGTATTGTCGTTCTAACAATATTTTCATCTGGTTTAGCAAGTGTAACACCAACTTTTTTAACATATTTATCTATGATTTTAGGAAAATTATAATTTGGTACTACGAAAAAACCTTGTTCTCCTTTTTTATTTTGATCAGCACAAAGAACTCTAACTATATGTCCTTGTGATTTTAAAAATCTAATAAGATTCATTTAAGATTCATTGCAGCAATAGTCGTACCATTATTTTCTTCTCCCAAAACATCACAAACGATTGTAATTTTCGTCATAGTACTCCTTTATATCAACAATAAAATAATTATGGTTATAAATAAACTTATATAAAATGTTATTAACAATCTTTTTAATTATAAATATTTTTGGATACAAACTTCATTGGTTAACTTTTAAGCAATTTAATTAAATTTTAATTTGTTTATGCGAGTATAAAAAAATTATAAGGTTAATATTTAAACAAAAATCAACTAATCTTTATTAATTTTTAAAATCATTAGATTCAAAATTCTCAACATTTTCTTCATCTTTGATTTTGCTGTCTTTTTCTTCATTATAATTTTCTTTAAAATTATCTTCTTCTTTTATTTGAATTTCTAATTCGTTTCCTTTTTTCTTTTTTGACTTTTTTGATTTTCTATCAATGTGAAAAATACTCATAAATTTCCCAACAAATAATATTATTGGCTCACTATGAATCATAGAATACCTTTTCATTAAAGCTTTTCCAGAAATAATCAAAGCCGCAATAATAGCAGACACCAATGATGCAATAACTATTGTTAAAAATGTTGACATACTGTCTTTAATAAATGCAGCTGTTACAGTCGCTCCTGCAGCACCACTTAAGATACCACATATATCTCCTAATATGTCAGCAAATATGCTTGCAACTCTATCTGCATGTTTTTTTAAAGATATTGCCTCTTTAGCTCCCCTTACTTTTCTTGATGCCATTGCTCTAAAATATTTGATATCAGCTGCAGTAACCGCTACACCTATCATATCTGTAATTATCGAAATAATAAGAAAAACTAAAATAACGACTATTGATATTATAACACTTGCATTACTTAATGCAATTTCACTCAAAATACCAAACGCCATTGATAAAACAAATGATATTATTAACACAATTAACGGCCATTTATACCATAATGCAAACTTTGATTGTTGTTTTGTTGTTTTTTTCTTCTTGGAATGTTCTTCCATTATATTTTTTACCTCTTTTAATTTTTAGTTTATTTTAAAAAATATAGAGCCTTGATAGGCTCTATTTGAAGGTAATAACGCAAGTAAACCTTGTGCCATAGGTTCGGTCGGATTTCCCATTCTCGCACTCAACGTCACCGTTTAAGCAGTTTCCTTTTAAGCAAGACATAACACCGAATCGCCACTTAGGACACACTATAATCCTCACGTTATCTACAGAACGTAACAGTCTAGAAGTTTTCCTTAACATCTTAAAATATTATTCTCCTGTTTTGCAAATACTGTTTCATAAGCAGGTACATTTTTTATTGGCCGATAAAATTTGCACGTTTAAACTTAATCCCCAAGCATTCACTCAAGGCAGGCTACACTGCACACGACTTTTACCGCAATACAGGTTCTTCTCAGTGAGTAATCGCTCACCCTTTCTGAGTCTCCACGATAATTGGGACGGATACTATATGCCGTTATAGTGCGCCCAAAAATCTTAACTTCCAGCACCAGCCCCAGTTTGGGCAACCAAAGCAAGCACCAGAAACTTCACAGATATGCCAACCGATGCCATTAAATTCATCTTCCTAATATTTTAAAAATGACTAGAATACTGCACCTTCACACTTATAATTATAGCATACTTTTGTAAAAAATGCAATAGTGATAGTAAATAATTATAATAATTCATTGTCTAACATTGTGAAGAATATCGTATTCATAATCAAAACCTAATATATCTTCAGCAAACAAATGATTATATTTTGCACAATATGCATCTTCCTCATTTGTATATTGATTAAATTTTTTGCACAACCCAAAACAGTTTGTTCTTGTCATAGCACTTATCACATCATTATCAAAATAATTACCTAGATGCTTCAATGTATAAAATTGTTTTTGACTTAGGCCAACAATTGTTCTTTCTGTCTTACATTCTTCATATTGATAATTCCACTGCTCAATAATTTGCTCAATATTTTCTACATCCACAATCTTACCGAAACAATCATATCCAGGATAAAATTCCAACCCAGACATAAAAGAAAAATACCTAACTGAATTCGTTAAATCAATACTATTCAACTTTAACCATAATGCCGTAATTATATGCTTATGACCAATAACTTTATAAATTTTTCCATCATTTGTAATAATCCCCTTATCTGGAAGATTAGTCATTTTAAGATCTACGTTTAAAATATTTTTTGGCAAAACTTTAACATTTATTGAAGAAAAATAATCTAAAGGATACTCCTTAAAATACTTATTATAAATTTCTATAGCTTCTTTGTTATTTTTATTTATTTCATCTATTAATGAAGTTTTTCCTTCTAAAATATCTTTAATTAACTGACTCATTCATCTATACCTCAATTTAAATTATATAAACATTATAATTTAAAAGTTCTTTTATGTAAATAAATTTTTTAAAATCTCTTTATTTTTTTCAACTTTGTTTTTTTATTAGTTAAGTTTCAAACATCTTGTGCTATAATATTTTTATATGGAAAGTAGATATTATCATTTAAACGATTATTTAAAAAATCTTTTTAATGAAAAAGTTTTAAAAATTTGCATTAATGCAGACTTCTCATGTCCCAACAGAGATGGTAAATGCGGTTATGGAGGATGTATTTTTTGTAGCGAATCAGGAAGTGGTGAACATTTAAAAAAAATAAGTATATCTAATCAAGTTGAAACTTTTTTAAAAAGTTATAAGGGAAAACGAGCAAATAAATTTATAGTTTATTTCCAAAATTTTTCAAATACTTACGACAACATATCTTCACTCAAATTAAAGTATGATAGTGCGCTTATAAGTGATAAAATTGTAGGAATTTCAATAGCAACAAGACCAGATTGCATAGATGAAGAAATTGTAAAATTAATTTCTTCTTACAAAGACAAGTATTATGTATGTGTAGAATTAGGACTGCAAACAGCAAATGATGAAACAGCATTATTAATTAATCGTTGCTATAAAACTAAAGTTTTTAAAAATGCTGTTCAATTATTGCATAAGTACAATATTCCTGTTGTTACACATATAATGATAGGTCTACCTAACGAAAAAGATTGTGATGTTTTAAATACAATAAAACTAATTAACGACCTAAATATAGAAGGAATAAAAATTCACTCAACTTATGTTGTAAAGAATACAAAACTTTGTCAAATGTATGAAAATAAAAAATATTCACCTATATTATTGGAAGATTATATAAAGACTACATGCCTTGCGCTTTCTTTTTTGAATCCAAATATTGTAATTCATCGCTTAAGTGGCGATGCTCCAAAAGAAATTTTAGTCGCACCGGACTGGAATTTACATAAAAAATGGATTTTAAATGGTATAAATAAATATTTAAAAGAGCACAATATTTATCAAGGTATGAATTTTAATAAATAAAAATACAAGTTAAAATCCTTGTATTTTTTTTGCAAAATTTTTATAACTTTCTGACCTTTTAACCGCCACCACAGTGTCTTTTTCATCTTTATAAAATTCAACATCAAAACTTTTGTTATTTATTATTTGATACATACCACTTATATGCGGTGAAATTTTTTTGTTTTCTTGTGCAATAAAGCAAATTTCTTTATTATTGTTGTGGCTAAGAAGATAAAAAACCTCCATTCCCATACCTATAGAAGGTTCTGAAATGTCAACAACAACAAACTCGGCTTTATCTATACATTTAATTGCCCTCTCAAATATTAGTTTATCGCGGTTTTTGTTGTCATTTATAGATTCAATAAATGCCTTTGTATGGTTTGGATTTGATGATAAAATTACTGTTTTGGTATCACCTTTAATTACATTACAATTTATATTAGCAGCTAAAAACTGATATTGTTTGAGCGGTATACTAGATGCTCCTAAAATCAAAATTTTTTCATCTATTTCATCTTTCATTTTATCTTAAAATTCCTTTTTTAAAGAATAGCACAAAACAGTTTAAAACTCAATCTTTATCTCAAAATAAAATCTTTTTTTCTTGATTTTTTAAAGAAAAAGTTATATAATGATGTGCGAGGTAAAAAAAGTGATATTTCTTTATATTTTCATTCTTATAGTAAGTCTTTTTTGTGTAATCTATGGTGGAAATCTTTTTGTAGATTCTTCTATTAAATTAGCTAAAAGAACAAAAATTCCAATGATTATAATTGGTGCAACTATTGTTTCTATTGCAACAACATTACCTGAATTAATCGTAACAATTATATCTTCTAGTTCCGCTAATTATGAACTTGCTGTTGGAAATGCTTTAGGGTCGATTATTGCCAATACTGCACTTATTTGTGGACTTTCTATCGCAATTATTCCAATAATGATAAAAGATGGGTCATCTATGCTTAAATATGTTCTCGTTTTAATATCTTTCTTGGCTTTATCTTTATTCAGTATAGATTGTTCGGTAAGTTTATGGGAAGCTTGTATACTATTTTTATTGTTTATAGTTTTCATGTTGGTCAACACTTTAGAATCTGTTTATCAACATAAAAAAGAAAAACAATTTTCTTCTCCTGATCCAAATAAAGTGAAATTTTCTGACGAAACAGTTAATAAAGATATTAATAATAAAGATGTTAATCAAACTAACCTTACTAATGAAACTAGTTCCCCAGTTATAGAAAAAAGAAGTGATAAATTATATTTTATTATTATTATGTTTATAATAGGTGCTGCTTTAATTGGTGGCGGAGCTTATGGATTGGTACAAAGCGCAACAGAAATTTGTACTATAATAGGTCTAAGCGAACAATTCGTTGGATTGACAATTGTTGGATTAGGTACCAGTCTCCCAGAGCTTGCAACAACAATTATTGCAATACGTAAAAAGAATTCAGCTCTAGGTTATGGAAACATAATTGGCGCAAATATAATTAATGCAACACTCTTGATAGGAGTAAGTGGTTTCTTTGCCAATAAAAATGGTCTTCCTCTTACACCTTTAACACTATATGTAAGTGTTCCTGTTATGGTCTTTGTAACACTAATAATGATTCTTCCTATGATGATTAAAAAAAGAACTTATAGATGGCAAGGAATAACTTTACTTACAACTTTTGTATTATATTATATTTATCTTATCGTTATGACCTGTTTAGGATACACCGTTTAACAAATTTATAAAATAAAAAATCTAATCATTCTTAAATTGTTTGGTTAGATTTTTTTTGTTAAATAAAAACTATCGCATTTTATTTTATATTCCTAAAACATTCTTATTAACTCATGATACAAACCAATTATTGCCTAAAATTTCAAAATTATTGATTAAAGATTTTAAACCAATCAAATAAAATTATTGACATTTATAAATTATATGTTAAAATATTTAAAAGGAGAGTAATTTATGGTATTTCAAAAAGATGAAAAATTAACAAATTTTTTAAAAGATGTTTTTGAGAAAGAAGAAAAAATTACTATTGAAGGAGTCAATGGTTATGGTGTAAAATTTAAAACTTCTGGTATTATTGCAGCTGATGATCATGGTCATCCTGGTATTTACGAAGACGACCTCATGATTCAATTTAAATTTAATAAGAATGGTCTTGGAATAGATCCTGAAGATAGAATACTGGCACCTTTTCATACCCAAAGAAATCAAGTTTACTTTATGGATCCTTCTCTATATATTTTTACAATTTATGACTCAAAAGGTAATAAAATCTACGAAAATCCAAACAAAACACAAATTTTAGAAGAAATTAAAACTTTCAGCGCAGAACATAAAAAAAGAAAAAAACTTGAAAGAAGAGATCTTGTAGAATTTGATGATGTTACAAAAGAACTTTTCAAATATATTGGAAAACCTATCATTTTAGTAGAAAAACAACAATGTTATACTGGTGTTCTTTCAGATATTAATGGTGCAAATAATGCTGGAGAAACCATGATTAATATAAGAGTGGCTACATTGTGTGGTGGAATATCTGTTGGACCAGATACAACACTTTTTACAATAGATGATAAAAACAATATAAGGATAGTTGCTGATAATAGCCTTAATGCGAAAAATAAAGGTATAATGAAAAGACGTGTAGATAGAATTTTTGAAGATGTAGAAAATGAATAAAGAACATTGAAAGATGTTCTTTATTTTTATAATTTTTTTTCTATAACCAAAATCTTTTCTTTTTTGCCAAACCTTTCCCCCTCATATTCATCAATTATCTTAAAACCTAAATCAAAAAAAACCTTCAGAGCAAATTCACGATCTTGTGGAACATTATCTATAAGAATTTCTATTCCTTCCTTTTTTGCTTGTTGACAAAGTTTAGATAACGCTGGTTTCATATAGCCTTTTCCTCTATACTTTGAATATATAACAATTCCCATTGATGCTACATTATCATTTTCTTTTTTATTAAAATTAATATATCCTACGAATTCTTTTAAGTTGTTATCTAAAATATAAGCATAATAAAAATTGGGATTATTCATTTTTTGCTTATACCAATCTTTCCATTTTTCTTTTGGAAAATCAATACAACCCGTATCATAGTGATATCCTTCATAATTTACATCATATCCTGCATTATAACTCATCGTTTCTTGGTCATTCATACATTTTTGTCTAAACCATAAATCTTTTAATTTAGGTTTTATTAAAGAAATTCTATTCATTAAACACCCCTCTCTGAATTATAACAAACAAATTAAAAATAATTCAACTATTTTAAAAGGAATAAAAATGAATCAGTATTATTATAAAAAATCAAAATTTTATTACGAAACTTTTTTACAAAATAAATATGTCAAAAAAGTTTGTGCTATTATTAGAGATAAGAACAAATTTCTTGTTTTAATTAATAACAACAAAGTAAATAATGTAGGTGGAACAGTTGAAAATAATGAATCAACAAAAGAAGCTATTATTAGAGAAGTCTTTGAAGAAACAAATGGACTTATTGAAAAAATAAGGTATTTAACTAAAAGTTATTATTCAGTTGAATGGGAATTTGAAAATAAAAAGTTTTTAAGTAAAAGAGTTGAATATTTCTATTTGTGTGAATTAAAAAATACAAATCTAAAAATTAAAGGTTTAAAAAATGAATTTTCTAAAAATATCAATCTTAAATGGTGCACAATAGAAGAACTAGAATATTTTAATCTCAATTCAACAGAACTAAATATTATAAAAAATTTAAAATTTTAGCAAAAACTGTAAAATAAAGAAACATTTATGGAGTTTAAAAATGAAAGTAAACATTATCAATGTTCATAATTATTTATCTGTAAGCAAACTTCCCGACTCAGATTTTGTAATAAACCCTTATATTGGTTGTCCTCACTCTTGCAAATATTGTTATGCTTCTTTTATGAAAAAATTTACAAATCATTGCGAAAACTGGGGAGACTTTATTGATGTAAAAATATGTAATACACCAATTAACTTAAAAAAAATTAAAAATAAAAAAATTTTTTTAGGTTCTGTGACTGATTGCTATAATGATTTTGAAAAAGAATTTAAAATTACCCAAAATATTTTAAAACAGCTTATTAATTCAGATGCAGAAATAAGTATTTCTACAAAAAATAAATTAATTATTAGAGATATTGAAATTTTAAAAAATATTAAAAATCTAACCGTTTGTATATCTATAAACACATTAGATGAAACTTTTAAAAATGATATGGATAAAGCAAGCTCAATAGAAGATAGAATAAAATCTTTAAAAATATTACACGAAAACAAAATAAAAACTGTCTGTTTTATATCACCAATTTTTCCAATACTAACAGATTTTAAATCAATAATCGAACAAACAAAAAATTATTGTGATGAATATTGGTTTGAAAATCTTAACTTAAGATATCCTTACAGAATTGAAATATTAAATTATATAAAAAACAAACATCCAAATTTATATCCTTTATACAAAAATATATTTATTGATAATGATATAACATTTTGGCAAAATCTTGAAAAAGAAATTACTAATTATTGTTTATCAAATAAAATAAATTTCAAAAATTATTTTTACCATGAAAAAATTAAAAAATAATTAATTTAAAATTTCTCTTAAAAGTTGAAAAGCACTAATATTCCCTGAATAACCTTTTGGATTTAGAGGACTTGGATGATAAATTGGAAACACTTTATATTCCTCCCCTTCTATATTAATTTTAAAAATTTTACCAACATAATTAGAAAATTTTTTAATTTTTACACCTAACAATACTTGTGTCGGATAGATTCCCATAGGAACTAAAATTCTACAAGGAATGCTTTTTATTTGTTCCAACAAAATTGAAAAACAATTTTTCGAAGCCTTGGTAAGTAATTTTCTATCTTCTATTATACATTTACAACATTCTGTAAAATAAATATCTTTTATCGAATAATTAATTTCATTTAAAAGTTTTTCTAAAGTTCTTCCGCTTGCTTGAAGTTTAAAATCTTTATTGTAAAATGCTTTATGTGAAATAATCCAGCCATCTTTTGCAGGACTTTCTCCAATAATAATAAAAGGAGTGGTACCGATTTGAATTGATACCTCTTTTAATTTTTTTAAGTTACCACACTTACAACAATCTAAAATTTCATTCTGAATTTTTTCTATCATAACCTTACAATAAGAAATTATATCGATTACCAACTTTTCTGTCAATAAAATATTTTTTATTATCAAAGGTTTTGTTTTAATTAAAAAGTTTACTATACTAGGCATATAAAGGAGGATTTATGAAAAAATTAGTAGTTTATTTTAGTGCAACAGGACACACAAAAAAATTAGCCGAAAGAATTGCAAAACTTTCTAATTCAGACTTGTTTGAAATAAAACCTAAAATTCCATACTCCAATGATGACTTAAACTGGATGAATGATAAAAGTCGATCATCTTTAGAAATGAAAAATCTTGACTTTAGACCAGAAATAGATGATGCGACAATTGAAATAAAAAATTATGATATTATATTTTTGGGATTTCCTATTTGGTGGTATATAGCTCCTACAATCATAAATACATTTTTAGAAAAATATAATTGGCAAAATAAAACAATTATTCCTTTTGCAACTTCCGGTGGCTCCAATATGGGAAAAACTAATTTATACCTTTTACCATCTTGTAATAATGCAAATTTAATAGAAGGAAAAAGATTTTTAACAACTGTTTCTGATAAAGAATTAAAGAATTGGATTGATGAAAAAATAAAAACATGATTTAAATATCATGTTTTTTATTTTATAAATTGTAAAAGCTTATATTTTTCTATTTCATAAATTAAAAAATTTTATTTTTCACATCCACACTCAAAATCATATGCATATTCACTTGGCTTATTTTGATAGAAAACAGCATTATTGGCGGAAGCCCAAATATAATTATCACAACATTTTGTTGTAAATGTTGCAGACTCCGACTCAGAATCTGCCCAAGTACCTATTTGATGTAAAACATTATGTCCATTTTCTTCAACAACTACATACTTAAAAGTATTTTTACTATTTCCCCAATTATCAAAAACATTCCTATTTCCACAACCAGAAAAAGTTACTAATGATGTTAAAGTAAGTGTTACCATTAAAGTCGCTAAAACTTTTCTTTTTGTATTGCTTTTCATTTTTAATTTCTCCTTTTCGAAGAATATTATCTCATATTAGATACCTATTGTCAATATGTTTTTAAATTTTAAACAAGCCTTTCATTATCGATAAAGAAAAATCTAAACTCTCTTTTTTATTTTCGGTACTACAATGAGTAATTGAATATATTATTTTATTATTAACTAATGTTATAACTACTATAGTAAAATTAATTCCATCATAAAATATTAAATAATCGATACTTCTTCCATCTTCAGAAATCAGTTTATCTCTTTCTGTGAGTTTTAATTTTGCTTTATTATTTGCATCAATATATTCATCGATTATTTCATTATAATCGATTTTATTTCCATCTGTAAGATAATTTACAAGTAAAATCCAATTAGTGTTTTCCCTTCCCAAAACAAGCAAACAATCTTTTTTTTGTTGATAAGTATAATTTAGTTTTTTTAAAAGTTCATCTTTTTTATAAATCATTGTTCCTGAAGGCAAATAAAATTTTATTCCCATTTTCTCAAAATTTACTTCCATAAAATCCTCTTATTTAATAATTTTAAAATTCCATAAATCATTTATGGTAATTCTACTTCATATTCTTCATCAAACTCTTTAGCAGAAGTTTTCACAAAATTATATAAATCAATTAAAGAATTTAATTTTTCCGTCAAATTATCACTAGGTTTTACACATTTGTTAAATAATTCTATAAACGTGTCGTTAGGTTTTGTGTTTCCAGCATCTTTACCTATATATTTATCATAATAATCCGGATTGTTATAAACTTTATAAGCTTTAGCAAATCCAACTTGTGCTTCTCCATTAAATTTTGAATAAAAACTTCTTATCATTTCTAAAACATTGTAATATACATAATCAAATTCTACATCATTCTTATCAAAAATGTTTTTCAGACTAGAAATTCTATTAGAAATTTGAGCTAATTCAAGTTTTAAATTTTGATTTTGTTGTTTATGATTTTTCACATAATAATCTTTAGCTGTTTTTAAAAAATTATTAACTAAACCATAATTATCTACTAAAATGAATCCATTTTGATACAAAGCAACCTGAGAAGGCGTGTTTGAATTTGTATATTTTATTGTCTCTGACAAAAATTCCTCTATAGGCTTAATAAAATATTCAAACTTTTGTCCTCTAAAAACTTTAACTCCACGAGTAACAAAATCAGCTTTATTCACCAATAACAACATATCAATATCACTAGAATTTTGAAAATTGCCAGTTGTTGAAGATCCATAAATTATACAACCTAATATATTTGTTGGATCTAACACTTTTTGCAATAACACCTCATTATAAAATGCCAATGATAATTTTTTTAAATTATCATCAATCTTTTCTAACATATTTACCTCACACACAATTATAACATAAATCCAGGCTTTATGCATTATATTTTATAAAAATTATGCTATTATTTTTATTTTACAAAATCTTAAATTTATGATAAAATGATTCAAAAGATAAAAGATAAATATAATAAAGATTATAAAGAGGAATTATGTATTTTAGAAAAATTACAACCTTAGATGCAGAAAAATTAAGTGGTTTAATTAAAGAAATGAATGAAAATTTATTTAACAAATCATGGTTTTTAACCATGGAAAGTGACTTAAATAATGTTATAAAAATGATAAACAATGATCGTTTTTATATCCTTGGTGCTTTTGATGGTGAAGATTTAGCGGGTATTGCATCTCTTGATTATAAAAACGGAAAATTACCACAAAAATATGAATTTCCAAATTGGTGTAACATTAGTAAAATGGTTGAATTTTCTTTTAGTATAGTCGCTTTGAAATATAGAGGAAAAGGTTTAATGTATGACTTGCTTAAGAAAATAAAAGAAATTGCCATATCTCAAGGATTTGAATTTGCTTGTTGTACAGTGCACAATGATAACTACCCTAGTAAAAAAAATTTACTAAAAATAGGGTTTTCTTATTATATGTCAATTGAACAATATACCGAATTTCCTAGAAACTTAATGCTAATGAAATTAAATTAATTTTATTTAAAAGGATACATATGTTTAACCTTATATTTGTTACCTCGAATAAAGGAAAATTATTGTCTGCTCAAAATCAATTAAAAGATTTAGTAAATCTTGAATATTGTAATATTGATATAAAAGAACCAATGTAAATGATATTGATTATATTGCAGAGTATAAAGTTAAAGAAGCTTATAAAATTGTTAATAAACCTTGTATTGTGCTTGATGCAGGATTTTATATTGTTAATTATCCCGGTAATCCATTATTTCCCAGAGCTTACCCTCGAAGAGAACTATTAGAAAAAATAGGAATTAAGGGATTATTAAAAAAAATGGAAAACATCGAAGATAGAAGTTGCTATTTTAAAGAATGTCTTGCGTATTTTGATGGGAAAATATTAAAAAAATTTTATGGAATGAGTTCTGGCTCTTTATCAAAGGAAATAAGAGGTATTGATACTGAAATAAATGGTCAGAATTATGGTATGTTTTTATTCCACAAAATTGCATAAAAACGCTTGCGGAAATGAATGATATGGAAAGACAAACTAGAAAAGATGGACACACAAATTCATTTTTAGAATTTAAAAAATGGGTTTTAAATTCTGAATAATGAAATAAATAAAAAACAGACTAAATTAGTCATAGAAAATTGAAACTTGCAGTTTTTAGACTAAAAGATAAAGAGCATATATTTGAATATGCTCTTTTTTCTTTGCCTAGATTACTGAATAGACATCATAAGTTAAAGTTTTTGTTCTAGTTGTTCCACCTTTGAAAGTTCTAGTTATTTCAAGTGTTTCAGTAAATGCATAACTTTTAATTGGTACATATTCGGTATTGCTTTGGTTTATTGAATAGTTAAGTCCAATTTCTATTTTATCTTCATATACTTTAACAAACTTTAGAAATAAATCTATTGCTTTGTCAGGACATTCTTTCATTGTTAATTTAAAGAAATTTTGTATATCTTCTCTTGTTAATTCATAGCTAACTTTAGATTCTTCAATTATCAATTTTTCGCTTAAACCTTTTCTTTGTGTTTCAAGTTCTTCCAATCTAGATTTTGTTGTTTCAGTGATTATTCCTTTTTCTATTGCAGACATTATATTTGAAATAGCTGTATTTACTCTTTGCAAGTCAGATTTAATGCTTATAAGTGAATTGTTGTTCTTTGTTCGTTTCTTGTTTTCTTCATAGATTAAATCGGTTATTGTGTCTAGATTCTTTTGAATTGTGAATTGTTGTTTAAAGAATTTATCTACAACACCTTCTATAAAGTTCTTTTCAGTAATTCTTGTTAAGCAGTTGTCATCTTTCTTTGTTGAAATACATTTGTAATATCTTAAATAGTTTCCATTTCTAGATTTTGTTGAAAATGGATACATTTTTCTATTACAATGACCACAATATAGTTTGTCTTTAATTCTAAAGATTTCGTGATTATCTTTTCTGCAACCATATCTAGTTAAATTCATTCTTTTTTGTACTTTATCAAATAGTTCTTTAGTTATTATTTGTGGGTAAATTTTATCATATACTTTGCCATTAACTGAATATTCGCCAGTATATAGTTTTCTTTTGAGCATATCTCTTATTGTTTGTGGTATAAACTTATGTCCATTTCTTGTTATATTTTCTTTTTCAAAATCTCTTGATATTTGCAATATTGTTTTTCCACTAGCATAATCTTCAAATATTCTTTTTAAAATTATTGCTTCTTCTTCATTTATCTTTAACATTTTATTCTCCTTTATATAGCCGAAAGATACATCTCCTATAACATGTCCTTTCATCCTTGATTCGTGAAGTCCACGACTTACTTTTTGAGCAAGTTCTTCACTAAAGTATTGATTCATTCCTTCGAGTAATGATTCAAGCAAAACTCCTTCAGGTGTTTCTGGAATATTTTCCATAGCGGACAAAAGTTTTATTCCATTATCTTTTAAGTGTTTTCTGTGTATTGCAGCTTCATATTTGTTTCTTGCAAATCTGTCTAATTTATACACCAAAACATAGCTCCATTTTTTGTTGTTGCTATCTTTTAACATTCTTTGGAATGAATATCTTTCATCTGTTGTTCCACTTATTGCTCTGTCGATATATGAATCAACGATGATGATGTTGTTGCGTTTTGCAAAGTCTTGACATACATGTACTTGACCTTCAATACTTTGTTCAGTTTGGTTTGTACTGGAATATCTAGCATATATTACTGCTGTTTTCATTTGGTTTTATCTCCTTTTATATTTTTTTATTTATCTTTCGATACCCAGCGAAAGAACAAAAAGGGATAATTATTTTTCAGTGTTATAATCTTTCTTTTAGTGGTCAAGGGTTGCGAAAAGCAATACAATTTACCCTTGACAACTAAGACTTTTTGTGCACAATTCGCGGGCGAAAGATTAATAACCCTTTGGTAGCTTATCTATTAACTCTTTGCTAACAGTTCCTAAAACCTCTCCAGTAGAAAAGTTCAAACATCTAAAGTTGTCAAATAGCAGTATCTTTCTATCTTCTTGTCCGATAGTGCAAACAACATCATCTTCGAGTATATCTGTTATGAAAAATGTCTGTAAGTGTTTTGAATAGATTACTTTTTCACCAGTTTTTCGTATATATTTAAGCATATACATAATGGATTCTTGAGTATGATTAGCATTTTCTATTTTGCTAAAGTCATTTCTTCCAAAACTCTCCAAAAAGAATATGTTTTGGTGTGTAATTTGCATTTGATGAGTTTTGGTTGAATAATCTCTAGTTTCTATAATTTCGCCAACCATTTCGGCTATTACAAATATTCCATGAAAATGTAATCTTTTTTGTTCAGGGCTTCGTTCAAAGACTCCTATATATTTCCAACCTTTGCGAGTGGAAAGGTGTCTTAAGCAATTTAGAAATTTAACTCTAAATTCTTCTTCAGTGAGTTTTGAAGAATCATAAGTGAAAGTGCAGAAGTAGTTCCATTGTTGTAAATTGGCTTTTCGGAATAATCTTGTAAGTCTTACAATTCTGTTTCGTTTTTCTTTTTCAATTACTTTGTTTACGATTTCTTTAGTTTTTTCAATATCTTTTACTTTTTCGTTTAGTTCATTTACAATTCGTTCTTTCTTTTCCTGTTTGGTTTCATCAGTACATTCATTTAACATTTCTTTAACTTTCGATTCTGTTTCAGTAGGTTTTACTGATTTATGCTTTTTCTTTTTCCAACTTTGAGTTGTTTTTGGTATGCCAATGTAATGACTACCATCGAAATATACTTTAGTTTCTTGATAGTCCATTTTGTTTCTCCTTTTCTTCAAGGATTAAATTAAGCATGGCAACAATAAACTCATGGTCGATAAGCGATAAATCTAGCACATTTTTGATTTCGTTAGTTGTTTTTTGCATTTTTTTAACTCCTTTTTTAATTTTTTGGAATTAAAAAAGACATAGAAAAAGATTGTTTTTCTACGCCAAAATGTTTACTGCCTTATATTTTCCCTTAAGGCTAAGGTCGGTACTTTTTTTATTTTTAATGGTTACTTAAAACCTAACTAACTTATTCTTATCTAAACTATACATCTGTAATCTTTCTAATTGTTCAACATTTGCGTTGTCCTTTTAATTCAGTTGTTTTTGTGTTTCTAACTTGTGCACCAATTAAAAACACAATTTAGTAATACCATTTGAAACTCAAAAAGTGAATGACATAACTTGACATCTTCTTGATGTTTATATGACTTATTTTTGATTTCATTTGATATGACTTAGCTTTTAGTTAGTCGACTTTCAACTAAAGGCACTTTGAGAGTATCACGAAAATTTTGAAAAAACAAGAAAGTAAACCTATACTTTACCTATACAAAATCCAAACAAACATATACTTTACCCAAACTTAATGCAAACAAAAGTATAATGTTTGGGTAGTTTGTTAGGATTTGTATTCAAACTTGCTGCTTGAATGTTCCAGTGAAAATACATACATGAGCAAAAAAAAGAAGGCGTACCCACAATTGCTTTAGCATGTGGACGCCTTTTTTGCTCATGTTATTTTCCATTCAAGCAGTTTGGGCTCAGCAAGTTTTATTTAGAAGTGTGCTTGTCTTCGGTGGAGCGAAGCGACACCGACTTGTATCAAGACAAGCACACGTTTAAATGCCATACATTTTTATTTATCAAATGTTTGAATGATTTTATCGAGGAAATCTTTAGCAAGTGGCCTTCTTAAAAATTCATGGTATTTTTGGTTTTTGTAGTTTTTAATACAATTATAACAAGCAACATCACAGCAATTTTGACTTACTTTTTCATATGCATATTGGAAAGCTTTTAACATTTCTTGTTTATTTAACAACCTTTTAACATGTCCAGCTCCTCCAGGAACAGTATCAAATAAAACAAAAACATGCTTATTATTTTCGTTTACATATATACCATCTATGTCATTACGTTCTATATCAAAAGCAAAAGCAATCCCTTCTAATAATGCATACAAAGTAGAAATAGCTTGATTATAGCCCCCTTCAAAAGGAAGAGAGATTACCATTTTTAATACGTCTGTTTTATATGAAAAGCCCAATCCTTGTCTAATTAGTTTTGTATTATTACATTTAAAATTGTTACCTTCATGTTTTTTATCTATATGTGGCAACATTGCATGTTCATTATCTATAATTGTATATCCACAATCTTCACATACAAAGAAAGGATTTTCGTTTACGATTAAAAGTTCATCATTTTTTGTATTATAAAATTGCAAATAATCATTTACCTTTATAACATCTCCATCCAAAGTACCATTTCCTATATATTTTACAGGAGAAGAATAAGATCTTTTAGGTTTTAACTCTGTAGCTGTATTTCTTTTTATTTCTCCTGTAAACCCAAACTTAGGTGTAATGAATTTACCCAATTCTTTCATTATTTCTTTATTTTTACACTCTGGGCATTCAAATGATTCTTGTTCAGAATATCTGAGAACCGTTTTATGGCAATTTGGACATTCATAATAATAAGTTTGTAGTAAAGCGTTTGGCTTATTGATATACCTAGACACTATAGTCTTTTTATCCACCATAATTTCTGAGTCAGGTGCGTATTCAGATAAAGCAATTTGCATATCTCTAGTTAAATCATAATTATCAGTTTTAACAGATATGTCTTTTATTCTCATTTCTACTAAATCTGTTGGGAATCCATATTTAGGAATTAAATTGCCATCTGCTAATTTACATATAAGATCTTTATCTTTTGTAATTAAATTGATTTGTTTAGCGAAATAAGAAATACCATTATCATCGTTATTATCTATTGCTTCCTGCTTTCCTTGTTCAAACTCATTTAATAATGTATCAATTTTTTCTTTAGAAAGCTTTATATTTAATTCTGAATTACTCAAAACATTATCTATCCATGTCCCATTCATTAGTTCCTTTGCTTCTGAAGAACACAATACATCATTTGTACTTTTAATTAAAGATTCTGGTTTAGAATTTAAGAAATCAATAAATAGTTCATATCCACCATCCAAATAGAATGATTTAACGCCATCAAATGCTGTAACATTTATTTTAAAAAATTCAGATAATGCCATAGCCAATAAATGTCTATATATTATTTTATGATTTTCCATAGTAAAAACTGGAGTATTACATATTCCCTCCACCATTCTTAATGGATTTTCAAAAAAAGTATAATCGTGAGATGTTGGACTACAATATGTCAATACAAAAGCAGAACTATCTTGAGCTCTTCCTGCTCGACCAGCTCTTTGTATGTAATTAGAAGGAGAAGGTGGCACATTCCTTAACAAAACATTTTCTAACGAACCAATATCTATTCCCATTTCAAAAGTGGTTGAACAACTTAAATAATTTATTTTTTTGTTTTTAAATTCGTTCTGTCTTTCTTTGCCTGTCTCCGCAGAAAGTTGTGCTGTATGCTCTTTGTAAACTAATTTTTCTATTTTCTTATTTACATATTGATATCTATAGTAATTATTCTTGAATAGTTCATCTGGATTTGTTAATTCTAATGTATCCTTTTCAAAGCAGTGTTGACATATATTTTTTGCATTGAACCTTGTTATCTTACGGCATTTTTTACAATAATACCAATTTGTATCGCTGTATTTATGTAAATAAAATTTATCCGCATTTATTGAATAAAGTTTATTCCTTGCATCATATTCATTTAATATCTTTGTTTGAATAAAAACATCCCAAACTTTTTCAATTAATTTATCTGCTGTTCCCTTATCAATATTAAACATTTTTTCAGTATAGGTTTCTATTCTATTTGATTTATTAGAATTCGCAAGTAATCCATGAACTGATCTAGAAATATCTTTATTATCTGAGTCATGAATTTTGTCTGATTTTATTAATCTAACGTGATTATCAAACATTCTATAAGCAAAATAATTTTCTCTATCTTCCTTGGTTAATCCCTCATAATAGACTGCAGGAATTGTTCTTAGACTATTTATTATAAAATGAAGATATGCTTTAAAATCGTCGATTGTAATAGGTGTTGTAATATTCAGACCTTCTTGTTTTATAAAACTGCTCACATCATCGTTATTTAAGTTTTGAACTAATTGTGTAACTGGCATATAATCAAAATAGTATAATCCAAGTCCTTCACCTCCGTATATACCATCCACATTCAATACTTCTCTTAATAAGGTAATTTTTGCTTGTTTTGTTGATGATAACAAATTATCTCCATTATTAGTATCAAATAAATCTTGTTTGTCTATTATTGAATCTAGTTTTGCTTCTGCTGTCTCAAATGACATTACTTCATTATCTTTCAGTATTTCAAACAATAGTCTTTTTCTTAATAATCTGTGATGATTATTTTCCGCAAATTTTACAGCAAAACTTGCTTGTTGTCGAGAATCTGAGAATGAAAGGATTTGTTTGGTGTTTTTATTTAATTGATTATTTGAATTAGTATTCCCACCTAATAAAGGATTTGAGTGAACAACAACATCATTTTCTGTATTGTTATTATCTATAGCTTCAAAAAATATTTGTGTTATAAGAGCTGTTGCTGATTCCTTTCCCATACTTACAGTTCTTATAAGACCTTTCTTTGATTTTCCATTACAAATAGGACAATTTGTAAGATTGTTTTTAACTTTGCTGTCAACTTTATTTATTTTATATATAACTATTTTTTCAACATCATTATGCTCACATGCTAATAAAGATTTATCTGCTGTTCTTTCATCAATCAGTTTACCACAAATAGGACATAATGAATACTTCTGTAAGTTTGAATAATCAACATCAATATTTTTTATTTCATCCTCTAACACGAAATAGTCTAGAACGATGTTTTCATCTTCTTCATAGTTTTCATAAATATCTACTGAATTATTTTGATAAAGTTTACCATTCTTTTCTACCCCTATGATATACATAGAATTGCATTTAGAACACGAACCTATCTCAAATGCTTTTTTACCTTTAATATATTCTCTTTGACTTAAAGATAATTGAGGGTTTTCGCCAAGTGTTATAAAAGCACCTGCAACAGATCTAACAAAAGAATGATACTTGAGATCCATAATTTTTAATCCACATTTTTTACATTTACATATCAAATCAATGAATGCTGACAACATTTCTACTGTTTTGAAATCATATTGTTTCATTTTATTGTACAAATCAATAACAGACATTGATGCTGATAATGTGTTATTTAGCAAATATAAATTTCTATCACTAATTACTAAGTCATATAACCTATTATCAATATTTGTTTCAGAAGAATTTACATTATACTTATATAGCAAGCTATTTAATGTATCCAAATTATAGTTATTGTAAAGATTTTCATAATCTATTGGATCAATTTTAAATTTAATGTTTGATGAATCTAATTCAATTCTATCTGAGAACAAAATGTCTTCTTTATTGTATTTTTTAGACGTCAATCTATATCCAAACTCTTGTATCTTTTTTATTCCTTCTTCATTGTTTTCTCCAAGAGTAGCACTCGTTAAAATAAATTGTACATCATGACCTATCCTTTGTTGCAAACGTCTAAGCAACATACCAATTTCAATACCCAAAGCTCCTTTATATGTATGAGCTTCATCTAAAACAATAAATTTCCACTTTTCAGCATTTTGTTTAGAAAGAAGTGTATCGTCTTTTGGTCTTAATAAAATATATTCCAACATCGAATAATTGGTAAAAAGAATATGAGGAGGATTCTTTCTAATAGACTCCCTATCCAACAACTCATTTCTTCCGACATCATTTCCCGTGGTTGCTTTTATATATTCTCTTGTTCCATCAATATCTCCATCTGTGTTTTTTGTATTACCTGTGAAATACCCATATTTGATTTCTGGGTATTTGTTTAAAATTTTTCTAACTCTATCAAATTGATCGTTGACCAAAGCGTTCATCGGAAACAAAAATATTGCTCTTATCCCAGGTTCATCTATATTTTTTTCTTGAAGTATTTCATTAATAACTGGATATAAGAATGACTCAGTTTTTCCACTACCCGTACCTGTTGTTACGATTAAATTATGCCCTTGATGTATAAGTCTAATTGCTTTTTCTTGGTGTGATCGCAACTTTCTATCCAAGTGCATATCTCCAAGTAAACGAAAATCCTTATGAACAATACCTTCTTCAATAAGTTCATTTATTGTTTTAGTTGTTTTAAATTCTAAATTTTTACTGATATAGGGACCTTTTAAAAGTTGTGTATTATTTAATTCTTGCTTAAATTGTTCCCTATATATATCACTTTCTAAATCATATGTAGAGGCTATATATTTTCTAAAGTTATTCTCTATATACTTAGCTTTTTCTATTGGATTTAAAGTTTGCATATTGTTTTTCTCCCAATGTTAAATTAATTCTATATTTTGAAATATATGGAGCATCCTTACTACAACCATTTATTAAAGTTTTATTATTTGCATCATATTGTAAATAGTCTACCCATGCATCATCTTCAAAACTATCTTCATAGTAAACAGATATATCTGCATCACAACAATAATTATTGTCAATATAATAAACTTGTGAAATATTGATCAAAACTTCTTCAATTTTATTAAAAGATTCTATTTTGCCTTTAATGTTTTTATATAAAAATCCTAAGAAATAAAATTCATTAAATCTTTTTACAAGTTTCAAGTTCAAATTTTGAGTATCTAACATTTCAGAATCATCTTCAGCATTTTGTAACAAAACTTTATCTATTACCAAATATTTATTAATAAGGTCTGATAAAGGATAATAGGCAAAGTTTCCCTCGACTAAAGATTCCTCGCTTTCGATAGTTTTAAATCCTGAAAACGACTGCACTTTTCTATAAACACAATAATGTACTTTTTGTATTTTACTGCCCAATTTAAATACATTAATATTGTCATAATTATTTACTATATCTTCTGCTATAACTCCATTTCTATTTGATAGTCTTATATAAATTATATCATTTGATTTTTTACCATATAGAACTGTTTTAAATTGTACTTCTTCACTATTTGAATCAACTGTATAATATGATTCTTCCGAATCGAATACAATATTATTATAGATTCGCAAAAAATTCTTTTCGCTATTCTCGGATCTAAATGATATTTCTACTAAATTACAATTTTTAAAGTTAATAAACTCAGATAATTCTATATACTGTTTAGATTCAATAGTTTTAATAGTTAATTCATTAATTGTATCGTCTGCTTTATATATAACTTTATCACAATTAGATACGTTAAAAAACAGCTTTGATTGGAATGTAAAATCTTCAGAAGTGAGATAGTGACTAAATGTATTTATGCTACCATCATCGATTTTATAATATGGAACAGTTAATGAGAATTTACATTTGTATAAATCGTTGTTTATATTCAAATATAATTTCTTTTTATCTAAGTCATTAATTAAAAGACTAAAATCAGTGTAAATTCTGTTCGCTTTATCTGTAATTGCAAAATTACCATAATATTGAAAAGATATAGTATAATCATTCAATATCATTTGTTGAATCTCAATGCATGGATCATATAATAATTCATACTTGCAAACAGAGCTATTTTGTTGTATATCGACTAATTCTATTGTGTAGTAATTGGCTTCAATATGCATCTCTTGTATATTTAATATGTAAGCAATTGTATTCGGTTGTTCAATAATTTCTACAAACTCTGTAGAATCCACAAATTCTCCATTTATTTTAATTCTATTGGCAGATTTATTTAAATTATGACTAATTAATGCTATATTCTCAATGTTTTTATAAATAGGAATTATATCATCTTGTTTTGTTAAATCTAAACCTAAAA
Source organism: uncultured Clostridia bacterium (assembly GCA_944384535.1). Taxonomy (GTDB): domain Bacteria; phylum Bacillota; class Clostridia; order Christensenellales; family UBA1242; genus Caccovivens. The sequence continues at coordinate 130,846 of CALWTS010000031.1, forward strand.
TTCTATCACCTATCACACCTGGCCTTATATTGTTAGAGAAAAGTATATAATATTTATTATCCAAAATAAATTCATCATTTTCGCAAACTGTTGCATACGATATTTTGTAAAAATCATATTCTTTAAGTTTTGTTAATCGCAAATCACAATTTTGTTGATATATAAAATATACAATGCCATTATATGCTTTATTATTTTTAAGCTCTTTGTTGTCGTCGAATAACATGTAATTTCTAAAAAGATAATCTTTACTGTCATAAATAACTTCATTATCATAATAAATTTTACAACTTATTTTATTCAATGGGTTTTCTATCTTATAATCACATTGAATAATTTCACTTCCACCAAGAAGCTGATTTATTCTTAAATTATCATTTTTATAAATCATCTTTTCATCTTCTAATATCTCAATTGAGAATAACTTTGGATCATATGAGCCAAAGATTCTTTTAGTAGGAGTATGTAAATACACTGTGCCATTATTGTTTAAATACGTAAAATAAGGAAATTTGCTTTTTATAAAATTAGTTCTAGTTCTAGTCCTTGTTGTTACAGTTTCTTGTGTTTCTTCTAACCATTTATTAAATGATTCATCTATATAGCAGTTAGTACTTACATTTTTACCTCTATAATAGTTATCTAGTTTCTTAATTATATCTTTTGTAAATAATAGAAGTTCATCTCTTTTAAAACCAGTTCTTATAATATTTTTTGTTGCTCTTATTAGTTTATATGTTTTAGAATTGTTTTGTTCATAATTGTATTTAAAGGAATCATCTGAATCATTTAAATTTCCACCAATCGCTTTAAAAACATTTTCAATTTCTTCTTCAATATTATATTCAGAAATATTGCAATCCATATTCTTTACATAAATATCATTTGCAAATTCAATATAATTTGAAGCATATTTAAATGGAACAATTGCGTTCATAACAGGTATTTGATAGTGTTTTCTTTCGCAGTTATACCTTGTTGTTAGTAAACTTAATACACCATCTCTAATTTTTGATTCCATTATCTTTTGATCTGGAAAAATCTCAGAGAATTTTTCATAAACATAGGGCCATAAAGCTCCATCATAATATTTTAATGCTAAGAATGTTAACCCTAAAATCGTCAAATCTCTTGATTCTTGCGAAGGAAAAGATCGCCATAACACTTCTTTAAATCCTTTCTTTGTAAATGATATTATTTCATCTTCAAAAATTGGATCATTTAAATGTTTTAACAAAGAATATGCTTGCGTCTTGCTATTTATTAACTCTTTCAATTCTTCTTCAAACATAGCGACTCCTTTTCTTTTGTTTATTTTTTAAATATAAAAATATATTCATGTGCCAATAGTAAAAAGTTGTATTTTTGACTATTAGTTTTCCAAAAGCCTGTTGCTTTGCAATTATGCTGTTCTTTTATAATTATTTCTTTTTGTTTAAAGCCAGCATTTACAAACCTTTGCATAACCTCAAAACCAAGAGGTTGTACCATGCCATTCTTTCGAGTATCTCCCATAACGATTGCACAAAATTTATCTTTTTTAAGAACTCTATAACATTCACTAGCAACTTTTTCAATTGTGGCTAAAAACTCTTTGTATTTTAAGTGAGATAAGTCGCCATCAATGTCATCACTATATTTGATAATATCTGCATAAGGTGGATGTGTGCATATTAAATCTATACTATTATCATCAACATTTTTTAAATCACAAGCATTTCCTAGTTGGACTTCAATATTGTTTTCAAATTCGCAATCAAAATCAAGTTTATCTTTTGTTAGTTCAACAGCTTTTGGGTTTATATCTATTCCAATAGCATTTCTATTGTTTAACTTACATTCAACAAGAGTGGTACCACCGCCAACAAATTGGTCTAAAACTAAATCATTTGGTTGAGAGTATCTTAAAATTATATTTTTTGCTACATAGGGCGAAAAATTCCCACGATATTTTGCATCATGTGTTGCCCATTTGCCACGATTAGGAAAGCTCCAAACCGTATTTGTTTCAAGTTCAAAATCTTCTTCCATTATTTTAGGATTTCCTTTAATTTTCCTTGCTCCAATTCTTTTAGATTAAAGATGTTATCTAAAACATCAAAAGTTTCTTCAAGATTGTTTTTTGCACCTTGCCAACCTAATCCATCTGTAATCCAAACAAAAGCAAATCCTTTAATGTTTTTACTTTCTTCAGCAATCATTTTATAACTTCTTGCTGTTTCATTTAATTTAGAACCATTGCTTGAATAAAAGTTCGTTTCAAATGCATAAATACAATTTTTTGTTTTTACAACATAATCAAATCTTTTTGCAACTTTGCCAAGATTGGAAAGTTTTGATAAGTCAATGTTCCATTTTTTCTCAATATCACTCAAATACATTTCTTTGAAGTATGTTTGATTTTTTACAAAACCGGCTTTTTCAATATATCCTTGCAAAACATCTTCCATTAGATGACCGCCACGATTTTTCCTTCCATTTGAGCCAAGCCCAACTTCAACACCAGTAGCATAATCAACAAGATTGTTAACTAAGTGATTTGATATCAAATCGAAAAGTCCTGTTTTTCTCATAAATCTTTTTAATAAATCAATATCATCTATTGTTTTGAAATTGTATTTAAGTTTTTCGCCTTCATCAATAACTTTAATTTCATTTTCTCTAACAGCAATAAGAAGTGGCAAACATTTTCTTATCTCTGGATATTTTTTGAAAAGATTATCAAAATCCTGTTCAATATTTTTTGAGCCAATAAGAGAATTCATAATATTAAGTTCAACTTTAAGTTTGTCAATATTTCTATAAACCACATTAAAATCGGTATAGTAATCATAAGTTGCGATACTATCTGTAAACTCATTAAACCATTCTTTAAAATCTCTTTTTATCATGATCTTAATCCGCCGCCTCCTTCTCCTGTTTTTGAATAAGCACTTTCCCAACCGGTTTGTCCTTTTATACTAATTGCTTTTGGCGGTTGCAATGTTTTATTGATTTCATTACATATATTTTTAAAAGGACATTCAGTAATAAAAGGATACATTTTGCCAAAATCAGTGTTTCTTATAGCTATTTCGCCATCATCATCGCTGCATGGGAAAATTTTATTAATTAAAATGGCTTTTTTTGTTTTTATTCCATTTTTATAACATTTTTGACATGTCTTATTTCTTGAACTATGCCATTTAAACTCATGCTTTCCGTCTTCACATTTAAAAATTGCTAAAATTCTATTGCAGAATTGTTTTCCTATTACATTATAAATAAAATAGTCCAACAAACAAGGACTTTGTATTGTTTCAGTAGGATATTTTAATTGCCATATTTCCCATACTTTTCTCCATGCTTTTGCATTCATATCTTCGATATAAGAATATTGATAATCAAAAATGTCTATAAAACTAGAGAGTAAAGGTATTTCTGTTTTTAATATTCCTGTTCTTAATGCAATTTTTATTGTATTTACATCACTTGCGACATCAATCTTATCGAAATTCTTAACATTGTCCCATATACCCAAAACAACCATATCCCTAATTAGCATATCAGTTTTCTTATTTCCATATCCAGCACTAGGATAATTAATTAAGGCTTGGCGAAAAGCAAATACATCGTTATTAAATACATTTAATATAGTGTTAGGTTGAGCATTATGTTCTTTTAAAAATTTACATATATTTCGTGCATAGTCTATTCTTTTGTCATTTTGAGATAATTTTGCAACTTTGATTTTTTTTGTAAATTCTGCAGGATCTTTTTCTATTATATCTATATCAAAAATTGAATTGTCGATGTTGTAAACATCTGCAAGTTCCTTAAATTCTCTAGAACCATTAAAATCTTGATTAGCTGTTAATAAACGAATTGTGCAAACTTCATCTTTTTTTAAACCATAAGTATCCCATATTTCAGAAAATGCCTTTCCTTGAGTTTGTAAATATACATTATGCAAAGCATCAGCGACTTTTGAACATTTTGTCTCATCTACACTAGCATTTAATATTTCCTTATGGTGATTATGCCAATACTTATGAAATTCTGAGAAATAAATACTTCCTGAATTTGATTCAATAAATTCAATATCTTTATATGTAAATAAAAAATTATTTAATTCTAGTATAATTTGCCTTGCTTGTTCAATTGGAATATTTGAGTTTAATTGAGAAGAAAAACCTTTTATCTTTTTAACAAAACTACTTAATTCATCCATATTTATTTTCTCCTTTTGTAATTTCTTATAACAATTTCAGTTATATCTCCTCGTTTATCTGCTTGGCAATTTATCATTCTTTTTGCAAAAATCCTATCAATCTCAAATCCTTTGTAAAGCTCATCAAAGAAATTGTCATCAGGGTTGGTGTTTTTTGGATCTGAATTGCTAAGCATTACTAAACAATTTTGTTTATCAAGTTTTTTTACAAATTCAGCAAGTTCCTTTTGATTATTATCATTAAAACCTGATTTATCATAACCAACAAATGATGAGTTTTCTATAAGTGGACGATATGGTGGGTCAAAATATATAAAAGTTCTACCATTCACATATTCTTCACAAATAGAGTAATCTCCAAATCTAATTTCAACATTCTGTAAAAGGTTGCTTATTAGAGTTAAATTCTCGCTATCACAAATCAACGGGTTTTTATATTTACCAAATGGAACATTAAATTCGCCTTTACTATTTACTCTATAAAGACCATTAAAACAAGTTTTGTTTAAGAAAATAAAATCTGCTGCTTTTTCAAAATCGTATTTCCCATTAAGATGAATTTTATTATATCTTTTTCTAACTTTTAAGAAATAACCTTTTCTCTTTTCATCACTCAGTGATAAAAATTCACTTTGTAAAGTTTTAAGATGTTTTATCAGTTCTTTTACATCGGCTTTAATGCAACGATAACAATTTACAAGTTCTTTGTTTAAGTCAACAATAACTGCTTTTTTAACTTTGTATTTTTGAAGTATATCAAATAAAACTGCACCACCACCAACAAATGGCTCTATATAAGTGTCAATCTCGCCATTTATAAGTTCTTGTGGATACATCTCTTCAAACTTGTTAAGTAGTTGACCTTTACCGCCAGCCCATTTTAAAAATGGCTTTGCAACTCCTTTACACATTTTTTGACTCCTTTATAACTTCCATTATTTCAGATATATCACAGTTAAGAACTTTACATATCCTTAAAAGAACATCCATGCTAACTTGTTCATTTTTTCCAAGTTTTGCAAGAGTTGATGTTCCTATGTCTGCTTTCAATCTTAAGTCTGTTTTAGTCATATCATTGTCAATTAGTTTTTTCCATAATTTGTTATATGAAATGCTCATACCATACCTCTCAAATTTATTCTGAATGTATTATACTATAAAAATTGGAATAATGCAACAAAATATTTGACTTTTGAAATATATTATTTTACAAAAGAGATTTTTTTACTATTCTAATGGAATTAACTAGTTTTATAAATAAGTCTTGAATAAAATTATTTATATTCCTAACATTTATAAATTTTGGTTTTTCATTATATAATTTACCTTTATTATCTTTTGAATATCGTGCATGGGAGCCATCACAATCGAGTTCATCCAAAGCACAAATAAAAGTTTTTATATCATCGAAACTATCATCTTGTATGGAATTATATTTATTAAACGTTGCAATAATATCATCCCATAATGTAATTAAACTATGTTTAGGCTTGTATTCGATGTTTAATAATCTACAAATATATTTCAAAGTGAGTTCCACCGTGTGCCTTGCTAGGAATATAAAAGGAATTGTTAATGAATTTGTGCGAAAAGTCATAACAACATCAGGAGAATGATTTTGTTTTAATAGTGAATCAGCAATACAATTTAAAGCATTTGCATAACCTAATATAACTTCCTTTTCAGCTTCATTATCTTTAAATTCTTCTTTAAAAATAGAAGAAGATGCAATAATATCCCATTCATTTGTAATATATTTATCAAATCGATCTCTAACAAACATTTCTTTAGTGTATTTTGCCATTTTAATCTCCTTAAAATTATAACTATATTATAGCATAAAATTTATTGAATGACATGGTCGAGAATTAAATTTAAAAAAAAGACTAAACC
>CALWTS010000032.1 GCA_944384535.1 uncultured Clostridia bacterium
AAATCATAATCACTACTGCTTGCAGAAACCATTGTTGTTGTATAGTATGTTGCAGTATTAGAATCATCATCTGAATCAAGTCCAATATATCCCCATGTTTCAGAATTTGAAACTGAAACTGTTGGAGAATTAAGATATATATCTTCCTCTACAGGTACTTCTTTTACCTCGATTGTTATATTATCTATTACAGGATACTCTTCTATCTCATTAGTAAAGCTATTTGCTTGAATTTTTATTTGCATATTGCCATTAACCAAATAACCATCTGTTTCTTTAACACTGACCACAAGATATTCTACAAAAAAATAAAAAATGGTTATAATTAACAGTAAAAAAATAAAAAATGATGATTTAGATTTAAGAAATTTATTTAACATATTTTCTCCTCAATTACTTATATTTTTTATAGCATCATCTAACTAATTTCAAATTATTTTATAAAAACCTAATATTTTTCACTTATATATAATTTTATTTTAAATTTAAATCTTTAATTAATTTGTTGTCATTTTCGTATATAATACAATTTTCATCTTTACCAAAATCTTCAAATTTTGAACTTAAAAATTTAAATGTTTCTTTATCCATAAAATATTCACTTTCGCCTAAAAGTTTATTTCTATTTTCAATTCTTTTAAATATTTCATCGTCTTTTAATTTCAAATAAACAAACACAAAGTCATATTTTGCAAATATTTTTGAAACATCAAATCTCTCATTCTTAGTCCAAAAACCAAAATCTAACACAACATTTATGTTTTTATCCAACAATCTTTTTGTAATGTCATAAATAATATTTTTACATTTTTTTAGTTTATCTTCAAATTCAACCCTGTTTTGAATTTCGCCAAACAAATTTAACATAAATTCATCAGCCGAAAAATGTAAAAAATTGAATTTATCCTCTAAAAATTTTGCCAAAGTTGTTTTACCACAACCAGGTTTACCACACAATAAAACTAATTTTCCCATAAATTACCACTTTTAAAAATACTTTTTTCTAAATACACTTTTATATTATAAAAAACAGATGTCTTTTTGTCAAAAAAATTGATAAAAAACTTTTATAATAAGCTTTGTTTAATTAAAAATCAAAATGAATTTTAAAAATAATAATTTTTCTTTTCTAAACTAAAAAAAAATGATATACTATTAAAAACTTTAAAATTGTTGATTAAGTTAATATTATTCTTAAAAAACTTTAATCAATATATTATAAATTTACAAACTTTGTTATTTTAATTATTATTTGATAAAAGGATAAAAATGAAAAATATTATAGATCTAAAATTTGATAAAATAGTAAATAGATTTTATAAACAAGTTGAAAATAAAAAATATGGTAATCGTTACAAATCATGGGAACACTGCAGAAAATTCTTTATAGAAAATAAATATAATTTATCGGAAAAATCTCAAGAAGAACAGACTAAAATTAAGGATAATATGTGTCTTCATCTAGCTTTTTACCTGGCTAGTTGGGGAATGTATCGTGGTAGCTCTTTTCTTTTACAAAATGATTATAAAATATTTTATGATATTATAGAAGTATTGTTAAAAGTGGAAGATGAGTGGTATAATTATAATCCATTCAAAGATGATTGCGAAAAAGATTTTCCTGATATTTTTTTTATTGACCAAATAAATAACAAAAAAACTTCAATTTTATCTTTATTAACAAAGATAAAAACAAATACAAATCAAATATTATTAGATGAAAATATCGAAAGTGACTCTATAACAGACACGTTGTTAACTAAAATTATATTAGGAACAGTTGGATGTTTACCTGCTTTTGATAGATACTTAAAAAAGGGGTTATGGTATTGTGGATTTAAACAAACATACAATAACAAAAATCTAAAAATTTTAATTCATGAATTAAGAGAAATTGATAAGAAGAACAATGTAATTAGTAAAACAATCAATGAAATTATTGATAAAAATAAATTATATACCCCATTAAAAATAGTTGACATGTTTTTTTGGGAAATAGGATATGAATTAAGTTTATATGAAACCATATTTATGTTAAAACAAAAAATAAATATATTAAAAAAAAGAGAAAAAAATAAAATTAATTTAATTGCTCAAAAACTTGAAGTTTCATATGATAACCAAAATTATGACAAAATTTGTGCAGAAATTCTGCAAAAAATAGAACAAATGTTACCTGAAATAGAAAAAAATGATATTTTCAAAAAGATTCAAGAAAAATAAAATAAAAAAATTAAAATCTTTCATGATTTAGTTTGTATTTTTAAAATATTCCTTTAATATGAACAGTGAATTAATTCTTTTATAACCCAACTGTCCAACAGATTTTCTATCTTATTCTCAAAAATCAAACAATGCTTTTTTATAAAATTTTTTTAAAAAATTGTTTCACCATACAAAATAAGATATAAAATGAAAATATTTTATAATATTCATAAATTTTATTTTACTCATCTTATATTTTTAAAGTTAATATTAAAATGCTTCAAGCAAATCCTTTACTATTGTAGGCAAATCATTTTTTATAAAATTTTCTATTGGAACTTCAATTAGTTCTCTCAATTCTTCATCTTTTATATCCAAATTGTTTTTTGAAATAAAATTATAGGATTTAATTATTTTCCATTTATTATTTAAAGATTTTCCCTTCACTTCATATTTGTGTTTCAAAGCAACATCAAAAACTTTTTTTCTGTAATTTTCATATTGACTATCTGCAGGACCTATAATTACCGCAAGATTTACACCATCATTTTCAAATATTTGAAACTCAAATCCTATTAAATTTGTTTGGTTTACCCATCCACTACCCATATGTCCACAAACAGAAACCAACTTATTTGGTGTAAATCTAATATAATGATTTGTATGATTCTCCCAAACGCTAATATCAAATCTTTGTGCATTCGCAACCAAATAATTATATATATAATCAGAAATTTTACTAATTAAATACGGTCTATTTTCAAAAATTAAATCAAATGCTTCCTTATGTTTTAAATATATTTTTTTGCATATTTCTGCTATTTCTTTATCTTCCACAACATTTCTCCTTATCGTTTTTATATAATCTTCAATAAATATTTTAGCTTTATCAGGTATTTTATAAATCTGCAATAAATTATTTAATTCTTCTAAAATAAAATCATACCCCATACTTACCCAATTATTTAAATCTGAAGACTCGCCACCAGTTGGATTTAAATAAATTAAAACAAAACTATAATTTTTACCAAACTCATTAATCAAATTTGTTTTATACCTTTCCAACTGGTTTGAATGTTCATTTGAACCTATTTTATTTTCAATTGCCATTACTAAATGATTATTTTCTGAAACAACTAAAATATCAATATTCTCTTTTTCCCTATATACAACAACATCACTTAAATCCATTAAATCGATATCTACTGGTGTAATTCCATTCATTATATCAATATTGGTTCCCTTCGTTGCGTAAATCAATATTTTTTTTAAAAATTTATCATTCAAACCATGTACAGCATTAGGATCTAACAACCAAGAAAGCATATTACTGTGCCTAATCTCAATACGATCAAGTTTTAAAATATTAAATATATTTAGTTCATTTGTCCACTTATAAAGTGGCTCAAGACAGTCAATATCTGCAACTAATTCATTTATATATTGTTTTTTTCTTTCATTATCCATAAAAACTCCTATACCATCTATCATTTTTTATTTAACAAAACAAACATTTTAAATTTAAATCAAATATTTATATTATAACTTCTATTTATGATAATAAATTTTACATTCAAGTTATACCTTCTTGTTATGACCTACTTGTCATTCATCATACTTCCTTATAATGATTAACTTGATATTTGTTATAAATTTTTGTTACCGCTTTTTTTATTTTCTCTCTTGTCGTTAATGGGGAAATAAGTTCAACACCTTCACCATACTGCAAACACCAATAAATTAAAGCCATTTCATTCGCAACTACATCTGCATAAAGTTTATCACCCTTTTTATAAATTCTCGTGTTATCATCAAACCATTCTTCGACATACGAAACAGTATATTGACTATCAATAAGTAAAGTAGCATTTACAGATTGTCCACCAAACATATAAATATTTTCGTTTATGTATTTTGAAATATCAATACCTTTATCAAAACCTTCTACTTGGGTTATCGGCAAAATATCCTCTTCACAAATTTTTATATTTTTAATCTTATCTATTTTATAGTTTGCCACTCCTCTTTTATTGTAGCCACAAATTAAATAATAAGTTCCTTTATTATTTACCATTAAATATGGATTAACATATTTTGAAACATATCTACTGTCATTTACATCTAAATCGCTTCTTATATAATTAAACTTTATTTTTTTATTTTTTTCTATTGCTTCACTTATAACATCAATATTATAAAATAATTCTTTATTGTTCGTTCTAGATATGTTGCTAGCCTTTAAAACAAAATTATATTTTCTTCTTTTATAAACACTTAAAAACGAATATAATTTTTTTGACAATTCTTGTGCTTGGTGACTTGTTATCTTTTTACTTGAAAATATAGAGTCAATTAAATAAGTTATTTGACTTTCTTCTAACTCTCTTTCTCCAAGGTAAAAACCTTTATTTGAGACTTTTTGAATATCATACCCTAAATCTCGTAAATACTCAATATTAGCAGCAATAGTTTTTCTATCACATTCCATAGCATAAAATTCATATATTAAACTTGCGATTTTATTTTGCAAAAGGGGATGATTTTCATCACTATAATCTTTTAAAATATTTAAAATATAAAATATTAAAAGTTTTTTATTGCTGTAACTTGCCATAACAACTCCCAACATAAATAATATCATACAATAAAATATTTGTCATCCATTTTCATTTAACTTAAATTTATTTATAATCTTTTGAATATCACTTCCCAAAAGTGTCTTTTTTATTTTTAATTCTTCTACAATTTCATCTAATAAATTTCTATTTTTTATCAAAAGCTCTTTCGTTTTTTTATAAAGCCTTTCTATTTCCATAGCGACTACATTATCTTGTCTTGTTTTTATTTCATCAGACACATCATAATTATGTCTAATATTACAGTTCTCAAATCCCGCCATCGCATATTCCACAACAAATCTACTAACAACTTGAAAAGCTCTTTCTAAATCTGATGCACAACCAACATCTACTTTTCCAAAAACACTCTCAACAGCAGCTTTTCCACCTAATAAAACACAAACTCTATTTTTCATAAGGTCAATGGAATTCCAATATTTATCTTCTCTAAAATAAGATGTAAATCCTCCTATATTTCCATCAAATGCCTCAGTAGATATCATCGTAACAGTTTTTGGTTGTAACAACTCGGAAATCAAAGCATGTCCTGCTTCATGGTAGTACGTATACTCACTAATTTCTTTATCCTGATTTTTAATTGTTTCAGGAGCATCATAAATAACCCTCTTACAAGATTTAATAATGTCTTCAAATTCTATTTGTTTTTTATTTTCAAAACCAGCATAAATACCAGCTTGATTGATTATACTCTCAAGCTCTGCACAAGACATACCATTTAATATTCTTGCTATCTCTTCAGCATTAATTTCAGCAACATATTTTTTTTGAGAAAGATAATATTTTATTATATTTACAGCATCTTCACCTTTAGGATTTTTAACATTAATCAAAATATCAAATCTTCCTGCTCTCATTAGAGAATTTGGAATTACACTTAAATCATTTGCTGTTGCAAAAACTAACACATCATTATCTTTGCAATCATCAATACAAGATTGTATGGTTATATATTCTTCGGCGTTTTTATGTTTTTCATCTTCATTGGAAAACTTGTCTAAATCATCTAAAAAGACAATAGATGGAGAGTTTTCTTTTGCTCTATCAAAAGTTTCTTTTAAAAATTTTACAAAATCACTATTAGGTCCATTTTTTCTGCAAATAAAAGATTTAATCCCGCAAGCTTTAATAAACTTATCTGCAAACAAAGACTTACCAACACCTGGACATCCATATAACATAATACCTTTAGGAACTTTAACTCCAAAATTTTTGTATTTTGATGGGTTCTTTATAATATCACAAATTCTTTCAAGTTCAATTTTTATTGAATCATATCCAATAATACCATCGAATTCCATAATAACAACCTCCTTTGAATTCAAAAACATTATAATTATATGAATGTACAAAAAAATGGACATCGCTGTAAATATTAAAATTTTTATATAAAAAATTTAAAAAATATTGTAAAACAAAAATGTTTTAAAAAAAAAAGAGAGAAGTTTTCTCTCTTTTTAAATAGAAAATAAGACTATGAATTTTCGCAATGAGGAGATGACCTGCGGTTTTGCCATACAGGAGCCAAACTTAACTTATAAAACTTTCTATAAGTCATCACCTCCTCGGACATACTTGAAATAATTTCAAGCTTAATTACTATATCACATTAAAATAAAAAAAGCAACTAATTGTTGCCTATTTGGTGACCCCGCCGGGACTCGAACCCAGAACAAAGCCTTAGGAGGGCTCCGTAATATCCTGTTTTACTACGAGGTCATTTTAAAATAATATGTTATTAAATGTAGTTTTTTGACTTCATTTTCGGTCAGAAGTTTGGATAATTTTTTAACTTTTACTTTGTTTATTCTCTTCCTCTAACTTCATTTCCAATTAAAATTTTGTTTATTATTATAAAACTTTTTAAGTTTAGTTAAATCTTTTATTACATTGCTTTTTACATTATATCATATTTATTTCACTTTCTACAACATTTTTACTGAATTATTTTTTTTCTTTTATATTGACATTTTATATCAAAATATGCTATAATTAAATGTTTCACATTATTTTGTGAAAAAAAATAAGAAATTGTCTTAAAGATATATTGCTAATACATTTAATTTCTTACGCTTATTTTTCTAAAAAAGGAGGTAAAAGAAAAATGGCAAGCATTATTGACTTTACAGACATTTGTAAGACTTTTAAAGTCCCTTTAAGGGCAAAGGGCAAATTCAGTATGTTTAAAAATTTCTTTGCAAGAAAATATAAAACTATTGAAGCTCTTAAAAACATTACCTTCAAAGTCGATGAAGGTGATATTGTAGGTTATATCGGACCAAATGGTGCCGGAAAAAGTACTACGATTAAAATCATGAGTGGAATTCTTACACCTACTTCTGGGAATTGCGTGATTAATGGATCTGTACCATGGAAAAACAGACGAGAATTTGTTAAAAACATCGGAGTTGTTTTCGGACAAAGAAGTCAACTTTGGTGGGACGTTCCTGTTATTGATAGTTTTGAACTATTACGCGACATTTACAAAATTCCTAGAGAAGAGTTCGACAAAACTTTAGAATTATTAAACGATGCTTTAAATCTCGACGACCTTTTAAATCGCCCGCTTAGACAACTATCTCTAGGACAAAAGATGAAATGTGAACTTGCGGGATCGTTACTACATCACCCTAAAATATTGTTTCTTGATGAACCAACTATTGGACTTGATGCTATAACTAAACTGGCCGTTCGAGATTTTATTAAATTCATAAACAAAAAATGGAACACAACGATTATTCTTACCACACATGATATGAATGATATTGAAGCTCTCACGAATAAGATTATTTTAATAGGAAAAGGACAAATACTTTATCAAGGTAGTTTTGAGAATATAAAAAATCAATATTCATCTTCAAAAACTATCGTTGTAGAGTTTGCTAAAGACTATGACGACATTCACCTTGATGGCTATGAAACAATAAGTCATGAAAAAAGGTTTGCTACACTTAAAAATTTACCATCTAAACAATTCCATCCTAAAGAATTTGTAAATGAAATCACTAGAAGTTATGATATTGTTGATTTTCAAGTAACTTCTTTAAGTGTTGATGAAGTTTTAGCAAAACTATATAAAGAATATGAAATAGTTGAGAGGTAAAAATGAATAAATCTTATTTTGGAATTTTTAAAATGGAGTTTAAAGGTGAACTTCAATATAGATCAAAAGCAATATCTGGAATGCTTACTCAACTATTTTGGGGATTGTTACAAATATATTTATATACAGCTTTTCTTAATGAAACTCCCGTTGATGGTTTTAGCATATCACAAATGGCTACATATATTTGGCTGGGACAGGCATTCTACGTGATGAGGTATATCACTGTACCTAAAGAAATAGGAACCAGTATAGTTAATGGAAATGTATCTTACAATTTTGTAAGACCATTAGATTTATATAATAACTGGTTCTGTGAAAATTTGGGACAAAAAATTGCTTCAACATTATTAAGATTTCCTTTAATAATTATACTTGCTCTATTTTTACCGGGAAATTTAAGAATGTATGGTCCTGTTAGCGTTACTGCATTATTATTAACAATTCTTGGAGTTATTCTCGGAACATGTATAAGCGTAGCAATCTCTATGTTTACAGTTTATATTACTTTTAAAACATTATCTGAAAAAGGTGCATCAGGAATTGTCTCAACAATATCCGGACTTTTGGGTGGAATGATTATTCCCCTACCTTTAATGCCTCAATCACTTCAAAACGTCATAAATTATTTACCATTTAGATTTATCTCTGATCTTCCTTTTAGAATATATATTGGAAATGTAGGAATTAGTGAAGGATTAATATTTTTATCAATAGGACTTGCATGGTTAATAGTTTTAATCATACTTGGCAAACTTCTTTTAAAATCGGCTTTAAAAAAGACCGTAATACAAGGAGGTTAAAATGTTGTATAGTAAATTTTTAAAAATGCATATTCAAACATCAATGCAATATAGATTCAATACAATTTTTATAGGGCTTACACAAGCAATCATAAATATTGGGGAAGTTTTAAGTGTTTATATATTATTCTCACAATTCAAATCTGTTCAAGGATATGGATTTTATGAATGTCTTCTAATGATGGGAATAATATACACGGTATTTGCTACAGCGGAGTGTTTCGCTAGGGGCTACGATGAGTTTCATAAACTAATAAAATCCGGAGAATTTGATAGGATGCTAATTCGACCAGTAAATATTCATTATCAAATTTTGGGATCAAAAATAGAACTTACAAAATTAACAAGAGTGATTCTTGGAATTATTTTAGTAATAATTGCTTTAATCCATTTAAATATAACTTGGAACATTTTAAAAATTTTAGTATTAATCTCAACTTTTATATGTGGATTTTTAATTATCACGGGACTATTTATAATAAGCGCAACGATTAGTATTTTTACAATAGAACAATTTGAATTTGTAAACATTTTTACAAATGGAGCTAAAGAAATAGCATATTATCCTATTAATATTTATGCAAAGTGGATGACAAGAATCTTTACCTATATTATTCCAGTCGCTTGTTTTAATTATCTTCCATTATCATACTTATTAGAAATAGGGAATATTCCTATGTGGCTTTGTGCTATATCTCCGTTATTAGGAATGTTATTTATAATTCCTTGCATTATAATTTTTAATTTATGTCTAAAAAAATATAAAAGCACTGGAACTTAATAAAAAAGCATGTATTTTAATATACATGCTTTTTTTAAAAAAACTAATTTTTATTTACTTTAAAACTGTTTTTCAACTTATCTATTAAATAACTTATCAATGTAAGAACAAAAACCTCTATTACTAATAAAAAATTAGTAATGCTTGCCCAACCTATTGAATAAATACTTTCTATTTTATTTTGTTTTGCAGTTTCAAAAATTAAACAAACAAAACAAACAAAACCAGCACATAAAATAATAGTTCCTAATGCAAAATTTAATTTCTTTAATATTAACTCTATTTTGTTACCTTTTATCAACTGAAAATCATATAAAAGATAAACGGTATTTACTATTAATAAAATACTAAACAAAATCAATAAAAATAATAATGATAATGATATAAAAACTCCTAACACACTTTCTGTATGAAAATTTATTAACTCATACCCACTAACCTTTAATATAGTTGAATTTTGAATATGATTTTGTGTCAAAAATACAAAAAATAACAATGTCGCAATGATTAATAAACAATGAATCACTTTTTCAAAAATTTTCGTATTTTTCATTTTAATCCTCTATCAGCCAAAATATAATCAATTTAATATTAAAAAGTCAATTAAAAATAATAAACTGAACGAAAGTCAGTTTATTATTTTAAAAAATCTTCAAATACCTTTTCTGTTGCTTTACTCTTTTTGTAATTATCATCTTTTTCAGTTGTCATTTCATATATCTTTCTTTCTGCATATTTTCTTGCTTCTTCTATACCATATAAATAAGCTATTTTTTCAACTGTTGACAAATCTGCATTAAATGAAATATTATTTTTATAAACAAGTTTATTATCTTGATTGCTAATAGAATAAACACCTCTAGTTGTTCCTATAAATCTAAAATTCACATTACCAAATTGAATTATCAAATTTTTAGCATTATTTCCCTTAACATATATTTTTTTAGGACCTTTTTGTGCTTTTATTTTCCCATTCGAAAAAGTAGTAACATATGCATATTGATTGTTTAATTGCTTAAGTCTTTCAACCATTTTGTCATTAATTACTGGTGTAAAAGGAGTTAAACTCATTAATTTTAAATCTTCAATAATTTTGCCTATTTGATCTTTAATTTCAAGCTTATCCTTATATTCTTTAACAATATCAAACTTCCCATTTATAGATTCTTTTTCTTGAAAGAATAAAGATAAAGGATTTAAAATTAAATTCTTTTCATTTTTTGTATCATTGAACATATTATGAAGCGTGCTTATTTCATGTTCACACCCTACAGGTCTTTCATGCAGGAGTACCACTATTGCAACGAGTGCTTTTACATATTCTCCATTTTTATTAAGAGAATCCTTTTCCCAATTTTCATTCACATATTTTTCAAAGCCTTCTTTATCTACTGAATAAAAACGCCCTATTTCAATAATTTTATCTTTACTTAATCTTTTAATAATTTGGTATAAATTTGTCATCTTTTAATTCCTTTTGAACAATATTCTACCACAATTTTATTATAATTGCAATAAAATATTTTAATAAACTTATATGGATAAATTAGTTTTTAAAAGATTTATAAAAATCTAATCTTTTTAAAACTTTATTTCTATAATCATCTGGATATTGAGATATTAAATCTAAAAATTTATTAAAAGAAATTATATTTGATTGCAATAAACTAAGTTCTATGCAACCATAAGCACCATAATTATCTTCAAAAATTTTAACTTTTTGCGATGCTTGCAGTAAACTATCGTGTGTTCCCGTATCAAGCCATAAACATTCTTCATTAAGTCTAGCTATTTTAGCTCTTTTTTCATGTAAAAAAATCTTGTTCAAATCTGTTGTTTCATACTCTCCCCTTTTAGATAAAGATAAATTATCTAATTTATCAAAAACATCTTTAGAATATATCATTAATCCTGTAGTAACTAAATTACTTTTTGGAAATAATGGTTTTTCCTCAATATCTAAAATATTATCCTTTTCATCTACTTCAATAACTCCAAATCTTGTAGGATCATCAACCTCTTTTGCAAAGATTGTTACTCCATCAATATTCAATAAATGTTTTTTTACAATATCTATCAAAAAATTTGATAAAAACAAATTATCACTAAAAACTAAAACAATATCATCATTTATATTTTCTTTTTTAACTATTTTAAGTCCATTTGCAGACCCCATAGGTTTATCTTCTATTAAAATATTTATACTAACACCAAACTCATCATATTTTTTATCAAATAAATTTTTGTAAATTAAATAATCTCTATTTGTACAAACAATATAAATTTCTTTTATATTACAACTAATTAACAAACTTATTGAATAGAAAATCATCGGCTTATCATAAATTGGTAATAATGCCTTTCCCATTGCTAAAGTAGATGGTCTTAACCTAGATGACAATCCACCTGCTAAAATTATTCCTTTCATATAAACTCCTATCTACACAAGTTATATTATATTATAAAATAATTTAATATAATATCAAAACAACTAAAGCAAAATAGTAATAAACATAGGATTAATTATAAAAAAAATTTTTAAAAAGTACAAATTTATGTTATTATTAACCATAAGGTGAAAAATGAAAATTTATGATGTTATAGTTTTAGGAGGAGGAGCAAGTGGCTGTATAGCATCTATATTTGCTTCTAAAAGAAATAAAAAAATATTAATTATTGATCAACAAAATAAATTAGCAAAAAAAATATTGGTTACTGGAAATGGTCGATGTAACTTAACTAATTTGGTTATAAAAGAAAATAGTTATAACCAAAATATTAAAAATTATTTAAAATTTTTCGATATATCACAAACACTTAACTTTTTTAATAAAATTGGGCTAGAATATTACGTCGATGAAGAAAAAAGAGTTTATCCTTTATCCAATTCTGCAAAATCAGTAACTGAAGTCCTTCTTAATCAAATAAATAAATTAAATATAGAAATTAAGTTAGATTGTAAAATAACTCAAATTAAAAAAGAAAAAAATCTATTTTATCTTTTTTCAGATAGCAAACAATACATAAGTAAAAAATTGGTGGTTGCAACTGGCGGAAATACTTTTTTTGATATTATTGAAAAAATGAATATTAATATTAAAAAATTTTATCCTAGTTTAGTATCAATAAAACTAAATTCAAATAAAAATTTAGCAAATATTCGTCTTTCAAATGTAGAAATAAAAATCATCCAAAATAAAAATATATATAAAGAATATGGAGAAATCTTGTTCAAAGATGGAGGAATCAGTGGCATTTCTATTTTTAATTTGTCTTCCTATTTATCCCGCACAAATGACTTTTCTGGAAAATTAAGTATCGATTTATTACCTAAGTTTACATTAAAAGACTTAATATCAATGTTGAAAGAACGCAAAACTCTAAACATTCAAATAAATAAATTTTTTGATGGATTATTTGTTAAACAAATTGCGTACGAAATTTTAAATAGGTTAAAAATAAATGAAAATCGAAATTGCAGTGAGTTGTCTATATCTGAAATAGAATCAATGGCAAAATTAATTAAAAATTTATCTTTTGATATTAAAGGATTTTTTGATAATAATCAAGTATTTTCGGGAGGTGTGAATCTTGAAGATCTTACATCTTCTCTAGAGTCTAAAAAAATTAAAAATCTTTATTTTTGTGGTGAAATATGCAATGTTGATGGACAATGTGGCGGATACAATCTTCAATGGGCATGGACAAGTGGAAAAATCGTGGGAGAAAATATATGATTAAAATTGAACAAATAAAAATAAACATAGGATTTACTTGTGAAACTATTAAAGAAAAATGTTCATCAATTTTATCTATTAAAAAAGAAAATATAACTAAACTCATAATTTTAAAACAGTCTATTGATGCTAGACACAAACCTAACATTTTTTATGTTTTGAATGTAGCGTTAGAACTGTCTAATAATTTAGAAAATAAGTTTAAAGAATTAAAGTATGAAATACCTGATTTATTTTTAAAATATGAAAAAAAAGTTTTGACTACACCACCCGTTATTATCGGATTTGGACCAAGCGGAATGTTTGCAGGACTTACTCTTGCAAGAATGGGACTAAATCCAATTATTATTGAACAAGGAAAAAACGTTGATGAAAGAGAAAAAGATGTTCAAGCTTTCTGGAAAAATAAAATTATAAATAAATTTTCAAATGTTCAATTTGGCGAAGGAGGAGCAGGCACTTTCAGTGATGGTAAATTGAATAGTAATTTAGATAATATTTATTGCAAAAAAGTATTAAATGAACTAAAAAGATTTGGAGCTCCAGAAGAAATAACTTATCAATCAAAACCACATATAGGAAGTGATATGTTAAAAAAAGTCGTAAAGAATATAAGAAAAGAAATACTATCATTAGGTGGCAAAATTTACTTTTCAAGCAAATTTGAAGATTTTTCTGTCGAAAATAATCAAATTACTTCAATTAAAATAAGAAATTTAAATAATGACAATGTCTATAATTTTCAAACTTCACATTTACTTCTTTGTGTTGGTCATAGTGCTAGAGATGTTTTTAAATTATTGTATAATAAGAAGGTTGATATCAAACAAAAACCATTCGCTATGGGAGTGAGGATTGAACAAAAACAATTTGATATAAACGAATCGCAATATGGTAGAAATTATGATAAAAGACTTCCTCCTGCCGATTATAAGTTAGTAGTACATTTACCAACAAATAGAAGTGTTTTTACTTTTTGTATGTGTCCCGGTGGACAAATAATTTCATCAGGTAGTAATGAAAATGAAATTGTTACAAATGGCATGAGTAATTTCGCAAGAAACTCAAAATTCGCAAATAGTGCTATTTTAGTCAATGTTACACCAAATGATTTTAATTCATCTCATCCTTTGGCGGGAATAGAATTTCAAAAAAAATATGAGAATCTCGCGTTTAAAATTGCTGGAGAAAATTACAATGCTCCAGCACAAAATGTTAAAAGTTTTTTAGAAGATGATGAAAATATTTTAAATAATGTTTCAACTTTTAAACCAGGTATAACACTAACCAATTTAAAAAATTGTCTTCCAGACTTTATTTATACATCTTTAAAGCAAGCTTTACCTTTATTTAACCAAAAACTTAAAAATTTTGCAAAAGGAGAAAATTTGTTAATTGCAATTGAATCTAGAAGTAGTTGTCCTATTACAATTTTGCGTGATCAAGATTTTCAATGTAATATTAAAGGAATTTATCCTGTTGGTGAAGGTGCAGGATATGCTGGTGGAATCATGTCAAGTGCACAAGATGGAATAAAAGTCGCAGAAAAAATATATGAAAAAATAAAATA
Organism: uncultured Clostridia bacterium; assembly: GCA_944384535.1. GTDB lineage: Bacteria > Bacillota > Clostridia > Christensenellales > UBA1242 > Caccovivens. Next base: position 14,836 of record CALWTS010000032.1, read on the forward strand.
ACGTTGAAACGTTATTTTATTTTTTTCCATTTCCAGTTTTCAATTTCTGGCATATCCTGCCCATACCTAGAAATATATTTTTTATGTTTTTCAAGTTTATCATTCATTAATTTAACTAAATCTTGTCTTTTTTCTGTTAAATTTAATTTTTCTAAAACAGATAAAAATAAATGATATCTATCAATTTTATTTTGAACCCTCATATCAAAAGCTGTAGTGATGGTTCCCTCTTCTTGATAACCATGAACATCAATATTTTTATTAACTCTAGATACCATTAACTCATGAATTAATCTAGGATAACCATGAAAATTAAAAACTATAGGTTTATTTTTTGTAAATAAATTATTAAATTCATCATCTGTGAAACCATGTGGATGAACAAGATTAGATTCTAATCTCATTAAATCTACCACATTTATAAACTTATATTTAATATCAGGCAAATATTCATTAATAAGACTTACTGTTGCTAATGCTTCTAATGTAGGAGTATCTCCGGCAGATGCAATAACTATATCAGGTTGTTTATCATCGTTGTTACTTGCCCAGTCCCAAACAGAAATTCCCTTTGTACAATGAATAATTGCACTTTCAATATCTAACCATTGGTATGATGGATGTTTTGATGCAACAATAGCATTTATATAATTTTTGCTTGCTTGACAATGATTATAACAAGATATTAAGCAATTTGCATCTGGTGGTAAGTATATTCTAACAATATCTGCTTTTTTATTTACTAAATGATCAAGAAATCCAGGTTCTTGGTGAGTATAACCATTATGATCTTGTTGCCATACGTTTGAAGTCAAAAGGAGATTAAGTGAAGGTATCGGTTTTCGCCATGATAATTCTTTACAAACTTTTAACCACTTAGCATGTTGAGAAACCATAGAATCAACAACCCTAATAAAAGCTTCATAACTCACAAAAGTTCCATATCTTCCTGTCAAAATATAACCTTCTAACCACCCTTCACAAGCATGTTCACTTAAATAACTATCCATAATTTTACCTTGAGAAGAAAGAAATTCATCGCTATTTATTATGTTTGCGTTAAAATCACGCTTTTCTTCTTCGAAGATATGATATAACCTATTCGACATAGCCTCATCAGGACAAAAGATTCTAAAATTATTGTTTTCTTTGTTTAGTTTAAAAATATCTCTAATATATTTACTTAACTCCAACATGTCTTGCTTTTTAACATTTCCAGGACTTTCAACATTTACAGCATAATCTCTAATATCTGGTAATATTAAATCTTTAGAATAATTTCCTCCATTTGTTGTAGGATTTGCACTTATTCTTTTTTCACCCTTAGGTAAAATATCCTTAAGCTCGCCATTTAATTGATAGTTTTCATCAAAGAGTTCTTCTGGTTTATAACTTTTTAACCATTTCTCTAAAAGTTTTAAATGTTCTTCTTTTTCCATGGTTATAGGAACTTGATGCGCTCTAAAACTTCCCTCAATTTGTTTATCATCTACCAATTTTGGTCCAGTCCATCCTTTAGGAGTTTTTAAAACAATCATTGGCCATAAAGGACGATATGATAATTTCCCATCTCTTGCCTTTTGTTGTATTGCCTTAATACTTTCAATACACTTATCCATAGCTTTTGCCATAATTTTATGCATCTCTTTTGGATTATTACCCTCAACGAAATAAGGAATCCAGCCATAACCATTTAATAAATTAATTAATTCTATTTTTGATATTCTTGATAAAACTGTTGGACTGCTAATTTTATATCCATTTAAGTGTAAAATCGGAAGAACAGCTCCATCTGTAACAGGATTAATAAATTTATTTGAATGCCAAGATGTAGCTAAAGGTCCGGTTTCTGCTTCTCCATCTCCAACAACTACAGCAGCTATTAAATCTTTGTTATCAAAAACAGCTCCAAATCCATGAAGTAATGAATATCCTAATTCTCCACCTTCATGCATAGATCCAGGTGTAGCAGGAGCAACATGACTTGACACACCACCAGGAAAAGAAAATTGTTTGCAAAATTTAGTCATTCCTTCTTTGTCCTGACTGATATTAGGATAAATTTCACTGTAATATCCTTCTAAATAACTATTTGCTAAAAAAAAGTTTCCCCCATGTCCAGGACCAGAAATTAAAATCATATTTAAATCATATTTATTAATAACTCTATTTAAATGAGCATAAACAAAATTTTGTCCAGCAACAGTTCCCCAATGTCCTAAAATTTTCTTTTTAACATGTTTTTTCTCAAGGGGTTGTTTTAGTAATGGATTTTCTAACAAATAAAGTTGTGCAACAGATAAATAATTACAAGCATTCCAATATTTGTTTATTTTTTCTAAATAACTTTTACTATTATATACGTTTGACACTTAAACTCCTCCAATACTATATTATGATAACATATCAAAAATTTATTAACAAATAAATGTAAATAAAAAAAACTAATTAAAACATATTTCCGCTAAAATTTTTAATAAGAATTAAATCAAAACCATAAGATAAAATTTAAGATTTTTGTTCTCTTAATTTTTTAACATAACAAGAATAACACATACTTTCATATTTTTCATCTCCACCAATATCAAGTTCATTTCCGTTTGTAACAATTTTATTATTAATAATTCGTGCGTTAACCGTAGCTTTTCTTCCACATTTACAAATTGATTTAATTTCCATCAAAGAATCTGATATTTCTACAAGTCTTTTACTTCCTTCAAAAAGTTCCGTTTTGTAATTAGTTAACAAACCATAACATAGTACAGGAATTTGTAATGAAATATCTTTTAATTGATTAACTTGTTGTTTAGTTAAAAATTGACATTCATCAATAATTAAAACATTTTTATTATCTATGATAGAAAATTTAGAACAAATTTCAAAAAAATTGTCATTTTTATTAAATTCTAAACATTCACTTATCAAACCTATTCTACTACTAACTAGTGCTTTTCCATCTTTAACCGTTCTATTATCGATAGATGGTTTCATTAAAAAAACATTAAAACCTTTTTGTTCATAATTAAATTTACACATTAAAGCTTGAGCAGTTTTACTACTCCCCATAGCACCATATTTAAAATATAATTTACCCATTTTTATCTCCACGATAATTTTACTTTTAAGGTTAAATTTTGTCAATTTAAATAAAAAAAAATAAGAAACAAAATTTGTTTCTTATTCATCATCATTTTCATCTTCTATACTATCTATATCAAAATCTAGTTCATCTTCTTTAATTTTATATAGTTTTTGTTTTCTCTCGCGACTCTTTTGTTTATCCGCTTTTAAAGCTTCCTCTGGTTCGATATAACCACCATTTCTCTTTTCGTAATCTGACTTACTTTTTGCACCCTTAAGACTTCTCATCGATTCTTTTTCACTACTTTCTTTAACACTAGCTATTTTGTAAGCTCTATTTGCTTGCATCCTTTCTCTCTTGAGAGAGGCTTGTTGTGAGTATTTACTAACTTTCGTATGAGAAGAATCTATCAAAGAAGTATCTGAAATTTCTGCCTCTTGCTCTAAATTTGTACTAGCTTCTACTTGTCTTGTAATTCTATTTGATTGTGTAATTTTAAATGATATAGGTGAACATAATTTAATTATAGGTTTTTTGTTTTCACGGTTAATTATTGCACTTCCATAAGGAGAAATTGCAATATTTTTAGTACTAATTCCTTTTGATTGTAAAATTTCCGAAACAGGAATTAAAACTTTAATGCCCTTCTCTTCATTTTCAACAACAACCCTCAAATCATCCAAAGTCGCAAACTTACTATCATTCATTTTTCTAAATCCACAAACATAGCCTTTCATTACATCTCCTATATGTCCTTCACAATAAATAGCAGAATTTACGGCCTGAAATTCTCTTTCCGCTTCATCATTTTCATCTTGCATTTGATTTGCCCACATACAGATATCTCTAACAAAAGATTCATCTAACATAGGTTCACCATGCATAAAGGCAAGTATATTATAATGAGTAATATAATCTGTTATTCTTCTTATAGGAGAAGTTGTATGAGAATAATGTTTACTTTGCAATCCAAAATGACTAATCCTTTCATCAATAGAGTCAGCAGCTGAAGCCATATCCTCGACTTTTTTATTTTGAGAATAATTTACTTCTGCAATATTTTTTCTTTGAGTATTTGTTCTTTTTTTCCTTGCTCTACTACTAATAAATCCAACTTCTTCTGGGTTCGTAGTTGTATTATATTTTGCTTTGCTCTGCATCCTTACTAAAAAGTTGTTTACAACCTTTTCATAATTAGTTCCTTTTACAGAGTCTAATATTTTTTTGATAGATGTTGGTGACAAATCACCATCAAATGGTATACCCATATAACCAAAAAATTCTTCAGCTTGTTCTACCTTCCCTTCGTTTGGTTCACCATGCACACGATAAACATTTGCAATTCCATTACTTTCCGCAAATTGAGCACTTGCTTCATTAGCAGTAAGCATAAACGCTTCTATTACTTTGTGATATTTTACATGTGGTGGGGTTGATATTTCAACAATATTATCCATATTCTCGCTAAATTTAATATCATACTCATCACTAGTATTAAATTCAATTAAATCTCTCTGGTTAAATCCTCTCCATAAGATATCAGCAGCTTGTTCATTCATGACAACTTGTTCGTCTTTACTAAGTTCTTCACCATTCAAAATTTTAGCTTTTAATAATTTCTCTGTTATTTGAGGTGAATTGTCACAAATTTCTTGCGCCTGTTCATAACTATATTTCTCATGACTTTGTATAATCGCATCCATTATTTTGCTGCTGATTGGTAAACCGGTTTTGGAATCAACAGTAGTTTTTACTACAAAAGCTAATCTATCTACATTGGGATTTAATGAACAAATATTCGTAGAAAGTTCTGGTGGTAAAATGTTATAAGCTTTATTTGGAGCATAAGTTGTAAAGGCTCCTTTTATATATCTTTGTCCTATTTCACTATTTAAATCCACATATTTAGAAACATTTGCCACGGCAGTATAAACAACAAGATTTCCTTGTTCATCATAAGTTGAATATATTGCATCATCCATGTCTTTACAAGTAGCCGGATCAGTAGTTGTAAAAGGAAGATGTCTTAAATCAACTATGCTTTCTCTACCATTACCCGAAACAACTTTACCATTTTCATCTATAAAAGTAAACTTACTCAAATCTACTTCTGTTGGAATGTTTTGTATTTCTTTAAGTACTTTTTCATCACTCCAACTCATGTTTGCACCATGACTTTCAGCAATAGTATCATATTCAACAATTGGATTACCTGCATCACCCTTTATATCTAAAATAATACCAGCTGGGGATACTTTTTCATCACCTTCGCTAACAATACGCATTGTACAAATCTTATCTTGATATTTTGCCCATGTTTTTTTATCATTTAAAATCATTATGTTTTTCTTATACCTAGAGTTAGAATTTGGTATAAATACAAGATTATCATGATCGATTTTCATCACACGTCCATAAATTACATCATCATCTACAACGCGATTTTCAATGATTGAAGGTTTTTTTATGCTATCATCAGAGGATTTTTCTTTTTGTTTGTCAAGAGCAAAATCATCTTCTCTACAAACAACAAATGGAACAATTCTAGAACCAGAGTCATAAATACTGAAACCAACAACAACTTTTTCATTTGATTTAACACCATAAATATCTTTTAAATCAATACCATATTGATGATTGTCTTTGTCTAGTAAAATATATCCTTTACTTCCTGTTATAATAAGAGTACCATGCATTAATCCATTAGGGTTCACCATAATATTTTTACCCTTTATTATAACTCTTCCTTGTCTTTGTAATTCCTCAACTGCTAAATCAAATTTATTACCAGAATCAACAACTTTTTGCTTAACTAATTTAGTTTTAAAAGTAAATAAATCAACCAACTCTTTAGCAGAGCTTTGTGATAAATGTCTATAAATTCTTTCTTGGTCTAATTTACTTTTAAACTCCTTTTTCTTCTTTTTATTCATTAAATCCTCTCCTCTTTACAGTAATGATAACATACTTAAAATAACAAATCAAGAATTTAAAAAAATAATATAAAAAATAATATAAAGTAATTTTAAAATAAAATTGAAAAAAGAAAAAATTTTATGCTATAATTAAATGGCAAAAGGATTTAACACAATGACAGGATACGACTTTGACAAAACAATATATGATGGCGATTGTTTTATTGATTTTTACAAGTATTGTCTTTATAGAAGGATATATCTTATATTTTTTATTCCAATTCAATTAATAATGATTGTATTTGTTTTTTATAATAAAAAATACTTAAAACAAGCATTTGCGACATATTTATTGCTCATTTACAAAAAAGACATCCTTATAGAAGGTTTTTGGAATAAAAACATGTCTAAATTAAGAAATTGGTATTTTCGACAAAAACGTGAAGATGATATAATTATATCTGCTAGCCCCTATTTTTTACTTACCCCAATTTGTCAAAGAATAGGTGTAAAAAATTTAATAGCAACAAATATGAACTTTTCCAATGGAGTAATAAAAGGGAAAAATTGTTACGGTAAAGAAAAAACAAAAGCATTTTTACAAAAATATCCCAACACAATATTAGAAGCTTTTTACACAGATAGCAAAAGTGATTTTTATATCATGGCAATTGCAATTCATGGTTATATGGTTACAAAAAACAATTTGATACAAATAAAATAAGGATATCACCTTATTTTTTATTTTTTCTTTCCTCTTTAAATTCTTCCTTACTTTTTTCAACTAACTTTTTTAATTTTTTTTCATCAATTTTTATAAATTTTAAAATTTTATCCTGTCCAAAAATATAAATACCTCTTTTAAGTATTAAATACACCTTATCAAAAACTTTTTTCACATACATACTATTTGATAAATCAAACATACGAAAACAATTTTTTGCGCTTTCACTACTTCTTTCCCTTAAAAGTGATGAAACAGCTAAATTTTTTGACTTAACACCATCATAATTACCACTATTTAATTTTTTTAATTTGTTTTCATACATTTTTGCAAAAATATAAGGAGTAAAACCAATATTTATTGCATTTTTGTTAATATTTATGTCTTTTAATACATTATTTTCAAAATTCAAAATAAAAATATGACTATTTTCATCATCAATATTATATCCAATTTTTTCTTTTAGTCTTGAAAATATTTCTTTTTTTTCATATTTATTCCTTATTAGAATACAACTTTTTATATCATCTTTAATATTTTTACATTCATTTTTAAGTTCTTGCAAACAATAGTCAACATCTAGTTCACACATTGTTACTTCGATGCCTATTGTTTTTTCTTTATTATAAAGGTCTGGTAATTTTAATTTTTGACTATCACCACCCACTAATGTATTTTTATAAATATATTCATTTAATATATTTTTTACTAAAATTTCGTTAAATTTCACTTTTTCCTACTTTAATATATGTTTTTATTATAGCATAAAAAATAAATTAAATATACTTTTTAGTTTGATTTAATTTGTTTTATAAATCTTCAATATGATATAATGAGTTGTCTATAAAGGGAGGAAATAATGAATTTTGATGTTATTGTAGTTGGTGCCGGTCCTGCAGGACTCTTTACAGCTTACGAACTTATTTCAAAAAATAAAAATCTTAAGGTTTGTTTAGTTGATCAGGGAAAACGTGCAAAAAGCAGATTTTGTCCTATGAAAAATGGCGGAAAATGTGTTAATTGCAAGCCTTGTCAAATTTTATCTGGTTTCGGTGGTGCCGGAACTTTTAGCGATGGAAAATTAAATTTTATTCCTAAACTTGGAAAAAGTGATCTTTTTAAATATATGTCTCAATCAGAAGCTTATAAGCTGATTGATGATACGGAAAAAATATTTAATGAATTTGGCATGGATGCTGAAGTCTATCCTAAAGACACTGACCAAAGCCAAAAAATAAAAAAAGAAGTTACATTAAAGGGAGCAAGACTTCTATTAATTAAACAAAAACATTTAGGATCTGATACTCTACCTACTCATATCGAGAATTTTACAAATTACCTAGAAAAAAATGGAGTTACTATTATTGAAAACGGAGATGTTATAGATATTGAAGATCAAAAAGAAACAAATGTTGTTTATTACAAATTAAATGATAAAAATGAAACTATGACTGCAAAATATGTTGTTGTTGCTCCTGGCAGAACTGGTGCTGGTTGGGTTCAGCAATTACTTGATAAACATAAAATTCCATACAATTCACAAAGCATTGAAATTGGAGTTCGTGTTGAAGTAAGAAAAGAAGTGCTACAAGATATAACTGATATCATATATGACCCCACAATATTTATTAAAACAAAAACTTACGGGGATGAAATTAGGACCTTCTGTACTAATCCTGGTGGTTATGTTACAAAGGAAAATTATTATGGTTACATATGTGTAAATGGACATGCTTTAAAAAATGAAAAATCTAATAACTCTAATTTCGCATTTATAAGTAAAGTTTCGCTTACTCAACCTGTTACAAATACAAGACAATATGGAGAATCTATTGCTAGGATTGCAAACGTTTTAGGAGACAAAAAACCAATTATACAAACACTAAAAGATTTAAGAAATGGAAGACGAAGTGAATGGCATAGAATAAATAAAGGTTTTATTGAACCTACATTAAAAGATTGTGTAGCTGGAGACTTGGCACTTGTTTTACCTTATAGAATTTTAACAAATATTTTGGAAGGATTAGAGGAATTAGATAAAATAATTCCTGGCGTTAATAACGACGAAACCTTGTTGTATGGACCAGAAATTAAATTTTTCTCTAACGAAATAGAAACAGATAATAATTTTAAAGCTAAAGACAAAAACATATATTTTATTGGAGATGGAGCTGGTAAGGCAGGGAATATTGTAGTCGCTGCAGCTACAGGTTTGGTTGCAGCTAGAGATATTTTGAAAAATATATAAAAAAAGCACAATTTTTGTGCTTTTTTTTATTTTATTTTTCTGATAAATCATTTTTTTCAATTTCAACATTTTCTTTTTCAGAAATTTTATTTTCTTCTTCTTTTCTCTCAAAATAATTCTTATACCCTTTTTTATGATTATCTCCTTCATCCCACTTAACACCACCTGTTGCTAATATGGTTATAATAAGTCCAAAAGCAACTATTATAGATATAATTGGTAATACTAGATTGTAAGGAATAACTAAAGCTGATACTAAACATAATACGGCGCAGATAAATAAAACAACAGAAAACCATATTTTTAATTTTTTTATAGTTGACACATTTTTCTGCACAACCCCCTGCGCTAATAACACAATACCAAGTCCACCACAAATAAGAACACCAGCCCAAGCCAAAGAAAATGCACCAAAAACATCAGGTATTAAAATTGATAAAAGCCAAAAAACTGCAGCTAATAAAATTATAAAAGCCCCTACTAATTTATAAATAAGATTTCTTCCCATATTAAACCTCCAACCTTTAATTTTAACTATTCATTAAGAAAATAAATGCAATAATTAGTCCTATTGTTAATAAAATTCCAAAAACTGTAAAGAAAACTTTTAAAGCAGAAACTGGAGTTTTACCAACAATCTTTCCTGTATAACCATTGACATAAAAATTATATAATTTCTTTTTATAATTATAATGCCCAATATAAATTGGTATTAAAATATATTTGTAACTTTCACTTAAAAATAATGTTTTTACATTTAAAAAGATCTTATAATCATAATTATATTTTTTTAGAATTTGATTTTCAATTCTATTTTTCATTTCATTTTTACATTCATCCCAACATGAATTTCCGTCTTTATTATAAGAACTAGCAGCATATCCTTTTAAATATGCTGTTTTATATTGAATAGCTTTTTTTGTTGGAAAGGGTTGCAAATCTTTAATAACATAAGATGGAATCATTGTAGATGCTTGAATAAGTAAATCATCAAAATTTACAACTTGTTGTCCTTGAATATAAAAATATTTAGTTTCTGTATACGATTCCCTTCTTCCATTGACAATTCTATACCTAATATGATTTTTAGCTAATTGTCCATTATAATCGCTTTTTGTAGATGCATCAAATGTAAATATTGGATTATAAACACCATGTATATTGTTAGGTTTTACACTGTTTTTAAAAACTTTAGGTGCATAAACCTTTCCTTTCGCCCACTTTATCGCTATTTGTGTTGTGGTTTTGGCACCAATTTTAAAAGGAATAACGCCTTGAGGTTTTAATCCTGGTAATTCTGATGTTTTAATAATGTTGCTCGTGCCACAAAAAGGACATTTCATGGAAACTTCTTGGTTATCAATGATTTCTTTTGCTCCACAACTTTGACACTGATAAACTTCAACTTCTGTCCAAACTTTTCCTTTTTGTAATAGTTCATCTAAATTTCTTTCTTCAATTATAATATCGTTTTTAATTTCAAATAAACTGCCACAATATAAACATCTTAATTTTTGTTCTTTGGGGTCAAATACCGATTCACCACCACAGTTTGGACATTTATGAGAATTAACTTTCAAATTATCATCAGAATAAATTTTTTCTTCTGTTACATTCATTTTAACTTCCTTCCACATTCTGGACAAAACTTAGCATTTGATTTAACAGAAGTTCCACATTCTGGACAAACTAATTTTAAAGCCGTTCCACATTCTGGACAAAATTTAGGATTTCCGCTAATTATAGCACTGCAATTAGAGCATTGTTTTGAATTTTGTTTTGGTTGATTATTCGCCATTTGTTGCATGTTGTTTGCAAGGATGTTTCCTAATCCCATTCCCATTCCAATTCCCATTCCAGCTCCCATAGTACCACCTGCGGTTCCTTGGTTTTTTGCAGCTTCTTTCATCGCTTCTAATGTTTCAACTTGAGTATAGACATCAATATTTCCACGCAAAATACCAAGACTTGTATTTTTATCGAGAGCTTTTTCTAATTCTTCTGGTAATGAGAAGTTCTCAAAAACAAAATCAGTAAGTTGAAGACCAATACGCTTAAAATCATCTGAAACTTTACTTTCAACAATTTTAGATAATTCTTGCAGATTTCCAGCCATATCTAAAATAGGAATCTTACTCTCGCCTATAGCATCTGAAATTCCAGTTACAACCATACTACGTAAGTAATCTGTAATTTGTTTAGTTTCAAAACTAGTATTTGTTCCACTCAAATTCTGCATAAATACATAAGCATCATCAACTTTAAAAGAATAATTTCCAAATCCTCTAACACGAACAGCACCATAATCCTTATCTCTTACTAAAATAGGATTAACTGTTCCCCATTTTTGATTTGTAAATTGTTTAGTGTTGACAAAATAAATATCGGATTTAAAAGGTGTTTCAAAACCATATTTCCATGATAAAAGTTTTGTTAAAATGGGTAAATTTTGTGTATCTAGTTTATAAAACCCTGGTAAAAATACATCAGCCAATCTTCCTTTATCAACAAAAATTGCAACCTGACTTTCTCTAACGGTAAGAGCAGATCCCTTATTAACATGATCCTTAGAAATAGGATATTTCCAAATAATTAAATTACTACTTGTGTCTATCCATTCAATATTCTTTAAAATTCCCATAATTACTCCTCTATGACAATATTAACACATTAATAGTTTAAAATCAAATATTTTAAAAAGTAAAAATACAACATTTTTATATTGAAATAAAGTTATTTTAATAAATCAATAACCTCCTTTATCTTAATAATTGCCTCATCTAAAATTGCTTCTGTATGGTTAGCGGTATAACTAGTTCTTAAAAGACTTTGACCAACAGGTGTTGCTGGGGAAACAACAGGATTAACATATACTCCTCTTTCTAATAACATTTTGCATGCAACAAAAGTTTTTTCATCCTGATAGGTATAAATTGGAATAATAGGTGTTTTGCTTTCAATAATATCAATGCCACATTTTTTCAATCCATTTCTCATATAGTCACTTAAAGCATTTAAACGAGCAACTCTTTGAGGTTCGGATTTCAAAATATCTAAAGCTTTATTTGCACAACAAACAGAAGCAGGCGTCATACTAGCACTGAATATATATGGTCTAGAATTATGCTTAAGATATTCAACTAAATCTAAATTCCCGGCCATGTAACCACCTAAAGATGCCAAAGATTTAGAAAAAGTTCCCATATAAATATCAATTTTATCTTCTAATCCAAAATATTCTCCAGTACCTCTGCCATTCTTACCGATAACTCCTAAGCCATGAGCATCATCAACCATAATTCTAGCATTGTATTTTTTAGCTATATCAACAATTTCAGGAAGTTTACAAATATCCCCACTCATGCTAAAAACACCATCTGTAACAATTAAAATACCTGCGGAATCAGGAATCTCTTTAATTTTTCTTTCTAAATCATCCATATCATTGTGGTTATATCTAACCATTTTCCCATAACTAAGTTTGCATGCATCATATATACTTGCATGATTTTCTCTATCACAAACAATATAATCGTTTCTACCAATAATTGCACTAATAATTCCTAAATTACTTTGAAAACCAGTACTGAAAGTCATAGCATCTTCTTGATGAAGAAAGTTAGCTAAATCTTTTTCAAGCTTGGTATGTATATCAAGTGTACCATTCAAAAATCTCGAGCCAGAACAACCACTTCCATATTTATCAATAGCTTGTTCCCCTGCTTTTTTTACATCTGGATGAGATGTTAATCCTAAATAATTATTAGAGCCTAACATTATTGTTCTATGCCCTTCCATATTAACAATTACATCTTGTCCAGAGTATAGTTTATGAAAGTAAGGATATATACCTTTTTCTTTAACAATTTTATAATTTTGCTCTTTATATATTTTATTAAATAAATCCATAATAATCTCTCCTTTTGAAACCTAAAATAAAAATAACAAAAAATATATAAAAAAAGCAAATAAAATTAAATAATTTAAAAAAACAAAAATTTATATATACAATGGCTATAAGTCTTTATTTATAAGGGTTATATCGATTTTTTTATATTTTTTATAAAAAAAATTTTTTTTTATTTTAATCAATATTCTCCTTATTTTGCAATGATTTACGAGATTTTATGAATTTTTATAAAATAAATAAAAGAGAGCAACTTACTCTCTTTTAGTATTAAATTTTTTCAGCAACTTCCCATGCTTTCCAAACTACAGTTCGCAAATTTCCAACTTTTAAGGCATCTCCAACAATGTGTATATTCTTTGATTTCTTAGTCAATGGTGTAGAAATATATCCTATTGCAGAAATTACATTATCAACCATTAAACTTATCTCATTTCCAGCATTTGTTTGTATTTTAACTATGTTATCTTGAAAATCAACGACCTTGCTTTCTAAATAAATTTTGATGTTTTTGTATTTAAAATAATCTTTTAAATATGAAGAATTTGCCAAACATAATCCTTTAGAAATCATCAAATCATTTTGAAATTCTACTATAATAGGATTTTTTCCTTTTAATATTAAATCGTAAGCAATTTCACAACCACTTAAACCACCACCAATAATAAGAACATCTTGACCAACCTCTTTACCATTTAAATAATCTATTGCTTCAATAAATTTATCAGCACCATTTACTCTTAATAGTTTTGGTTTTGAACCTGTTGCAACTATATATTCATCGGCATCGATTAAATTTAAATCTTTAATTTCAGTATTAAATTTCACTTCTATTGATAAATCTCTAATCTGCTTTTTATACCACTCTATAAGCTTTTTGTCTTTTTCTTTAAAAGATGGCGCAGCTGCAGCTATAAATACACCTCCAAGTTTATCTGTCTTTTCATATATTGTGACTTTATGACCTCTTAAAGTTGCAATTCTCGCACTTTCCATTCCTCCTATTCCGCCACCAATAACAGCAATGTTCTTGGCTTTTTTAGCAGGCTTAATATCAAACTTATGATTTTGCATAGTTAATGGATTTAATGCACATCTAGACATATGTTTAGAATCATTCATTGGAGTCGCACTTGCTACACCTTTATAATGCGATAAAGGAAAACAACCATTGTGACAACATATACAAGGAAGAATATCTTCTAACTTATCTTCCATTAGTTTAGTAACCCATTTATGATCCGCTAAAAATTGTCTAGCAACTCCCATACCATCAATATCACCCTTTTTAATAGCTTCTGCAGCAGTATCAGGTTCCATTCTTCCAGCACAAACGACAGGAATATTTACAACTTTTTTTATTTTAGAAACATCTTCAAGGTTACAATTTAAAGGCATGTAAGCAGGAGGATGTGCCCAATACCATGCATCATAAGTTCCATTGTCAGTATTCAGCATATCGTAACCTGCATCTTGTAAATATTTAGCTGCTTTTAAACTTTCTTCCATATCTCTTCCTACTTCGGTATACTCTTCACCAGGAACAGCTCCTTTGTAAAAATCCTTAGTCTTGCTAACAGCAGAATATCTCAAAGAAACAGGAAAATCTTGACCACATGTAGATTTTATCGCCTTAACAACTTCCACAGCAAAACGATATCTATTTTCAAAACTACCACCATACTCGTCATTTCTAAAGTTTGTGTATTTTGTAGTAAACTGATCTAATAAATATCCTTCATGAACTGCATGTACTTCAACACCATCTACACCAGCATCTTTACACATTTTTGCAGTTTTTGCAAATGCATCAATCATTTTTAATATTTCTTTTTTGGTTAAAGCTCGAGTCAAAACCCCCTCTGCCCACCTTGATGGTAATTTGCTAGGAGAGGCGCAAATATATGAAACATTGATAAATGGTTTGACAAAAGCATTTAAAACTTTACTCTTAAGCATAGGAACAAGCGAAGTTGGTATAGAAAAAGATCTACCAAAGCCAGCTGTTAATTGAATAAATAACTTTGCTCCTGTTTTATGAATTTGTTCCATATATTTTTTTAACTCTTTAAAAGATTTTTTACTTTTATATAGCCATTGTCCTCCAATAATATTTTTTAAAGGTGCTATTCCAGGGATAATAAGTCCTACATTATTTTTAGCTAGTTCCATAAAAAAGTCAGCAGCATCTTTATCAAAATGATGTGGTTCCATCCAGCCAAATAAAGAGGTTCCCCCCATTGGACATAAGACTATTCTATTTTTTATTTCAACATTACCTATCTTCCATGTTGAAAAAAGTGGTTCATATTTTTTATTCATATAATCTCCTTTTAATAAGTATAATAAAATTCCAATTTATAGTAAAATAAAAACTAGTAGTTTAAAAAACAAAAAGTATATTAATATCAATTTTTATGAAATTTTGGTAAATTTTTATTAATTTGACAAAATTTTTGAAAAATTATATAATTAATAGGTCAACTTCTAAAAATTTGTTTAGGAGGTGCTAAATATTAATAAATTAGAAATAGAAAAACCTAAAAGAGTTATTATTGAAATTACTGATAAATGTAATTTTTATTGTAAACATTGTTTTGCAAATAAACATGATAATGAATTACCAATTCAAAGTTGGATAAATATTTTTGAAAATATAAGTAAGTTAAAAATTCAAAGTATAACCATTACAGGCGGTGAACCATTATTATATAATGATTTATTTAAATTAATTGAAAAAGTTAAATTAAGAAAAACACTATTAACTTTAGATACCAATGCTTCTCTTATAAATCAAAATAATCTAAAGTTTATTGAAAAACATTTTAAAAAAATCAGGGTATCTTATTATGGGATGAATAGAAGTTGGCATGCTAATACAAGATCAAATGCATTGAATGAAAATAAATTTTTAAATACTCTAGAATTACATGGTAATATTGAACTTCATCCACCTATTAATTGCTCAAAACAATTATTTGGAGCGGAAATAAAAAAAATAATAGGTTTTTTCTTCCCAGTAAACGAAAGCACATGGAAACATTTAAAATTAGCAATACCTTCTACAATATTATATTTCATATTTGATATCTTTTTTATAAACTCTCCTAATTATTGGTTTACTTTCTTTATTGTTTTATTAATTCCAATAATTTTGATTCCTTGTATTTTTTATTTTTACACTCATTTTACAAAACGATCGATACTCCCAATAGATATTATGAGCTTTTATATATCTATTTTTATATCATTTTTTGTCGGATTTAAGATATTAAATTATGAACAGTTGGGTTTATTCTATAATATTGTCTCAATTATAGGAACATGTATTATACTTGCTTGTTATTTATCTTTTACATTTTTTCCTCCCAAATTCTTTTTATTTAAAGATCCAATAAATAATGAATATGGAATTAATAAAGATTAATTTATCTGAGAAATTCTCCAGAAATGTTAGAATGAATAAAAAGTTCCCTATCTTTTTCATTAATTAAATTATAAGCTATATTAATCTTTGCCATTGCTACATTTGGTAAAATTTCAAACAAAAAATTATTACACTTATTAGCTATATTATAATATGATTCATAATAAGATTCTTTTTTGTTAATGTTACAAAAATAAATTGGTTTATTTTTACTATTACAAAATTCAATAAAGTTTAAAACACTATATTTATAGTTATCTTTATTACTGTTTGCAGTTCCACTGTGATATAAACCATGAACAACATAATCAAAATCAACATTTTTAAGAGTATCATAGTCAAGTCCTGTATAAGGCATAATATATAGACATTTTTTATTAAAATTACCACATAATTTAAAATTTTTCTTGCTACGATTTATATTTGTATTTTCAAATTCAAAATTACTGTTTTTATATTTAGCATATCTAAAACCATCTGGACTATAATAACAATCACTATATGGAGCTGGTTCTAATAATCTAGAAGCTAAATAAATCGCAACAAAATCTTCATTAAAATTTTTATAAGCAACATAAACTGCTGGTACAAACTTCTTTTCTTTTATTATTTTAATTGCTGTTGTAAAATTTGCAATTCCATTTGCCCTGTCATCAGATAATGGATAATTACTAGAAACAAAAACTATTTTTTTCTTGCATTTTTGCATTAATATTGAAATATATGATGATGTATAAGCCAATGTATCCGTACCATGCAAAACAATTATTCCATCAACATCGTCTTCTTGTGAACTTTTTAATTCATTAAAAAGTACCATAATATCATCTAAAATAAAATTCTCACTTAATTTATTAAGTGGTACAGATATATTAAAATTACTTAAATTATACCCAGATTTTTCAATCAAAGTATATTTACATTTATCACTTGTATTAATTATATTATTTTCTATGGTGCTCATTATTGTACCACCAGTAAAAACTAACTTTATTTTCCCCATATATTCTCCTAATGATTTATTTGAGAAATTTTTACTACTGGAAATGGTTTTATAAATTTAACATGTTCTAAATTTAAAAGGTATTTTAAAGCTCTTTCAATTCCCATTCCGATTCCACCATGTGGAGGTAACCCTAATTTATGTAACTCTGCAAAATCTTTATATCTATCAAAATCTTTTATTTTATTTTTATCTTTCATGCTTGAAATTATTTGATCATATTCAGTTATCTTTTCAGCACAACCTAAAATTTCACCAAATCCATTAGGGGCAATTAAGTCTGCTGTCATGGTTAAAAATGGATTTTCGTTACATCTTTTAAACATAAATCCTTCTACTTTATATGGAATATATTTTACCCAAACAAAATTTTCGTCAAATCGTTTAGTTAAAATTTTTTCTTGTTTGGTTGTTAAACTTTTACCATACTCAAAATCAATATTACTTTCTTTTAATATTTGTACAGCTTGATCATATGTTATTGTTTTATGATTTTTAGGATTTAACTTCTCTAACTTATCTTTAAATATATCTTCTCCAACCAGTTCATCAATCAATGTTTTACATTTATTATAAGTATTAATCGCAACTTGATAATACATATTTTTTGCAAATTCTATAAGTTCTTCCAAATTAACAAACGTCATTTCAGATTTTAAATGCATGTATTCAATTAAATGCCTATTTGTCTTCACTTTTTCATCGGAATGAGAATTTGTAATTGTAAATAGTTTTTCAAAACTTAACAAAGCAGGTTCTAAATGAAAAGTTGCACATCTACTCAAACCAGCATGTTTTTCATTGTTTATCCATACAACTCCACTATCTTCATATAGTGTTTGTCTAGTCAATGTTGGCGCTTCAAATTCAATAAAATTTTTATCCCAAAAATAATTTTGCATTTCTCTTTTAAAAACTGCTTTTATATAAAGAATTTTACTAATTGATCTATTCCTTATATAAAACGTTGGATGAAAGAGCAACCTTCCTGATGATTTTGGAGAAAAAATATTAAATTTTTTTTCATTAGGATAAGGTGAAATTTTTAAAGTAGAAGATGAGATTATTTTATATTTTTTAATAAAAATTTCTGTTTTTTCTTTAAATCTTTGTGAAATTCCCACGATTTCGACGCAACTTTCACGATTTACTTTGCAAAGTCCTATAAAATCTTCTGTTTCTTTTGCATTTGCTAAAGCTTCAATTTCTCCACTTCCATCGTAAAGATCTAAAAACAAATTATTCTTTAGTTGTCTTTTGTCAGCTATCCAACATTTCAATATTATATCTTGATTTGGTTTTATGTCCTTTATATACAAATCTTTCATTTTTATTCCCCTTTTGTATCTTAAAATAAGTTCTACAACTTAAATATATAAAGAATCTACACGCAAGAATTTTATACCATAAAAAATAATTTATTGTCAATTAATTTATTGTTAACGTTTATAACTAATCTTTATCAAATTATACATTTTTTAAAAATTCTTTATACTCATACACCTCTTCCAACGATGTAGAAGCACCTGCTGTTATACCAACTGAAAAACCATTTATAATCTCTCTTTTGGCTAGTAATTCTTTTAAATCCTCTAAAGATTCTATAAAAAATGTTTTTACTTTTAAAGATAACAAATTAAACAATTCTATAGTATTACTTGAATTTCTATCTCCTACAACAAGCATTAAATTAACATTCTCTGCAAGTTTAACAGATTGTTCTTTAATCAATAATTGTGCCTGACAAGTGGTGTCAAAAAACTCAAAAATTTTCTTTTCTAATTTTAATTTCAATTTAATTTTTTCGATTATCGCCAACGCTTTTTCTTTTGAAAATGTTGTTTGAATTACTAAAAAATATTTTTCAAAATTAAATTCAATATTTTTAATTTCTTCTTCACTCTCAATTAAAATTGGATTATTGCACCAACCAGAAATCGCATTAACTTCTGGATGCATTATTTTTGTTTTATATCCATACTTCCCTAAAATTATTATTTTATAACCCTCTGCACTTTTATTTTTAACAATTTCAATAATTTTTAGAACATTTGGACAAGTACAATCTAAATAAGAAATACCATTACAATTTAAATATTCATATATCTTTTTAGCTTCCCCATGGCTCCTAATTATTACAAAATCTTCTTTCGTTATTTCATCTAAACTGTTTTTTTGTACTGCTCCAAGTTGAAGCAATCTATCAACAGTATATTTATTGTGTAATAATTGTTTAAATAGTACAACATGTGTTTTGTTTTTTAGTATTTCTGTAGTTAAATCTACAGCTCTTTTGGCTCCATAACACAACCCACAAATCTTACAAATTTTTATATTTAGGTTCAATTTTCACCTCCATTTTAAATTATACTTTAATATTTAAGATTAGAACAAATAAATACAAAACATTTAACTGAACAAAAAGTAAAAAAATATCATAAATAATGTTAGGAGAATGTTGTGATAGGATATAAATATAATGGTTGTGGAAACAAATTTATTTTAATAGATGAAAAAGAAACTGATTTATCAAAAAGTGATATTTTATTCAATACCCAATCTTTATGTAAAAATGAAAATTATAAAGCAGATGGAATTTTGTATTTAGAAAAAAGTCAAAATGCTGACATATTTATGAATATAATTAATTCTGATGGAAGCATAGCAAAAATGTGTGGAAACGGCGTAAGATGTGTAGCTCAATATTTGCACAATCAAAATCCAAATAAAAAAATATTTAAAATAGATACTTTAAGTGGATTAAAAATAGTAAAAATCTTAAGCTCAAATCAAAATACGTGTGTAAGTAGCGTTAAAATAGGAAAAGCAAAAATAAAAAATTTTAATAAAATGTTTGATTCAATTCAAGAAACTCTAAATTTTGATTATGTCAATATAGGAAATGAGCATATCGTTTTTTATCCAGATGAGCAAATCCTGAGAAAAAAACAATTAATTTATGAAAGTCTACAAAAAAATAATGGAATCAATGTAGAATTTATTAATGAAATAAACGGAAATAATATAAAAGTAAGAGTATTTGAAAGAGGCTGTGGAGAAACAATGGCATGTGGCACCGGCGCTACGGCAGTGGCTTTTTCTTTATTTAATAAAAATTTGGGAAATAATTTTAATATAATAATGCCAGGCGGTACATTAAATGTTAAAATTATTGATAATATGGCTTATTTAGAAGGCCCTACCGTCTTTGATGGGTTGGAAAATTATAATATCAAAGAGTTTGAATGTAAAAGTTGTGATAAAGAATGACAATATTTTTAGTTAAAATAAATTAATTGACAACATATTGATATAAATTTTAGAAAAGAAAAAAATTTCTAAATTCCAGTTATTTTAAGGCTTTTTGCGATTTTAATTTGTGGAGATGAGGACTTGAACCCGTGACCTCTACCTTATCAAAATTGAGTTTGTTTTTAATGGATTTTTATACCCACTATAAGATTACCTTATAAATAAAGGCTTTATAAATCAAAAATCAAATTTTTTTACTATTCTTTTTTAAAGTAGCATAACCATTTAATCCTAAATACCTAAAATTCTGAATTTTATTAAAAATCTTGCTGAATTTTTCTAAATATGACTTAAATCTTTTTTATTAATATCTTTATTATTACAATGCATCTAAGTTATTTATGATTTCAACCACAAAAAAAGATAATACAACCAAATTATGTATTATCTTTTATAAAACATATTATTTTATTTTTATTTAACAATTTTATTTTTACAATTTTTGCAAATACCATATAAAATAACATCTTGCATTGATATGTTGAACTCATTGATTAGTTCTGTTAAGTTGTCGTCATTACCTAAATTTTTATCAAAAATCTGATTACAATTATTACAAACTAAATGAATGTGATTTTTTCTTACAAAATCAAAATGTGCAACATTATCTTTAGTGACAATTTTGCAAACTAGTCCTTCTTTTACTAAATTGTTTAATATTCTATATATACTAACTTGTCCAATTTTAATTCCTTGTTTTTGTGCGTCATTATATATTTTTTGAGATGTTGGATGATCAAATCTATTTTTTAGATTATTAAGGACAAATTCTTTTTGTTTGGTATTTCTATTAACCATTATTATTTTATTTGTCCTTTTTCTTTTTTAAAACACATAAACCAGTCAAGACAATATTGTTCGTCAGTCTGATTTTCCACTCTTTCTTTTGCTGTTCCACAAGAACCAGCAGTAGGAATTATAACATCATCCCCTGGTCTCCAATCAGCAGGTGTTGCAACATTGTCTTTATCAGCTTTTTGTAGTGCAAGAATAATTCTTTTTATTTCATCGAAATTTCTACCTGTTGAAAGAGGATAGTATAATATAGTTCTTATAATTCCTTTAGTGTCAATGATAAATACCGCTCTAACAGCTTGGGTATTTGAAGAATTTGGTTGTATCATACCATATTTATTTGCTACTTCCATTCTAATATCTTCAATAAGTGGAAATTTAACTTCAATGTGTTTTTTGTCTTTCCATTCAAGTTCTTGAATTTTTCTAAGCCATGCAATATGTGAATATAATGAATCAACAGACAATCCTATAAGTTCAGTATTTAGTTCTTGAAATTCTTTCATCATAGAACCAAAAGTCATAAATTCTGTTGTGCAGACTGGTGTAAAATCTGCAGGGTGTGAAAATAAAATAACCCATTTACCTTTGTAATCAGCA
>CALWTS010000033.1 GCA_944384535.1 uncultured Clostridia bacterium
GCTTTTTATCAAGGTTGCCGTTATTTTCAATCATGTGCTTGGTAATTACATAACTGTAATATTGAATATCGTTAGCGATAATAGAATAACCCCTTTGCTTAAAAGAACCACTGACAACTCCTGTGCCCGCAAACAAATCGGCAAATATCATTTCGGATGGTTTCTTCGTTTCGTTGTGCAACTTTAGTGTTTTATCTATGGATGTTTCCAAGAAATCGATCAAGGAATATTTGGATCCAATATAATTCATTAGTTATTCTCCTCTGAAATGTTGATTGTTCGTTTTTCACAAAAATCTTCAAACGCCTTCTTTGCCAAACGGCTTGGATTATAACTGCCGTTTTCCCATCTATTGATTGTAGCGAAACTAACTCCAAGTTCTCTTGCTAAATCTTCTTGTGATAATTTTAGTTCAGTACGAACAAGTTTTACCTTCTCTGCAAAGTTCATTATCGTCACTCTCCTTAACATTGCATTTATTATAGCACTTTTTATAAAAAATGTAAAGATGCTAGAGCCTATTATCTTGAAAAATTTTTATAATTATGTTATAATTAAACAAATAAAATTAGGAGAAATTTCTTTGGTAAATAAAAATAATTCGTTGGGGTTTTATAGGGTAATATTAACAACGCTAATCACAACTTTAGCCATTATTGGTATCAGTTGTCTAAACGATAAAATTTGGAATATTATTATGCATATTATTGGGATGCTTTCTTACTCAATTGTTAGCATCTTATTTTCATTTGGTCTAATTCATGGTAAAAATGCAGGTAAAGAGGCGTATACTTCTGTTTTTATTATTTTATTGCTTTTGAGTTGTTGTGTTTATTGTGGGATTGTAACAATTCAAAATTGGATCATAAACTGGCCTTTATCTGTAAAAATTATAGTGCCAAGTTTACTTTTGGTTGCAATAATTATTATTAGCCTATTCTATTTATTAAAAACACATAAAAAAAACATAAAGAAAAGAATGAAAACTGCGAGAATAATAATTTAAACGATATGGGAGAATAAAATGAGTGATTATAAAACTATAGAAAGAGAGTTGCTTGGTGTAGGACAAGCAGAAATGCAAAATATTGTATTTCAAATACTAGATAAACAATATACTCCTGCAAATATTGTAAATTTAGGTAGTGCAAGTGGCGTGCAAACTACAAGATATGGAACTCCAGATGTTTTTCTTCAATTATCTAATGGGAATTATATCTATGTAGAGGTTACCATTCAAAAAAATCAGTTATTAGATAAAATAAAAAAAGATATTGATAAATGTAAAGAAAATGCAAAAATACTCCTTGATAAAAATGCTAATGTAGAAAAGGTTATATTTGCTTGTGTTGGGAAAATAGAGACATACGAACTCCAAGAATGTCAGAATTTGTGTAGAGACTTTTGTATAGACTCAAAAGTTCCTTTTGAATTTTGGGGATTAGACAAATTAAGTGCACTATTACTGCACACGTATCAGTCAATTGCCGTATCTGAATTAAATATAAAATTTTCACATGGACTTATTAAAACGTTAGATGAATGCCTACAAAACAATGAATATGATGTTTCTCAACAACATGAATTTTTATTTAGAGAAGACGAACTAAAAGAAATAGAAGATAAACTTTTTAGTAAAAATGTTGTTTTACTTCATGGACCTGCTGGTTGCGGAAAAACAAGGCTTTGTATACATTTGGCTCAAAAAATAAAAACTGATAAACGTATAAAAGAAGTATTTTATATTAAGAATGCTTACGGCAATCCTTTTGAGACTATATGCGATACTGTGGGAAAAGATAATATCGCCGTCATTTTAGATGATATAAATCGCCTCCCATTTATAAAAGAATTTATATCTTATACACAGACTCATAAGAATATTTATGTGTTGGCTACAGTAAGGGATTATGCAATTGACACAATAGCGATAGATCTAAAAAATAATAACTTAGACAACTTCTTAGATTTTATTAAAATTGCCCCTTTATCTAAAGAGCAACAAGAAAAAGTGTTAAAAAAGATAATACCAGGCGCATCTTATGATACTTTGTTTTCTATACAAAACGTTGCTCATGAAAATTTACGTTTTGCGATAATGATGGCAGAAGTTTTAAAAAAACATGGACATCTACCAACAAAAATGAAAGAGTTGATGGAATACCATTTTAATCGTGTTAACGCTGATTTGGAAAATTCTATCACTAAAGATAATAACACTATTTACTTAAAATCGCTTGTTGTATTAGCCTTTTTTCATAGGATAGTTATGGAAGATGGTGATAATAATTGGGAAAACATAAAAGGCGCACTAACCAAAATAGGAATATCTTGCGATATGTTTCATGATGCAATGGCATATTGGGATAGACAAGAGGTTGTGAATATTTCATATGAAGGAAAAGTATGTGAAATTGGAGACCAAATATTATCATCATATTTATTCTATAAACTGGTTGCCGAAGACAAACAAATACCCTTAAACGATATATTTGAGTTGTTTTTCCCTGCATATCGTAAGTGTTTTGTCGATATGTTTAATTCTATTCTGCCTGCATATGGATATCAGGACGACTTAATAATGCAACCATTAGAAAAACTTTGGAATGAACGTTACAAAGTTATTAATAATAATGAAACTATCCAATTCATATCAGTTTTCTATGGCTTGCTGCCTTTAGAAGCATTGGAATATATAAAAGGAGCTGGCATTCCACTAAAAGAAACCTTCTTAAATATTTTATGTGGGTACGAGCCAAGCTGTTATTATAATTTAGCAATTGATATTTTGTTTAATCATATAGACGTTTGTATTCTTGAAGAACAAACCATTAAGGATTTAGTAGAAGCATTTTCTGTAAGGCGCCATTCTTTTGATAATAATCTTATTAGCCAAATATATTTTTTAAACAAACTACAAGAAAGACTGATTAGCAATGAAGCTTGTAGAAAATTATTTATGGGATTGGCTAGAAAATTTCTAGATTTTTCTTTTAGTTCATCAGAGTTCCATGCAAACACTATGGTCCATTTTACATTTGAGGCGGTGCCTTGTGAATGTTTGTTTGAGACAAGAACAATTGTCTGGAAAGGTTTGATAACTTTGTATGAAAACGAGTATTATAAAGACATAAGTAATTTATTAGAAAATTTTCGATACCTTCCTAATAGTAAAAAAATTGGCAAGATACAAGAATTTTTTGATAATGACAAAAAAATTCTTTTGCCATTTATTAACGCGCAATTAGAAAACAACCTTAGCTTTATGCAAAAGACCATATTATATAAACTAATGGAATGTTGTTGCTCTGACAAAGATAATGAATATCAACAAATTTTAGAACAACTAACTAAAAACTCTGTTGAGTTTAAAATTTATGCAGAGGGATTTTCGAGGAAAAGAGAACGCTATGATTGGCGTTCAAACAAAACAAAATACGATAAAATATTAAATGAAATAGAAACACCTAAAGACTTTCATTCTTATATAAACGCTTTACAATCAATCGAAGTCGATATTAACACCATTTCTTATGCTGTTGAGGCTTATTTTAGATATTTAATTAAAAGCACTCCGACAAATTTTGAAAATCACCTTAAAACGTTTATTAACGAATTTAAGGATTTGGATGTAAATTATAGAGAAGCAGTATATTTTCTTTCTGAAAAAAATAAAACTATCGAGTTCATTGATTTTATCCAATTATCCTCAATAACACACAAGAATGTTATGCTTTTAGAATTGCTTAGAAATCTAAAATGTAAAGATATAACCTCATCTCTATATGATATGTGTTTGCAAGCCTTTAAAAATGAGTATTGCACATTCGATAGAATTTCGAATAGAGTATTTAACGTAATTGATTTTATCGAGTTTGAAAAGTTCCAACCGGGTTTCATTTGTACGGTATTTAAGTTTATACAGCAATCCAACAATAATAATCTTAATAAATATAGAACTATTGATGATTTTTATATTGAAATGCCTTCAAGTGGATGGACCTATCACGAATTATCAATGCAAACAATTGAAGAGTTCTTTGGAAGTGAGTTGGAGCCTGTATTTTACGAAATGTTCTTTGTTTTAATAAAGAAAAATATTTTACACACATCAGAAAAGTTTATTCATTATTTAGCTATGAAAAATATTGAATACCTGTATAGATATTACGATTTTTACTTCTTACATGACGAAAGATTTTCGATATCAAGTTATTTGGATGTAGATGCTTTGTGTAAACTTCCCAATGTTGCACAAAATCTGCTTGTAATATATGAAAGAAGCAAAAAGCTATCCAAATACTTTCTACCAGTTTTTACTGTTGATAAAATTATATCGCAAAATTTAACAGATGAAACGTTTGTGGAATTTTCGCAAATATTTATTGATAAATATTTTAATGAAGAAAAAGATTTAGGTTATATGACCACATTTGTTTGTTCGTTTAAAAAAGAATGGCAAATAATTTATGCACAAACTTTAATTTCTAAAAATGTGAATTTTGAGATTTTTAAAAATTTAAATATATTCGGGCATCCGTCTAGTTGGTCTGGCAGTGATGTAACGATGTATGAAAAAATAATTGAAACAATAGATTCTTTTTTAACGCAAACGAATATAACAACGGAAAACATTTCTTATATTACATGGATTAGAGAAAGAAGAAGCAAGATAGTAGAATATAAAAAGAAAGCAAGATTAAGAGAGTTGTCCGATTATAGATTTTATTCTTAGAAATAATTGATTTATAACAAACAGATGAGGATGTCATGAGGATAATAGATATATACCAAATGGAACAAGAGTATGTTATAGGTGATGTTAAAAATCTGCATACCTTAAAAGGAAAATTAGAAAAAGATGCCGTTCTATTAAAAGAAATTGAAGAAGATTTTAATCAAAACCCCTCTCAATTCAAAAATGAGTACATCAATGCTAAAACCAACCATCTAAAAAATAGATATATGTATTATTGGGCGTTTTTGAAATGGTATTTTGACCAAGCATTGTTTACAGAACATTCTAGTTTCCCAGACTTTCAAAAAGAACAAATGAAAAAACAAGGTTGGATGTTCCCGCATGCGTTCATAAATACTAAAATTACAACTTCTGGTGGCGTGAATGTAACGACAGAAGAACTCTATATGAGAAACTTTAATAGGTTATTTGATGAATTGTTTGGTTTTAATGTTGGTGAGAAAAATTCAAGAATAGATAGATATTACAAGCAAGCGATTTTTAATTACAAGAACAAATGCTATTTTTCTTGTGCTGTGTCTTTGTTCCCAATTATTGAGTCATATCACCAATATATGAACAATTTTAATAATAATGAGTTTTATAAAATCAAGAACCATTTAGAAAGTATTACCGAGAAAGTTGAAGCCGTAAAGCAAATTTATGTAACAAGAATTACATATTACATTAACTTGGTTAAACAATTTAATGATTTGGCTGAAAATCATTATTTTAACAAGTCTTTAGATAGGCAAAACGAACCAGAGATAATAAACAGAAATAGAATTATGCACGGGCTTTTTTCCAGAGAAATAAGTCAAAAAGATTGCTTGCAACTATTCTGTGTTATTTCCAATATGGTGGTCATAAAAAATATGATTGACGCAAATGAGAGAATGAATGAAATTGAAAAAGAATTAGCAAAATTACAAGAATCTATCGCAAAACCAAAAGACTAGCTCTTACCTCATATAATACTATTCGATTTACGTTACACACGCCCCGCCAAGATAAAAAGTCGACATTTTCTGAAAACAGAAAGTGTCGACTTTTCTTTATGAAAAAAATATGTTATAATGAAACAAAAGAGGGGGAAATAAGAGTGAGTTATACAAAGCGAGTAAGAGAGTATTGTGGAAAGCACAGTAAAGGATTAATAGATATTTCAGTTGTTCGTAATACCGTATTTGCGGATATTCCTTATAAAACATTATTGAAAATCTTTAACCGACTTGAAGAAGAAGGAATCGTGAAAACTGTTACAAAAGGTGTTTACAGTATTGGCAAGAAGAAAATTGATGAGCGAAAGATACTTTCCGAATATACAAGTAACGGAAAAGGAATGATTGTCGGTTATGCGCTGTTTAATAAAATAGGATTGACGCTTCATCAAGATGAACAGATAGTAATTTATACTAATGTTATTACAACAAAACAAAAAAGTATTGGCAATTTGTTATTAAAGAAAGTCGATTTAATATTTACGGATGAGATTATCGATTTAGTTTCATTACTTGAAATTCTTGATATCGGCTTTAGTATTCGAGGTGGAGATTATTTAACTTACAGGAATGTCGTAGAACTTTTAGCTAAAACATATACAGACGACAACTTCAAACAAGTAATAGGTGCTGTACACTATAAATATTCGACAATAGTAAAATTAAATGAATTGTTGAATAGATTGAATATAAACAATCTTTGCATGGATTTATATCGATAACTTATCTATCAGAGGGAGAAAATGTTTACGCGTAATCACTATATACAAAAACGTTTATTAAAGAATTTTGCGATAAGAGCAAATAATGGTAAATATAAAATTTGTGTGCTCGATTTAATAAAATTTGCGGTGAATTATCAAAATACTGAAAGTGCATTTTATGAGAATAATCTTTACGATGTTCATTACGGGAGCAATACAAAGGAATTGGAAATTAAGTTCAATGAAATTATAGAAAGACCTATGGTTGAGTTGCTTGATAGAATTTGCAATTCTACAGAAGAAGTTGTGTTTACGCGCAAAGAACTTATTACTATAAAAAAATACTTTCTTTTACAACATTATCGTTCACCAAAAAATAAAACAAATTATACTTTACCGCGACAGGGCTTTAAATTAAGTCAATTCAATATAGAAGAAGGGGAATCAGAAGAAGATTTTTGGAAAAGAGAAATGCTTACGATTTTAGATAGTAAATGGAGCGATCTTATCAAATCTGAAATGGTAGGTGTTAGAAAACACGCTATAGATACAAATTCCTCGTTTATGATGATCATAAAATCGGATGGTGAATTCTGCATAAATGATATTGGCTATGTCACAGAACGAATTCCGGTTAAAATATTAAAAGATAAAGAGCAGGATTATATCAAAGCAGCAAAAGAAATAGGTAAAAAACTATATGGAAGAGATAATTTTGATGAAGCGGCTCGTGTAGAAATTGCAAATCAAAATAGTTATCTTGATAATTTTGAATTATATCCTATATCTTCAAATTGTGCTATATTATTTGTTTCACCTATATGGAAAGCGGCGTTATTAGAACCGCATATTATCACTGAAATGAACTTGTTTTCTCCAATTCTTTTGAAGTATCTTATTTTGCCTAAAAACGAATATGTCAATTTTAATAAAATGAAAAAACAAGAAGATATACCGAAGTATATGGACGAAGAAGATAGGTTCAGATATAAAATTCAAAAAATCACGGATGAAGAAACTATTTATTTAAACACGCTTACAATGAATGAAGCTTTTTGCTATATTGGAGTGAAGACACCAAAGGCATTTATTCCATCTGTGAGAAGGTATAACTACTTAATGTCAATCGGAGAAAAGAATATACATCATAATTATAATGGCTTTGCCGAGCTACTTTCAAAAGTATAAGATAATTTGTATGTGGAGAAAAAATCGGTTGTGTTAATTGATAGGAGGGAGGGAATGAAAAACAATGAATTTATATTGGATCAAGGAATATGGTACAAAGGATTTTGCAATGAAGAAGAAATTAAGAGAATTTTGAATCCTCAAACGCCAAAAGATTATTTGCTACAAATGAGAGCTAATATAGTTACCGAGAGTACTAGATTATATCGAGTTTATTTAAATAAAGCGCACTATTTTAAACTGTGGACATTTGAAAAATCATTTGTGGAATTACATTATTTAAGCGTGTTGGATCATTTATCTGATGAAGATAGGTTCCGGTGTCACGACATAACATTCGGGGATATTTTTTCAAATGATGTAAATGGATATGCTGAAAAAAATATGAAATGGGGTAGACTAATCTATATTAATGAAAGTCTTCAGTTTTTTATGAAATTTTGCAATTTGGCATTGCTTGATTTTAAAATAGATATTCCCCCTAAAATTAGATTTAACGCGCTAAGAATAGCCATAAGAACAATCATGAAAACTGAAGCGTTAGATTTTTTTCTTGATCCTCGAGGGATTGTTCCTAAAGACGTCGGAGAGAGAATGTTACAACCTATTAAATATGAGTTGCAATATATTGCTGGTCATGAATTCTCTCATCATTTGTGTGGTCATTTAGATGATAGCAATTTATCAAATAGAGCTGTTTTATCTTTAGAGGGCAAAACATATTTTGCAAAAGTGTACAATCCTTTACAAAAACAGGAATTTGAAGCGGATTTACAATCTATTATTAAACCTCAATATAATAAAACAGAAAGGGATCGGCTTTTATTTGGCGCATTGCTATGGTTTACATCTCTAGAGTTAGCTGAAGTCGCGCAAAATTTTACATGTCCAGAATCGGGATTTGGTTATAAAACACATCCGACAGCTCAAGAAAGATATGATACGTTATTGAATAACATAAAGTTTATTGATAAAAATTATAACAAAACTATTAAATTAATAAGAGAAAGATTTAATATATTAAAAGATTGCTTGCAAGAAGATATGTCTGTAAACTTTGAGGAATATGAAAAATATGGATCAGCTTATCTAGATGTGCCAAATACTAAGTGGCGCGGTAAAGAATTGATAGATAGAATAGACTATTAATAAATAAATGTAAGCATTGCTTTTTTGTAAAGTCAAACGGAGAATAAAGTTATATCTCGCGCCTTTCTTCATGTTCAGACTGTGGTTATTTACGCCTCAGTAAACTATTTCTTCCTCGCATTTGAAAGTGCACAATCCTTAACCCTTTTGCTCGGTTTGTAGGGTAGCATTTTTATCCACTAAACCCATTAGTGAATAATACGAACTCTGAAAACGGGTTCGTATTATTTTTTGCCGTCGATTACTTTGGCATCATCGTTGAACGAAATTAAAACAGTCAGCCCGAACAAAGGGCTGACCGGGCAAATTTAAGGACTATATAAGTTTTTACTCTTTTATTCTTCAAATGGATCTTTTAACTTCTCATTACGCTGAGCTATATTATTTACAAGTCTACTCTTTGAAAATTTTTTATTGATAGTTTACAGCTCACGGCAGATAAAACGGCATAGATGACAATTCCTATCGCAAGAGCCACTGATTTGGCACCAGTATTTTCGGAATTGAGTCCGTTCAGGGTTGTAGAATAGAGCGGAGTTACCCAACGCAAAACAATAAAAACGCCGATTACAAAGAATACGACGATTGCGCCTATTACAAATGGTACTCCGATTTTATCGGGTTTTTTAAAATAACGAGGGAAGAAGATCAAGTTAAATGTGCCGAGCAAAATCGCCCCGTTGCCTACCAAAACAAGATTAGCCGATATACCTGCTT
>CALWTS010000034.1 GCA_944384535.1 uncultured Clostridia bacterium
TCTTAAGAGAAAAGAAGTTTAAACGCTTCTTTTTTTCTTGTAAGATTTGAAATGCCTAAAATTGCCGACTTAAAAACTTAATAAATTAGCCTATTTTTATAGATATGCTACTGTGGCTCAGCGGTAGTGCACCGCCTTGGTAAGATAAAAATAGCCAAAATTTGCACCTCAAAAAACACTCAAAAATTTAATAAAAATTGCTTATGCTAATGTAGCACAGTCGGTAGTGCACCGCCTTGGTAAAATAAAAAATGGCAAATTTTACCACTTAAAAAGCAACAAAAAACACACTAAAATTTCATTATGCTTATGTGGCGCAGCAGGTAGCGCACAGCCTTGGTAAGACAAATAATCGGCAATTTTAATCAAAATTACAACTGAATATTTACTCCATTTTGGAGCTATGCTGATGTAGCTCAGCAGGTAGAGCACTGCCTTGGTAAGGCAGAGGTCACGGGTTCAAGTCCCGTCATCAGCTCCAATCATTAACCTTTGAAAAACCCTTATATTTAGGCACTTTCAAAGGTTTTTTATTTTCTAAAATTTTTGATAAATTTTTACTCGAAAAATATTTGCTGTCAATTTTTGGAGCAATTGCTGTCAAAAAAGAGACAAAAAAATAGACCGATAGCCAAATATTGAACTATCGGTCTAAATTGTTCTAATACTATATGAAACGGGTATATTTGCTGTCAATTGCTGTCAATTAAATAAGTTTTAAAAAACTTAAAAACTCATCTCCCAATTCAGTTGTTCTTTTTGCAAGCATTCCTTGCACTGTCATTGTTACATTTATACTTTGAGTAGTCATTAAACCATCATTGTATAAATCGTTAATACATTTATCTTTTAATGGCACGACCTCAGGATAGACTTTGCTTAATGGTTGTAGTGGAGACCCCATCACATAACTATTAACATTTAAATTATCAAACTTCTCTGGATTATTAAAAAAGTTTAATATTTTTATATGTGCGACAGAATATTTTTCAACATACGACATAAACATAATAAGTTTATCTTCATCAATGCTGTGGTCAATAGAATAAAGCAATGCGTTTGCCAAATATTCCAATTTTTCTTCCTTTGCAGTTTTCATAGCAAGTTCGGTTGTTTTTATTAGCATTGTTGCAAATGCTTCATTTTCACCAATATCTTCCAATGTGGTTTCAAGTTTAGACAATCTATTTTCAATCATATCTTTCCATTTTTCTTGTCTTTTTTGCAAAATATTGCCCTTGACAACATCGTAAACTGCAGTAACCAAAGCACCACCAACAGGTATAACACTTAAAGCTGTCTTACCAGCAACTTCTAAAACATCAATACATTTGTTTACTATTTCTTTTTTCATAATATCCTCCGACAAGAATATTATATCATAATTCTTTACTTATTTCAATTTAGGTTGCCATTACATCTCAAAATCTTTTTCTTTTCTCTTTTTCTTTCTTTCGAGCTCTTTAATCATTTGGTCTATTTCTTCATCTGTAAGTTCAGGTTCTTTTGGATTTTCAATTTCAAATTCTTTCTCTTTTTGTTGTTCTTGTATTTTAGTGTTAAGTCTATCAGTTGCTTCTCGCACATAATCGCTATTAACTGAGTTGTAAACTGTTATTGTTGTTTTAACATCTCTATGTCCTAAAAGCTGTTGTATTACTTTGGGATTTTCATTCATCTCAAACAACATATTAGAGAAAGTGTGTCGAAGTCCGTGAAAATGAATATTAAATTTGTTTAATCCATTTCTTTTCTTAAATCTATCGAATATCTTTCTAGTGCCTGAATAAGTCCTATAACTGCCATCATCATTAGCAAATACAAAAGATGTTGGAGATGTTAAAATTGCTGTTACATCAGGATTTGTTTGTTGTCTTTCGTTTTGTTTATCTTTCCATTGTTTTAAGGTTTCAAGCACAATATCTGTTACAGGTATATCTCTAACACTACAAGTAGTTTTCGTGTCCCCAATGACTGTTTTTCGGTCTTTAACATTGCCTTGTTCATCAAACTTAGGCACTTGTGTTATTGCTCTTTCAACTTTTATTGTTTTGTTATCAAAGTCTATGTTTTTCCATTTTAGAGCAAGTGCCTCGCCAATACGAAGCCCTGCAAACATAAGAGTAATGCAAAGTGGTTTAATAAAATTTGCTTCATCTTTATTTAATGCAACTAAAAATTTATTCCTAATCTCTAGTGGCATTGCTTTGTATTTCTCATCATTATTTGCTTGATAAACAGTCCTTTTGCCTTTAATTTTTACTTTTAGCGTAGGATTGACAAATATCCATTTGTTATCAATTGCATATTCAAAAAATTGATTTAATAAGTGTTTACATTTTTTGACGGTATCATTGCTATAACCTTGTTCCATTAAATTATTAACTAATTTTTGTATAGCATAATTATCTATTTCATAAACTTTCATTTTGCCTATTAGTGGAGCAATATGCAATTTAAAGTTTCTAATGTTGCCTTCAAATGTTCGTGGACTTACAGCACTCTTTTTTAAAAGTCATAAGGTATTCAAACATCAAAGTTTCTAGGTCATTTTGCTCAACTAAATCATACGAATTACTTTTCATTCTTCCACTAATTTCAGAAAGTTTTTTAACTACTTCTGCTCGAGATTTTCCATAAATAGTTTTTCGTATTATCTTTCCATTCTCATCATAGCCCATCGTTAAAGCTCCGCCCCAACGACCATCCCTTCTTTGAAATATTGAGCCTTCGTTGTTGGCTCTGCGAGTTTTACTTACAACTTTCTTTCTAGCCACTTTGCACCTCGCTTTTGTTATTATTAATCTTTAGCCAAGTAACAAAATTGAGCACACTTACAACCTGTCTTTTGCCGACTTTTGTTGTTGGAAAATTTTTACTTCTCATAAGAGTTCTTACATTATCTCTGCCAAGTCCAGTAATTTTGATTAAGTCCTCACAGTCTAAAAAATCTTTACCATATTTCAAAGAAATTCTATTCACTTCATTTTGTATTAAGTCATTTATGTTAATGTTTGTATTGTTCATTTGTCCCACAATAATATACTTTTTTATAATAATCATATTTATATATTTTGTCAAGAAAAGCAAACTACAAAGCAGTGCCAAAAAAAAGAGAACATTATGTTCTCTTTTATTTTAATTTTAAGTATACGAAAATGTAAATGACAATGCACTCACGTCAGTTAAAAATTCTTGTGATAATGTGAGTTTGTATCTAAGAGCAGAATCGTCTTCTACTAATGTGACACCATTTTCAACATCAGGAATATTAACCCACACTACTGACTCTTTTGTTTCACCCGTTGTTGTCGTTGCTGTTATTGTAATACATCTAGCATCATCATGGAAGATTGTATCTAGGTTAGTATAATCTGTTAAAGTGATAGTAACATCCAAAACGACATCTCCTACAAAATAATAATTACTAATTGCAGTTGTAACAGGTGTTATTCTATAAAACTCTATAACACTATATTTTGTATCGCCATAAACAAATTCATCATATTCTAATGATTGAAGCTTGCCATCTTCGACCATTCTATCAACAAGATTTTTGATATTCAAACTTAATGTAAATGGATCTCCATATTCTTTTAATGGTAACAAATCAATAGTTACCACTCCATTATCCATAGTTGCGGTTACCGTTGTATAGTTGATTTCATAAATAGCATTATCATAATAGTCTTTGTATGTTTCATAATTTGTATAAGCAATTTTTATATAGTTGTTGGATTTTTGTGCAATAGTTAATGGCAAGTTTTCCATATCATTGACTGTTGCAGTAAATAATCCGCAATTGGAAGTGCTAATAGATGAATAGGAACTGTCCTCCACCGAAATTATGAAATTAACATTTTTACTATTACTAAAACTATTTTCATCAATGTTTAATGTAACTTGTTCATCAGAAAAAGCATAAATATTAAGTGTATACTCAATACCATTATCAGTTATATTTGATTGCCAAATATTATCTGCACCTTGTAAATAAAATGGATTTGACCAAGCATGCCCAAAAACATTTTCCCCATTCGCGCTAATTGTGAATTTTAGTTCATCACCATACTTTAATGTATCAGTTCTAGGATTCTTGATCCCAACTTCAACACCATTCATTCTAATTGCTCGATTTGCCGCAACACCTAAAATGTTGGCAAAAGTTTCATTAAAAGTTAGTGTATAATTATTGATGATGTAACTAGTATCTTCTAAATAAGAGTCATCATAATTTATTAACACCGTTCTTTGCATAACAACTACTTGTGCTGTAACTGTCACATCGATTTTACTAAAATCTTTTGCATACAATGTATTACTAGCATATCTATAACCTTCATCATTCAAAGTAATAGGTGTGCCATTGATATGCGCAATAGGTGCTGACTCAAACTCATATCCTTGATCCGGAGTCACAACAATCTTGAACTCCTGGTTCTTTGAAAGATATTCGCCTTTATCGTCACTTGCACTTCCAACCGCTTCTAAAGTAACCGTTACGTGTTCAAGGGTTGGTAAAGTATAGTAAACATTGTTATTCTTCTTTTCTCCACAACCAGTAAACAAAAACATACAAGGTAGTATAAATACAATCAGCAAACTATATAGTAGTTTCTTCATATTTCCCTCCTATACTATTTCCTTACTTGTAGTATAACATACAACAAGCATATTTTCCAAATAAATGTATATAATTTTACACTTCGTCATATTTTGTTCAATTTTGGTGTTATCAATTAAAAAATCTCTAAAAGTAGAGATTTCTCAATATTACAATATTATTATTTGTATATTTTTTATTTTTATCACAAATTATCTTTGGTCACTGATTGTTGCCACACTATTATTATTTTGTAAGTCTGTGACTGAACTATAAGGCACACCACTAGTTGTGCCACTGAGCAAAGCAATATCCACTGCATTTTCTGTCTCTCCCCATGAGTTGCCGGAAAATTGCATTGTTGCACCATCTACCACCCAACCACGAGTATTGAATACAACATTGTGTGTGACGTATCCACTTGAATTTGGATTGAAATATCCTGCTTGTCGCATGGAATACAAGATATTGTCATCTATCCAGTTTCCTGTTGTACTATTTTGAGTCACTATACCACGATTTTCAACCCAAGTACTCGAATCTCCCGAATAATCAAGAGTAAAAAGTGTTGGGTATCCCAACAACTTTCAAAAAATGACGAGAAAATAATAAAATTGATTGATTCTACAAAAGCCCTTTATTTTAAAACAATTGGTAGATGTCAAAAGCAAATTGTTTCTCGCTTATCCTGTTGTCGCGTCAAAGCACTCACTTTTGCTCAAAATTGCAGATAAAATTTGCAATTTGTATCGCCTTTTCGTTCGGCTTTTCCTTTCCCCAAACAACTCTTGCAAGCAAGAGTTGTTTGGGGACCCCATTTTATATTTTACATTTCATTTTGGCTTTGATATTGTTCTATCAAATTTTGATATCTCAATTTTCAGAAGATACTTTAACATAAATGTAATAATCTCCAACATTTTGACGAATATTGGTGTGAATAGATTCACCATTATTTTCAAGATATTCTTGTTTTTCAGATTCAGTTGTTTTTGAAAGATATTCTTGATATTCATCACTCGTTAACACTTTATTGCTAGACTCAACAATTTCAAGTTCACCGGTTTCTTGACTTGGTGCTGTTTGAAGTGTTATTTCAGGAATTTCCCTTCCATATTCAACAATGTCTGATGACAAACTAATGTAATACGGATTTATATTTTGCCCTTCAACAACAGAAAAGTAAATATAAGCATTAAACACATTTCCGTTATTTGTGTAAGTATGGCAAATTTCATAAAAACCCAAATTCAGATTTGTTAAATCA
>CALWTS010000035.1 GCA_944384535.1 uncultured Clostridia bacterium
ATATGTGTTGAAAACAAAATTGAAACTCCTTGCTTTGCCAACTCTAATACAATGTCACAAAATTCGTCACGAGATATAGGGTCAAGTCCACTCGTTGGTTCGTCCATTATAATAAATTTTGCGTTATGAGAAAGAGACAGAGCAATTGCAAACTTAACTTGCATGCCACTTGATAGTTCTTTAATTTTTTTATTCTCATCTAAATTAAATATTTTTAAATATTTACTAAACTTTTGATTATCCCAATTTGTATAAAACATTGAATATATTTTTGCTAATTTTTTAAGTGTTTTAAATTGATAAAATTTAAAACCTCCACCAACATAACCTATTTCTTGTTTAATTTGCTGCTCGTTATCTAAAAATTCTTTGTTAAAAATTTTAATTTCGCCAGTTTTGGAAATAAAGTTCATTATACATTTAATCGTTGTGCTTTTACCAGCACCATTTCTCCCAATTAATCCAACAATATGGTTGTTCTTTACTTCAAAACTGATATTATCAAGCTTAAAGTTTGCATATGTTTTAGATAAATTTTTAACAGATAATACGTTCATTATTTATCTCCTTTCTTTACTTCTTGAATTGCATTCCAAAATTTTTCTGCAAAAGAAAAAGGTTGAATTGCGATACCCTGCCCTTTATCTGCCATTAGTAAAAGTGAATCTCCTAAATTCAAGTTAAACATTTCCCTTACTTCTTTTGGGATAACAATTTGTCCTTTTGTTCCAATTTTAATAGTTGTCATAAATTTACCTTCTGGATAGTTATTCATATTTGTCTCCTTTTGTATAACTTTTCTTACTTTTCTTACTAATTATACAAAATTATGCCATATCTGTCAACCAAATATAATAATTTTATCTTTACATCTCAAAATCTTTATTCTTTTTTCTTGCTCTCTTTTGTGCAAGCAATTTTTCTAGCAATTCTATTTCTTCATCATCATCTTCTTCTATTTCTTCTTCTATTTCTCTATTAAGTGCAGGTATATCTTTTTTATTTTCTAATTCTTTATATTCTTTCATTTTATCACTATTAAATAAATTATTCAGTTTGTCAGTTGCTTGTCTATAATAACTTTTATCAACACTATTATAAACAGTTAGAGTCGTTTTTACAGATTTGTGTCCTAGCAACGCTTGTATGACTTTGGGATTTTCATTTGCTTCAAAAAGCATTGTTGAATATGTGTGTCTTAAAGTATGGAAGTGTATTTTTCCATAAAAACCGTTTCTTTTTGCAAATCTATCAAAAATTCTTCTCGTTCCAGAATATGTTCTTACACTACCATCTTCATTTGAAAAAACAACGGCATTTGGAGCCAATAAATCAACTCTTGAAAGTTCTTTTCTAACCCATTGACATTTACGCCAATCTTTCAACACATCTATCAAAATGTCTGGTATAGGAACCTCACGAACAGAACAATTAGTTTTTGTTTGTCCTATAACTGTTTTTCTACTTAATACTTTGCCATTTTTATCAAAAATAGGAACTTGTGTAACACTATTTTTAACTGTGATTGTTTTATTATTAAAATCAACATTTTCCCACCTTAATGCAAGTGCCTCACCTGCTCTAAGACCAGCAAACATCATTGTCATACAAAAAGGCTTTAAAAATTCATGTTGATTTAATGCAACAATAAATTTCATTCTTACATCTTCTGGTATAGCTTTATATTTATTTTCCATATCATGTTGAAATGTATCTCTTGCTTTTATTTTTATTCTTAAAGTAGGATTATTTTCAACTAATCCACAATCAATTGCATATTCAAAAAATTGATTAAATAAAAATTTAGTTTTTCTTGCTGTATTAGTTCCTCGACCTTTAACAAAGACTTCGTTTATAACTTGTTGAATAACCGGTGCTGTGACTTCACTAATGTCCATATTAGCAACATAAGGTTTAATGTGTAAATTATAACATCTAATATTTCCCTCAAATGTTCGTGGCGTGACTTGGTTTTTCTTAAAAACTAATAACCATTCTTCAAACATATCACCAAAAGTCTTATGTGCAAACAAACCATTTAAAGGTGTCATTGAACCTGATAATTTAACTAGTTTATCTGAAATTTCGGCCTGACTATGTCCGTAAACCGTTTTTCTTGTTTTCTCACCTGTCTCTGGATTGGTTACCCAAATTTTACCTGTCCACAATCCATTTTTTTGTTGATATATAGAACCTGAACCATTTGAACGTCGAGTCTTCTCTATGACCTTAATCTTTTTTCTTCCCATTCGCCACCTCTTAATTCGTTTGTAAATTGCCACGTTACAAAAGCTGCAACACTAACAATCCTTCTTTTACCAACTCTTATTTTTGGAAAATCTATTTTGGTCATTATTGCTCTTACATTATCCCTACCAAGTCCTGTAATCTTCATAATATCAGAACAATCAAGATATTCTTTGTTATATTTTTCGGTTATTCTTTTTATCTCTGCTGATATTAATTCTTCCGCTTTTATTTCCATAACGCCTCCTACATTTCCTCTTGTTTTAAATCTTCTATATCACTGTTAATTGTGGATATAACATCATCTATTGCACTCTCAAAATCACCTTTTTCGACATTGCTTAAATTGTTATATCCATCAAGTTTATATAATCCATCGCTATATGTGTCATTTACGAAACATCTTACTCTGTCTATTCCGTCTTTACATGCTAATTCCAACCAATAAGTTACATCGTCATCATCTAAAAAATCTGATATTTCTCTAAAATATCCTGCATAATCTGTTCCATAATCGCAATCAAAATCATTTAATAAGTTATATATTTTTGTATAAGTTTCATACTTATCATCAATTTCTTTAATTGATTCCTTTAAGTTGGATATTAAGTTTCTCCTAACTGTTATTTCTTTCATTTTTATCCTCGCTTTTAAGATAATTTGTCAGTCTTTCCGCAACTCTTTTTATCATTACCGGCGGAACACTCATTCCACAAACATAAGCAATATTATCTGGATTATCAGATAAAAAATTGTAGTCCTGTGGAAAGGTTGAAATTGAAATCATATCTTCTTTTGATAAAAATTTTTTATCACTCCATCGTATGTTGTTACAATGAGCAGTTATTGTTGGTGCAACTTGATTATCATAAACAAAACAATAATTAAAAAAAGAACTCTTACCGCGTAACTTTCTGCAAGCGTTCTCTAAATTTCTATCACCATATTTGGCACAATTGATTAGTGTCATTAAATTATCAGAGATTTTAATAGGCGAACCTTCTTTTGTTTTTATTTCTTCAAACAAAATTGGTCTATATAAAAAAGACATATTAATACTTTCTAAATCCACATTTAATCTTGTAGCTATAAAAAATACTCTATGTCTTTTTTGTGGTATTCCCATTTGCTCACCTTTTAAGAGCCAATGTTTTACCCTATATCCTATTTGTTGAAAATGTTTATAAATATTTTGAACATACTTCCAAGCATTAC
>CALWTS010000036.1 GCA_944384535.1 uncultured Clostridia bacterium
TTATAAACTTTAATGAAGAAAAAGCAAGAAAAGAATTTTTGCAAAGACAAGAAAGTTTGCAAAAAGAAAAGTTTTCAATTGATAATAAAAATTTGCAAAATAAAGTAAAAAGACTTGATGATGTTAATAAACTAATTCAATCAACCTATGAAGATAAAGTTTTAAATAAAATCTCAGAAGATATTTGCATATCACTACTAAACAATTATCAAAAAGAAAAGGAAATTTTAGAAAAAGAGATTGCGCAAATAAATAAAAGCATAGAGAAAATAGAACAAAATAAGAAAAATGTTGATGAGTTTATACAAAGAGTGAAAAAGTATATAGAAACACCCGTTTTAACCCGAGAAATGGCACTAGAACTGATTGAATTTATAACCATAGACAAATTTACTAAGGGAAGTAAAGAACCCCGAAAAATCCATATTTACTATAAACTCATAGACAATATAAACGGCATAGATTTTAAACGCAATAAACAAAAACGCGACCGCCTATAATTCGTATGAACTACAATAACAGTTTACAACTCAGTTGATAATGAATATATACGAAATACAACTGATAAATTAAATGAAAAGATAAAGGAAGTAGAAATGTATCTTGATGATCAAAAAAGACATGAAGATCTTGAAAATCGCAAAAATGATTTAATATCAAGAATGACAGATGATGAATATGATGATCTGCTTATGCAATTACTTGAAGAACGCAAAGAAAGAAAACGCAAAAAAGAAGAAGATATGGAGATGTAGAATACCATAATTGATATTTAAAGTAGTTTATGTTATAATCTGTTTGAGGATTAATATATGAGAAATCAAATTAAATTTTATGGTGTTAGCGATATGTCTTTTGGGCCATATTTGACGATGGTTGTTAGTTTTTTAAAGACCTTAGATATAACAAAAAACTACTATACAGATATCAATAAAGTTTTGGAATTTTATAACATCATTCAATATGCAAAGATAAAGGGATGTTCAATTAAAGATATTTATAAAGATAAAGTTTCATTTATATATAAGCAAGTAAATTTGTTTATAGCTCAACTAGATGAAAGCAATTTTAGAAAATATTATAATAAAGTAGATTCTCTTTATTATGAAGATTTTTGGGAATTAATAGATGGCAACATAAAAACTCTCAATTTATCGCCATTATTTTTCAAGAAGTTCTTAAACTCTAAAAAATGTTGGATTAGATATATTTTAGAGTGTAAAAATATTGTAAATACTTATAATGATATAATTAAGCAATACTTATTAAAAAGTATATCGACAGCAGAATTTCTTGTAGATGAAATCGAAATAGAACACCATTTTAATCATAAGACATTATATTTCCCAGAATTTGATACTAACGAATTAAACAAAATGTTTGAGAATTATATTAATGATGAGAAAGCAAACTTAAATTATTTACAAATCATCCCAGATATCAAAAATATAAAAATTTCAGATAAGGTAAAACTATTAGCTTTAAAGAAAGAAAAAGAGCAATCCAAGCAACTATTCAGCAATGGTGGAGGAATAAAGATTGGGAGTGAAGTTGCGTTTGGTGAATTCGATGAAACAATGAGTGAAGAATATAAAGACGGAAGTTTGATTTGTAAATATGACACAAAATGGATTAAAGAAAATTTGGATTATCCAACACTTTTAAATAATTTTATTTATATATTAAAATTTGTTGATAAGCAAATGAGATTTACAAATATTAGTAAGGAATCAGAACTGGGCATTTTTGAGCATACTTTAGGAATTCATACAAAAGGTCAATATTTAATAGGAATGTCTTTTAGGGTAAAACAAATGGCGTGTTATTTAAAAATGATTTCATATATTCAAGAATTGG
The DNA here is from genome assembly GCA_944384535.1 of uncultured Clostridia bacterium. GTDB lineage: Bacteria > Bacillota > Clostridia > Christensenellales > UBA1242 > Caccovivens. Next base: position 1,858 of record CALWTS010000036.1, read on the forward strand.
AAAAGTATGAAGTAAAGATAAATCAACTGTTAGAATGGTTTTATACCACTTATCTGAAAGAGGAATTTGGCGTTGATGACTTTTTGTTATATATGCCAAGCGAAGGCACAAATTACTTTGAAAAATGCAGAATTCTATTCCCTGAGATTGATGGAATAATAAAACAATTTTCAATTTTTCAGGAATATAAAGAAATTGACCATGATTTATTGGAAATTTCATCAAGTTCAGTTCCTTTTGATAATATAAAATCACTAGTTAAGAAAAAATATGTTTATTCAAATGAAGAAAAAACAAGACGATTATTCTTTTTGTTGTTCTCAAATCAAAGTATGATGCATTACATTGAAAAATATGAAAGACACGAGACTTTCTTTGAACTAATTACAAAAGAGAATATTCCACTAAAAGATTTTCCAGACTACCAGCAAGAAGATTTAAAGTGGTTGTTTTCGCAAAAATACATTAAGGTCAACAAACAAGGATTTGTAAAATTTGCAAATATCAAGCAAATAGTTTTAATGTATGACTTGAAAACTAATGAGGTCATAAATTATTATCATTATCCTATTGAATTTAGGAAGGAATTAGATAAACTCATTAGGAAAGATATATGTTATTTTGAAAGTACATTATTATCAAAACCAGAAGTTAAATATCTTAATTATTATTTAAATGATAGGTTTGTCACAAATGGACTATCTTTAAGAAATCGATATGGTCATGGAACACAACCTAAAAAGGATAAAGAAGAAGTTCATCATCAAAATTACATTTGGCTATTGTATATTGTTATATTGATTACTATAAAAATTAACGATGATTTTTGTTTATATGATGAGTTTGAAAAGACATGATTTGACACCTACTGACACCTACGGGAGCAGTTTTGGGCAGTTTTTGAGAGTTTTAGACAGAAAGTTGAGATTTCCAATTTTCGGTCTTTTTTTATGAAAAAAGTTGACACCTACGACACTTAAAAAATACACCTATTGCATTTTTGGAAAAGGGTAGTGCTCTCTAAAATTAAAAATAAAAAATCGCTAAATCCCTTTATTTATAAGGTTTTTAGCGATTTTTGTTTATGGAGCTAATGACGGGACTTGAACCCGTGACCTCCGCCTTACCAACATACCTTTACCCTAAAATATCTTCTGCTCTATATCTCAAAAATCTATATAAATACTAGCAAAATCGCTAGTATTTTTTCATTTGCTGTCAAAATGTCAATTTTTTGACACTACTTGACAACCATATCCAATTTATTGCTTGACACCATCTACCTAAGTTAATTTTGAACTGTCTAAAACTATGTAAATTTGTTTAAATCTCGTTATAATTTATGTTTTGCATATAAGCAATTTGCATTGTTTGTTTTTTATCTTTTGCTGATGCAGATATGAAAATAAAATATTTATTAAATGATTTTTAATCACTTTGTCAATATTTATTAAATAGTTTTTTAACAGTTTTTTATATACGGCAACAAAAATTTGCAAAAACATTTAGATTTTGCTTGCTTTTTTAATTTTTTCATTATATAATACGTTTGTAAAAAGTAAAAACCCTTTCAATACTAGGTATCAAAAGGGTTACTTCACTTAGATATGCTATCTAACGACACATATAG
>CALWTS010000037.1 GCA_944384535.1 uncultured Clostridia bacterium
AGTTGAAAAACAACTTCAAAATGGAAAAGAAATAATTGAACGATTTAAAGAAAAATATATCTCGCTTTATGAAAAAAGCCTTGAAAAAGACCTTTCGCTTGGATATACATCAATTGGCCCACACAGAGATGATATAAAAGTTTCAATAAACTCAATAGACGTTAAATCTTTTTGTAGCCAAGGGCAACAACGCTCGGCTGCCCTATCTTTAAAACTTGCCGAACTTGAAATAATTAACAGGCAAACAAACGAAATGCCCGTTTTAATTTTAGACGACGTTTTAAGCGAACTAGACGAAGATCGAAGGAAAAAACTTTTAAAATTTTGCAGTATAACCCAAACATTTATAAGTTCAACCGATTATTCAGAAAACATTAAAAACTCAAATATAATAAAAATTAAATGCGGAGAAGTGGCTCGTTAAAAGAAGCTTGTTCTAAAATTTCCGTTTCCGTCACATCCACAACAACAATTCCCACAAGTGTTGTTTGAATTTGTAAGCAAAATTAAAAGAAGCAGAAGCAAAATGTTTGAATTGTTTGCCAAATCTGTGTCTGTTGCTGATGCAATAATACCTATAAGCATAACAAGAAGAATTTCATTAGATATGTTCATATTAACCCCTCTTTCGCCAAAACAATTTTAAATTTTTCAAAAATCTCCAAAAAAATCTTTTGGTGGTTTTCTTTGGCAATTTAAAATTCAATTATAAGCTAAAGTTATATATGAATTTAAATAAAGTTTTGTTAAAGGAGAAAATATGGAAAGATATCTTCTATTAAATGAAAGAAATAAAAAGGAGGTTTTAAACTACCTTCCAAACAACGACTCAATTGAAAAACTGGCAATTTTTTTTCAAAATTTTTCTGACGGAACACGACTTAAAATAATTTCATGCCTTGCAATGTGTGATATGTGTGTTAACGATCTTTCAACTATTTTAAATATTAATCAGACAACAATCTCCCACCAACTTAAATATCTTAAAAGCCAAAATTTGGTAACATACAAAAGAGATGGGAAAATAATTTTATATTCCCTTTCTTCTTCAAAAGTTAACGATTTAATGCTTTCCGCAGTTAATGTTATATAAATTGTTTCTCTAAATATAATAAAAAATAGCTTCATGTCCACAAAAATTTTTAAACAAAAAAAATTCAGCAACTTTGAAGAATTTAGCAAAAGTCACTTAACTGTTTAGAATTTTTCTTTTACCAAGGTGGAACACTACCGACTGTGCTACATTAGCATATTCAGTTTTTGAGTTAAATTTTATTGTTTTTTAAGTGGTAAAATTTGCTATTTTTTATCTTAAAAGGGAATAAAAAATAGCCACAGTTTAGTTCGCCTAAAAAACATATCTAATAAGCTTGAAAAAATTAACTTAATAAGGGTTCTAAATAATAAGGTTTATAGAAATATAAAAAATCCACTATTTACATAGTGGAATATTTGAGATATAAAATTAATTTATTTGATAGAACTAGAAAGTAAAAACTAAATTACTTTACTATGGAAACTTGAAATATAGCAAATTTAAAGGTCTATAATTTAATTGCCAAAATGTAGAAATGTGGGTTTATTTTATTGTCTGGTTTAAGTCTTTTTGTATATTCTATATTTTTTATAAAAAAAGGTTCAAGTAGTTTTGGGAGTTCTTTTTGATTTATATATAAATTATTGTCTGTTTTAACATCATGTTTATAAAAGTAAGAATCTTTGCTTAATAATGTTAAATAAATTTCTCCACCTTTGTTTAATATTTTATATAGAAATGCCAAAATATTTTTGCAGTCTTTAAATTGTAATTCTGATAGAGAGTGATAACAAAGTATATAATCAAAACTACTATTATTTGATTTTTTTGATTGATTTATTAATTGTTCTAAACTCCATGATGAAATGGTTAAATTATTAAATATTGGTAAATATTTTGTTGAATTACCAACAATTAATATTGTTTTAGATTTACAATTCCATCTATTACCTAGATACAAAATATCAGCAGGAATAGTATTTTTGTGGTTTTCTTCGTTAATACACCAATTCAGTTTCATTTACTCCTCCTATTTTGTTGTCAGCCAAAAATTTAACATATCTTTTTTTTAAAATCTTTTATAATATTAGCTTTATTATTGTTTTGTTCATTTCTTTTCGTTAAAGTTTTTAAGCAGGTCTTAAGCAATGTTAATCTATTTGCGTCATCTTTCCAAAACTTAATGTTTAGTGAAAATATTAAGTTGGGATATAAATTAACTATAGATTTAACAACTAATGAACAGGATTTTTTATATAAGAACTAATTATATATTCTTCATTCAATTTGGTATAATCTACAATATATATTTTTGTTGAAGGTTCTAATAACTTTAGATCAAAAGAACAAGGGTTTTCAATATCTAATGGGTTGGTAAAATCTAATTTATTATTTTTTTCTGTAATATATCTAATCATTTGCGTCTCCTAAATAAGTAATCTTTAATTTGTTTCTTTACAATAAGGTAATTAAACATATTTTCAGATGTAAGGTTATCTATGCATATTTTTCCTAAATTTTCATTTATTGGTCTTGTTCCGTGATAGTCGCTGCCAGCAGTGCAAGTAAGATTGTGCTGTTGGGCAAAATTAAATAAGTTTTTTATTTCTTCGTTGTTGTAAGCTGAGTAAAAACATTCAATCCCATCAATATGGTTGAGAAACTTAAAATCTGATTCTTTAAAGGTATCAAAAGAAATCCTTTTTTTATAGTTTCCTAAAGGGTGAGCTAAAATTACTAAACCTTTAGCTTTGTGGATAAGTTTTTCAATATGTTTTAAGTCAATTATAAATTGACCGTGTTTTAGTTTGTTTATGATATTTAAAGCGTCGTTGATGGAAGTACTATAATTATATTTAACAAATAGTTTTGCTATATATTCTCTTGAAAAGTGATTGTTAATAATTATATTTTTTATTTCTTCTTTTGGGAAGGAAATGTTATAAAGCTCTTTTAATTGTGTTAATCGATAATTCAATAGATTTATTCTATTTCGTCTTTGAATTTGCATTATCTTAAAAAAGTATTTACTGTTTGTATCCATATTGTAGCATAGAATATGTTGTTTTTTTTGGTTGATTAATACATTAAATTCAATTCCATTTATGAAGTTTGGATTTTGTTTTTTCTGTATATTAATTCCATCATGATCACAAATTGATGCGTAATTAATATTTAATAAATCACATTTTTCATATATTTCATCAGAAGAATATTTGCCGTCAGAATAATCTGAGTGGATATGAAGATCGATGCTAGAATTAATTTTGCCAAACAACAACTCTATATCTTTAGGGAAAATAGCAGTATACTTATTTAATAGCCCTAATTTTTTAAAAGTTTTATAGCAAAATTTTTTCTCAAAAAGATTATAGTCTTCTAAATGTATTCCGTTTACAAATGCCAACTTGATGTTTTTATCATATTTATCTCTTAATAAATTAAATTCGGTTTCGTTAGCCTTTATTAGTTTTGTTTTTGAGTTGTCTTCTTTTAAATAGAGATAAACAAAATTTCTCGCAGCTTTAATATGTTTTCTTAAATCGTCTTTGATGTTGTTTAACAAATTATAAAATTCTCTTTGGGTTATTTTGTTATTTGGTTTAATTAAGGTGAGTAGTCCAATATTTTCATATTCTGACAAATTATATGCATTGTATGCTATTTTAGACCTCTCATAATGTTTTTCAAATTCCTTTTTGTTTTTAAATCTTTTTTGCAAATCAATCTTTCGATATTCAATGTTGATATGTGTATAATTTTTAATGACAAAACATTTTTCAATACTACAGTTGTTTTGCTTTAATAGATGTTTAAACATAGTATAATAAGATTTGTTTTCAAAGAAATCCGGTTTTAAGATAAAAGTTCCAAAATGCATTTTAAACTCCTTTGTAGACTTTTATAATTTGTTTCGTAAAAAATAAAGCTTTGTTGTAGACTTGCGTTGGCAAATATTGCTTTGCGATGTTTTTCCCTATATTGAATAAAATTGTTAAATCATTATAAAAGTGTTGATTAAAATTATTTTGTTTTAAATACTTATAATAAGATTTTGGCTCCTTTTTGAGTATTTCAATTGCTTGATCTAAAAATTTATGATTTCTGGTATTTAGTAAACTAATTTTATCATAAATAGCATAATTAAATTTAGTGTAGGGAGAAAGACCTTTTGAAATAATATCATACAGATACCAGTCATATTCAATGGCAGAAGTTCCAAGTAAGTTATGATTTTTTAATAAAGTTATTAATTCCTGTGTAGTAAAACCTGATCCTATATTGTCATCAATTAAATATAAATTCTTTCCTAAGTTTTTAGGCATATTGAATTCTAGGTTGTCTTTGTTTTTAAACCTGCTGTATAATATATGTTTAAAACTATTTCCCCATATAGATTTAAAGAATGGCGCTATTAGAATTGAACCAAGACCCGGACTTATGAAAGTAAAATTTGATTTTCCAAAACTTTTTACGTATGAATAAATTTCTAGTTTATTATCTAATTCAATATTTCTAAATTTTACAATTGAATCATTTTGGGGTAATGTATGTTTTAATGAATAATGTTTTCTATTTTCAATAAGGGCAACCATATTGTTTACATCCTCCTGTAAACAATCTAATGCTTGTTGAATTAAATCTGTTTTAGCTTTCGACGACATTAAAAAATAGTATACTTGTGCTGAAAAATTAATAGTATAATCAAAAATTATATAGTTAACAAACTTGCTGTTGCATAAACAAGATAAAAGTTTTTCACGCAACTCAGATATCTTATATAATGGTTTAGATTCGTAATATAGTTCGTTGCGGGAGAAATAAGATTTGGATGATTTAGTAATAAATTCTTTGATAGGTTTTGGAATTTTGCGTAAATGTAGAATTCCTAGACAATCAATATGTTTGCAAAGCTTAGTCATATAATATATGTTATCATAATATTAAAAATTTTTCAACAATAATATTATAATTGCAAATTTAAATAAAAGGTGATAAAATAATCATGGAGGATTTATGAATATAGCTATTTCAAATGATAAGTTTTATATTTATGATGGCGCAAAGCTTGAAAGGATTAAAGAATTTAATAAAGATTTAGATTGTGCAATAAAAAATATAACAAAAAAGGAAAGATTATTAAAAGCAAAAAGCATGATAATGATTAATGGAAAGGATAATACAGTTGTTGCAACTTATCCTATTATTAGAGCTCAACATTATTATCCATTAAGCATTTTGGATTTCGCTTATGCTATTAAAAATGTTGTTTGTAATAAAATACCTTCTTTGCCAATCTTGTCTCTAGATTCGCACGACTATAATTTTTGTGATTTTAACTGCAAGGACTGTCTAGCAGTAGATACTAGAAATTGGGCTAAAGATAATTTAGGTTTTACAAATATTGCCCCTGAAGAATATGAAAAAGTTTTATATAAAATTGCCCAGTATTCTAAAAAAAGAGGATGTGATTCAATAAGATTTGAAATGTCTGGAGAAGGGAATCCTGATATGTATCCACATCGTTCAAGAATTATGAAATACGCTAAAGAGGTTTGTAATATGCAATTAGTGTATATTAGTAGTGGAAGTTTATTAACGGAACAGCTAATAGACGACTTAGCTAAATATGCCGATTACGTCCGCATAAGTTTGCCAGGTGTAACAGAAGTTGCGTATGACATTTATTCAAACCAAAAATGTGATAAAGAAAGAAGATTTACTTTACAAAAAGCGCTTAAAAACATAGAGAAAATTATTGAACGTAGAAAGTTTTATGGCAGAGAAGGAACCCTTATTGTTGGTGCAAGAACGTGTATGAGGCCTGAAAGTGACGGTGGATATTTAGAAACAGCTAAGAAATTAAAAGAAATAGGTGCTGATAGTTTTCAAGTAGTTCAAATTTTAGTGCCAGAAGGTAGTAATTATAGAGATTATCCTATTTCTGAATCTTGTAAAAAAGAATTAATAGATTTAAATGAAAATAAAATTGGTTTAATGCATATTCAAACTCCTAGTAATCTTGATTATGTTTATTATGATAGGGGTATTGAAAAAGAAAACCGTCCAAGTGAGTGCTTTAGTTCTATGGTTGCGCCAATTTTATATGGTCCGCATCTTGTTGTTTGTACTCATTGGGAAAAAATAAAAAATTTACAATTTCATTATGGAAAAATTGATGATAATGTTAAGGAAATAGAAGATATTATGCAAAATGAAAGAGCAGAACATCTAAGAAAAGATATCCCATACAATTGCTCTAGTTGCTGTTCAATTTTTGATAATCAAATCATGAGTTCAATAAAAGCGCAATTATTATTAGTTAAAAATCCTGAAGAGATTGAATTTTTATTAACATATTAAGGAGATTTATGATTACAATAGAAAATGGATATAGAATCTCTATCATGTTAACAGAGGCGTGTAATTTAAGATGCAGTCATTGCTATATGAGTGCGAACGCCAAAGGAAAAACATTGTCTAAAGAAGAGATTGACAATATGATTGATAATTTGCCAATTAATTGTTTAAGAATATCAATAACTGGTGGAGAACCATATATGTGTAAAGATAAACTTTACTACATATTAAAAAAAATTAAACAAAAATTTGCTGGCAAAATGCCAGAGGTTAGAGTAGAAACAAATGGAATGTTTTTCTACCACGACGATAATATGGTTATTAAAGAAATTGAAAACCTTATTAATATGGGGGTGACAACATTAAGATTGTCCGACGACGAGTTTCATCAGCAAGGTGGTTTAGATATTCAAAAGTTACGAAACATTGAAAAGGTTGTAAAAGAAAACAATTTAAATATTGTTGTTTCCACACTTTTTCAAGATAAAGCCGTGGCTTTTGGAAGAGCAAAAGCTTTAAACAATGAAAAACTGGATAAAAAAACTTGTTTAAATAGAAAAGAATCTTTGATTATTCCATATTTCTACACAACTATAAATGGTGATGTTTCAACTTGTGCATGGAAGTGTGCGCCAGCACTTGGCAACTGTTTTAAAAACAGTTGGGAAGAAATTGTTGACAATTTAAATTCTCCATTGCAAACTGCTATTATCAATTCAGACATCTTGGAGGTGGCTAACATTGTTTCTAAAGGAGACAAAAAAAAGTTTGAATATTTAAAAAGTATTATTGAGACCAAAGGTCAATGTATGGCTTGTAAAGAAATGTTTAAAGGTGTATATGAATAATAATTCAAAAGAGTTGCTATTTGATAATCCTAATTTGGTTGCAGTGTTAAACGGGAAGGAATTTATCTTTGATACAGACAACCAATTTTTGTATTTATATCCTTTAAATATAATTGACTATGTTAAAGCAGTGCAAAAACATAAGCCAATCAAATTAGTTGTTAAAGATTTTCAAAGCGAACAAATTGAAAATGTGTTAAATTATGTTAATAATGTTATGGATATAGATAACAATGTTAATAGGCTTATAGAATTTGAAATTCAAAATTATCCACAAAATTTAAGTGAAGTGTATGAGCTTTTTAAAAATATATATAATAGAAATATAAAAATAACTTTGAACTTTAAATCTCTTAGTTGTATAAAAAATTATATTCCTGTTTTTAAGTTCGTAAATAGTTTAAAAATTTCAATTTTTGATTGTAAGAATGCAAAAAAACAACTAAAAAATTTAAAAACTTTCAAGCAAAGAAAAGAACAATTTTTGTTTGCAAAGATATATTTAAATTTAAAGCAAATAGATGAATATTATTCATTTGTAAAACAACTTAAAGCTTTGTGTTTTGATTACGTTTTATTTACTAAGGTTTTGCTTCCAAAAGGAATGGAAAATGTAAGTATTGACGGAGATGTAAAATATAAACTTCACAAAATTAAGCATGACTTTGAAGACAAAACATTTAAAATAAAATTGGTAAAAGATTTGTCAACTTTATATTATCCGCTATTTACATTAGATAGCCGAAATACAAAACATTGCTATGCGTCAAAAGTGTGTAATTATTTAATAGATGGTAAGTTGTATCCTTGTGCTACTAGACAGATTTTAAAGGACAATGTATTGTTAGAAGAAGAAAAATCTAAAGACTATATTGGAACCAAATGCTTAGATTGCGCTAGTATTTTTGAAAACGATTACATTGACAAAATACTAAGTACAAAGTTTGATAGATTAGAATTTAAGGCAAAGTTTAACGATATAAATCCGTTAGGAATTGGAACATTTAAATTTAAGTCTAATTATAACCAAATAAAAAATAATTTCATTATTGGGCAAAATTTGGTTGATTGCAATTTGGCTTATAACAATGGAAAAACATTAAAAACTTTAGCAAAGTATATTAGAAAAGAAAAAAATGTATTTTTATATTGCAAGCTTTATAAAACAATTTTTAATATAGAAGATATTGAAAAACAGGTGGATGAGTATTTGAGTCTATTAAAAGTGAGAACTTTAAATGTAGTGTCTATTCATAGTTTGGATATATTGAAGGGCGTTAATTTAATAGAAGTATATAAAGAATTGAAACGTTTGCAAAATCTAGGTAAAATACAGCATTTGGGATTATGTAATACAAGCAAAGAACAATTAGAAGAAGTTATTAATTCTAGTATAAATATTTTTAGTTTTGAAGGCGTTTATAATCTTTTTTGTAAATACTATGAAAATTGCGGGGTATTAGATTTTTGTTTGAATAAAAATATTAAATTCATTGCATATCAACCATTGTTAATGGGCGAATATGCAACTAAACAAAATACTCTGCTTATAAAGTTGTCTGAAAAATACAATAAAACAATACCTCAAATATTGCTGAATTACTATATTTTACATAAAAAAATGTGTGTTTTAACAAAATCTTGCAACATTAATCATATAATAGAAAATTCTAATTATGATTTTTATATTGAAGATAGAGATTATTTAAAATTAGATAAAGAAAATAATAATAAGGTTTACAATATAGACTTTAATAATGAGGAAAATAAAATATATTTATTGTCATATAAGGAATTAAGAGAAGATGTTTAAAAAGGTTGTGTTTACTGGTGGTGCTTGTGGTGGTAAAAGTTCAATTATAGAAAGTTTGAAAAATAAAGTTAACTCTATTACCACTCCAGAACCAGCTTGGATTGTTTTTGGTTTGCAACAAAAACTGAATTTTAAATTCAATTCATTTGATAGGCAATGGTTAATTTTTAATTTACATGTGTTGTTTGAGTATTGGGCAGAAGACAAGACACAAAACAACGAAGTAATTTTAATGGATAGAAGCATTTTAGATAATTCTGTTTTTACTAATGTCGACCAGTATAATTATTTATTTAACAGATATAGAATTGGTAGCGTTAAAAATAATTATTCCACCGTTGTTTATTGTAAATCTATTGCACATAATAAAGCTAATGAATTTAAAACGTTAAGGCCGTTTGCAGATATTGAACAAACAAAAGAGATAGATTTAAAATTGCTTAAAGCTTATGAGTCTTGCCCAAATATTATATATAACACCAAAGACTCCTTAACTGAAAGAATTGAAGAAAGCTTTTTAGCTTTAAAAAATGTTAAACTTGCGAAAAGTTCAATGCATAGTTTAATTAATAAAGACGCTTTAAACTTAATAATAAAAGATTCTAAAATAATAATTTCTAAATACAATATAAAAAACGAATTGCAAAATTATATATTAAGTCCTATTTTGAAAAAGCAGAACAAATACCTTGACAGTATCAACCAATTATAATATTATTAAATTAATAAGGATGAATTATGATAATTGCAGGTTTCCCTTGTATAGGCAAAACAACAATGGCGAAAAAATATAATAATGTTCTGGATTTGTCCTCCACTAAATTTCATTATTTAATAGCTGATGATTCTTTAGATGAAGATTTAAAAGGAAACGAAAGTAATTTAAAACCTCATCCAAATTGGCCGCAGAATTATATAGAAGAAATTCAAGCTGTTAAAGATAAATATGATGTGGTTTTCGTGCTAGCACGTGATTATATATTAGAAGAAATGAATAAGTTGAAAATATCTTACTTAATTGCTGTGCCAGAAGAAAACTTGAAGCAAGAATACATAACAAGAGCTGTTTTAAGGGGAAATACAAAAAACTTCGTTTTAGGTTTTGATGTTAGGTATGATAAATGGAGAAACATGATGTTATCACAACCGGCAGAAAAAATATATCTAAAAAAGGGTGAATATATAGAAGATGCCCTTAAAAGATTAAAATTATTTGGAGGGTAAAATGAGACAAAAATTTATTGACAAAATTTATATGAGAGAGGTTCTAGACAAAGAGTGGTACCTTGAAAAGGATGAGAAATTAAATGGCTATATTGCTTTAAAATATGTCAAAGAAATTTCTAATCCAATATCGGCGTTTAGTAATGGGAAAAAATATATAGGCTTAGATAAGGGTTATTCTATTCTTGAATATGTTCCACTTGATAGAAAATATAATTGTAGAATTTTCTTTGATACTTTAAATAGACCATTGTGTTTTTATTTTGATATAAATAATGGTTCTGGAATTGAAAACGGCATTCCTTGGTACGATGATTTATATCTTGATGTTACAATGGAATGTCCTGCTATTACTGAAACCGGTTATTATATTCGCCTTGATGATGAAATTGAATTTAAAATGGCAAAAAAAGAAGGCAAAATTGATGAAGATACATATAATAATGGTTATAAAGTTGCAATAGATTTAATGCAAGAACTTAGAGAACAAAAAAATGATATTGTAAACAGATGTCAATTTGATTTGTGCAGAATTAAAACATTATTGAACTTATAGAGGTTAACATGAAAAAGTTTGGAATATTTATTATAAAACCTGATGCTGTAAATAAGCACGATTTAAAAATAGTGCGAAATGTTTTAGATAAATATGGCTTTTCTAAAACCATTTGTTTTCGCCTAAAAGATTATTGCAAGTTAATGCAAAAATATAGACAAGCAGATATTTTATTTAAAAATTTTCAAAATTCTGAAGCAGAAATTAAAGGTTGCGGAGTTGCTTTAAGTGCTTATAAACAACTTTATCCTAGTTCGGACGGTTTTTTAATGCTTATACCGCTAGGAAAAGAATCGTTTAAAGAGTTTTATGATAAAGCCAATGTTGCAAAACGTGAAATACGTAAACAAATAGAAGAAGATAGAGGATATTGTTTTGCATATATAAATTATTTAACTAATCCTCAATTAACTAAAATGTCGCATAAAGAGTATAACAAACTAAAGGATAAAGATAGAGAAAATATAAATAAGGCTTATATAAATGGCGTTCATTTAGAAGATTATGAATGCCTTGAAAATAATTTCTGTTTAAACTTTATGGTTGAGAATGGTGTTATAGCAAAATCAAACAAAATAGATTTAAATAAATTAACGCACGATTTACAAGATGAACAAATTTATTAAAGAAATAAAAAACGAAATTAATAGTTTTAAAATTAAACCGATGTCAAATGAATTAAAGGATTTGGCAATAATTAAACATGTTTTAATCAAATTATCAAATATTTGTTCAAGAGATGATCGGTTTTTTTTGTATAAGGAAGATATTGCTTTAAGACGTAAAATTTACAACAAACGTTTATTGTTTAATGATAAAAGCATAAAAATTTCCTGTAAATCATATTGTGTTTTCATACAAAAAATATTAAAGAAGTTGGGTGTTAATATAAGCTTGTTCTCTGCCGGCAAAGATGAATTTAAACACTTTGGGCTCATATATGAAAGTAAAAATGAAAAATATTATATCGACCCTTTACATGACCTTGTAAATTTAAAAATATGTGCTAAAACACAATATTTTTGTTGTGAATATAACAAAATACCAAATTTAACGATTTTAGATGTTAAAAAACATCAAGTAATAGATCAAATAATTGATTATAAGAAAAATTACAACAAGTTTTTAAAAGCTGTTCTTAGTTTAAGTTCTGCTAATATGGGTGAAATTATAGAATATATAATGTTAAATTCAAATTTAAGTTCCGTGTCGGATTCTATAATATTTTTAAACAAAATTATAGACGACACCTTTTTATCAAAGTATAAAGAAAAAATTAAAATATCGTATTGTGCAACCCTTAAAAAAATCAATTTGCAGGATAAACGTAAAATAAAAAAGGGCTTAAATGGCTTGTGTATACAATGCTTTGATAACATCATATATTATTTCCCATCCATTAAGTATATTGTTAAAAGCGCTGTTAAAGATATTTACACAAGACCGAAGTATGACATAAAAATGTATAAATATCTTAAAGATAGGCAAGGCAATCGTCAAATTTTAGATAACATCTATTTTCAAAAGCTGTTTTGGGAATTAGAAAGGGAATTTAATTTATCCGAGAAAGATATTTCTGTCAGTAGTGGAGACATATTAATTAAAAAGCTAGATATTAAGTTTTCCATCTATAAACATAAATATCTTTGTTTAAAAAAGGATAATAAAACTTATTATTATAAAATAAAATATTTCGGGTTAAAAGTTAACAAAAAAGTATTAAAAAAATTTGAAGCAAAAGCATAGTTTTATACTAAAATTCTTAAAAAACAAAAATATCCTCATATAACATTGAAGTGAACCCCAAAAGTTAGACAACTTTAGGAGGTTCGCTTTTTATGAGAAAAAACAGAAAATACAGTCCAGAATTTAAAATTTCGTGTATAATGGATATGTGGTCTAATCATTTAGGATATGGCGAAACTGTTAGAAAGTACTGGGGTGTTTCTACTTCTATTGAGTCCGACAGATATCGCTCTCAATTAAAATTATGGGAACGCATATTTTTAGAAGAAGGAGAAGCTGGGATTTACAAAGAACGGTGTGGTAGAACTACGAAAATGGATAACCCAATAAAAGGTAGAAACTAGAATTAAGAAATTTAGGTTATACAATTAACCAAGGGGCATTGAATAGATATAAGAATTCTTGCAAGTTGCTTTTTACAGAGACATTTCAAAAAGGTTATAAATTGTATTCTTTAAAAAAGCTTTCTCTGGTTAATTATTAACAGAAAGCAGTTTGCCTCTATAAATTTCACGAATGGTTGAAATCGGTTTTCAAGACGCAGTTGTTGCTAGTTGTGAATTGAAAAAATACTAAACAACAAATAAAAATGATTTAACAAATATCAAGTGAAATTAATAAAAATAGCACAAAATTAAATTTGTGCTATTTTTGTTTAAATTTCTATTTGATGAGTTCATGATTTTTTTCATATATTTTTTGAATTGAATTTATTATTTCTTTTTTAGTAACTGTTTTTTTGTAGTCAATTTTTCGTTCTATATTCTTCATTACTTTATCAATATCAGACGTCAAATAATATTCATCACTACTTTCTATTTCTTTTTGTTTTTTTCGGGAAGAATTATAGTAATATGCTTCACGTGCTTCTAGCAAAGCCTTAACTTCTTTTTCGTAATGTTTTTTAATATTTTGTTCAAAGGTTTTATTTAAAAAATATCTACCATTTAATGCACGTAACATAAAATTTCGTTCATATTCAGCTGTACAGTAAAAATGTGCGGGTTCTTTTGGGTCATCATTGGAACGTAAGTCAAAAAAACATTCTTTAATCAATGGTGTCCATCCAGAATCTTTTGTCTTTTTAACTCTAGTTTTTGTTCCGATTGTGTTATGTTCAGTAGTTTTTAGCTTTCTACCACTTTTATCTATACATTATGTTTCTCCATTTTTTGAATTAGTATGATGTGTTGTTTCTAATGTCGACACGTCGGCATATCTTTCACTGAAAAAACCAACATTATCAATAAAACGATATGGCTTTTCTTCATCAAAATCTTCCACTAATATTAAACCAGATTCAGGATTGTTTAAATCACTACAAATTCTTTTTATTGGTTTTGAAAAATGACCTTTACAATTTAAAATTCTATAACATTTTTCTCCTCTTTTTTGAACTATTGCAAAATCACAATCATAAGGTATTCTAGCAAAACTAAAACCCTTAAAGTCAAGGCCGTTTATTGATACGATATTATTCTATAACAATTCCATACAATTCTCCTTTAAAATCGGTGTAAACATTTCTAATTTTTATCAAAGGTCAATGCAATTTAAAGAATTAAGAAATCTTTGAAAAATTTCAACTAATATATAACTTTTTGTATTAATATGTGTTATAATGATTATGATGAACAACATTTCAAACAAAAACACTTCAAAAAATGATATTTTAAACATCACTTCTAGATTAATAGTTAGTGATGATTTTGTGCGTGATGTAAAAAAATATAAGAATAAAATATTTTCGTTTTTATCTTTTGTTCAGAAGAATTTATATTTAAAAGGTTTGAGTTTTTTAGTATCAAAGAAAAATGAGAAAATGCTTTCTAATACTGCTACTACTGTTTTTGAATTTAGATCTCTAATAAAAGGACATCGACTTTTATTTAAATACGGATGGCAGTACAATAATAATAATATTAATGATAACGATATAGTTTTATGTAGATATGTTAATGACCACGATAGAATATCAGAAGAGGCAAATTCTATATGTGATAATTTTTCTTTAAATCAAGAATGGACGGACAAATTGAATATCTCTGATTTTGAAATCCAAGAGCTACAAAATTCTGAAACTTTAGAAAGTAATAAACTATATTATTACACAGATAATGTTAATTATTTAATGCCTATATTAAATAGAGAACAAGAAAAAATTCTAAAAGACAAAGAACAATATGTCTTCGTTAACGGAATAGCGGGCTCTGGAAAAACAAATTTATGTATACAAAAAATGGTCATGGACAGTTGTTGTGGAAATAAAGTCTTATATTCTACTTTTTCAGAAAGTTTACTTAATTCTACTCAAGAAACTATCCACTATAATTATATCGACCAACTAAGATTAATAAAAAATGAATTGGATTTATATGGATTAAATGAGTCTTTGATTTTAAAAATAAATAATCTCAATCTTAATTTTAGTTTGACTGGAAATTATTTAGAAAGTATTGATGCATTTCAAAACAAGTTAAAAACAATTAAGTATAAGATGCTATGTGATATTTATAATGAAAAATATAACCTCAAGAAAGAATTAGTTACTTTCAAAATTTTTAGCAAATTGTTTGAATCCAACCAAATGTTGACATTTGATTTAAAAAACAAATTCAAAGACACACAAATATCGTTAGAAATACTATTTAAAGAAATTGAAGGTGTTGTTTTAGGTTTAAATTCAACAAATCCAATTATCTCATTTGAAGATTACAAAACAGAAAGAAAATCTATATTTGATGAAAAGTCTCTTGTATTGATTTATGACATAGCGAAAGAATATTTGGAGTTTATATCTAAATCAGATAAGTTTGCAGACAAAAATTTAATTGCCGTATCTTTAATTAAAGATAACTCACTGAAAGAATATTATGATGTTATTGTCCTTGATGAAGTTCAAGACTTTACCCAAAAAGAATTGCTCGCTTTTAAACATATGTCTAAAAAAGTTTTTGCTGTTGGAGACCCTCTTCAAATGATAAATCCTAGTTATTTTTCATTTAATAGGTTAAAACAGCTTTATGGGGAAAATCATAAAGAATATATTCTAGATTTGAATTACAGAAACACAAAACAATTAAACCACGCCATAAATGATTTGATTGAAATAAACAGAGATAAATTAGGCAACCATTCAAACATATTAAAAAATATTAAAACTGCTGATATACAAGAAAGTACATATCTTTTCTTTACTAATCAAAAAAGCATTTTAGACGGTCTCAATGCTTCAGAGTTTAACGATTACAGCATTGTTGTTGCAACAGACAAAGAAAAGGATATAAAATGTAAAAAAGAAGTTTTGACAATTTCTGAGGTTAAAGGTTTGGAAAGAGGCACTATCATTTTATATAATATTTTATCTCAGCATTTATCAGAATGGCTAAAATTGGAAAACAGTCAAATTAATAAAAAATTGGCAGATGAGAACTCTTTGCTTAGATATTATTTTAATATTTTTTACGTTGGAATCACTAGAGCACAAAGACATTTGTTAATAGTTGAAGAATCGGAAATAAATATATTTAGAGATTTTTTCAAAAACAACTTTACATACCTTAATAAAGATACTCCAATTGATAGTCTGCAGTTAAAATTAGATTTAAAAACCCTATCCTTGTCTGAAAGAATTCATAGAATTAACGAATCTCTTAAGAACAAACTTTTTGATAATGCTTTACACTATATTTCTTGGATAAAAGATGAAAAAGAAAAGCAAAAACAAATGATAAGATATGAAATTTATAAAGACTTTTATAAGGAAAATAGTTGTGAACAATCAATCAATAAATGTTTGGAGTTTGATTTTATAGATGATGCGATTGAAATTTCAAAACAATCAAAAAATTATGATGTTGCAAATTTATTAAATAAAATATTTGTATTGCATGATTTTGATATGCAATTATGTTATGAAGTTCTTTCTAAAACCCATTCAATAAACTTAAAAAGTATAATACAAAACACTTTAGAGACAACACGTAAGAATTTAATTGAGAAAAATAAATTATTACAAGAAGTTTTAAAGGAGATTTAAAATGGAAGATTTAAAAATATTATCCGCAGAAATAGAAGCAGAACGCAAGTTGCTTGAAGAAATTGTAGATAGCATTTCATCTTTTGTTGAAATCTATCAAAGTATTAAAACAAAAATCAATGAATTAAAAGGAACAAATGATTTCAATTTTAAAGAAGCAGTTGATAATATCAATCACTCGCTAACTAAAACTCAAGAGGCATTAAGTGAATATGATGAAAAACTTGAAAAAAGTAAAAATGCTTCAACAAATATAGACAATCAATTGGATAACTTGCAGACGAACTTAAAAGAAACTAATGATATTATTGTTAATTTAAATAGCAAGTTGCAAGATTTTTTAAAAACTCAAACAAATGCCCTATCTTCAATTGCTAAGTTAGATGATTATATGTCTAATATTAAAAAAATTGATTTTAGCGGTTTAGATAAGAAACTATCTACATATTCTGAACGAATAGAGAGCTTGAATAAAGTTATAGATGAAGATGTTAAAGGAAGAATTGAAGAGAATAGCAAACAAATTTCAAAAATAGAGACAAATATAAATAAACTTATGGAAAAACTATCCGAGAGTGACATATCTACACTATTAAGAGAAATTCAGACAACAAATGCTCTTATAACAGAAACTCAAAAAGAAAAATTTGCATTAAACCAAGAACTTGATGTTGAACTTAATTCTTGGGCTGACAGAAATGGTGTAAAAAGGAAAAGAAAGTAGAATGATAAAAAGTATTGCAAATGATAATGTAGAACAATTTGAAAAAGATTTCGGCTCTTATATTCAAGAAGGCAATGTGTTTTTTGGTGCCTATTCTTTATTGTCAGTTCTTTACATTTTTAATGCAAAAAAAATATTGAAAGAATATCAAAGCATTTTGATTGAAAATTACAATAAAGAAGAAATACCTTTTGATGATGAAATACGTTTTGATGAAGAAAAACTTATTGGAGAAAAATTTTCAAATATAGCAAGAGTTAATTATAGAGAATATAAAAATGCAAAAAATATTTCGCCAGTTGAGGTTTTAGTTTTACAAGGTAAACTTAATAAAGCAATTAAATTATGTAAATCTATAAATCTAGACAAAGAACAAAACAAACGTCTAAAAAATTTGCTAAAAGAATGCAATAATATAGAAGATTTTAATTTTAACAACTTTGCACTAGAACGAAATTATCACAAAATTTCTTTAATTCAATTGTTTTGTATAATCTTGTCTTTTATATTTATTAGTTTTAGTCTTATCTTTATTTTAGCAACAACAAAAGTTTATAACATTTATGTGAATGGACAATTAATTTCATCATATCAAACATTTAGAGAAATAGATTTTTCAATTGCTGAAAGAGATGTAAACAACTATAAACATAAACATTATGATTCAAGTTATTACGTTATTACAGGCCCATATCAAGATCCAGATTATCAAACATTATATAAACCAGAAGATAAAGGTGCTAAAAATTATTATTATCGTATTTTAATGCAAGCAAGCGATGCTATTACATGTAATGTGTATATATATAATCAAAATAATTTGCAATATTATTATACCGAAATTTCATATGATATAAATCAATTTAAAAATGAATTGATTGAAAAGTTTGAAGTAAATCAACTAAAACATAATCCAACAACAAATCATTTCGAATTAAAAACGGTTTTGAGTGGGCCTTTTAAAGATTCGAATTATTCACAGGAATATGTTAAAGGATATAGATACGCATATTTTAAAATTGTAAATAAATGGTAGAAGGGAGTTAATATAGAATTGGAACGATTGAAAAAATCTGCAAAATACCTATTTTGGATTTGTATGGTGCTGACGAGTATTGCTACTATACTATTAATCATTTATATGATTTTTCAAAACAAAATGGTTATTGGGTTTTATATTTATGCAGGTATCACTATACTTTGTGATATTATCTACGTAATTGTTTTTTTACGAATGAGATATTTGATAAAGAATCCACAAAATTCAAAGTCAATTATTTATATTGATGAACAAAAAGATGATAAAAAAGGTTTTTGGGATGAACACAAATTAGATAAAAAATATTTGTTGTATTATGCCCAAAATGGTTCATATATTGAGGATATATTTTCTAGGATTAAAAAAGGAATTGTAATCTCTATCTTGTTATGCATTATTATTGTTTGGGCTGTATTATGCAATACTGTTTTAGATAATGTTGCAAGAAGAATTCTTCCATTAAGTTTAATAATTTTTTTTGGTTGTATTATAGCAATTATAGTAGTTGCAAGAATGAAAGAAATTGTAACTATTCGTTATATTAAACCGGAAGATATTTACAATTGTGTAAAAGAATCAAGATTCCCTAAAGATTATAATCCAAACGAATACAAATTTGTTAAGTTTTGTATGAATTTTATATCGATAGAAGAAAGTTCAATTATGAAAAATTTACAAGAAAAATATAATAAAAATGAAGTTCATTTATCTTCACAACCTTTAAATAAACTAGACGTCAAAGAAATAAAAAATAATCAAACGGAAAATAAAATAGAAGAATCATTGTCAAATAGCGTATTTGGAACCCAAGAAAAACAAACTAATCCTTCTGATAATAAAATTCAAAATGTTAGTAATCGAAGGTGTGGTTATAGATCCATAGAAGAATTAAAAGCGGGTTTAAAAAATGTTTTCAATAAGCTAAGCGGTGATTTTAGTGGTGCCAAAAGTGCTATTTTAAAAGAAGTTGAAAATGGAGATGCTAATGCGGTGCTTAATTTAGGTAATATTTACCTCAATGGTTCGGGAGTTGAATTAGACAAAAATAAGGCATATTACTATTACAGAATTGCTGCTTATATGGGTTTTGCTTCAGCAATAGGTTATGTTGGTAATTATTATTTGGACGAACAAGAGGATTTATATAAATCCTTAGTATGGCATTCAATTGCTGCTAAAAAGAAAAATGCTTATGCGGCTGTTAGAGCATGGCAAACGTTACGTAAATTGTCATTAATAGAAAATAATATGTATTACACTTATTTGGCTGATATTCTTGCTGAAAAGGCGATGGAATTTGGTTATCCTTTAGAACAAAGAGTTCCTAATTATCAACCTATGAACTTTCCATATACAAAAGAAGAAAAAAATATTTTTATTAAAAAGTTTAATGATACTTTACAACTTGTAAAACAAGAAAGTAAAAAAGAAAAAGAACAAATATTTAAAGATATTGAAATCCCTGAGATTATAAAAAACAAAATAAAATCAATAGATATATTTGAACAGAATAGTAGTAAGATAATAACTGTGGAAGAACCAATATTGGGAACGCCATTTAAAAAAGCTGTCAAATATTTGTGTGAAGATAGCGAAGTGTGTGTTGGAGATTTAATGTATTTTCATTATTTAGATTATATTCCTGAACCTGTGAAGATAATAAGCGTATTAGATATTACATTATCTAAAACTGAAAAAGAAAAACTTTATTCTGCTAATTATATTACTTGGTTATCTTCAAATAATAATTCTTTAAACACAACAGGATTAGATGACTATAATGCGTTAGGAAATTTAATAAATTATTATAAAACTCAATTCAATGAAAAAGTTTACGAAGAGTTTGATGAAAAATTGCAAAATATTAAATTACCCCCTATAAATTTTGAAAAGTTAAAAAATGATAGTTATGATATTTATAAGTTGACAGAACAGCAAGATGTAGAACAAAATGTAATTATTCAAGAAATATGTGTTCCATTAAAAAGAGCTGGTTATTTGGATAGTGCAAATAAAGTTTACAAATACATTTACAAAACCTACGGGTTTAGCCAAGTATTAATGAATAGCTGGGGGAAAATTTTTGTATGTAATAAACAATTTGACATAGCTTATAGATTATTTGAATTAGGAGATAATCAATATAAATATAGAATAAAAATTGGAGATTTAAAACCTGATCCAATAACTACAATGTTGTTTGGTGGCATTATGACTAGTCAATGTTACGTGAATATGATAAAATCTGAAAGAGCCATGAAAAATTCTCAATATGCACTTCAACTAGTAGAAGATATGGGTGGAAATCCTAATAATAATCCCACTATCAAACTTGATTAAAACAATAGTAAATAGAGATTCAAAATGTTAAGATTAAAAGCCTATTAGGAGAATCCTAATAGGTTTTTAACTTGAAAACCATAAAAACGGATTTCAATATATTAGAGGCTAAAAATATTACTAAAACACCAACACTTCTGTTTTGTATGTGATATAATGGTCAAAAAGGAGTATAGATATGAAATTACAAGGAACACCTGAAGAGATTGAAGACGCAAAAGTTTGGTGGGCAGAACAAAAAAAGAGAATTGATAATAATAACCCGTAGGGTTAAAACGGACCAGTATTAAAAAGAGAACGATGCAAGAGTAACCCGTAGGTTTAAACTTCACGAACTTTTGAAGGTATTATTCGTAATTTTAGATTACATATTGAACCAATAATTGGCAATATGAAAATTTATGAAATTGATACTTATGTTGTTCAAAAAGTTATTAACAAATTAATTGATGGAGATTACAGTTTAAATGTAATTAAAAAGAACAAACACTTGATAGCGCAATTTTTTGATTATGCGATAAATAACAAATGGGTAACGGAAAATCCAACATGAGAAATACTTATTAAAATAAAAGATAGAAAAATATATAGTGGACAAGAAAAATACAAAGCATTAACACCAGAAGCTAGAACAAAATTTTTGGGGGAATTGAATAAAGATGAAGCAAATTTTTTAAAACCGATGTGTGTTCTTTTGTTATTCGCTGGATTGCGTATTGGTGAAGTATGGGCACTGCAATGGAAGAATGTAAACTTCAAAAATAAAACTTTGAAAATTGAAAGGGGCATAACTCAAATACCAAAGTTTGACAGCGAAGGCAATGTTTTATCTCGTGTTACAGTTGTTGTAGATACCAAAACAACTTGTAGTGTAAGAGAAATACCAATTACAGATATCGTAGTTGATACATTGCAAACTTGGAAAGAAAAACAAACTAATAGAGAAAAGACAAATAAAAATGTAACCGCAGAATTAACAGCTCCATCATCGTATGTTTTTTCTAATGACGATGGAAGTGTTAGAACATATTCTGGTTGTGGAATGGTGTTCGATAGGTTTAAAAGACGCCATAACTTAAATAAATACAACATTCATTTTCACGGGCTTAGGCATACTTTTTCAAATATGCTTTTTGAAATGAATGAAAACCCAAAAGTAATTCAACAACTGCTGGGGCATAGAGATGTAAAAACTACAATCACGGTTTATAATTCTGTTGATAGTGAATATATACGAAATACTACTGAGAAACTTAATGAAAAGATTAAAGAAGTGCAAATGTATTTGAACGACCAAAAAAGAAAGGAGGACATTGAAAGCCGTAAGGAAGATTTAATTTCAAGAATGACCGATGAAGAATATGATGATTTGCTTATGCAATTACTTGAAGAACGTAAAGAAAGAAAACGCAAGAAAGAAGAAGATATGGAGATGTAAAAAATTATTAAAAATAGTTGACATATTGGAAAGAATATGTTACCATATTGGAAAGTGGAGGCGGCAAAATGAATATTGGAGAAAAAATGAAAGAATTGATGAAAACTCAGAATATTACACAAAAAGAATTAGCAAATAGACTTAATGTTCAAGAAGCAACAATTT
>CALWTS010000038.1 GCA_944384535.1 uncultured Clostridia bacterium
TTATAGAATAAACAATACAAAAAAATACTACAATGGAACGTTTGAAAATTGGGTTATTGTAGGAGGAAATCCATATCCTTCAGGAATAACATGGATTGGAAATGGTGGAATTAAAGTAACATCAGTTAAACAAATTGAAAATGAAGGTTATTCATTAAACAATTAAAAAAAGTAAAACACTTTAATTATGTTAATTAAAGTGTTTTTTATGAATATTTAAATTTTTAATTTTTGAAACATATTTCATAAGAATTTAAATTTACTAAAAATTAAAAAGTATGATATAATATTTTTGCGTAGAAAGATTTAATATCTTAACTTTTGGTAAAAATTTTATTATGAAAGGAGACTGATATGGGAAAAGTAGTAACAAAAAGTGATTGGAAAGTCATTGATATGCCAAAAAAAACTATATCATTTTTAATTGATAATGATTTTACAGAGACTGAAATTGAAAAATTAAAAGAAGGACATATTCCTCAAGAAATGGAAGATAAATGGTTTACATATTTTGAAAACAACAAACTTTATCTTCATAGATCGTGGACAGGGATTTGCATATATATTGTTGAATTTTTAGATAAAGACCTAAAAATAACATTAAATGTTGATAAAGTGAATAAAAAGAAGAAATATATTGAAGAATCTAAAAAATTTATAGGTATGATATTGCATGGTCTAGCGAAAATGAAGTAACTAATGGTAAAATTTACGAATTGTAAAAATCATACTATTTTATTTATTGAACTTTTAGAATTTGAATTTTTGGTAATAATTATTACATGGATAAATGTGTTTTTCCATTAGGAAATGGTGTAGGAATTTATGACAACAATAAACTTTGTGTGAGTATTATTGATCAAAATGGAGACAAAAAAGTTGAAGGACAATTTTTAAAACAATGTCAAAGATTTTTTAGTTTTCCTCTAATTAGGGGATTAACTTATTTTTTTTATGGAATTTGGCTTTATATTAAGGTTTTTTTATTACAAGAAAAACTTGATGACAGAAATGAAGATGAAAAAAACAAATCATATAAAATTGCTAAAAAAGTTGATTTTGTTTCTACTTATATTATTTTTATAGCTTCTTTAATAGTTGCTTTTGTTTTTTCTTTAACAATTTTAGGAGTACTTCCTAGTTTTCTTTTTAAAAAGGCATTCCCTGATGTAACTGATTATTATTTTAGAAGTTTTATAATAGCTTTATTTAGATTTTCCATATTATATATCCTCTTTTCCCTTTTAAGATTTGCTCCTTTTATGACAGGAATTTATTCTTTTAATGGTGTTGGTTGTGTCTTTTTGAGTGGTAAAGACAAAGAAGATGAAATAAGAGCAAGAACTTATCCATTAAATTTTTTAAACTTTATGGTAAATGTTTTTTTATTTTCCACTTTTGTGATATCATTAATTGCAATTAATATTGTTTGGTGGTTAAATTTTTTACTTAATTTGTTAATTTTTATAATAATTATTATACTATGTTATGAAGTATTAAGATTCGCAAGTTTAAGTAAATTAATGTGGCTTAAGGATATTACTTTGGTTACAAACTGGCTTGTTTGTATAAAACCAAACACAACACAAAATGAGGTTTTGCAAGTGGCAAAAATAGAACTGAATACAAATTCTAATTTTGAATGTTTAGACAAAGATAAAATTTCTATGTCTACTCTTTATGCAGAAATGCAAACAAAATTAAAACAAAGTGAAAGGTTTGAACAAAGTGATATGGAATGGATAGTTGCAACCATTTTAAATAAAAATCGTGTCGAACTTAAACTTTGTCATGGTGTTACACAAAAAGAGTATCGTGATATAATGCGGGCATGTGAAAGACGTGCAAAAGGAGAGCCTATCTCAAGTATTTTTGGGTTCGTAGACTTTTATGGAATTAGATTTGATGTGAATAAAAAAGTTTTATCACCAAGAATGGAAACAGAAATTTTAGTTGAAGAAGTTTTAAAAAAAGCTAGAGATATTGAAGCTGAAAATGTTCTTGATTTATGCACCGGATCTGGAGCAATTGCGATTGCTATTGCTAAATATTACAATTGTAAAGTTTCTGCCATTGATATTTCAAAACAAGCTTTACAAGTTGCAGAAAATAATGCCAAAAAAAATGGAGTAAATGTTGAATTTATACAATCAGATTTATTTTCTAATTTGAAAAAGAATAAAAAATATGATATAATCGTTTCGAACCCTCCTTATATCAAAAGTGAAGATATTGAAAAGCTTGATATTGAGGTTAAAAACTATGATCCTAAACTTGCTTTAGATGGCGGTAGCGATGGTCTTGATTTTTATAGAAAAATTATTTCTGATTCTCCAAAAAGACTAAATAAAAAAGGTTGGTTATACTTTGAAATAGGGCAGGGACAAAAGGATTCTGTCGTAGAATTAATGCAAAGTGCAGGATTTCAAGAAATACAAGTTGTAAAAGATTATAATAAAATTGAAAGGATTGTTTATGGGAAAATTAGCTAATGAAATTTTAGAAAAAACAGAAAAAGTTAAAATTAGATTTGATGAATTGACAAATTTAATCTCAAAACCTGAAATTATTGCTGATAATAGGGAATGGAAAAAGCTTGTTAAAGAAAGATCCTCGTTAGAGGAAATTGTTGAAGCTCATGAAAAACTCTTAAAATTGGAAAAAGATTTGGAAAGTTGCGAAAAAGAATACGAAAAAGAAAGCGAACATGAACTTAAACAAATGTTTTATGAAGAAATCGCCTCTTTAAAGGAACAAATCGAAAAAAAAATAGAAGATATAAAAATTTTGCTTCTTCCTAAAGATGCTAATGATGATAATAATGTTATTATTGAAATTCGTCAAGCTGCTGGAGGGGAAGAATCAGGATTGTTTTGCACTGAATTATATAGAATGTATTGTATGTATGCAGAGTCAAAACGCTGGAAGGTTGAAGTAATGGATATTAACGAAACCGAACTCGGTGGTATTAAAGAAATTACTTTTATGGTTAAAGGAAAAGGTGCTTACAGTAGATTTAAATATGAAAGTGGAGTTCATAGAGTTCAAAGAGTTCCTGAAACGGAAAGTGGTGGAAGAATTCATACATCAACATCAACTGTAGCCGTTCTGCCAGAAATAGAAGATGTTGAATTAGATATTGAGGATAAAGATATTAAGATTGATACATATCGTTCTTCTGGTGCTGGTGGGCAAAATGTAAATAAAACAGAGTCAGCAATTAGAATCACACACTTGCCAACAGGTATTGTTGTAAATTGTCAAGATGAAAGATCGCAACTAAAAAATAAAGAAAGGGCAATGTCAATATTGCGTTCAAAACTTTATGATTATTATCAAGGACAAATTGAAAGCGAATATAAAGAAAATAGAAAAAATCAGGTTGGAACAGGAGATAGATCTGAAAGAGTAAGAACTTATAATTATCCACAAGGAAGAGTTACAGATCATAGAGTAAATTTGACTTCTTACAATTTAACAGGAGTTTTAAATGGCGATTTAGATGAATTTATAGATGCTTTAACAATGAAAGATAGGGCAGAAAAACTAGCAAATGTATAAAAAAGATGAGATTAATTCTCATCTTTTTCTTTTGATAGTAAAAAATCAACAATTTTTTGTGCAGAGTAAGGGTGTTGTATCTTTTTTATATTTGTTTGCATAGTTGCATATAGTTCTTCATCATTTAATAAATATTTTAATTTTGAACCTGCTTCTGTAATTTTATTCATTCCAAGCCCACAACCCAATTTGATAAAAAGTTCTTTATTTAATTGTTCGTTTATTATCATTTTTTCTCTCATAATAAAAGGAATTTTTAAAGAAATACATTCGGTTAAACAAGAACTTCCACAGCGTGTTATGATAACGTCAGAAGATTTCATGTATTCATCTATATTTGCAACAAATCCCAAATTTATTATATTATTAATTTTATTTTTATTTATATATTTATTGATTTTATTATAATTTTTTATGTTTTTGCCATTAATTACTATTATTGTTATTGTTAATTTGTCTTTAAAGATTGATTTTAAAAGTTTAAGAGTATTTCCTATTCCATTACCACCACCAACAATTGTCACAATTTTTCCTTGTAAGTTTAATTTTTGTTTTTCTTGTTTTTTGTCATATGGTTTATAAAAATTTTCTCGTATAGGAATTCCTGAAGTAAATATTTGTTGTTGTGTAAAACCTTTTTTTATTAAATCAGCAGTTGTGTTTTCAATGGCTTGTATTACATAGTCAACATTTATTGAATGTTCCCAATAAGGAGCAAGGCAGAAATCAAATAGAATAGTTGATGTAATTATTCTTTTATCTAAAAGATTTTGTTTCTTCATATATGAAATAACTGCACTTGCATATGAGTGTGTACAAATAATTATGTTTGGTTTGAAATTATTTATTTCATTTAAAAAATGTGGCAAGCAAAATTTTACATAACTTGGTAATTTATTTGTGTAATGGTTTTTCTTCCTTAATTTATTCCATACAAAATTATATAAATGAGGAATATGTTTACAAGCCCATAAAAATTTCTTGTTTTCCTTTGCGACTCTTTTTTCGTTATAACCAAAAGTTTGAACAATTTTTGTTTCAACACCTTTTGAATTAAATGCTTGTGAAATTGATTTTGCAATCATGTTATGACCTTCCCCACAAGTCATAGTAAAAATTAAAACTTTTGTTTGATTATTATTTTTTATATTTTCCACTTTATCTTTCCTTTTTAAAAACATATTAACTTTATTCTGAAATTATATTAACTTTAAAACCTACACTTACTTCAGGGTGTAATTTTGCGGTAATGTCATAAGTTCCTATTATTTTAAGTGGTTCTTTTAATTCGATTTTTCTTTTGTCTACATCATATCCTAAATTTTTTAATTCTTCGCTTATTTCTTTTGATGTAACTGAACCAAAAGTTTTTCCATTTTCTCCGCATTTAATTTTTATTGTTATTTGACTATTTTTAATCTTTTTTCCAAGTCTCTCTGCTTCTTGTCTTTCCATCTCTTTATGATAAGCATTTGCACTTTCTTTACTTTTATTCTCGCTTATTGTCATATTATCTGCTTTTTTAGCTTTTCCTGTTTTAATAAGATAGTTTTGTGCATATCCATCGGAGACTTCCTTAATTTCTCCCTTTTTGCCGGTTCCCTTTACGTCAGTTAATAAAAGTATTTTCATAATTTTCTCCTTAATCTTTTTTTTCATTGTATTAATTTTTTGTATAAAAGTCAAATGTTTGTCAATAAAATGAATAGAGGTAAAATATGGATATAAGGTGTCGAAAAATATCTTGTAAGTTTAATGATAGATTTACTTGCAAAGCAAAAAATATTGAAATTGATAAAAAAGTCATTTGCTCAACTTTTGAAAATGATGATACTAAAAAAAATCTACAAGATGTTACAAAAAATTTTTTTGAACAAAAACCGGACTTTGCACCGCAAAGAGATAGTAAAACTATTGATATAAATTGTAATACATCATGTTTATTTAATAGAAATGGAAAATGTGTTGCTAATGGAATTACATTAAATGCTATTAAAGAAAAACCTTATTGTGTCAGTTTTTTAAAAAAATAGAAAATACTTGATATTTTATTCTGTTTAGTTTATAATTTTTCTATGAGTAAAAACAAAAATAATTTCGCAAACATTCCTGATAAAACACAAATTAGTAATAGCACTACCAAAATTGAACCTTATAAGGTTTTTGGTCGTGATTTTTCATTAACTGATCCTGATTATATAACTTATTATAAAATTAGAATGAAAATTATGGTGGTAAGGTATCAACTTGTTGGTCATGTTAATAATAAAGGACAATATGTTATTTCTGATCAAGTAAAAGTTGAACTTATCAATATGTTAAAAGAAATTGAAGATATGGATAATGATTGGTACAGGGTTAGTGCCATTTATATGAAGAAATATTATTATTTTCATGTTAAACTTTATATGCTTGAAGATGGAAAGGCAAAAGCTTCATTATACCTTTCAGAATTTGTTGATGATTTCCTTGAAGATGAATATATTGTTTCACATATTGCTGATTTTGTAGATGTTTTTGATGATGACTTTAGAATTAAAGTTCGCAAAGCTTTTAATCTTGTTGATGTTGCTGTTCCTATGCAAGATATTCAAGTTCCTAACATTGCAGTTATTATGCAAGATGCTTTTGATTTAGAAATGGTTATTGGTGGTCTTTATGATATTGCTTCTCAAATTTATTTGATGAGAATGTTGAAAATCCTTGAGGAAGCAGGAGAACAAGGAAAAGCAATTTTACGTCGTTACAAAGAGCTAATTACCGATAAAGATGAAAATGATGTGAATGAAAAACATAGATATACAAAATTCAAATCATTATTAGATAGAGCTATTGATGAATTTGGTGGTTTTGAAAAACTAAAAGTTGATAAAAATCTTATTAGAGATGTTGTAATTGAATTAAATAGTTCTATTAAAGCAATCACTAACATGCAAAATAGACCAGGAGCAATTGAAATTTTAAGAACCGATAGAGGTCAAGAAAAAGTTGCCGGAAACACTAAATCTGTTCCTAATATCATTAAAAAAATCAATGCTAATGAAGAAAAAGTTAAGGGTGTTAAAAAAACAACAGTTAGCAAAAACACAACAAAGGCAGAAAAAAAGACAGGCGGAGGTTGGTTAGATACATTAGATATAAGTATCTCTTTATCGAGCGAAAATACTTCTACATCAAATACATCAACATCAAGTGCACCTATATCAACACAAAAAGATGATTTAAGTGAAGTTGTTGAAGAAGAAAAAGAAGAAAATGTTGAAGAAAATCAAGATGAAAAAGAAAATATAGAAAGCGATGAAAAACCTTCTGAAGAAAATGATGATGCAGATTTTTCATTAGAAGTTATGGAATCTCAAGCAACTAAAGAAAATAGTACTTATCTTGGTGATAATTTGGGATATGAATCTAAAGAAAACTATCTAGGAGTAACTTCAGAAAAAGAGGGAGAAAATGAAGATTTTTTAACAGATAAAGAAGAACCTGTAGAAATGGATGAAAGTGAAATTGAAAATTTTTCAGAATCAAACAAAAATTTCGATGATTATGCAAATAGTTTATAAAAAACGATTTTGTTTTATTATTGTTAAAATAAAAAGGAACTTTTCATTTAAGTTAAAGTTCCTTTTTATTTCAGTTTATTAATTTTACAATTTTAAGTTGTTTTTTATACATCGTTTTCAGAATCATCGTATTCTTTCTTTAATTTTTCATTTGTAAAACTTCTTTGAAATTTTGGTATGCGTTTTAAAGCTCTTACTTGTTCACAAGTTGCTTGATACATTAAATCTCCTTGTTCAGCTGTCGTTTCTATTATTTCATATTTACCATCTGCTTTTTTTTGAATAATATTATCAAAAAATTTTGACATGTTCAATCCTATAGGTACAGTGTTATCTAATCTATAACATTCTATTGCAGCAGCAAGAGGAGTTTTTAATTTTAGATCATCATCACAATTTGGTGTTTTTGTATAGTTTAACCATTCTTCATCTGTATTGTCTAAATTTGTGTTACCAGTTGATATTCTAGACATAGCTGTATAGAAAAATGAATTAAAGAATTTTTCTCTATTTTCTGGTTTGTCTAAAGCAATATATAAAGCTTTTAATTTTTCTCCCAAATCATGTGTGTCAATTCCTGTCTTTTTATCTGAGTGATAAAGTTGACCTGAAAGAATTCTCTTTTTATAATTTGGATTAAGAGTTGCTGTATTTCCGCCGTATTTCATTAAATTTGTTAAAATATTTAACAAATACACATTATTTTCTTTCATATAAAATTGTTGTTGAGTCGTCATATACGTGCTTTCTATATAATAAGGATTTTTAGAATTTAACATAAATATCTCCTTTAAGTAATATTAATCATTTTTATGATACCACATTTTTTTTAATTTGTAAATAGTAAACATTAAAAAATGTATACTTTTTTTACTTTTTCACATAATGTTTTTATGAAAAATTCTGTTGGGAAAGGTGCTTTTGTTTTAGCAATAAGCGGTTTTATTTGTAAGTTTTTAGGTGCTTTATTTAGACTACCGCTTACTAATATTATAGGTATTCAAGGTATTGGCATTTTTCAAATGATAATGTCTTTATATTCTTTAATGTTAGTTTTTGTGTCTAATGGAGTTACAAATTCTCTTTCTAAGCTTGTGTCATCAGCTAGAGCGAAAGGACAAAATTTTAAAATCGGTGGTTTTTTCAGGTCCTCAATTTTATTTTGTATTACCATAGGATTTTTAATCGGAATTTTCTTTTTTGTTTTTTCTAAAGAACTTGCTTCCTTACAAGGTTTTAATGGAGGGGAAGGAACTTATATGCTTTTTATTGTACTATTACCAACAGGTGGGATTATAGGAGCTTTTAGGGGAATAATACAAGGGTTTGAAAACATGACTCCAACCGCAATTAGTCAAATCATTGAGCAACTTATCAAATTCATTTTTGGTTTATTTTTTGCTTTTTTATTAAAAGATAAAGGTCAAAATGCTGGTGTTTTAGGTGCTTTTTTAGGCATTTCTTTAGGAGAAATTATAGCTTTAATATATTTGTTAGTAATTGTTATAAAAAAGATAAAAATTAAACCTATAGAAAGTCAAGTTAAGAACGAATTTTTTAAAGCAGTCTTGCCATTAAGCTTTAGTAGTGCAATTATACCTCTTACTCATGCAATAGAATCTTTAATTATTGTTTCGCTTTTTTTAAAAGCAGGGTTTAATCAGTCACAAGCAACAACACTTTATGGACTTCAAACTGGTGTTGTTGGAGCTATTTTAAATTTTCCAATGATTATTTCTTTTTCCATTGCTGTTGCTTTGTTACCTAAAATTTCATTT
This sequence comes from uncultured Clostridia bacterium, assembly GCA_944384535.1. GTDB lineage: Bacteria > Bacillota > Clostridia > Christensenellales > UBA1242 > Caccovivens. The sequence continues at coordinate 8,903 of CALWTS010000038.1, forward strand.
TTATTTACGCAAAATGATATCAAGGGACAAAAAGAAACCATAAACAAAGCTTTTAATATCATGTGGTTTTTGCTTATACCTATTGTTATTGGTATTTGCTCGATTGCTCAAAATTTATACCCAATTATATATCCATCTATAATTGAAGGTTATTTAAAAATCGCTGTTCAGCTGACATTTTTAGGTGCTTTAAGTATAATACTTGCCAGTATCAATCAATTTCTTTTTTCTATTCTACAAGCACAAGGATTTTTTAGTTATTCTTTATTTTTTAATATAATTGGAGGAATTGCAAAAATTTCAACATTAATCTTTCTTTCTCCTATTAAACAAATTTCAATCTTTTCAATTGTGATTTCTAATATTGTTATGTTTTCTATAATATCTATATGCACATTAATTAAAATAGGATATATTGTAAATATAGATTTTTTTGATTTTCTTCTTCCAATACTTTCAAGTATTGCTATGTTTCTTGGCGTTAAAATTATTCTATTATATTTTTCTGGCATACTATCAATAATTTTAGCTATTATAATTGGTGCCACACTTTATTTTATTTTATCTTATCCTTTAACTAAAAAATACTATTTATTGATTTTTAATAAATTAAAAAAAGTTAAATAATTTGCAAAATTTTTAATAAATTGTTAAAATTATTGTATGAAAATTCGAAATATCGACTTTAACAATAATTTAATATTAGCTCCAATGGCTGGTGTTAGTGATGTAGGATTTAGAGATGTATGCTCTTTTTTGGGAGCTGACGCTACATATAGCGAAATGCTTTCTTGTCGTGCAATGTTGCATAATCCTAAAAAAACTTCTTTAATGACAATTACTAGCGAAAACGAAAAGATTAAGATTGGACAAATATTTGGACACGAACCTGAAATAATGGCTAAAGCAATCAATAGCCCTTTTCTTTCTAAATATCAAATTATTGACATAAATATGGGTTGTCCTGCACCTAAAATTGTTAAGAATGGTGAAGGAAGTGCGTTAATGAAAAATATTAAACTTGCTTCTGAAATTATTAAGACTTGTGTAAAATTTTCAAATCTTCCTGTTACAGTTAAATTTCGACTTGGTTTTGATAAAGATATTTCTACAGATTTTGGGAGGATGTGTGAAGAGAGTGGCGTAAGTGCAGTTACTTTACATGCAAGGACATCTGTTCAAGGATATTCTGGTTGTGCGGATTATGATGCAATAGCAAAATTAAAACAAACATTAAATATTCCTGTAATTGGAAATGGAGATGTGAAAGATATAGAAAGTTATAAAAAAATGCTTTTAACTGGTGTTGATGCTGTTATGATAGGAAGAGGAGCACAAGGACGACCTTGGATTTTTAGCGAATTTTTAAATAAACCTCTATTAGAAACCAAATTTAATATTATAAAAAGACATGTGGAAATTTTAAAAAGATTTTACGATGACAAATGGCTGACATTATATTTAAGAAAACATTTTTTATGGTATGCCGCTGGGGAATATAATGCAAGCGATGTTAAAGTAAAACTTGCAACAAGTTGTTCAATAGACAAGAGTTTAGAACTTTTAGAAAAATTGTTTAAAAAATAATTTGTTTTTGTAAACAAATATTGTAAAATTCTAGTGGGAGGGAAGATGAAAAGAACTGTTAAAGACTTAGTTGGCTTAAAAGGAAAAGTCGTTTTGTTAAGAGATGATTTTAATGTTCCAATTGATGAAAATGGGAAAATTTTAGATTCTACAAGAATAATTAACGCTTTACCAACAATCAAATATCTATCTGAGCAAGGTGCAAAGATTGTTATTTTATCCCATTTAGATAGACCAAAAGGGTTTGAATTAAGAAAATCTTTATGGCCAATTTCTTTGTTTTTAATGAGAGAACTCAATTGTAATGTTGATTTTTGTAATAAAACTATTGGTGATGAAGTAAAAGAAAAAATAAAGCATTTAAAAAATGGAAATGTTTTATTACTTGAAAATACAAGATTTTATGAGGGTGAGACAAAGTGTGATATGGAATTTGCAAAAGAAATTGCTTCTTTGGGAAGTATTTTTGTTAATGATGCTTTCGGTGTTGCACATAGGGAAAACGCATCAAATTATGGTGTTGCGAGAATTTTGCCTAATGCAATAGGGCTTTTGATGGAAAAAGAAATTATAGAATTATCAAATTCTATGGACAATCCTAAAAAACCTTTCGTTGCCGTTCTTGGTGGTGCAAAGGTAGAAACAAAAGTTAAAATTTTAAATAAATTTATTGACAAAGCAGATATAATACTTATTGGCGGTGCTATGGCATATACATTCTTATTTGCGATGGGAATTTCAATTGGTGAATCAATTTTTTATCCTGATAGTGTAAGTATCGCAAAAGAAATTTTAACGAAAGCTAAAAAAAATGGGAAAACCTTACTTTTACCAGTCGATCATGTTTGTGTTCACAAAACTGATAAAAAAGAAAAGAAGATAATAGTTGACAACATGATTGATGATATGGTTGGATACGATATTGGTCCTAAAACAATTGAAATATTTAAAAATGAAATTGAAAAAGCAGGACAAGTTTTCTGGAATGGACCGATGGGAATGTATGAAAATAAAAAGTTTAAAAAGGGTACCTTCGAAATAGCCAAGGCGATTGCAGAGACAAAAGGATATACAGTTGTAGGTGGCGGTGACAGTGTAGCGGCACTTAATTCATTTAATTTAGATAAAAAAATAGATTACATTTCAACTGGTGGTGGTGCTACTCTTAAATTTTTAGAAGATGGCACACTTCCTTGCATTGAAGTAATACAGGAGAAAATAAAATGAAAATTATTGCAAATTTAAAAATGAATAAAACTCCTTCACAAACGCTGGATTATTTTATGAATATTGTTCCAAAATCTTCTGATTTTAAGCATGAGTTAATTTTTTGTGTACCATTTACTTCTTTAACGATTGGTAAATATTTGACACAAAATACAAATATTCAATTAGGGGCACAAAATCTTAGTGATGAAGATGAGGGGGCTTGTACTGGTGAAATTAGTGGTAGCATGATTAAAGATGCTGGGGCTAATTTTGTAATTATTGGTCATAGTGAACGTAGATCTAAATTTAAAGAAAACAATAAACTTATAAATAAAAAAATTAAAATGGCTTTAAAAAATAGACTTACCTCTATTTTATGTATTGGTGAAAGTTTAGCAGAAAAAAACACGCTTAAAACTGCAGATGTCTTAAAAGAGCAACTTGAAGAAGGTTTAAAAGGGATTTATGAAAATGAACTTGAAAATATAATTATTGCCTATGAGCCTATTTGGGCAATTGGAACAGGAAAAATTCCGACAGTAAAAGAAATTTCAAATAGTATTGATGTTATAAGGAAAGTTATTGCACAAGATTTTTCATTAAATGCTGGTAAAAATATTTGCGTTGTATATGGAGGAAGTGTTAACAATAAAAATATTTCACAAATAAGCAAAGTAAAAAATATTAATGGCTTTCTTGTTGGAGGTGCTTCACTTGAGCCTAGTGGATTTTTACAACTTATTACATCTGTTAGTGATTAATATTAAATTATTCTAAAAATCGGCAAAAGAGCCGATTTTTTTGTTGCTAAAATTGGACCAGATTAGTATAATATACACAGGAGCAAAAATGGAACATCTATCGTTATATAGAAAATATAGACCAAAAACATTTGATGATGTTATTGGACAAGAGCATATTACAAGAGCTTTGCAAAATCAAATTATTTCTGGCAAAATAGGACATGCATATCTTTTTACTGGATCTAGAGGAATAGGAAAGACATCTATTGCAAGAATTTTTGCAAGAGCTGTTAATTGTGAAAACAATATTAATGGTTCTCCTTGTGGAAATTGTGATACTTGTAAAAGGCTAGAAAGTCAAAATGATATTAATATAATAGAAATAGATGCTGCTTCAAATAATAGAGTTGATGATATAAGAGAAATAAGAGAAAAAGTTAAGTTTTTACCTGTTGGTGCAAAATATAAAGTTTATATTATAGATGAAGTACATATGCTTACAGATAGTGCTTTCAATGCTTTGTTAAAAACATTAGAAGAACCTCCCGCTCACGTTATCTTCATCTTAGCAACAACTGAAGCGCATAAATTACCAGCAACTATACTGTCTAGGTGTGTGCGCTTTGATTTTAGGCTTGTTTCAATTCAAAATTTAGTTGTTTTATTAAAGAATATTTTTGAAAAGGAAAATATTAATTATGAAAATGAAGCGTTAAAGTTAATTGCAGTTGCTGGCGAGGGTAGTGTAAGAGATACTTTATCAATAGCTGATTGCATTGTATCTTTTTCTAATGAAAAGATAACAAAAGATATAGTAATGAGAGTGCTAGGAACAACTGATCATGACTTACTTTTGGAGTACTTTGATTTACTTTCTAAAAAAGAAATTGGAAAAATTCTTGAATTAATTAATTCTATTGATGAAAATGGTAAAAATTTATCAGTATTCGTGAGAGACTTATCTAAATATTCTAGAAATCTTTTAATTTGTAAATCGTGTAAAAACCCAAATCAAATTTTAAATCTTACTGATGATGTCTTAGAAAAAATGTTAAATCAATCAAAATTATTTAATGAAAAAGATTTAATTAATTATATGCAGATTTTTGGTAGTGCGGAGAATGAGTTAAGGTATACGTTATCTCCAAGACTATTGCTTGAAACTTTAACATTATCTGCTGTGATGAATTTTAACGATGTCGATGCAAAAAAAAACTAAAAATGAATTATGATAATTCAAAATTATCTGCTAAAACTATTTGGGGAAAAGTTGTTTTATATTTGAGAGAAAAAAAAGAAATAGCATTGCATGTTGCATGTGGGGATATTCGAGATGTAGAATTAAGAGATAATGATTTCATTATAAATGTCTCTGATGGAATGATGATAAACTTATTAGAAGATGGTATTAATGAAATCAAAAACGCTATTAGGTGGCAAGGTTTTGATTTTAATTTAAAACTAAAAATAAAAACTAATCAAAAAAGTGCCGAGGAAGAAGATATTGAGAAATTAAAAAATATGTTTGGTGATTATTTAATTGTTAAAGGAGGAAAATAAAATGGCATATGGTAATTTCGGTGGATTTGGGGGTGCAAATCTAAATCAGTTAATGCGTCAAGCTCAAAAAATGCAAGAGGAAATGGCTAAAGCAAAAAAAGAATTAGAAGAAAGTGAATTTACTTCTAGTGTCGGTGGCGGCATGGTTGAAGCTAAAATGATGGGTGATAAAACATTAAAATCTATTTCTATTAAACCAGAAGTTGTTGATCCTGATGATGTCGAGATGTTGGAAGATTTAATTGTTTCAGCTATTAATGATTGTTTAGGACAAATAAGTAGAAAAGAAAAAGAAACAATGCCAAACGTTCCAGGAATGATGTAAAATGAATGATGATTTAATTGAAAAATTGATTGAACAGTTTAGGACACTTCCAGGAGTTGGATTTAAAACAGCTCAAAGATATGCTTTTTCAATTATTGAGGGGAAAAAAGAAAGAGCTCAAATTTTTGCTAAAACAATATTAGAAGTAAAAGAAAAAATTGGATTCTGTAAGATTTGTGGAAATTTTACAAATCAGGAAATTTGTCCTATTTGTCAAAAAAGAAATAGAAGAATAGTTTGTGTGGTAAAAGAACCAAAAGATGTTTTGGCAATGGAAAAAGTTAAAACATATGATGGTGTTTATCATGTTTTATTTGGTACTATTAGTCCTTTAGAAAATAGAGGTCCAAATGATATTAAAATTAAAGAATTATTAAAACGTGTTCAAGATGATAATATTGAAGAAGTTATTATGGCTACAAACCCAGATGTAGAAGGCGATGCTACAGCTTTATATATTGCAAAGATTTTAAAACCGCTAGGTGTTAAAGTGACTAGGATTGCACAAGGAATATCAATTGGCAGTGATTTAGAGTTCGCTGATGAAGTAACTTTAGCTAAAGCACTAGAAGCAAGAAGAGATATTAATTAAGTTAGGAGAAATTAATGATTTTTGAAAAAATAGAAAAAATATTAAACAATGCTGCAAAAAAAGAAGGTTTTAATGAAAATTTTTCCATATCTTTTTCTAATCTTCCTAAAGTCTGTGATTTTCAATGTAATGATAGCTTTTCTTTTGCGAAAAAGTACAATTTAAGTCCATTAGAATTTGCACAAAAGGTTGTTAGTAATATAGGTTTTAACAAGGATTTTATTTTTGAAGTTGCAAAACCTGCTTTTATAAATATAAAAATGACAGATTCTTTTTTATCAGAAATTGGCAGAAAATTTTTAAGAAATGGAAAAGATGGAATTTTAAAACATAAAAGCAATGGAATAGTGTTTATGGATTATGGTGGTGCAAATGTTGCAAAAACTCTACATATAGGGCATTTAAGACCTGCGATCGTCGGAGAGAGTTTAAAAAGACTTTACAAATTTTTAGGAGAAACTGTTGTTTGCGATGTTCACCTTGGGGATTGGGGATTGCAAATGGGTTTAAATGAGTTGCAATTATATGAAGATGGTGTGCTTGATTATTATTTTGGAAAATCTAACAAAAAAAAGAAAATTACTTTAGAAATGTTAAATATTGCCTATCCTAAAGCTTCGAGCAGAAAAAATAGCGATGAAGAATTCAAAAAGAAAGCTGAAGATTGGACATTAAAAATTCAAAACAAAGAAGAACCTTTTTATCAAATTTATCAAGAAATAAAGAGTGTCTCTGTAAAAAAGATTAAATCTAATTATAAAAAGTTGGGAGCTGAGTTTGATCTATGGTGTGGTGAAAGTGATTGTGCAAATTATATCAAACCTTCAATAGATTTGATTGTAAAAAAAGGCTTAACTCGTGTAAGCGATAATGCTTTAGTTGTTGATGTTGCAAATGAAAATGAAAATATTCCAATTATTAATGAAAACGAAAATAAGGTGCAAAGATTCAAAAATCCTATGCCACCTGTCATAATAAAAAAATATAACGGCTCTGCTTTATATGCTACAACTGATATTGCAACGATATATATGAGAAACAAATTATATCCAAATATATCAAGAATTGAATACATCACTGATCAACGACAAAAACTGCATTTTACTCAAGTTTTTCGCGTTTGTAAAATGTCTGGAATTTCTCCGGAAAGTCAAAAACTCACACATATATGCAATGGAACAATTAATGGTAAAGATGGAAAACCATTTAAAACACGTTCTGGAGACACAATAAAGTTAGAAGATATTATTGAATTATTGATGAATAAAGCTGGAGAAAAACTTCTTTCAAATGGTGTAGAATTTTCTAAAAGTCTCGCACTTAAAATTGGAGTTGGTGCAATGAAATTTGGGGATCTTTTAAATAATGTTGACAAAGATTATATCTTAGATTTAGATAAATTTATGGCTTTTGAAGGGAAAACAGGACCTTACTTGCAATATACAGCAGTAAGAATTAATTCTATTTTGAAAAAGACTGGAAAGGTCAACCCACGATATTTCTCTATTTATAACGACGAGATGGCAGAAGTTGTTAAAAATATAATTAAATTAAACTCTTCATATGAACTATGTTATGCAAACAAAACATTAGCTCCATTGTGTTTGGCAACGTATAATTTATGCAGTGCTTTTTCCAATTTCTATAATAATTATAGCGTGATTAATGAAAGTGATATGAACGTCAAAAATAGTTATATTGCAATGTTAATGTTAGTTAAAAATAAAATTAATCAGGCTTTAAAAATTTTAGCAATTGATGTACCTTCTAAAATGTAACAAATTTTTTAAAAAAAGGTATTTACATTTAGAAAAAAATATGCTATCATATAGACAAGTTGATGGAGGTCGATATGACAAAACTAGATTATAGCATTGAAGAATTTCTTAAAAATAGAATAGTTGCGAAAAAAGGGCAAATTAGTAAAAATCCAAAAACTCTTGATATCGCTGGTAAAATAAAAGAACAAGAACCTGAACTATAAGAAGAAGAGAGGATTAAAACCTCTCTTTTTGTGCGTAAAAAGAATGTTTAAAAATTTTAAACATTCTTTTTTTTAATCAAATAAAGAGCTACAACGCGGGGTGGAGTGTCGTAGGATAGTGGAAGAAAAGAGTAAAAAAGTGAAAAAAGTTTAAAAAAAGTGTTGACATAAATAAAAGAAATATGGTAATATATAAACGCTAACCTGAG
>CALWTS010000039.1 GCA_944384535.1 uncultured Clostridia bacterium
TCTATTGTATAATTAAATTCACTTCCTCCTTCTATCTCTCCATCTGATAGTTCGAGTGTTACTGTATATTCTATTATTTGATATTTTGCTGTGTATGTTCCTATCTTATCTTCTGTTAATTTGAATGTATATTCTTTCTCTTCGCTTACTATCTCTTCTTTATATTCCCAACCGATAAATCTATAGCCCTCTATCTCTTCTGCTACTAATCTTACTTCATCACCTAATATATAATCTTGTTCTGTGACATTTTCTTCTTTTCCATTCACTATGTTTATCTCGTATAATTTTTCATAGTTCGCTACATATGTTCCTTCTGTGTCCTCGCCTATTACAAAAGTGTACTCCTTCTCTGTGGATATTATGTTTCCATTGATACTCCAACCGATAAATCTGTAGCCTTCTATCTCTTCTGCTACTATCGTCACCTCTTCTCCATCTTTGTACTCACCTTGTCCATTTAATACGACTCCTGTTATATTAGAGTTTAATTCTATTTCATATTTTGTCTCTCTTGGTATTAAAAAAATCAATAGTAATATCATTGTTACTATTGCTACTATTCCCGCTGTTATGCTAGTCCATATTATCTTTTTCTTCTTTCTTTTATTAATTTTTCTTCTTCTGTTGGTGATGGATAGGACTTCTCTTCTTTCATATCTTCTCTCTCCCTTTTTCTTTTGTCTTTTATATTATTTGTTCTATCTATAGGTAGTATACAACTTTAAAAAATTTTATGTCAAACGTTTTTTAAAAAACAATATTTGTATTACTATACAAATATCGTTTTAATAAAAAATTAATCAATATTTTTATTTTTAAAATTATAATTTGCCCTAAAAAGTTGTGAAGGTCTATGTCCAGCTTCCTTTGTAAACTCATTTAACGGTAATACTAAACGCGATGTTTTTCTTCTAAAATTCGCATCTAGTAGTTTTTCTCCTAAAATTTCTTCGTAACTATTTTTAAGTTCAGTTAAAGTAAATTTGTTGTCCAAAAGACTAAAAATAATATCAGTATATTCTAGTTTGTTTTTTAACCTATCCCACGCATGATAAATGATAATACAATGGTCAAAAGCCAAATCTGAATGAATAATGTTTATTTTTTTTAAGGTATTAACATTATTTTTTATGATTTGAACTTGAAGATGATTATTTAAAATTTCACCATCATTTGATAATTGTAAAAATACATCTTTGGTAAATACATAACCATTTTCTCTTTCTTCTAATCTTTGTTCACTTTCTTTAATATCTATGTTAAACCATTTTCCATTTTCAAGTTTTTCATTTTGATTAAAAAGTAACATATAACTAATAGATAATACTCGCGTTCTAGGATCTCTTTGTTTTTCACCAAAAGTATATAATTGTTCGTAATAATAATTCTCTGCATTTGTCTTATTTTTTACGCATAACTTCATACTTGTTTCAATATCATATTTCAAATCTATAAAAGTTCCAATTATACCATATTTGTTTTCAAAGGGAGGAAACTTTCTCTGCGAAAGAAATACTTGCATTTTCTTTTTAGGAAGTTTTCTATAATTATTTGATGCAACCTCTTTTAACCTAAACATAACGGTGTCAACACTGACTGAAGGTTTTTCATATTCACTATCACTATAAAGTTCTAGATAATCCTCTTCTTCAACCATAAATTCCTCCTTAACAATTAAATTTCAAAGAAATTATCTCGATCATTCTCATAATAAATTACACCTTTTCTTTTATGTTCCGATTTTTTATGCATATCAGATATTTTATCAAAATTTTGTCCTTTTTCTCCTGTCCTAATATAAGAATCTAACTCATTATAACTAAAACCAATTTTATCTTCATCTGTTTTCCCAGACAAACCATCATCTGGTGCCTTTACTACAAGTTCTTTTGGCAGTCCCAATGCTAAACCAATTTCGACAACTTCACTTTTAGTAAAGTCAAGAATTGGTGCAAAATCTCCAACATTGTCTCCCCATTTGGTTGTATATCCAATTTCTTTTTCAGAAAGATTAGAGGTATTAACAACTAAATAATTTAAACTTCCTGCAATAGAATAAAGACAAGCCATACGAACTCTTGGTGGTACATTGAAAGTAGTAACTGTTGATAATTCTTTATTTTCTGTTTCTAATACAGTTTGAGTAAGTTTTATAAAACTTTTATAAATTTCACCTATATTCAAATTATAATATCTAATCCCTAAAAGTTCACAAGTTTTTTTGGCAATATTTTTATCTTTCATCTCGCCATTTGGCATAATTATTCCCAAAACCTTATCTTTCCCCAAAGCTTCAACACATAATTTTGCACAAATTAAACTATCTTTTCCCCCGCTCATGCCTATCACAACCCCTTGAGATTTTGCAGCATTAACATAATCTTGTATGAACTTTTCTATTTTTTTTATTTCTTCAACCATATGTTTTTTCCTTTTAAAATATTTATTTTCAATATGATAATAACATTTTGATAAAAATTTGTCAAGAATATTATAAAATCTGTTGACATAATATTATTTTTATGATATTATCACATTAATAATATCAGGAGGTTATAAATGAAAAAATTATTAGTTGTCGTTGATATGGTTAATGGTTTTATAAATGAGGGAAACTTATCAGATAAAAACATAAATAGAATCACTGCACCTATAAAAAAGAAAATATCCAATGCTATTGCACATGGAGATATGGTTATAGCTTTTAGAGATTGTCATGAAAAAAACGATGAAGAATTTAAAACTTACCCTTTGCATTGCGTAAAAGGAACACATGAAAGTGAACTGATTGATGAGTTGTTACCATTTAAGCCGGATATGATAATAATCGATAAAAATACAACCAATGGATTTAAAACTTCAGACTTTCAACAAATTTTAAAAGAAAACCAATTCAGTCAAATTGATGTTGTTGGTTGTTGCTCTGATATTTGTGTAAGGGATTTTTTGCAAAGTTTAGTTAAATACTTCACCAATTCTAAAATTGATACAACAATTTGCGTATCTGAAGATTGTATAGACACTTTTAATGCCCCTAATCATAATGCTGATGAAGTAAATAAACAGGTTCTAGATGAATTTGAAAAAATAGGTATTATTGTTGAAAGAAAAGAAGATATTAAAAAAAAGAAATTAATTAGTTTAAAAAAGATAACAGATCAAAAACATTTAAATCTATTTGAGGCGAAATTTGAAACTGAAAATGGATTAATAACTTATGAGATTGTTTCAAGAAAAGAAATTCCCGAAATTTGCCAACCCTCACTAAAAGTCGATGCAGTAAATGTTCTTCCATATCAACTAGTTGGAAATGAAGTTATTGTATACCTTATAAAAGAATATAGATATCCTGTTGGTGATTATGTTTACGAAATTCCTTCTGGGTTAATTGATGAAGGAGAAGATGGTAAAGCAAGCGCAATACGAGAACTTGAAGAAGAAATCGGAGCAAGCGTTGTCAAAATTCATAGAGCAGAAACACCTGCATATACATCTGTAGGTATGAGTGATGAGAATATAGACTTTTATCAAGCAGAAGTAGTTTTAGACAAAAAAACAAAATTAAAAAAATCTGAAGATATTAAAATAGTTCCTGTTACTTTAGATGAATTGGAAAAACTTCTAACAAGTAAAAAATTTGGTGCTCAATCAAAACTTCAATTAAGAAATTTCTTATCACAACAAAAAATTCAAGAATTACAAAGCAGAATAGATAAGCTTGAAAGAGGTGACTTATGAGAAAATATAAAGTTGGTTGTTTTGTAGGAAAATTTTTACCTCCTCACATTGGTCATTTAAGCGTCATAAATAAAATGATAGATGAATGCGAAAATGTTGTAGTAGTTTTAGCTGAAGACCAAGAACTTTCACAGCAAAAATGTAAAAAAGTAGGATTTCCATATTTTTCTGCGCTTAAAAGATTACAATGGTTAAGAGATTATTACAAAAATTATCCTAATGTAAATTTCGTTTTCTTTGACGAAAAAGGAATTGATCCTAAAAATTATGAAATGTGGTCAAAAAATTTTAAAGAAAAAATACCAATTAAAATAACTGCCAAATATGCTGATGCTTCTTATAAAATGTTAAATGAAAAATATTTTCCTGAATGTATATTTGTAGAAATAGACAGAAACAAGATTAATATTCATGGAACAGATATTAGAGAAAATCTTAACAATATAAAATATGTTGTTCCAACTGGACAACAAGATATTTTGACAGTTTTAAAAAAAGGAGAACAAGAAAATGAATAATATGATTATAGATTTTTATGAATTAACAATGGGACAAGGATATTTCAATAATAATACTCATGAAAAAACTTGCTGTTTTGATTTGTTTTTTAGAAAATGTCCTGATAAAGCTAGTTTTGTAATTGCAAATGGTGTAGATAAATGCCTAGATTTTTTAAAGGATTTTCATTTTTCAAATGAAGATATAGATTATCTAAAATCTTTAAATATCTTTTCTTCAGATTATTTAGAATATTTGAGTGAATTAAAATTTACTGGCGATGTATATGCGGTTCCTGATGGAACAATAGTATTTCCAAATGAACCTGTTATAACAATCAAAGCTCCCCTTATTCAAGCACAACTAGTCGAAACTGCCCTACTTGTTCTTTTTAATAGATCATCATTAATTACTTCTAAAGCATCAAGAATAGTAAGAGCAGCTCAAGGTAGAGGTGTAATGGAATTTGGAACAAGAAGAGCTCAAGGAAGTGAAGCTGCCGTTGATGGTGCAGTTGATGCGTATATTGCTGGCGCAGTAGGAACGGCATGTACACAATCTGGAAAAGATTATGGTGTTAAAGTTTTAGGAACAATGGCACATAGCTTTGTACAAAGTTTTGACAGTGAATATGATGCTTTTGTCGCATATGCAAAATCATTTCCTGATAACGCAACTCTTTTGGTTGACACTTATGACACTTTAAATAGCGGAATTCCTAATGCAATAAAAGTTGCTAAAGAAGTTTTAGAACCAATGGGAAAAACTTTAGCTGGTATAAGAATTGATAGTGGTGATCTTGCATATTTAACCAAAAAAGCACGAAAAATGTTGGATGAAGCAGGACTAACAAATGCCAAAATATGTGTGTCAAACTCTCTTGATGAATATATAATAACTGATTTAATAAATCAAGGTGCTCCAATTGATAGTTTTGGTGTTGGAGAAAATCTTATAACTGCTAAATCAAATCCTGTATTTGGCGGTGTATACAAATTGTGTGCAATAGAAAAAGAAGGAGTTTTAGAGCCAAAAATTAAAATCTCAGATAATGTAGAAAAAGTTACTAATCCTGGTTTTAAAGATATAGTGAGATTATATGATTCTAATGGAAAAATTATCAGTGATCAAGTAAGATTATTTGATGAACCTATGCCACATGGACCTATTAAATTACAAGCCCCTGATGCCGTTTGGAAATATAAGGTTGTAAAAGAGTATACTCCATACAAAATTAGAAAGAAAATGATGGAAAATGGAGAAATAATATGTAAAAGAAGAGGTATTGATGAAAAAAGAAGATATGTTCAACTTCAACTAGATACATTGTGGGATGAAAATAAAAGATTAATTAATCCTCAAACATTTATTTTAAATTTAAGCCCTGCGCTTCAAACAATAAAAACAGAGTTACTAAAAGAACATGCAAAAGAAAATAAGAAATCACAATTTGAAACAATAGATATTACTAATGAAAATTTAAATGATGATGAAATTAAATAAAGAAACTTTAAATAGTATATTATTTTTAAATATTTAAAAAGGGACTTATTATAAGTAAAGTCCCTTTTTATTTCATAAATTTCAATTTAATGTAAATATTATATTTCTATATCTCCTGTCTTGTCCAAACCTTACTTAAATACGTTTCCTTTAATAGCAAAGCAGCATTTGCTGGAGTCAATTGTTCTTCCGTAATTTCTTGTTCAGATACTTTCCAGCCAGTTTTATTTTCAAAATAAATATATGTTAATTTTGAACAACCATTAAAGACATTAGGATTAATATATTTTACTGATTCTGGTATGATAATTTGTTCTAAACTTGTACAGTTACTAAAAACAAATTGATATAAAGATAAAAGTTGTATATTATCTTCAAAAGATACATTTATAAGATTGCTACATCCAGCAAAGGCAGATTCTCCAATAGAATTTACAGTCTCTGGAATGACAACTGTCGTTAAATTAGGACAATCTTGAAATGCTTCATTACCAATTATTGCCAAACTTGAAGTGTTTCCAAATGTTAAAGTTTCAATACCGCTTGCATAAAATGCTTCACTTTCAATTTTTTCTATTGATGAAGAAAATACTACTTCTTTTAAATTAGTGCAACTGTAAAAAGCTCCTGAACCTATTTCTGTAACCAAAGAAGGAATAATAATTGAAGTCAATTTACTACACATAATGAAAGAACTTGCACCTATTGTTTTTAATTGGGATTCTTCTGCGAATGAAACGTTTTCTAAATTAGTACACGCATAACATATTCCAACAATTTCTGTAACATTCTTTGGTATAATTAAATTATTGATTTTAGTAAAGGCAAAAGCCATTTCTCCTATAGTTTTTAAATCTTCTGGTAAATTAATTTCTTCTAAACTACTACACATTGAAAAAGCACTTTGTCCTATGTCAGTAATTGTTTTAGGTAATATTACATTGGTAATAGTTGTATTTTCCTTAAAAGCATTATCTCCAATTTTGCTAACTAATATTTCTTCACCTTCTACTATTTTATTTACTCCCTAAATGTTAACAATAGAGTAAGATTGTGGTACATTTACAATTGAACTATCACCATTATAAGTAACTAAAGTATTTCCATTAAATTCAAATCCTGTTATTTCTTGTCCAAAATCAGCATATACTTTAACATTTCCTTGAGGCATAGTAAATAGATATTTTCCGCTTTCATTTTTTGTTATGATATTTTTATCACTTTGTCCATCAATTACATAATAAACGTTAGTTAAATAATATCCATCGTTTGCTGTAACTGTAACTTCAACTTCTGTTCCTTCTAAACATTGATTCAAACTGCAAGTAATTTCTCCACCAACAGGAATATCTTTAGAAATAATAAATGTTTTTTTATAAATATTATAACCATTTTCATTTCCTATACATTCATAGTTTGTTTGAATAAAATCACTAGCCATTGCGGTAATTGTATCTTTAACTTTAATAGTTAATACATTTTTAAATAACTCCCAAGAATCTGTACTATTTGTAAATAGATATTCATTATCAAATACAACAGTTTGTAATTTTGAACACTTTCTAAAACTTAAATCATTAATACTTATTAATTTACTTTCTTCCTCAAAAATAACTTCCTCTAACGATTCGCAACTATCAAACGCATTTGCTCCTATTATTTCTATACTACTTGGAATTGTAATTGATTTTAATTTTTTACATTCTGAAAATTCTTCACTTGATATTTCTTTTAATTTACTTCCTTCCTCAAAAATAATACTTTCTAAATTTGCACATCGCCTAAAAGAACATTTCATCTCTTCAATGCTGGCAGGAATTGTGACTGACACTAAATTATTGCAATTTTCAAAAGCAGCAACACCTAATTTAGTAACTGATTTTGGAATTTCAATTTCCTTTAATGCAGTCACAGCGAAAGTACCATAACCGAACTCTTTTATACTGTTTGTTTTTATATCTACTTCTTCAAGCATCAAACAATATGAAAATGTCATACATGCCATATCTGTAACATTTTCAGGAATTACAACTTTTCTTATTTTTCCATTAAAAGAAAATGCTGCTGCCCCAATATTATAATTATTTGTTTCACACCATGTTGGTAGTACTGTTGGCAAAGAAATATCTATTATTGATTCCCCTTCATCATCTATAATCAATCCATTTGAATCAAATTCATAATTATCACCAACATATTTTATCAATGTATAAGTATTATTATCATATTTTTTAAATAGATAATTTTCATATCTAAATATTGAACTTTGATAATCATTTTCCAATATTTGAATATTTGTATGTACGGCAGGTAGTCCTTCAATTTCTCTAAACATCAAGCCATATTCTTCTCCATTAGATAAAATATCAATATTACTTTCATTAATAATTTCAACCAAAGAGAAACAATATCCAAATGCGTTTCTACCAATTGAAGTTATAGTTTCTGGTATTTTTATACTTACAACATTTATATTACTTATATTTTCAAAAAAAGCATTTTCCCCTATAGCTGTAACAGTTGTTGGATTTTCTCCGGTTGCACCTCTTATAAGTTTATTCTCTCCATTTATTGTTTTAGAAGAATAAACAGAAGGAATGTCGACCTCAAAATCAGCTCCTTTGTATAAAGTTAATACATTATTTTCAAATACAAAATCATCTAGTATCATAGTTTTGATTTGAACAAAAATATTTACATTTTCTGCTGGCATTGTGAATGAATATTTATCTGTTTCTATATTTTTTAAAGAGTGCCTAATTGTATCATCACCTGCTGTATAATAGATTTTTGATATATAATAATTATCATTTG
This sequence comes from uncultured Clostridia bacterium, assembly GCA_944384535.1. Lineage (GTDB taxonomy): Bacteria > Bacillota > Clostridia > Christensenellales > UBA1242 > Caccovivens. The sequence goes on from CALWTS010000039.1 coordinate 8,557, forward strand.
GTTTAACAAAAACATCTACTTCATCTCCTATTTTGGCAGTTGAATTAACCATAATAGTACCATTTTCTATATCTTCTGTCAAAATATTATAACTTCTTACTTCTTGTCTAAATTGAGCAATATAAACCTTGTCTTGTGTGGCTGTTGTAATTTGACTATCCCATCCATCGAAAATATATTCATATTGTTCATCCCTTTCTTTTGTTGGAGTTTCGCCATCATAAGTTGGCATTGTTCCATATTCTACACTATCATCAACTTCCAATTCTATTCCGTTATAATTCTGCCATGTTATTTTATATGTATTCTTCTTTATTCCCTCTATTGTTATTGTTGTATCCTTAGTTACTCTCTTTATTGTATAATACCCGTCTTCTCCTATTTCTATCGTTTGTCCTTCTTCTTTTACTAGTATATCACTTTGTGTATATGCCTCTTTTAATACTATCTTAAATTTGTACTCCTCACCATATTCTGCTTTATCATCTTCCTTGATTATTTCATAAGCTTCATTCTCTTGTATGGTTATTGTATATATTTTAATCTTCCAATTCGCTACATACTCTTTATTGCCAGTTGTTCCTTTCTCTATTGTTACTTCTTTTTGTGGCTCTGTTTGGCCTTCCCATGTCCAACCTATAAATTCATATCCTTCTTTTGTTGGTCTTGCAAGAGTGATATCTTCACTTTCTATTGTATAATTAAATTCACTTTCTCCTTCTATCTCTCCATCTGATAGTTCGAGTGTTACTGTATATTCTATTATTTGATATTTTGCTGTGTATGTTCCTATTTTATCTTCTGTTAATTTGAATGTATATTCTTTCTCTTCGCTTATTATATTTTCTTCAAATTCCCAACCGATAAATCTATAGCCCTCTATCTCTTCTGCTACTAATCTTACTTCATCACCTAATATGTAATCTTGTTCTGTGACATTTTCTTCTTTTCCATTTACTATATTTATTTCATATAATTTTTCATAGTTCGCTACATATGTTCCCTTTGTATCCTCGCCTATTACAAAGGTGTATTCTTTCTCTGTGGAAATTATGTTTCCATTGATACTCCAACCTACAAATCTATAGCCTTCTATCTCTTCCGCTACTATCGTTACCTTTTCTCCATCTTTGTACTCACCTTGTCCATTTAATACTACTCCTGTTATATTCGAGTTTAATTCTATTTCATACTTTGTCTCTCTTGGTATTAAAAAAATCAATAGTAATATCATTGTTACTATTGCTACTATTCCCGCTGTTATGCTAGTCCATATTATCTTTTTCTTCTTTCTTTCTTTTATTAATTTTTCTTCTTCTGTTGGTGATGGATAGGACTT
>CALWTS010000040.1 GCA_944384535.1 uncultured Clostridia bacterium
ATAGGACTGACAATACCAAAGATACAAGATGCAAAGAATACATTATTGTATAGTGATTTAGGATTATTTGGATATACAAAAGAAGGAGCAATAATAAAAAATGTATACATATCTAAAGCAAATGTAAGCGGATATAATAATGTAGGAATAGTTGCAGGAAATGCAACAAATACAACAATAGAAAGAGTTTTAATAAAGGATAGTGAGATATATTCATCAAACAGATATGGAGCAATAAGTGGATATAGTAGCAATTCAATAATACAAAACAATCTAATATATTTAACAAGTGCAACAGGAAATTCCACACAGGGAATATATAGCGGAAGTGTGAGTAAAGTAGATGGCTGTTTAATAGATATAGCTGGAAAAAGAGCAAAAGTAGGAACAACATTTACAGACTGGGGAAAGGTAAACAATACATTACTCCCAAGCATAGCATGGATAAGTCAAGTAAAAGACAATAAGGCAACAACTGATGATATTAATCAATGGATTAAGTGTGAATTAGATTAAAAAAAGAGGTTAGACCTCTTTTTTTAATCTAATTTCTATTAATTCTTTTATTTTTTTATTCGCATTTGGAACTTTTGATTTTGTCATATTAGTTATAAATTTATTTTTATTAATGTATAATTGATCTATTTTTTTTATAAATTCTTCATTATTAAAAATATCTTCTTCTAACATATCACAATATCCTAGTTTATAAAATAATTTAGCATTTTCTATTTGATCACCCCTTGAACACTTTTTGGATAATGGAATAAGTAACATTGGTTTTTTTAAGGCTAAAAATTCATTTATTGCACCAGATCCTGCACGCGAAATAATTAAGTCGGCAAAATCAATTAAATCACCTATATTTTCAGAATAAAAAATCTGAAAATAGTTATCGTGTTTTACTATATTTTTTGATTGTTTACCTGTAATGTGAATAATGTTGTATTTTTTTGTCAAAATTTCAATATTTTCCCATATTTTTTCATTAATGAATTTTGCTCCACTAGATCCTCCTAAAATTAAAATATTTGGTTTTTTATTGTCAAAATTAAAATTATTTTTTATATTTTTTTTATTACCATTTAATACATTATTACGAATTGGTTGCCCTGTATAAATGCATTTTTTATTATATTCTTCAGTTTTTTTGAAAGACACACACATTTTATCACAATAATGCAAAATAATTTTGTTTGCTAACCCTAAAGATAAATCAGACTCATGACTTATAACAGGAATTTTTAATTTATGAGCTGCTATCACGACAGGAACTGCAACAAATCCACCTTTTGAAAATATGATATCAGGTTTAATTTCTTTTAATATTTTTTTTGTTTGTTTAATTGAACTTATTAATTTAAAAGGAATCATTAAATTTTCTAAAGTAAATTTTCTTTGTAGTTTAACAGTTTTTATTTGATGATATTTTATATCAGGAAAAGAGGAAATAATGTTCTTTTCCATACCATTACCACCAATATAATGAAATTCGTAGTTATTTCTTAATTCTTCTTTTATTGCGATTGTTGGATAAACATGACCAGCAGTTCCGCCACCTGTAAAAACTATTTTTTTCATAATATCTCCATAAATATCATATGTAAAATCTGCAAAAATATTAAAATATAAATAATTTATAATTATTCATTATAATACATATATATGCAAAACAACAAAGTTTTTATTATTGGTTCAATTTTTGAAAATTTTATTGTTTAAAAAAGGTTGTTATGGTATAATTAAATAGGAGAATTTTTTGCAAGGAGAAATTAATGACTGAAAAGAATTACAATGCTAAAGATATTGTTGTTTTAGAAGGATTAGATGCTGTTAGGTTGCGTCCTGGTATGTATATAGGAACAACTGGAATAAAAGGTATGCATCATTTATTATGGGAAATTGTTGATAATGCAATTGATGAAATTTCTAATGGATTTGGGGATACTATAAAAATTACTCTAAATACAGATGGATCAGCAACTGTAGAGGATAATGGAAGAGGAATTCCTGTTGACAATCATCCAACACTGCATAAATCTGGTGTTGAAGTTGTCTATACAACTTTACATGCTGGTGGAAAATTTAATAATGATAATTACAAATTTTCTGGAGGTTTGCATGGAGTTGGCGCATCAGTTACCAATGCTTTGTCAAAATGGTGTAATGTAACAGTTTATAAAGATAAAAAAGAATATTTTATTGCTTTTCATTCTTTTATGGATGAAGATGGAAAGATGCATAGTGGAATTCCTGTAGAACCATTGAAAATGGTTGGAAAGACTGATAAATCAGGAACAAAAGTTACTTTTTTGCCAGATAGTGATATGTTTGGAAATTTAAAATTTAATTTTGAAACAATATGTAACCGAGCAAAAGAATTGGCATTTTTAAATAAAGGATTAAGAATAGAACTAAATGACTTAAACACAGAAAGACAAGAGATATATCACTATGAGGGTGGAATTTCTGATTTTGTTGAATATCTTGTAGAGGGTAAAAATAAACTTTTCAATAAGCCGGTATATTTTCATGCAGAAGATAAGAATTTTGACTTGCAAGTATCTTTTATTTATACAGATAGTTATACGGAAAATTCTTTTTCGTTTGTTAATAATATTCCAACAATTGAGGGAGGAACTCATGAAACTGGCTTTAAATCTGCGTTTACAAAAGTGATGAATGAATATGCAAGAAATAATAATATACTTAAAGAAAAAGAACAAAATCTATTAGGAGAAGATTTTAGAGAGGGAATTACTGTTGTTTTAAATGTTAAAATGAACAATGTTCAGTTTGAGGGGCAAACTAAAACAAAACTTGGTAATCCTGAAGCAAAAACATTAGTAGAAAATTTAACAATAAAAGAATTATCTAAAATTTTTCAAGATAAAAAAAATGCAACAACTGCTGAAATTATAGTAAATAAGGCAAAAGGTGCTGCTAAGGTAAGAGAAGCAGCAAAAAAAGCAAAGGAGTTAACTAGAGCTAAAAATTCTGCAGAAAATTTCAACCTTGTTGGTAAGCTAGCTGCAGCTACCTCTAAAAATAGGGATATTTGTGAATTGTTTATTGTCGAAGGAGATTCTGCAGGTGGTTCTGCAAAACAGGGACGAGATAGAAAATTTCAAGCTATTTTACCATTAAGAGGAAAACCTCTCAATGCGGAGAAAAAAAGAATAGATCAAGTTCTTGCTAATGAAGAAATAAGAACAATTATTTCTGCATTAAACACAGGTATAGGTGAGGATTTTGATTTATCCGGGTTAAGATATAACAAAGTAATTATTTTAAGTGATGCTGATCAAGATGGAGCACATATTAGGGCGATTTTATTAACATTCTTCTTTAGATATATGAGAGGATTAATAAATGATGGACATGTATTTATTGGTCTTCCTCCTTTATATAAAGTTTATAAAAAAGATTATGTTGAATATGTTTATTCTGATGCAGAATTACCACAGGCTATTGAGAGAGCTGGAAGAAACTATAGTTTACAAAGATATAAAGGGCTTGGTGAAATGAACCCTGAACAATTGTGGGAAACAACCATGGATCCTGAAAAACGAAATCTAATTCAGGTTACTATTGAAGATGCAGCAGAAGCTGAGAAAATGGTTACCACTCTAATGGGAGATGATATTGAGGCCAGAAAAGCATACATCAATGAATATGCAAATTTTGATAAGGAAGATGATTTTTTGAAAAATTATAAAAAGATTTAGTTATGTTTTACATTACGATTAGGAGAAATTATGCAAAACGAAAATAATGATTTTGAGCAAGAAAAAATGAAATATGAAGAGGATAATTCTGAAACAACTATAAACAACGAAGATAATAACATTTTGAGTAGTGGTGGCGGAGAGGAAAAAGGTATTATATATAAAAGTATGAGTGAAGTTCTTCATGATTCTATGATACCTTATACAGAATGTGTTGTTATGGATAGAGCATTACCTAGAGTGGAAGATGGGCTTAAACCAGTTCAACGACGTATATTGTATTCCATGTTAGAACTTGGTGTAACACCTGATAAACCTTATAGAAAGAGTGCTAGAATTGTTGGAGATTGTTTAGGTAAATATCATCCTCATGGTGATAGTTCAGTCTATGATGCAATGTGTAGAATGGCTCAGAATTGGGTGTTAAGAGCTCCGCTAGTTGATGGACACGGAAATTTCGGTTCAATTGATGGTGATAGTCCTGCTGCTATGCGTTACACAGAAACTCGATTAACACCTCTAGCATTAGAATTGATGAGAGATTTAGAAAAAGATACTGTAAGATGGAGTTTAAACTTTGATGATACTTTAAAAGAACCGGATATGTTTCCTGGTAGATTTCCAAATTTGTTAATAAATGGTGCTTCTGGGATTGCAGTAGGTGTTGCTACTAATATTCCTCCCCATAATTTGGGAGAAGTGATAGATGGTGTAGTTGCTTATATTAACAATCCTAATATTAAAATTGAACAACTAATGAAAATTATAAAGGCACCAGATTTTCCATCTGGAGGAGAAATAATTTCTGTAGATGATGGATTAGCACAAGCTTATCAAACTGGTAAAGGTAAAATTATAATAAGAGCGAAAGTTAATATTGAAAAAAATGGGGATAAAACTAGTTTAATTATTACAGAACTTCCTTACCAAGTGAACAAAGCACAACTTTTACAAAAAATCGCAGAATTAAAAGAAACAAACAAGGAAAAATTATCTGTTATAACAGAAATTAGAGATGAATCTGATAGAAATGGAATGCGTGCTGTTATAAGACTCAAAAAAGATGCTGATCCTAAAAAAATTTTGGAATATTTATTTAAATCCACAAACTTGCAAATATCTTATGGAATTAATATGGTTGCAATTGCAGGTGGAAAACCAAAGCTTTTAAATCTTTTAGAAATAATTTCATATTATGCACAGTATCAAAGAGAAATTATAGTAAGACGTACAAAATATGACCTTAATTTAGCAAAAGAAAGAGCACATATTGTCGAAGGATTATTAATTGCAATAAAAAATATAGATGATGTTATAAAAATCATTAAAAAATCTGCATCTATAAGTGAGGCAAAACAAAAATTAAAAGAAAAATTCAATCTTTCAGAAAAGCAAGCGCAAGCTATTTTGGATATGAGATTAGCAAGATTAGTTCATCTAGAAGTTAATAAATTGGAAGAGGAACTCAAAGAACTTAAAAACCGAATAAAAGCATATGAAGAAATTTTAGCATCTAAGAAAGCACAATATGAAGTTGTCAAAAAAGAAATTTTAGAAATTAAGAAAAGTTATAATAATCCAAGGAAATCTTATATTCTTGGAAGTGGAGAGATAAAACTTGAAAGTATTAAAGAAGATGATGAAGAGATAAAAAATTATATATTTGCAATATCTGCTGGAAATACTATTAAAAAAGTTACAACTAAAAATTATGCAATGTCTACAAAGGGAATTGCTGATAATTCTACTATTAACGATATCCCAATTCAAGTGGAAACTTTTTCTTCAAAAGATACTATAATTATATTTACTAGTCAAGGAAATGCAATAAAAAGAAATGTTTCAGAAATTAAAGAATGTAAATGGAGAGATAAAGGATTTAGTTTACTTTCAATTGAAAAAGCTTCATCTCTAAATGAAATGCCAATTGCAATTATGAAGCTTCCTGAACAGGGAAATTTACTTTTTATGACAAAAGGTGGAATGGTAAAAAGAAGTGATGTAAAAGAGATGCTAGTAAATAAACCTTTTTATCAAGCTTGTAAACTTAATGAAGGAGATGAGGTTAAAAGCGTTGAAATTGATAAAAAAGACAAGAGTATATTAATGTTGACAAAACAAGGTATGGCGTTAAATTTTGAAAAAAGTGATATTCCAATTCAAGGTAGAATTTCTTATGGTGTAAGGGGAATTAATTTAGATGATGGTGATAGTGTGATTTTTGCTTCTCAAATTGACTTTACTCATATTATTGTTGTTACAGAGAATGGATATATAAAAAAGATTTCTGTAAGTCAATTTCCATTGGCACAAAGATATCGCAAAGGTTTAAAATATATAAGTTTTGCAAAAAACTGCAAAAATGTTTTCTATGTATGTGGTGTAAATGAAAATGCAATTCTTGCGGTAGATTTTGGTTTAAAAATATTACCATTAGACACAAAGAAAATACCTGAAAGCGAAAGACTAACAACTGGTAATGAAATAATTAAGAAGAACTTTTTTACAATAAATAAATTGATTTAATAATTAAACAAAAAAAATTAAAAGATTTTTATCTTTTAATTTTTTTTATAAAAACACTTGACATATGCGTAAAAAATACGCATAATATATAGAGTCGAGGAAGAAATAAAGATGAATAAAGATAATCCACTTTATAAAAATCAGGGTATACATGTGCTAACATCACTTTTTACTGTTGAAGATGGTAAGTTTAAAGTTCTTTTAATTAAAAGAAAAAATGAACCATTTAAAGATAAATGGATTTTAGTAGGTGGTGCATGTTACAACAATGAAACAACAGATGATGCAATGAAAAGAGAGATGTTTGAGAAAACAGGATTGAAAAATATTAATTTTGAGTTTTTCAACATATTTTCGCGTCCAGATAGAAGTCCTTTAATGAGAATGCTTGCTGTTGCATATGTGGGAGTAATAGATTGTAAAAAGGTTAAAATTTTAAGGGAAACGACAAAGACTAAAGATGCTGATTGGTTTCAAATTGATAGGATTCCAGAGCTTGGATATGATCATAAAGAGATTTTAGAAAAATCCATTGAGTATTTAAGAAAAAGAATTTTTGACTCTATAATTTTAAAAAATCTTTTTCCAAAGACATTTACTCTTCCTCAGTTGTATAATGCATATGTAAGTATTTTAAATAAAAATATAGATAGAAGAAACTTTAGAAAAAAAATGTTATCTTACAATATTATAGAGGACACGGGATTATACGAAAGTGAAAGTGGAAAAAAACCGGCAAAACTTTATTCTTTTAGCACCGAAGACAATCATAAAATTATTTTATAACGCTTTTAAAAGCGTTTATAAAAACTAAACAAAAGCGTAAAAAATACGCAATGGGGGTAGAAATGAAAAAAACTATTGTAATTAATTTAATGGGGGGACCTGGAGCTGGGAAATCTACATTTGCAACCATGTTGTTTTCTTATTTAAAAAAGAATGGAATAAGTTGTGAATATGTTGAAGAATTTGCAAAGGGATTAGTTTGGGAAGGAAGAAATTTTACATTAAAAGATCAGTTGTTTATTTTAGCAAATCAAAATTATAATTTGTTAAAAGTTTATGGAAAAGTGAATGTTATTATTACAGACAGTCCACTTCTTTTGAGTATGTATTATAATGATGTTGTTGATAAAGATTTTCAATATAATGTTGTTGATTTTGATAAAATAGTTATGGATTGTTATAGTAGATATGATAATTTAGTTTATTATTTAGAGAGAAATTTCCCATATGTCAAAGAGGGTAGATACCAAACAGAAGAAGAAAGTTTGCAGGTTAATAGCGATATTTTAAAAATGTTAGATGAAAAGAAAATACCTTATCAAAGGATTGAAAGTAATGATAAATATGTCAAAGAGGTGTCAGATTTTGTCATTTCTCTTTTAAAATTTTATAATAATGAAAAGAAAAATGGTTTTGAGTTTGAAAGAAGATATCTTCTAAAAAGTTCTGAAGTATTAAAATTAGGTTTGCCTTGTAAAAGAATATCACAAACATATTTAGATATAGGACAAACAGAAAAAAGAGTTAGAAGTGTTGACAATAAAAAATTTTATTATACTGAAAAAAATGGAGAAGGAAACATTAGGGAAGAGTATGAAACAGAAATTAATGAAGAAGAGTTTAATTATTTCTTAACTAACTTCAAGAAAGGAAAGTCTATTGTTAAGGATAGATATTCAATCCCTATTATGGGTGCAAAAAAGTGTGAGATTAATGTATTTCATCAACCAAAAAAATTGAATTTAGTAGAAGTTGAGTTTGAAAATGAGGAACAAATGAAGAAATTTAAAGCTCCAGATTGGTTTGGAGATGAGGTTACTTCTGATAAATCTTACAATAGTGCTTCAATAGCAAATGAATTATAGATGAAAAATTTTAAAGTTGTGTTTTAACAGCACAACTTTTTTTATAAAAATTAAAATTGAATCGAATTTTAAATTTTTAGCATATAACTAAATTATTTATCATAATTATACTTTGAAAATGAAAAATTTCGACAATATTCAAAACATTTGTTTTTATTGTTACAAATTTCTCATTGGTAAAATTTGATCATTAAATTATCATTAAAAGCGAGGTTTGTAATGCCATTTTGTGTAATCAAATCAAGAACCATTAAAATATTTCTTGCAATGTTAATTGTTGTAGTTATGCTTTGTATATCTTTTGAAGGTGGGGCATCTGCTCAAGTGTGGTTTGGTTCATCTTCAAGGTTAGTTCCAATATACAGTGTAGATAAAGAAGAGAAACAAGTAGCTATTTCTTTTGACGCAGCATGGGGTGCGGATTATACTCAAGAAATTATAGATGTTTTAAAGGAATATAATTGCACGGCAACATTTTTTCTTGTTGGATTTTGGGTTGATAAGTATCCTGAAATGGTAAAAGCTATAGATGAAGCAGGAATGGAAATAGGAACTCATTCTAATACTCATCCTGATATGGTAAAACTTGATAAAACTACAATGAAAAACGAACTTACAACTTCAATGAAAAAAATAACTGACATCATAAATAAAGAAATCAAAGTTTTTAGAGCTCCATACGGGTCATATAATAATGATTTAATCAATGTTTGTGACGAACTTGGATTAAAAGCTATTCAATGGGATGTTGATTCGCTTGATTGGAAAGGACTATCTGCAAGTCAGGTGACTGATAGAATTATGAAAAAGGTAAAAAATGGATCAATCATTTTGATGCACAATAATGCAGAACATGTTGTAGATTCTTTAAGATTATCTTTGGATTGGTTGACAATGAAGGGTTATAAAGTTACAAGTGTTGGAGAATTAATTTACAGCGAGAACTTTAACATAGATGCAAATGGTGTTCAGCATAAAAATTAAAAGGAGAAAAAATGAATAATACAACAGCAATTTCGTTACCAAATAATAGAGGGAAGATAATAGGAACATTATGTGGAGATGAATTTAACAAGTTTGAGGTAGAGGGTGAAAATTTTTATGAGGGGAAAATAGAAGTAGGCAGACTGTCAGAGACTGTAGATATTTTACCTTTTACCATATCAGAAAAATTGATTAAAGGATATAACTTAAATTTAAAAATAGGAGAAAAGGTTGCTTTTGTTGGTGAGTTTAGAAGTTATAATAGGTTGGTTGATGGAAAAAGCAGGTTAATATTATCATTCTTTGTGAAAGAGATTTTAGATAGTGTAAACGAAAATGATGATAATACGAATGAATTATCACTAACTGGTTATATTTGTAAAGAACCTGTTTATAGAACAACACCTTTTAATAGGCAAATTTGTGATATATTAATTGCTGTGAATAGACCTAATTTTAACAAGTCTGATTATATACCTTGTATATTGTGGGGACGAAATGCTAAGTTTATACAAAATCAAAAAGTTGGCACTAAAATTAATATAGTAGGAAGAATACAATCAAGAAAATATAAAAAGGAAATTGAAAGTGGTGTATTCGAAGAAAGAACAGCTTATGAAGTTTCTTGTCAAAAAATAACTATTGAAAATCAAGAAGAATCAAATGCTCAACAATTTGGTTCATAAAAAAACACTTTTTTAAAGTGTTTTTTTATGAAGAAAAAGATTTGTATAATGCAAGCATTTCAGTATACCTATATTTTAAAAGAGATGAATAAGTTTGATTTGTTGAAACTAAAGTTCCGCTACATAGAGATTGACTAATCTGGTTCGCTTGGATTAAATAATCATAAATTATTTTAACATCTCCAGTCATTTTTTCTTGAAAAATTATTTCATAATTTGCTAGTAAAGTTGATAATGCATTGTGATTATTGCTAACGGCTAATCTTGCAGAAATTTCATTGTACACACAAGTATCTAAACTTATTGCTATATCATAAATATTAAGGTAAAATTCTTGAAAAATGTTTAAAGATTTTGTTAAAATTTTTGATTCATCATTATTAAACGTTCCGGAAAGTTCAATATTATTAAAATCTATTGATATAATTTCACTATCAATGTTTTGATTTGTTTTAATACTATTTTGAACAAGAGTAGCATCATTTTTATTTGCATAAACACTGCTTACAACATAATAATAATTTTCGTTTTTCCATACATATCCACCAGCACCGATGTTTTGAAAATCTTTTGCAATTGTTTTTGATTCGCTTTCAACTTGAGATTTTCCTAGACAAAGAAAATATAATTCAAAAGAATTTGATTTTAAAGTTGTTGCATTATTATTCGTTTTTATGACTAATAAAGATAGGTAGTTTGCAATTATTAAGCAAACTATTGTAAAAACTAAAGATAATGTAATTATTAGATATCTTTTTCTTTTTTTAAAAAAAGTTGGCATTATATATTGATTTAGCTCCTTATTAAATTTATATAATATAATGTATGACAAAATTATCTATTCTATGAGATATATATTAGTTAAAAAATTTGCTAATTTACTGTTTTAATAGTATAATTATTATGGTAATTATTGTATAAATTTTGTATATAAAAAAGGAATTATCAATAGTTTTATCATATATTATTAAGGTTTAAGGAGGAAATGATGAAAATAAAACCTTTATTTGATAGAGTTGTTTTGTTGCCACTCGAAAATGAAAAAGAAACTAAAAGTGGAATAATTTTACCAACTGCAGCACAAGAAAAGTCTCAACTTGCAAAGGTTGTTGCTGTGGGAAGTGGAAAAGGTCCTGATGGTAAAGATATTGGTATGCAAGTAAAAATTGGAGATAAAGTTTTATATGGAAAATATACAGGAACAGAGATTTCTGTAGATGAAGTAAAATATGTTGTCGTTAGACAGCCAGATATTTTAGCAGTTATAGAATAAAGGAGATTTTTATGTCAAAAAAAATTTTAGAAGGAATTGAAGCAAGAAAAGCATTAGAAAAGGGTGTAAATGTGTTAGCAAATACGGTTAAAATAACACTTGGTCCTAAAGGCAGAAATGTTGTTTTGGGAAAGAAGTATGCATTACCATTAATAACCAATGATGGTGTTACAATAGCAAAAGAAATAGAACTTGATGATCCATTTGAAAATATGGGAGCAGAACTTATAAAAGAGGTCAGTGTTAAAACTAACGATGTTGCGGGTGATGGAACTACTACTGCAGCAGTACTTGCCCAAGCGATAGTAAGAGAAGGAATGAAAAATTTTGCAGCAGGTGCAAATCCAATTATTTTAAAGAAGGGAATTTTTAAAGCTGTAGATAGAATAGTTGATAATCTTAAAGCAATTTCAAAGCAAGTTACAGACACAAAAGATATCAAGCAAGTTGCATCAATTTCTGCAGGTGATGAAGAAATAGGAGAATTAATTGCAACAGCAATGGAAAAAGTTGGTAGTGATGGAGTAATAACTGTTGAGGAATCACAAACTATGAAAACAGAATTATCAATTGTTGAAGGTATGCAATTTGACAGAGGTTATCTATCGCCATATATGTGTACCAACAATGATAAAATGGTTGCCGAATTAGATGATCCTTATATACTAATTACCGATAAAAAAATTTCAAACATACAAGAATTATTACCTTTGCTTGAACAAATTGTAAAAATGTCAGCAAAATTACTAATCATAGCTGATGATGTTGAAGGAGAAGCTCTCACTACTTTGATTTTGAATAAACTTAGAGGAACTTTTAATTGTGTAGCGGTTAAAGCCCCTAGTTTTGGAGAAAAAAGAAAAGCTATGTTAGAAGATATTGCTATTTTAACAGGTGGTTCATTGATTTCTGAAGAACTTGGTTTGGATTTTAAAAATATTTCTTTAGATATGTTAGGAAGAGCAAAGAATATTAAAGTTGATAAAGATAACACAACAATAGTAGAAGGTGCTGGAGATAGTGAAAAAATAAAATCGAGAATAAATTCTATAAAAGAACAAATAAAAGTTCAAAAGAGTGATTATGAGATAGAAAAATTAAACGAAAGACTTGCTAAATTAGCTGGTGGAGTTGCTGTTATTAAAGTTGGTGCTGCAACCGAAGTTGAAATGAAAGAGAAAAAATTAAGAATAGAGGACGCTTTAGCAGCGACAAAGGCAGCAAGTGAAGAAGGGGTTGTCCCTGGAGGTGGGGTTGCACTATTAAAAGCATCACCTGAAGTAAAAAAACTTTTAGAAAATTTATCAGGAGATGAAAAAACTGGTGCAAATATTGTGTTAAATGCTATTGAAGAACCTATTAGACAAATTGCTAAAAATTCTGGAGTCGATGGTGGAGTAGTTGTTAATAAGATTTATGAAAATCTTGAAAAAGATGCTTTTGGGTTTGATGCATTAAATAATGAGTATTGTGATATGATTGAGAGAGGAATTATTGATCCAACAAAAGTGACAAGATCGGCTTTACAAAATGCGGCATCTGTGGCAGCTACTATGTTAACAACAGAAGCTTTAGTTGTTGAAATAGATGACAAAACAGAACCTAAACAAACTGAAATGTATTAAAATAAGATTTTTTCTTGTTTAAGGATTAATTTTCTAAATCTAAATTTGTATATTGACATTTAGAAGTTACATGGTATAATGATTACAGGAGGAGAGTTTATGAAAGTTAGGCATTTTGCTGAGATTTATTATTCGGGGGCTTTTTTTACTGAAAGCGAAAAAGTTGAAATTGAGTCTAATAATATAAAAAGTGTTAAAATTCCAGATTATGCTGTTGGAGTAGTTTTATTTGATGTACTAGAAAGTGAAGTTGAACATGAAGGTAAAAAGTATATATTAAAAAGTAGTGAAAGACTTAATGCACAAAAATACTATGTTGGAAGGTTTTTGACAATTGATGATGTCGCACGTGAATATGGAGAGAATTCTACTCTTTATAGTAACATTGTTGCAAATCATTTTGATGGTGCTGTTGTTTCAAAATCTGGATTTTGTCAAGGCATAAAAGAAAGTGACAAAAAGTTTGTTATTGATCCAAAGTCTTTAGAAACTGATGATGTTGAAAATGAATAGAATTTCAAGCAATATTTTAAAACAATTGTAAATTCAATTATTGTTTTATAGTAGGAGATTTTTTATCTAGAGTTTAGTATAAGAAAAGAACTTTACATGAATTGTAAAGTTCTTTTCTTATTTTTTTCTATAAAAAATTTTATTTAAAACCTTAAGGACAAAGGATTTTGGGAAGAATTTTTGAATTTGATACATGATTTTATTTCTGGTTCCCATAACATATTGTGGTTTTAATTTACGTTTACTTATAATTTTTGTTATAATCTTTGTTGCTTTTTCGACAGACATTCGTTTATTTTCACGATTATCAATTCTATCGGCAGATAGTTTTATTGCATTTCCATATCTCTCATTTGTATCATAATTTTTTTGCCTATTTTTAGTAAAGTTTGTTTTTATGTCGCAAGGACAAATTGCAGTTGATTGTATTTTTGTTTGAGATAATTCCATTCTTAAGCAGTCATTCAACATACTTATTGCTGCTTTACTTGAACAATAAAAAGATCTAAAAGGGAGAGGAAATAATGCACATGCAGAACTTATGTTAATAATTTTTCCATTAGGGTTTAAAATAGGTAAGACAAGTTGAATTGCATAAATTGTTCCAAATACATTCACAGCATATTCTTTTTCTATTTGCTCTTGACCAATTAATTCAATAGCTCCACTTAATCCAAAACCAGCACAATTAATCAGCATGTCTACTTGTTTATAATTTTCTTTGATATTTTCAAAAACTTTTTCAAGTGATTTTTTATCAGAAATATCAATACAATAATCATCATCACACAGACTAATTCCTATTACTTTATTTTCTTTTTTTTCATAGTATTCACGTAATGATTTTCCTATACCGCTTGAAGAACCAGTAATAATAATTACTTTTTTATCATTTTTTTTCATTTTTTCTCCTTAATCATATTTTATTTATAAAAGTATATAATAAATATTGAAAAGTACAAAATAATTTGACTTATTTTTATAGGCATGTTAGAATTGTCTTAATTTTTAAAGGTGGATAATGAATAGGACTAAAAAAATATTAATTATTTTTGCAATAATATTTAATTTTGGAAGTATAGGATTACAGATATATAACATTGTTCAATGGTTTATGATGAAACCGCAGAGTCGAACTCCGGTCTTTTACTTAGTGTTTGACTTCATTACAATAATTGCATTGATTGCTGTTGCTGTTTTGTTAATTATGTGTCTTTGGGACAATGGGAAATATTTTAGAGCGAGATATGGTTGTTACATGACGGCTTTAGTCATCTCAATTATTATGAACTTATTTTCTCTTGCAACAATTTTCTTAATTTCTACAATGTTTATTTCGGATTGGGAGTGGACAAAAACAAAAGAAGATAAAACAGTTAATATAGATAAAAATGTTGATGTAATTTTTCAAACAAAAGAGGAAAAAATTAATTTATTAAGGCAGAAAAAGGAAAGAGGAGAAATTACAGAGGAAGAGTTTCAAGAAGAATTAATGAAACTTTTATAAAACGAGTAACTTTAGTTACTCGTTTTTGTTTCTTTTTGATTTAAAAAAGTTGGTAAGAAGATTAGAACAAATATTTTCATATTCCAAATTTTGGATTAAATTTACAGTATGATTAAGTCTACTACTTTGCAGAATAGTCGAGCAAAGATTATCATTTGACGTTTTCTCTTTAGCACCAAATATTACTTTACTTATTCTTGCGTTGGATATTGCACCGGCACACATAGGACAGGGTTCAAGTGTTACATACATTTCGGCATTTTCTAATCGCCAAGATTTTAATTTTTTACAAGCTTTTTCAATTGCTATAATTTCAGCATGTTTGGTGGCATTTTGTAAAGTTTCACGCATGTTATGCCCCCGTGAGATAATTTTATTATCAATTACAATTATTGCACCTATTGGTACTTCATTTTTTTTAAAACTTTTTATTGCTTCTTTTATTGCTTCTTTCATAAAATCTTTCATGTCTATATTTTAAATTATTTTAACTATAATGTAAACTGTTTAGTTGTGTTTTAAATATTTATGTAGTATAATAAAGGGGTGAAAGAAAATAAAATAGAAGTTTTTAAAAGATGTTCTTATAGAGATGATGATAGCGGAAAAGTGTTTTTAGCAAGTTTAATTTGTCCATTAATAATAACACTCATTTTTTCGATGATTGCTACACAAATTTCTACACAAAGAGAAATCAATATTTCGCAAGTTACTTCTAATTTGTGGTTTGTGTCAATTTATGCTCTGATGAATTTTATCGTAAATATACTTATTTTTTTTATCTATAATAGTATTAATAAAATTTCAATAAATGCATCAAAAATAAAATTTAAATTTTCTTGGAAAACATATTTGATAGTAATATTAATTGGTATAGTTTCACTATTTGGAATACAATATTTTATTCAATCGGTGAATGATTTTTTGAGTTTAATAGGTATTCCTATGGATGGTGGGGTAACAATAAATCCAACAGATTTTGGAACATTTATTTTAGCAACATTTTTGTTAGCGGTTTTACCAGCAATAAGCGAAGAATTACTTTTTAGAGGGATTGTTTTTAATGGATTGAGATCTCGTATTTCAGATTGGGGAGCAGTTGTTTTATCTTCATTAATGTTTGCATTAATGCATGGGAATCTATTACAACTTGTTTATCCATTTATATTAGGTATGGTAATGGCATGGATAGTAATGAGGACAGGTTCTATTGTCGCATCAATGATAATCCATTTTACAAATAACTTTTTAGTAGTTGTTTTTGCTTATATTGAAAATACTACAGGGTGGTCAGTGCAACTACCAAGTCAGTGGTGGTTTTACTTATTATCGTTGATTTTGTTAGCATTAACATTTTTAGTGTATTTTTTAATAGATAAATTTTATTTTAGACATAAGAATAAAGAAGATGTTGAAAAAATTTCAACTAAATTTTCAATATACAATTATATTGCCTTAGGAATTTCTATATTTATTTTAATTCTAAATACCATAACTTTATTTGCTTAAAATAAAATTTTGTAAATAGTAATTTTATTTATTTAATCTTTATATTATATAATATCGTTAAGATTTAGCGATGTTTTTGCTTGACCTTAAATAATAGATTTTAAGTTTTACTTGAAATATTTTGTTAATATGGTTATAATGTAATAAGCTAGAAATAAGGAGAATGAATGTCAATAAAGAACAAACTAACAAGAAGTGTATTATACTGTTATCTTCCGATAGTAGTTCTTTTTGCAGTTTTAAGGATGTTATCTACATTTGGAGTTTTTAGTTTTTTAGGAAAGACAGGAAGTTATATAATTAATGCGTTTATTCAAATAGGACTCTTGTTTACGGTTTCGGTTTTTCTTTTTTCCTTTCTGCAAAAAAACAAAATTAAAGATACCTTTAATTTTTATGGCTATAGGAAGATGTCTTTTAAAGCGGTTTTGATTTCTGTATTAATTGGAATTATAATATATGTATTAAATATATTTGTTGCTTCTTTTTTTAATAATATATTAAGCTTATTTGGTTATAAATTTCAATCCAGTTCAATTTTAAAATCTTATCCTGTGTGGTTGCTATTTGTCAACATATTCATAACAGCGGTTTTACCTGCTGTTTGTGAAGAGACAGCACATAGAGGAATGTTGTTAAAAGGATTATCTCCACTTGGAAGAAAAAAAGCAATCATAATATCTGCAATTTTATTTGGTTTATTGCATATGAATATTGAACAATTTTTTTATGCAACAATCATAGGAGTGGTTTTAGGATATATAAGTACCGTATGTGAAACTATTTATCCTGCAATTATTATTCATTTTATGAATAATGCAATAAGTGTTTTTATGGGATTTTCGCAGGTAAATAATTTAGGGTTTGATTTTCTTTTTACTTGGATAAATAATAGTCTTGTAAATAATCCTGTGCTTGGTTTTATTTTTATGTTATTATTTATTTCACTTTTGCTAATATCTCTTAAGTATTTAATAAAACTATTATTTAAAAATACTTCATTTAAAAGAATGAGCAAGTTGCAAGAAGAATTATTTAAAGTATTTGCACGTGAAGCATATTTAAGAGAGTTAGAAGATATGGCAAATGGTAAAATAACTCAAAATGTAGCAACTATTTCATTTGAAGATTTTGATAAACTGTATAAGTCAAAAAGTATTGATATTGGACAAATAAGCCAAATAGAAAATCAATACTTATACAATAACGAAATGTATAAGATGGATAAAGTTACAAAAATTTTATTAATAGCAGTTTTTCTTCTTTCTGGAATGATTACATTTTTTACATTTATTTGGGGGATTTTATGATAAATGTAAAAATTGTTTGTGTTGGTAATTTAAAAGAAAGATTTTGGAAAGACGCAGCAGATGAGTATCTAAAAAGGTTGACAAAATTTTGTAAAATAAAAGTAATTGAAATTCAAGAACAAAACAAATACCAAGATGTTAATAAAATAATAGAATTGGAAGGTAAAAAGATTATTGAAAATCTAGAAGGGGAAAATTATCTATTAGATATTTATGGAAAAGAATATACTAGCGAAGAATTTGCATCTTTAATTGAAAAAGAAACTCTAAAAACAAGTATAATAACATTTGTAATAGGTGGATCATATGGGGTTAGCGATGATGTGAAGAAAAAGATAAGTAATAAAATTTCTTTTGGCAAGGTTACTTATCCCCATAATTTAGCAAGAATCATATTATTAGAACAAATTTACAGATCTTTTATGATTGAAAGTGGTGCAAGATATCATAAATAATTTTATATTAGATTAAAAAAGAAGATTGTAAAAATACAACTTAAGAATATAGTCAATAAACATATAATTGAAATATTTTTATACATTTTAACACCTTTTTGAAAAATTTGAATATAATAATCATAAATAAACTTAGTGTTTTATTTATCATCAAGATATTCATCTAACAAACTTTTGCGATGAATATTTTGGTCATTTTGATGTTTTTTATAGAATTCATCATAAGAATCATCTAAATAAAACTCATCATTTGCAAACTCATCATTTGCTTCTACATTAACGTTGGCGGGAATATTTTCTAATTTATCATCATAATGACTTTTAAGTTTGTGCTTTTTACTAAGTTTGTTAATATTTTCTATTACATTTTCATTGTTTCTTTTGGAGAATACTGCGATTGTTCCTTTACCTTTAATAAGTTTATAAATAAGAAAAGCACTTGAGGCGCCAATTATGATATAAATTATCCTTGAAAAGATTGAAGCTTGATAGCCAAAAATTCCTGCAATAAAATCGTATTGAAGAAGTCCTATCATAAGCCAATTTATACTTCCAATCAAGGTTAAAATAAAAGAAATAATTGTAAACATAAACAAAATCCTCCATATAAATTATCTGCATTAAAAATAAAAAAAATTCTAAATTTAATAAAAAAAATTGACTAAAATATTAAAAATGGATATAATAAATGACTGTTAAACATTAAAAGGAGTTCAACTATGACACATTTTTTAACACCTGAGGGTAAAAAACAATTAGAAGATAAGCTTAATTATTACAAGCAAGTAAAGAGATTTGAAGTAAGCAAAAAAATAGGTATAGCAAGAGAGTTTGGTGACTTGTCTGAGAACTCTGAATATGATGCGGCAAAAGAAGAACAAGCGCAAGTAGAAGCAGAAATTAGTGAAATGGAAGATATTCTTTTGAACTGCCAAATTGTAAAACAAACAGCAAATGATGGTACTGTAAATATAGGTTCCAGTGTAAAACTATATGATGAAGAATTTGATGAGGAGTTAACTTATAAAATATTAGGTTCAACAGAAAGTGATCCTGTAAATGGTATTATTAGCAACAACTCTCCAGTTGGTGCAGCTTTATTAGGACATAAAAAGGGAGATACTATAAAGATAAAATTAGATGGTGGGGAAATTATATACAAGATATTAGAAGTCAAATAATATATACAATTTATGTAATATTTGATATGTATTTTCTTGCAAAAAATTCTACAATATAGTATAATGAACTTAGGATAAATGAATTTAGGATATTGTGGAAAACGCTTATGATGTTTAAAAATTCTGTAAGATTGTTGTGTGCAAATTTTGATAAAGTGTGGAAACTTTTAGTTTACCACATTTTGTCTATTGGTATATGTATTGCGTTTTTGGCTATATTTAATCAATATTATATTGAAGCTGGGAAAGTTGCATATATTGAAGCTGGTATTGATAAAAGTTTTGAAACTGGAACTTTATATGGATCAAGTATGGCTACAGCTTTAACGACTGCAGTGGATTTTGTAATTGTTTTCTTTGAGCAAATTTTTCTTAATATTTGGTTAGGACTGTTTTTTTGCATCATTGTTTTTTATTTATTTCCATTGTTGCTGAATATAGGAAAGATTGTAATATGTGAAATGATGTATGGCTATATGTCATCATGCCAAAAGCAAAGTTTTACAGGAACATTTTTAAAAACATTAAGAACTTCTTTAGTATATTCTTCAATAAAAGTTTTGTATGCAATTACTTTTAACGCACTTATAGTTTTAAGTATGTGGGGATTAACAAGAGTAAATAACGAAATTTTTGATTATATTATGCCATTTGTGTTTGTAATCGTTCCAGCAATTTTAATGGCTTTTAAAGAAACTTTCAATGCAGGATGGGCACCAGCACGAGTTGTTTATAATCACAATATTGTTAAATCTTATTCAATAGGAATGAGAGCTGTTTTACGTAGAGGAGCAAAAATATTTTCGACAGCTTTTATAATTTACTTACTTGCAATTGTTTTATCTATTGTTTTAGGATTATATTCAATAATTATTATTTTACCAATTTTATCTCCATTAGTTCATATTTTTGAGATGGTTGCATTTTTCTCAAGTCAGGGAATGAGATTTTATGTTGACAATGATACAATACTGTCGCCAAAGAAATTAGAAGAAATTGATAAAATAGAAGATGCGAAGTTTTTATTATAAAATCTTTATTAATTATAAAAAAAAGTTTCTTTGCAAAAAGAATGTTTTTTTGTGTTGAAAAAGTTTTTAAAAGGAGTATAGATGAATAATAATAAATTAAAAATTACATTTTTAGGAGGAGTAGGAGAAATAGGTAAGAACATGACTTGCCTTGAGTTTAATGATGAAATTATAGTTGTAGATGCGGGATTAACATTTCCTGATGATGATTTGCCCGGTGTAGATATTGTGATACCAGACATAAGTTATCTTATAGAAAATAAAAATAAAATTAAAGCATTATTGTTAACGCATGGACATGAAGATCATATAGGTGCTGTACCTTTTTTATTGCAACAAATTCAAATGCCAATTTATGGATCAAGATTAACACTTGCTTTGGTTGAGAATAAGATGAAAGAATATCCAAAGGTTAAGTATAAAGCAGTAGCAGTAAAACCCAAAAATGTTTTAAAAATAGGTTCTTTTTCTATAGAATTTATAAAAGTTAGTCATTCTATTGCTGGTGCTTTAGCACTATCTATTACGACTCCAGTAGGGACTATTGTGCATACAGGGGATTTTAAAATTGATTATGAACCTATTGATGGAGAAATGACAGATTTACCAAGATTGGGAGAAATAGGAAGGAAAGGTGTAAATTTGTTATTGTGTGAAAGTACTAACGTTTGCAGAAAAGGTTATTCAATGAGTGAAAAGTCAGTTGGAAGAACTCTTGATGAAATAATAAAAAACCATGCGGACAATAGGATTATAGTTGCAACATTTGCATCAAACATTCATCGTATGCAACAAATTATGGATATAGCAGAAAAGTATAAAAGAAAGATTGCTTTTACCGGTAGAAGTATGATTAATGTCAGCGAAGTTGCTATGAAGCTTGGAGAGTTGTCTTTTAATAGGGAAAATATTGTAGATATTGAAAAAGTTGACAAAATGGATGATAAAGAAGTTTTGATTATGACCACAGGAAGTCAAGGAGAACCTATGAGTGCTCTGACGAGAATGGCTGCTGGAGAATTTAAAAGTTTAAAAATACGAGAAAACGATTTGGTTATTTTATCAGCTTCGCCAATTCCAGGCAATGAAAAAAATGTTTATAATGTAATTAATGCTTTATATAAACTAGGGGCAGATGTTATTTATGACGAACTTGCAGATGTTCATACTTCTGGGCATGCTTGCCAAGAAGAATTAAAATTAATGCATAGTTTAGTGAAACCTAAATTTTTTATTCCTATTCATGGGGAGTATAGACATTTAAAGACTCATAAAGAGTTAGCTATGACATTAGGCATGGAAGCAAGAAATGTTTTAATTCCTAGTATTGGTATGCAAGTAGAGATGGGAGCAAATTCGATTAAAGAGGTAGGATTTGTAAAAGCTGGTCAAAGACTTGTTGATGGAATGGGAATTGGTGATATGGAGAGTAATGTTTTAAGGGAAAGAAAACAATTATCAGAAGATGGTATTTGTGTTGTGTGCGTAAATATAAATAACATTGCTGGTGAAATTGCGGGAGAGCCATTTATAATTACAAGAGGAGTTGTTTATTCTGATGAACAAGAAAGTTTCGTTCAAGATGCGAAAGCTTGTTTAATTGCCTCATTAAAAGAATCAGATTTAAGGGGTGTAGAACCTTCTGTAATTAGAGCTTCATTGAGAAGAAATATTTCTAATTTTATATTTAGAAGAACAAAGAGAAGACCTATGATTTTAACAATAGTAACTCTTGATTAAAAGAGATTTATATATGGAAGAAATAAAAAATTATGCATTAATAAATCATATACCAATTGTTAGGGATAGGACAGCATGTTATCTAGTTAATGAATGTAGTAAATTAAATCCAAAAAAAATTCTTGAAATTGGAACTGCAATAGGATATTCAGGATTATTAATGTTAAACAGTTGTAAAGGTTCTCTTTTAACAATTGAAAAAGATGAAAAAAGAGTTTTAGAAGCAAATAAAAATTTTTCAAAATATAATATGTCTAAACGTGTTTGTATAAAGTGCGGCGATGCTTTAGATGAGTTAATGGTTTTATATAATGATAATCAAAAATTTGATTTTATATTTTTAGATGGTCCAAAGGGACAATATATAAAATATTTTCCAATTTTAAAAAAATTGTTAAATAAAAATGGTGTTTTGTTTGCTGATAATGTTCTTATGAATGGGCTAGTTAATAATATAGATAATGTTACACATAAAAACCGTGCAATGGTTAGAAATATGAAAAAATTTAATACAGAAATACTAAATGATAGTGAGTTTAAAAGCACTCTTTACGATTTAGATGATGGATTTATTGTCGCAGAAAAAATAAAATAGCAGAAAATTTTCTTTCTGTTGTTTTTTTTTATGAATTTTGTTACAATATAATAAATATGGATTTTGAGATAAAAATAATAGAATTTTTACAATCAAATACAACTACAGGTTGGATAACATTTTTTAAAATAATTACAATGTTTGGAAGTTATTTGGGTTTTATAATAACATTTTTACTATTATATAGAAAAAACAAACGATTAAGTTATTTTTTCATAATAGTTTTTTTATCTGCTTCATTATTTAACTCAATTTTAAAACAAATTATTGCTCGTGAAAGACCATTTGTTGTAAATGAAAAAATACTTAACTTGGATAATGAAAGTGGGTTTAGTATGCCTTCTGGACATAGTATGTGTGCAGGATTATTTGCAACATTTTTAATTTATATAATTTTAAAGTCGAATAGTAAAAAATTGACAAAATTTTTAGAAATTTTTGCAATATTTGTTTTTGTGGGAATGATATTATTATCAAGAATGGTGTTGGGAGTACATTTTTTAACTGATACATTATTGGGAATTTTTGTAGGTATTATGTTTGCTATATTTTCAATAATGTTGTATAATAAAATGGTGAAAAAGATAATACAAAAACATATTGAATTGGGTGAATGAAATGAATCAAATTTTAAAAGTTATAACAAATTCTGCAGATGAAACTATGCTGGTAGCTGAGAAATTAGCAAAAACCGTAGGGAAGAGTGTAATATTTACTTTGGTTGGTGATTTAGGAGCAGGAAAAACTCATTTTGTGAAGGGGTTTGTTAAAGGTATTGGCAGTAATAATTTAGTAACAAGTCCTACGTTTACATTATTAAACATATATGAAGGAGGTAAAGTTCCAGTTTATCATTTTGATATGTATAGGTTGTCTTCAAAGGAAGAAGCAGAAGAATTAGGATTTGCCGAATATTTTGATTTATCATCTTTAGATGGAATTGTATTTGTTGAGTGGCCAAGTCAAGTAGAAGGACTTATAAATTGTCCTCATATAGAAATTAAAATTGATAAGATAGATGATAATAAAAGGCAAATTATTCTTTCAAGTGTATTAGGAGATAAGTAATATGATAGCAATATCTACATCATATAAAGATGCGTTAATAGGAATTGAAATAAATAATAAATCTATTTTTAAAACATTAGATGCAAATTGTAAACATTCTGAAAATATTTTAAAGACAATTGATGAATTGTTAGATAGTATAAATGAAACAATAAATAATGTAAATAAAATTGCAGTAGTGGTAGGTCCAGGATCTTTTACGGGAATAAGAATTGCTATAGCATTATTAAAAGGTTTCATTTGTGGAAATGATAAAATTTTGGTTTGTCCAATCACTACATTTGACTTAATGGCATATACTTATTTAAAAAATAGTCATACTAAAGAAAATTTTGTTTGTGTTATAAATGCTTTAAGTGGTTTGTATTATGTGTGTGAATATTCTTTCAACGGAGAGAAAATTGGAAATGAGAAAATTTGTAATGAAGAAGAACTTAATCAAATTAAAGAAAAAAAGATTGGGTTGTTTAGTGAAAATATAATGAAAGATAACATACAACCTTCAGCACAAGACTTATTAGAACTTGCCAAGAAAAAAGACGAGCAAGGATTATTCAAAGTTGAAAAAAACGACATTTTACCTTTATATTTAAGGAAGAGTCAGGCTGAAGATGGTTTAGAAAATAAAATAAAAAATTTTAATAAAATATAAAAAAATAATAGACAATTTAACAATATCTTTGTATAATGTGTTAGACTAATTTAATTAGAATAAGGAGTTTATATGAAAAAACCAGTTTATATTAGATGTCCAAGATGTGAATTAAATTATATTCAAAAAAAAGATAAATATTGTTCTGTTTGTAAAGCAGAAATGGAAGCAAAAAAAGATTATGTAGATGACATAGATCTTGAACTTTGTCCTATTTGTAGGACAAATTATATTCAGCCAGATGAAATTATGTGTGCAAGTTGTTTAAAAGAGCATCAAAATGAAGATGGTGAATTAAACTCTGACTGGGAAGATTATGTTGTTAGAGATGATGAAGACGATGTTATGACAATGGACGACGAAACAGGGGATATGGCTTCTGTAAACGATATCACAAAATCTGGTTTACTTGATGATGATGAAATTGCACCTGATATTGCTTTTGATGATGATGATTTGGATTTTGATGATGACGATGATGATGACGATGACGATGATGATGACGATGATGATTTTAATGACGACGATGATGATGACGATGATTATTATGACGATGATGATGAATAAAAAAAAACACTAAATTAATTAGTGTTTTTTTTATTTACTTTTTTTAGAATCTTTTTTGTTTTTAAATTTATCCTCTTCTTCTGCAACAATTTTTCGTTCAAGTTGAAGGAGATATTCAGCACTCATTGTATTATCAATTTTTTCTTGTATAATATTTATTTTCTCATCAATTTTTGCAATATTTAAATTATATTTTTTAAACATCTTTTCTACATCTTTTGAGATTTTGCCGTTTGATTGTATTTTGTTTTCTTTAATAAACTGCTTATGTTCTTCATCGATATTAATTCTTTCATCTTCTAATAATTTTTTAGCATTTTGCAATTCATTGATTTCTATATCTCTCCTCTTTTGAGCTTCCATTAAGATAACATCATGATTAACAGATAATTTTCTATCATAAGCTTCTTTTTTGATTTTATCTATTTTTTTGATTTTAATATGTCTTAAAATATATCCAATTAAAGCTACAAGAAGGGCAACACCCATGATAATTGAAGGAATAAGAAGCCATTTATTATCAGAAGTTCCACTATTATCAGAAGTATCTTCTTCTGAATTATCGGTATCTTCATCTGTTTCTGTAGACTCAGTTTGTTTAACAGAGAAGATTGTTTTTTCATAGTTAGGAGATAATGTTGCACTATTATATTCAGTTTCTTCTACTGTAGTAGGATTAATATGAGTAAATAGAGCAGTTCCTAATGTCTTATTACAATCCGAAACTAAAGTTAAAGTGATTGTAGGGGTTGAAGATTCTGTACATTTAAAATATATTGTATAGTGTTTAAGTTGTTGAGAAGTTACTAAATTAGTTATTGAATCGAAACCATCAATATTTATTGTAACTCCATAATTACATTCATGATCATCTGTCGATGCGTTTTGTGCTTCTTCATTAAAGATAGTTGCGAGATCAAAGGTTAATTTATAATACTTATCAGCTTCTAAAGTTAATTTAAATTTTGAAGTCAAAGAAGCTTCACTTGCAACTCTTGTGCTGACTACTAAGAAATTTGAGTCATCAATAGATAAATCTGGATTAATTTCTTTATAAGGATTGTTATTTCCTTTTACAACGCCAGCTACAGCACACAAATCGCTATTTTCAGAATAATTAGAGTCGTAAATAGTGCCAATAGAAAGGTTATAAGCAGGGGAATCGGTTAAATCATAACCTATTTCGCCGTTAGGATTTAAGTTTAGGTAATAATCAGTAAGGTCTGCTTTATAATTTTCACTAGCTAAATTAAAATCGCTTTCAGAAGAAGATGAAACAACAAAATTATCTAAATATACCAAGCCACCAACTTTATTATTTTCTTCTCCAAAGAAAATTTTAATTTGAATATTGTGAGATACTGTTTCTGCAGTATGGAAATAAATATTCATTTCATTCCATGTATTAATACTAGAGATATTATCTTTAGAAAACAGGGTTATTCCATTTTCATCTATTATTTCTATTTTAATTTTTGAAGGATTAGTATCTGTGAAACCATTTTGGTTGTAATAGTTAAATGACAATTTATAATATGATGCATTTGAAAGAGAATAAGAAGACGATGTAATTGATTGGTAACTATTATTTTTGTTATACATCATATAAACATTGTTAGGAATCGGGTTGTTTGTAACAACAGGAGATCCTGGATATATACCAGCCCATTCATAATTATTAGCATATAAATTTTTATAAGATTCATCATCGTATAGATAAATTACTCCAGTTTCATTTTTCTTTTCATCTTCTATATTAGTTGTCCAGCTAGTTGCAGGTAGAGGATATTTAGATTCAGTGTTATCAATTTCAGTAGCATTGAAGTATCCATTATTAATCGTAGATGGTTCAGAAGAGAATGAAGAGAATTCTACTTGGTTTGAAGCGGAAGTAAAATCGCTATTGGTTGAGTATTCAATTTGTATATTATCAACTATTACGCAACCATTGGCAACAGTTTCAGAGTCGCCAAGCCAAAGTTGCAAATTAACCGATGTATTATATAAAGAATGTCCTTTTATAAATAATTCAACAGTCTGATAGTCATTTGTAAAATTATTTTCTACGTTAGAAGTAATTCCACTTGTTTTACCGCTTTGAAGACTATAGTAATTTTTAGCATCTTCATCATCACTTAATAAAGATGGGTATAAAGTATAGATGTTATCATTTTCTTTTACTTGTAAATAAAATGAGCCTTCACTTATTTCTGCAAGTTTTAATTTTAAAGATACTTTGTAAACAGTATGTGCTTTAATTTCTATATCTTTTGACTGAATACCAACGTAACCGCTTGAGTAATCTTGGTTATTACCGGTGTAAAGAATTAAAGCCTGTGTATTGTTATAAGATAAGTCATCACCAATATAAGAATAACCAGTTAAAACTTTAAAATCTGCTGGTTGCATATTTCTAATTTTTGAAATGATTGCATGAGCATTTGATTTGCTGATTATAGACCAATTTTCGCCAAGAGTGTTAGTATCAGGTGTAATTTCATCTTCAAAATCGAAGTTATAATCAGAAACATCAACTAGAGATTTTTCGTTTTGTAGATCTTTGATAAGGAATACGTTTTTTTCATTAAAAGATTTGTAATTATCACTTACATAGTCAGCTTCTTCACATAGCTCGAAGAATGCGTTTTCAGAATATCTATTTAAATAAACTTCATCAAAGAATACGGCACCAGAACTTCTTGCTCCATTAGCAGATCCTAAATATAAATCTACAGTAACTGTTTGTGATAAATTTCCAGTTGCAATGTAAATATAGAAATCTTTCCAAATAGAATTTGTTAAATTTTCGTAACCAATTTGAAAAGTTTTTCCATCATTATCAACCAAACCAGATACGTAGATTGATGCGTTCGCATTATCTTCACCATTTAAACTAGTTTTTACAGATACTGAAAATCTGTAGAATGAATTTGCTTCAAGTGTGATTTCATTTGAACGATAACCCTTTCGTGCTTGTTGTGTGTTGTTAAGACTAGATTTGGAGTTTATCATTAAAATTCTGCTATCATTACCTTTAGAACCAGGATTATTTTTAAGCATATAGGTATCTTGATGTTTGGAGAATGAAGTTGTTGAAGAATCATCGGGATTAGAGTTCGAACCACTTCCAACATCAATAATCATACCTGTTGCTTTACTATCTGATTCAATAGCGTTCCAACCATTTAATGAGTTGCCAGAAGCATAAGGAGTAGAACCTTGAGTAAATGAAGAATTTGTAATTGAAATATTTTCTTCATAATAATAAACATAGTCAGCGGTATTTACTGCATGTGAGACATTTAAAAGAGAAAATCCGCTTATTAATGAAAATGGTAAAAAGAAAGCAAGACAAAGTTTTAGTAAATTATTTTTATGTTTGTTTTTAAGTTTAATCATAATCCACCTTTTAAAATTTTAGCTATTAAATATAGGTTGTAGCCTAATTACATCAGCTCGAAAAAGTATTTTTTATTCAATAGCCTTTTGCAAGCAATAAATTTCCCTATTAGTATATAATATTTAACCTAAATAATCAAATAATTTTAGGATATTTATTCATAATAATTACATGAGGGAAGAAAGAAAGATAGTTAAAGATAATAGACATAACATAAAGTGTGCAAATTTAGAAAATAATATAATAGATAATTTTAAAACAATCAAACTTCGTTATGTTTTGACAAAAAAAGACAAAAAAATCACACCAAAAAGGAAAAATATTATAAATAAAAAAATTCTTCTGATAATTTGCGGCGCTTTTATAGGTTTTGTAAATGGTTTTTTAGGTGGTGGAGGGGGAATGATTTGTGTTCCAATTTTGCAAAAATTTTTAAATTTGGATAGTAAGCAAGCTCATGCAACAGCCATAGCCGTTATATTTCCTCTTAGCATAGTGTCTGCTTTTATTTATGTTATAAATGATTATGTAAAAACACTTCCATTGATTTATGTCACTATAGGAGTTGTTGGAGGGGGAATCATTGGAGCAATATTTTTAAAATTTCTTCCAACAAAATTTGTTCAAATAATTTTTGCATTAATAATGTTAGCGGGAGGTCTCAAGTTAATAATATGAGTATTTTTTTAAGTATTTTATTTGGCTTTTTATCTGGGATTTTAGGTGGGTTAGGAATGGGTGGCGGAACATTACTTATTCCACTACTTACAATTTTTTTAAGTTATGAGCAAAAATTATGTCAGGGGATAAACCTAATATCATTTTTAATTATGTCATTATTTTCTTTAATAATTCATAGCAAAAATAATTATTTAAAATTACATGGAATTGTGTTTATTGTTTTTAGCGGAATAATTTTCTCAATAATTGGTTCTTTACTTGCAGGTAGTATTTCCAATAATATTCTTAAAATATCATTTGGTATATTTTTATGTATTCTTGCGATGATACAAGTTTTAAAAGTGTTTAAAAAATAGTTTACTTTATGTTAAAAATGTGTTAAAATACAAGCGAATAATGGAGGCAAGAAATGGTAGATAAAACAAAATGTATAAGCTGTGGAACATGCGTTGCAATATGTCCAGTAGGAGCAATTAGTTTTGATGGAGATGGAAAGGCTGTAATTGACAAAACAAAATGTATAAGATGTGGTTCTTGCCAAGCAATATGTCCAGTAGAAGCAATTGATTTGAATAGGAGTGAGAATGGAAAAAGTAGCAATAATTGAGTTAAATGAAAGTCTACTTTGTCTTTCTATTTATAAGGTGAGTAATGGTAAAAGCAGTCTTTGTTTAATTCAAAATCAATCTTTTAAAATAGGTGAAGAGATTGATAGAGATGAATTATTAAGTCCAAAAACAAAGAATGATATATTAAATATGCTTAAAATTTATCGTAAAATGATTGAAAGTTATGGTGTATCAAAAATAATCACTCTTGCAAATAACGTTGTTTTAAGAGCAAGAAATTACAGAGGATTTTTAGATGAAATTTACAATAATACTGGATTAAATTTTATAATATTGAGTGATGAAGATTATATTAAATATTTGTTTAACTCTGTAGTGAACTCAATTGATAGTGCCAAAGGTGTGTTTATATATGTTGGATCATACGCATCTTATATTGTAAAATATAATAGACGTGCAATTCTAGGGAGTGTTGTTATTCCTTATGGAGTAAATAACATCAATGAGAACAACTTTTCAAACATAGATGATGTTGTTGAATTTATGAAGAGAAAAATTTCTCTTGAGGGATTCTTAAATGATTTTGATGAGGATAGCAAAGTTGTAGGATTAGGTAATGCTTTTATTGCTACAGGAAAAGTGGCAAAAAAAATACAAAGATATTCTTTAGATATAGATAATAATTATCAAATGTCTAAAGAAATATTATTAAAGACTTTTGATTTTGTTAAGAGTTTAGATTTAGAAAAAATTAAAAAAATAAAAGGGATATCTTGTTTTGAGGCTGGTAAAATTGCTTTTGGATTGGCAATAATAAAAGCGTTTTTTGAAGTTTTACCTCTTAAAGAGACAACAATTTCTACTGCTGATTTAAAATATGGAGCATTAAGTCAAATCGTTTTAAATTCAACACAAGAAAGATTTAATGATTTATTATCAAATTCACTAGATAATTATTATGAATTTTTTAAAGATGAATTTTCAATTAATCCTCATGTCTATAATATGGCAATTATACTATTCAAACAATTAAAAGTTATGCATAAATTACCTAGATATTATGTTAAACCTTTGAGAATAGCATCATATATGTATGATTGTGGAAAGGTCATAAATGAAGAGAATTATACAAAATATAGTTTTGATAAAATTATATATTCTGATATTAAGGGAGTAACCCATAGAGAACTTTTGATTGCAGGATTTATAGCTGTATGTCAAAATTTAGATGATTTTTCACTTAATGAATGGATTAAATATAAAGATATATTGCAAGAAGAGGATTTAGATGCTGTCCGAAAGTTAGGAGTTATAGTAAAGTTAGCAGTTGCATTAAATGCTTCTAGAAAAAATCTTATACAAGACATAGTTTGTGATATTCTTGGAGATTCAATAATTATGAAAACAATAACAGAGAGTGATGTTTCTTTTGAAATTTTGGAAGGCATGAAGGTTGCGCAAGATTATAAAAAAGTTTATAAAAAGAGTTTACAAATCATATAATATTTACAGCTAAGTTTTTATTGAAATCAATAAAAACTTTGTCTTTTTATGAATTAAATTTTATGTTTTTACAAAAGATTTAATTAGGAGATAATATGAAAAAAAATTCATGGTTGATGGTTTTGGGTTCTTTAATAATGGTTTTAGTTCTTTCTTTTTTCTGTACACAGTTTTTATTTCCTTTATTTAAGACAAGAACTTATTCAGAAACTAATTGTTTAACTGACTCAATAACTGAAGATATGGATGTATATGATATAGCAAAATTATATAGAGATTCAAACGCTACGGTAGCGGTTATTGTAAAAGGACAAAGCAGTGAGAGTGGTAATTATGTTACTTCATTAGGAAGTGGTGTATCGGTGGCTTCAAAAGGGTATGAAACCACATCTTTGTCTGAGAAATGTGTTGCAAATAAGGGAAGTTATTATGTTACAAATTATCATGTAATTGAAATGTATGATAATTCAAGATATAAAAGCGTATCTGTTTCTATTATGGTTGAAGATGAAAACACTTATTCTTGTGAAGTTTTATGGTTTAATAAAGAGTTAGATTTAGCTTTAATTTATTGTGATACATTAAATTCTGACTATGTAAAGATGGAAGATAGATGGATTGCTTGCGATGAAAATAAAAAATTAGATTATGAAACAATCTTTACAATAGGTTCTCCATTAGATACAATGTATATAAATAGGCTAACAGTTGGTAATATTGCAAGCAATAACGAGTTAACTATGGTAACTGTTAAGAGTATATATCCTTATTCTAGCAATGGAAGAATAAGTTATTATGAATATATGTCATCAAACTTTGCTTTTTCCACTACTGTTTTAGACAACGTATATGAAGATGTTATAGATGTTTCATTAGGTATAACTTCAGGAAATTCAGGTGGTGGATGCTTTACTGAAGATGGGGTATTAATAGGATTAACAACTTTAGGTAGTGATGCAGATGAAACTGGTGGAAATCAAATGAATGGAGTTGTTTCTATTTATCCAGTTATTGAAGTTTTAGACAAAATGATTTTAAAAAATGAAATGCAGGAAAATGAAGTTATTATAGATATAAAATCGCTTGGTTTAGTTGGAATGGATGCTTATGAAGCTGTTTATTCTAGTTATATAAAGAGTCAAACAAGTTATAGTTACTATTTTTTAAATGAAGCTTTTTATGATTCTTCATATAGTAGTGATTTTAATTTTTCTGATGATGGATATTATATTTTATCAAATAATAATAGTTATTCTGCATTATCTTCGGTTAGTAGAGGATGCATAATAACATCTTGTCAGATTAATAATGAAAATTTGCAGACAATAGCAGATAGGAATGACCTTTTATATATATTACTTCAAGTAGATTCTGGAGATAATTTAAAAATAAATTTTAAAGATGAAATAGGCAATGTGTCTAGTGCTTCATTACAATTTTAAAAAGGAAGAAAAGATGAATAAATTTAAATATGCAATCGAAATAGGTGGTTCTTATACAAAAATTTATGTGAAAAATGAAGGATTTGCTTTATGTGAGCCAACACTGGTTGCTGCAGAGCCAACACCGGAAGGATATCAAGTTGTTGGATTAGGATTAGAGGCAAAGAAGATGATGGGAAAAACAAGTGATTCAGTTGAAGTGTTTAGTCCTATTTCAAATGGCAAAATTAATAATTATGAATATTTAAAAGAACTGTTGTTATACTTTTTTGACAAATTGGAATTTAAAAAGAAAAGAGATTCAGTAATTGTTTTAGTTAATTGTGGATTAACAAAGAAAGAGCAAGAATCATTTTTATCTTTAATGTATGAGATTGGTTTTAAAGAAGTTGCTTTAATACCTACTGTACTATGTACATGTATAGGAGCAGGAAAAAACATCAGTTCAACAAAGACAAATATGATTGTTAATATTGGTGGTGCTAATACTGATATAGCGGTAATAAATATGAATTCCATTGTCAAAGGAGCAACGTTGGGGTTAGGAGGAAGAGCTGTTGATGTTGCTATTGCAAATACTATAGCATATAATCATGGTATAGTAATAGGGTTAGGAACAAGTGAAAAAGTGAAAATTGAAGTTGGAAGTTTATATTCTAATGATACACTCAACATGGAAGTTACAGGTGTTGATATTGAAAGTAAAGTTCCAAGATCATATATTATTTCCTCTTCTGATTTATTACCTGTTTTAGAGCCATTTTTTGAGGAAATTGTAAGAAGCATAGATGTAACAATTACATCACTTCCTCCAGAAATCTCAACCGATATAATTAATAATGGTGTGTTGTTTGCAGGAGGAATGAGTAATATTGCTGGACTTGATAGTTATTTAAGGAAAAATTTTAGGTATCCTTTTAAAATTGTAGAAGATGCGGAAAATGTTTCAATTTTGGGAGCAGGAAAGTTATTAGATGATAATTTATTATTAGAAAGAATAATGGATAATATTTGAAGAAAGATTTAATCTTTCTTTTTTTAATATAGAATTTTGACTTAATAAGACAACAAATAAAATAAAACGACATATCTTCATTTTATTAATTTTATAATTTTTGTTAAAATTGTAGACGAGGAGCTAAAAATGGCGAGAAAAATTGTAATGACAAGTGGAAAGGGAGGAGTAGGTAAAACTACAGTATGTGCCAATTTAGGAATATGTTTAGCAAAACTTGGCTTTCGTGTTTTGTTAATAGATGTGGATATAGGGTTAAATAATCTTGATGTTGTGATGGGAATAGAGAATCAAGTAGTATTTGATATTACTGATATTATTATGGGAAGATGTAGACCAAAACAAGCGCTTGTTCAAGATAAATATATATCTTCCTTATATGTTTTACCTTCTGCTCAAGCATATAACAAAACAAACATTTTAGGAGAGCATATAAAAAATGTTGTTGACCAATTAGATAGTACATTTGATTATATTTTAATTGATTGTCCTGCGGGAGTTGAAGCAGGGTTTCATAGGGCAGTTTTTCCTGCAAGTGAGGCTATCATAGTAGTAACTCCACATCTTTCATCAATTAGAGATGCTGATAAAGTTGTTGGTTTATTAAATGATTATAATATTGAGTATAAAGGTTTAGTAATCAATAGGATGAGAGGGGATTTGTTACTTAATGGAGATATGATGACAATAGAAAGTATTGTGAGAGCTTTAAATTTGCCATTACTCGGGGTGATTCCAGAAGATGATGCAATTGGTTCTTCTTGTTCGATAGGAGGACATATACAATCAATAGAAAGTGCAAGGTCGTTTACATTATTAAGTGAAAATATACATAATGGATCTAAAAAAATATTTGATTGTACCTATAAATACAGGGGATTAATGGGGTATATAAAAAGGAACATAAAAAAACATGTATAAGGAGTAAATGAATGGATTTAAGTATTTCAAAACGTATGGAGTTGATTTTAAGTAACGATAAAATAAATGATCCACAACAAATATGTGAAGTTTTGAAGGATGAAATAAGACCAATAATAGAAAATTATATAACTATAAAAGAAGATATAAAGGTAAGATTTAAAAAAGAAAATAATAAAAATATATTTTGGATAGAATTTAATGCTGATAGAATTAAACCATTTGGATATATAAAACCGTGGTATACGTAAATTGTAAGTATAAAAAAATAGAAAGTAGTTTAAAACTACTTTCTATTTTTTATACTCTTTCCCAACAAGCATACAAAGTTGTATTTTGTGTTATTGTGATACTAGTAAACCCACTTCCACCTTTTGTATAATCATTCCAAGCTTCTAATCCCCAAGAAGTTGCTTTAAAATTTTTAGGATCTACAGGAATTGCTGTTAAGTAAGCTGTACATGTAGGGGAATAATTGGTTAAATCTATTGTTGTACCTTCTAAAACTTTAAAAGAAGGAATAGAAGAAGGAGTTTCTTTCATTTTGCTTCCAGCTGTACAACTATAAACGAGATACCACCTTAAGTCAAATGAAACTGTATAATAGTATTTTTCATCTAAAGTCCAATTTGCTTTAATTTCAAGATTTTGGTTTGGCATAATATTAGATTGATAATTCCATCCATTAAATGTAAATGTTTGTTGTAGTGTTTGTGTTCCATCATCAACAATATATGAATTTTGCTCTGGAAGTGAGAATATTTCTCCTTGATATAGTGTGTATTTGTAAGTGTTGTTATTACCATATTGACTTGAAATAATAAGCTTATATTGATTTCTAATATGCAATTCTAAATCATCTTCAGGCATTATAAAGTCCCCAGTATATTCATGTTCATAATTTGAATCAAGATAGAATTTAGTTGTTTCATTTATTTTTGATAAACCAGAAAAATCTATATTATCACCAACTTTAACCATGCTACTAAAAATAATTTCGTCGTTATCATAAATTGTTAAGAGTCTAGTTTCTTCAACTTTAATAATTTCCCATCCAGCATATAAAGAAATATTTTCATCAGGCATAACAGAGTAAGCAAATAAATTTAAACAAGATTGTTCAGTATACCAACCGGTAAATTTATATGTGGTTGTTTTGTTGTCTATAGTTTCAACTTTATTGCTAAGTACAGGTAATGTAATACTTGTTCCAGCTAATGTAGTTATGTTATTAACAATAAATTCGCTATTTGATAGGAAGGTGATTGTTCTGTAATTTGTTATATTGTCACTCCATTTTGCATAAAGAGTTAAATCATAATTAGGCATTTTAGTGGAAGTAAATTTAGAAGATTCTTCAAAAGTTGGAGAAGAATACCAACCTTGGAATGTCCTGATAGTTTTTGTTATTCCATCATCTATAATAATTTCGTTAAAGGTTGGAAGAGATATTTCTTTACCAGGGGAAGATGTTAAATTTTGTACTTCATTTCCTCCATTTTCTTCAAAGTTGATAGTATATAGAGTTTCGCTTGATAAAGACCAATTGTTATCAGAAGCTTCCCAGAATGCTTCTTCATTATAAGAGTAATTGTTAACGAAATTATATAATGCAGACATATCTACTTCACTACCATAATTAATGAGTTGAGTGTCATTGCTGGATATAGTTAATTCAAACACACTAGCTAAAGGCATAAACATACTAAAATTTATATTTGAAATATAATTTTTGTTATTTAGGTCTTTTGAAAGAGAAATAGTTAATGTTAATGAATCCAAGTCTGTATTATTGGCAATTTCTGCCATATTTAATTGAGTAGTGAAATTTGTATCGTTTTGAACAGAGAATGATTTTATAATATTTCCATAGTCTATAGGTTCCGTTCTATTAGCAGCTTTATCCATAGCAGTTTGTATAGCTTCCATAATGCTATCAGTAAAACCAATACCATATTGAACAAAATACATAGGATTAGCTAAGAACGTGTCAACAGAAATTTTTACACATTTTTCGTAATGGCGTTTAGAAATTCCAAATATAATATCAACATATTCGCTTCTATAAAGATAGATATAGTTGTCTTTGATGTAAATATATAAATATCTATCAGAGCCGCTTTCTGTATCTCCCGATTTGTAAGGTACATCGTTATTAATACCAATCATCGTTGGAATCTCTCCAATTACTGCATAACCTTCAACACTTCCATCTACAATTTTTAATTTAACATCATAAGGAACATTCCATGATATGTTTATACCGACAAGGTTACCCAAAATATTTAGAGATCCTTTTAGATTAAAATCTTTTCCATTAATCATGTTTATAAGAGCTTTAACTAATTCATTAGCTCCAGAAATATCAATATAATTAATATTTTTGTTGACACCAACAAATTGTGTCCATTCATTAAGATTTATTATAATATTCATTGATTTTGATAAATCGTTGTTTAAATAAATGTTGTTTACAATAATTTGTTGAATTTTTTTGTTGTGAGTGATAACTTTAATTATTAAATCTGATGCATTGTTATTATTAAATAAAGATGTTCCGTCTAAAGTAATAGTTAATGTACCATTTGATTCTTCAAAAGTTTTAATTATTTTAATCATATTGAAGATGTCATCAAGTTTAATTTCTGTTGGTTCAGGAACTAGTTCAGAGAAGTCTATGTCAAGGTTTATATCGCTCAAGAAAGGAATTAGAGTAGGATCAATACCGATGAATTCTAAAAGAATATAAAGAAGTTCATTAAAGTTGTTGTTATTGATTTTAAGAGCAAGACCATTATAATTTACATACAACATTTCATCTTCTACAT
This sequence comes from uncultured Clostridia bacterium, assembly GCA_944384535.1. Lineage (GTDB taxonomy): Bacteria > Bacillota > Clostridia > Christensenellales > UBA1242 > Caccovivens. The sequence continues at coordinate 37,181 of CALWTS010000040.1, forward strand.
ATATTGATGCATTTAAATCACTAATAGTAGGTGATTGTAAAACTGCAGATAATTTTAAAGATGATGTAAAATCTAATTGAATTTTAGCATCAATAATTGTATTATTTTCAGGTATTTCAATATTAGTTGTTAAATCAATTTGTTTTTCATTAATATATTTGTAAACCATTTTAACATAATCTAGTAAAGAAATAATATCAACATATTCATTCTCAATACAAAAATCAAATGGTTTATTTTGTAAAATAATGGTTGCAGATATATCATTATATGAAACATTAATTTTAGATACATTTGAATTTTCTATTAAAATATTAGCATATAAACTTTCATCATAAGATATATCAATATAATCGCTGGTTAAATTAATAGAAAGAAGAGAAATTAATTTTTCTATATCAAAATTTTCTAAATCATTAGTTTGAATTAAATTTTTCATTAATTCATCAATGTCGATATCAAAATAATCTTGCAAGAAAACTTTTAGCACATCGAGTTGTTCTAAATTAAACGATAATTTAATATTTTCAACACATACATAAATTTTGTTTTGAATAAACATAATATTTGCTGTAAGTGTTTTATATTGAATGTTTGCAGTTAGTTCAATATTATTATTTTGATAATTAATGGCACCTTGGATTACTATATCTTGGTAAGAAGCATTGAATTCTGCATAAACATTACCATTTGAAATAAGATTGTAAATATTTTCGATAGTTGGAATTAAATCTTCAAAGTTTGTAAATTCTTTATCGTTAATTTGAGGAATAGTATTTATATTATTGTTTTCACCCGAAATTGTAGCTTCAATAGTAATATTGTTATAACTTGTAAATAGATTTATTAAGTTTTCATTTTCATTAATTTTGACAAATATATCATTAAATAATAAGAGTTCAAATCCATTTTCATTATTTGTAAATGTTTTAATAAAAGAAGGATTTATAGATGGCGAAATAATTTGTTTTAATAAATCTATTAAATCACTTGTATCTACAGAATTTAAGTTGAAATCAAATATTTTAGAGAGTGAGTCAACAATATTGTTAATGTTGTCGCAATTTATAAATAATTTTGTTTTAGATAAGTTAATATAAAGTTTATTGTTTGTATAAATTATAGATATGTTTTGATTGTACAGGCATGTGGAAAGTTCGACATATATCTCATTGTTAATATTATAAATTGTATAATTTGCATCAATATTAAACTGATTGTAAATAATTTTTAAAGAACCTTTTATAGTATTGTTCGTTATTATACTGATTAAATTATCAATAGTTGGTACAATTGATGCTAGATTTATATAATCCTCATTTCTTTGTGACAATTTGATATCTTTATAATCAAGAGAATTTAGATTAACAAATAAATCATCATTTATAAAAGATATTTTAGATATTGTTTTTTCTAATAATTCAATCTTGATTTCTCCAATATTTTTAAGTTTTATATTGGTTATGTTATCTTGTTTGCTAATGTTTTCTAAAATACTTAAATCTAAAGATGAAATATCAAAGTTTAGATTATCAGAAATTCCAAGCGAGGATAAAATAGAGGTAAAATTTTGTTCTTTCAAGTCAACAATCAATGAATTTATAATATTAACGTCAAAATCAATATTAAATTTTGATAGAACATCATTTAATAATCCTAAATCATCAAGCCCATATTGAAAATAAATATTTCCAAATTCAAAATAAATGATGTCATTTAGCATAGTAAATGAGCAATTATTATCAAGCATTGTTGTTTCAATTTTAAAATTGAAGTTTTCTAAATCCGCATTAATGATTGCATTGAATTGATAATCTTTATATTCAAAAAGAGTTTCAAAACCAAATTGTTTTTGTGAAATAAAGTTTATAAGATTTTCGCTAATATCTAACAAATGATTAATACAAAAATATTGTGAAGGATCTTTTTCTGGATTAAAAATTTCATTTGGATATCCAATGTTTCCATTTACTTGTAAAGAGATATCATCGGTTATATTTGTTTTATCTAAATTAATATTTTTTAGATTGTAATTATTATCACAAATTAATTCAATATTTCCTACTACTGGAAGTTCAATATCAAGCAATATACTTTCATCTTGTTTTGTCTCTGTAAGGTTTGAGAAAAGTCCAAGTATTGTATTAATATCTAATTCATTTAAGTCAAATCCACCAAGGTCGGGGAGTTCAATATTAACCAAATCTAAAATTGTTGTTAAACTTTCCATTAATGTAGTGGTTTCAATTTTAAATTTTCCTCCAAAAGTTTCTAAAAGTAAAGTATTATCAAAGTAATTAATATCAACATCGAATGACTTATTGTTTTTTAATAAATCAATTTTAATATTTCCATTCACTATGAGGTCATTAATATTTCCATTATTAATAATTTCTGCGTTTACTAAAATAGTTATATCATCAAAATCACAGTTTAAATCAACCAATAGGTCTACATCAATAAAATCCTCTGTTGAAATGTTGTTGACAATACTACTTAATTGAACAGGAATATTTGTATCTGCATTACCAATAGAATTATTATTATTTTTAGAAGGTGAGTTTGCATTATTCATAGATAAAGTAATTACTCCATATGCAGAAGCAAGAGAAACCACCATGTATAAAAGTGAATATGATAAAAATTTAAAAATCTTTCTCATAATAAAATCCTTTTAAACTGGGAATATTACATCACAGTTAAATGTATAATCCATTCTAAGCGTGCCAGAACAAGAAACTTTCATTCCAAATGCAACAGCGCTATATTTTTCTTCTACATCAATTCTCACTATATTCCAATTTTCATCTATAGTGATTGTTTGCTTAACAGATTGAAATTCAGGTAAAGCACCAAGACCACCAGTTCTTTTAACTTGTCTAACATAATTTAATACACTAGTTATAGGATCGAGTTCGACAGAGAAGGTGTAATAACCTAAACCATTGTTTTCTTCGTAAGTCATTTCTGAAGATGATAAAATTGTTTTATCCGAAATTATATAGGGCTGGATAGCACTAGGTAAATTACCAACTTCATTTAAGTAATCGGAAGTTAGCATATTTTGATCAAAAGCCCAAGTTGCATCACCTTTGTTAGATAATATTGAACCTTTATAAATTTCAATTGTATTGTTTCCTTTAATATACGAATCACAAAGAGCAACAGAAACCATGCCATCACTGATACTTTCAAATGTGTAACGATTACCTTGGTGTCTTTTTGTGCTATAAACAGCTTGAGTTATTCCTAAAGTGTTTACTTTACCATCACCACTACCGATATAACTTTCTGCCATTTGTGCATTATATTCAGCGAGTGCAAAATTATCAGCAATACTCAAATCTGATGGGGTAACTCCAAGAGAAGAAGCGATCTTCATCCAATTTGGTTTGTCGTAATCTGTTGTGATATTAAAATTTTTCAAAAAAACTTCATCTAAGTTTTGGATATAGTCGTTAGGATTTAGAGAATCATAATCAACTTGAGATTTTAAAGCGACATTAAAATACCAAACACCTAAACCGCTGCCGGTAAAAATTCCTAAAAAAAGAAGTATTGCAAGGGTTTTCATTTTTTGTGCAAATGTTTTTTTTTCGTATAATTTTTGTTTTTCTTTTTTTGATAATTCTTTTTCTGTTTTGTTCTTTTCTTTTTTAATTTTTTTTAATTGTTTTTTAACAATTTTTGTTTCATCTCTTTGGAAAGAAATTACATCATCGCTATATAATTTTTCTCCTTTTGTATTTTTAACTGAATAAGATCCATCAGAGTGTTGTTCAAATACAATATTTTCTTCTATATCATTTTTTTTGTTGTTATTGCTTGCTAAAAGACTGTCTTTACCTATATCAGTTAAGCCATTATCTTTGTTTTCATTTTGCGCGATATTTAGAGATGTTTTGCTTGAAACATCTTTTTCTCTTAAAGTTTTTTTTGCCATGTTATGCACCCCTTAAAAAATAGGGTTCAGCGCACACATGCTTTTGACATATTCAATATTATATATGTAATCATGGGTTGTCCATGTGATAAAAATTCAATTTAGTAGGGAGCAGTCAAAAGATATGTATATCAGGCTGATAATTTTATAATTCGTGAAGAATTATAACCCCCAAAGTAATGTCAAACCATTACCTATGCAATAATTATAATATATATAATAGTAATAGTCAACTTAAAACACAAAAATTTACAAAAATTTTATATTTTATTTTTATAAATAAAAATGCATAATTATTCATAATAAAAATTACTTTATCGTATATTTTTACAAATTAGAGAGTCATAAAAAAGAGTATTAATAAAGATATTTAAAACTATTCGAATCAAGAGAATAAGAAATCTACTTTTTTTAATTATAATTAAAATTTATTAAAAATAGTTAAGAAAATGCTTGACAATACAATTATTATTATATAAAATATAAACGTCTTAGATTTAAGGCGTTTTTTGTTTGTATTAGCCCCACAGATGAAAAAGCCTTGTGGACATAAATATTTCGGAGGATTAAATGAAAACTTATATGGCAAAATCAACGGACATTGAAAGAAAATGGTACGTTGTTGATGCGGCAAATGTCCCTCTTGGTAGAGTGGCTTCACAAGTAGCTGACATCTTAACTGGAAAAAATAAAACAATTTATACTCCTCATGTAGACTGTGGTGATTTCGTTATTGTATTGAATTCTGATAAAGTGGTTCTTACAGGCAAAAAAGCTGAAGACAAAAAATTAAGATGGCACACAGGATACATTGGTGGATTAAAAGAAATAGACTATGGTACATTAATGGAAAAAGATTCACCTAAAGCTATTCAAGTTGCAGTAAAGGGTATGCTTCCAAAGACTTCTTTAGGAAGAAAACAGATTACAAGATTACACATTTACAAAAATGATAAACATAATCATGAAGCACAAAAACCTGAAAAAGTTGAAATAAAAGGAGTTAGAATCTAATGGCAGAAAAAAAGACAAAGTCAGTTAGTCAAATTATTTCAACTGGCAGAAGAAAAAAATCAATTGCAAGAGTAAGATTATTTCCGGGAAATGGAAAATATATAGTAAATGGAAAAGATATGGGAGAATATCTTCAAAGAGACACTTTGTTATTAGTTGCTCGCCAACCATTTGAAGTTACAAACACAGCTGATAAATATGATATTATTGTAAAAGTAGTTGGCGGTGGAATTGCAGGACAAGCTGGAGCTATTTGTCATGGTGTTGCTAGGGCACTGGTAAAAGCTGATGAAATGTATAAAAAAGATCTCAAGGAGGCAGGACTTCTTACTCGTGATCCAAGAATGAAAGAGAGAAAGAAATACGGTCTTAAAAAAGCTAGAAAAGCATCTCAATTTAGTAAGAGATAACAACTTTTGTTATATTTTAATAATTTTCAAAAAGAAAACTTATTTATATTTTATAAGTTTTCTTCTTTTTTTATAAAATTATTTGGTAATGTTGTTTAAAAAAAGTATAATGACCATAAAAGGAGAAAATTAATGCTATATGATATTATAATAATAGGTGGCGGTCCAGCTGGAATAACTGCAGGAATTTATGCAAAAAGAGCTGGTAAAAATGTTGCAATTATTGAAAGATTTATGCCTGGTGGTCAACTAAATTTAATTGGTGAAATAGAAAATTATACAGGTTTTAAGAAAATTGAAGGTGCTGATTTGGCAATGAAATTTTACGAACATGCTTTAGAATTTGATATACCTTTTATCACGGATGAAGTGGTAGATTTAGAGCTTAAAGGTGATATAAAAAAAATTATTGGAAAATCAAAAACCTATCAATCATATAGCGTTATTTTAGCACTAGGTAGTCATGCAAGGGAATTAAAAATTGAAGGAGAAACTAAGTTTAAAGGACAAGGTGTAAGTTATTGTGCTCTATGTGATGGTAATTTTTTTAAAAATAAAAGTGTTGCAATTGTTGGATCTGGAGACTCTGCTTTTTCTGATGCAATATATCTAGCAAACATTTGTAGTCAAATTTATATCCTAACAAAAGAGCAGTTAAAATTGCATAATTATACAGAAAATGAGTTAGAAAAATATAAAAACATTAAATTATTAAAAGGAGCTTTGGCTAATAAAATAATAGGAGACAGTCAGGTAAAACAATTGATTTATATGAAAGATGGGAAAGAAAAAAGTTTAGATGTTAAAGGAGTTTTTGTTGCAATTGGCAGAACCCCTGATACTTCAATTTTGATTAATAAAATAAATTTATCTTCTAAAGGTTTTGTTTTAAGTGATGAATTTATGAAAACAAGCGAAGAAGGAGTTTTTGCTTGTGGAGATATAAGGGAAGGGAATATAAAACAAATTAGTTGCGCTGTTGGTGAAGGAGCACTAGCAGGTACTGAAGCAAGCAAATATGTTTCAATAAAAAAAATGAAAATAAAAAATTAATTAAAAAAAGAAGGTTGAACCTTCTTTTTTTAAAAACATAAAATAAAACCTTTTTCCAAAGCATAATATGAGCAAAGTCCTCTCATAGGTAAAATACGTATGTTTTTGAAATTGCCATTTAATTGAAATTGATTTTTAAGTTGTTCAGCTTCATTTTGAGCCAAACAATGGGTAATTATAAGTTCTTGGTTAGGTAAAGACTTTGCTTTTTCGCAAATCATTTGCACAAGTTTTGAAAAAGCATTTTTAATTCCTATAATTTTTTTTGCTATTTTAATTTCACCTTCGTTTGCAACACAAATTGGTCGTATAACTAAGGTGCTTGCAATTAGTCCTGCAATTTTACTCATTCTTCCGTTATTAACTAAATTATCAAATTTTTGGAGAACAAAAAACAAACTCCTTTCATCTCTATATTTTTCTATTTTTTCCTTTATTTCTTCAAAAGAAAGATTTTGTTTTATCAATTCTACTAATTTGTCTACAATCAAAATTTCTGTTCCGCTGACTTGTTTAGAGTCTATAACATGTATATTTTCTGGCTTTGAATAATCATTTTTTGCAACTAACGCTGCATTATAGCATCCTGATAATTTAGAGGTAATGGTTACAATAAAAGTATATTGTGCATTTTCAAATTCTTGCAAGAAACTTTGTGGAGAAGGACATGCTGAAGAATTTTTTTTAGATGAATGCATAGCAGTTAACATTTCCTGACAATTTAAATCATCATTATCAATGTATTCTGTTTCATTAACTAAAATCGTTAGAGGCACAACTTTAAATCCGATATTCTCATCTTTTATATAATCATTTTTCAAATCAGAGGCGCTATCTACCAATATCTGAAATTTCATAATTTACTCCATAAAAATAAATTTCAAACAAACTCCACATTGGGAAAAGGTATAAAAATAAATCATGTTTGATACTTAAGTATATAACTTTATTTTTAAAAATCAAAGCAAAATAATTACATTTTACCTTTCTTATAGTTTTTTTCATAAATTTATGTTAATAAATTTTAAATTATTACAAAAATTTACTCTTGGGGGTGGCTAGATTTATTAATAAATTTTTGATTATTAGAAGCGATTTCAATATTTCCATATTTTTTGTTGATTAAATTCAAAATTTCTGAATAATCATTTTTATTTTCATCAAATATTGAGAGTTGCTTAAAGTTTGAACTGGTAAAAGATGAAGTTTTTATTCTTATTGCTCGTATCGGTTGTCTGTAATCCCAAATTTTGTCAGCTATATCAATGGCAAAAGATACAAGAGCATTTATTTCGTTGGTAGGATTAATTTTAATACTTTTATGAAAAGTTTTAAGATTTTTATTTTTTATTGTTAAAGAAATGTTGTTTGCATAGACTTTATGGTTTATTAATCTTGCAGAAATTTTTTGGCACAAAAAATAAAGTATTTTTTTTAGATCTTCTCTTTTCATAATATCATATATTGCAGTGGTACCATTTCCTATGCTTTTCGGAGGCGGTAGTTTATAATAATCTAAAACAGGTACAAAACGTTGAGCAAGTAAATCTTTTTTTAGGTTAATGCCAACAATCCCCATAACATGTTGAATAAATGTGTCATCAAGATTGACAAAATCTAAAATTTTTTTTATACCTATAGATTGAAATTTTTTATTAAGTCTTTTTCCTATGCCAACTATAGAATTTAAAGGTAAGTCGTACGTTAGTGCTTTAAAACTTTCATAATTTATTTCTGTAGTAAAATCAGGTTTTTTTAAATCTGAACCTAATTTAGCAAAAATTTTAGAGAAACTTACACCAACCGATACTGTTAAGTTAAATTGTTTTTTTACCTTTTGTCGTATTTCATCAGCTATTTGAACACCTGTCTTTTTTAAATATTTTTCGCAACCAGTAACATCTAACCAACATTCATCTAATCCTAGAGGTTCAACTAAATTTGTATATTGCAAATAAAGACTTATAAGTTGTGTACTAATTTCTTCATATAAATCGTAATGGGGAGGAAGACATATTAAATCTGGACATAATGCCTTTGCCTCTCCAATAGTTTGTCCTGTTGATACACCTAGTTTTTTTGCTATTTCATTTTTTGCAAGAATTATACCAGTACGTTTTAAAGGATTGCCAGTTACAGCAACAGGTTTATTTTTTAAATCTGGATTATTCATGCATTCTACAGATGCAAAAAAATTATTAACATCAGAGTGTAAGATTACTTTATTTTTTATTTGATTAAAATCTTCCATTATAGTATAATTAGTAAAGGATAGGATAAATATGCAAGAGGTTGAAAAAAAGAAAATTAAAACATTTAAAAATTTATATTGTGATGCAATATCTTGTGCATTTGGTGAATTTTTAGATTATGAAAAAATTAAAGAAATTAATTTTTCAATTTTTACGAAAGAGCAGTTACAGACTCTTTGTGATTACGTTGTACTAAAAAACAAGATTGCTGGTGTCAGTAGATTAAATATAAAAGTTCCAGAATTTCAATTAGGTATAAATGCACTCGAAAGATATAAATTGGATGGTTATGAGATTATATCGGCTTTTCAAATTGATAACATGACATCAAAAAACTTAATAGGAAGACATTTAATGTTTGAGATTGAAAGTCTTCTTGATTACAGTGATGAATTTCTATCAAATCTTTCTGATTTATCCGCAAAAGCAGATATTCCTATTTTGATAAGGTTAGGACAAGATTTAGAAGAAGTAGGGAAGATAGTAAACAAATTTAAAATGTCTCCTGTTCAAGTTCTTGAAAATTACGGTTTTCTAGATAGAGAGTGTTATGTCTATGGTCTTAATTTTATTGATAAAGATGATCAAAAATTACTTAAAGAATATAATGTAAATTGTATTATTTCACCAAGAGATGATGGTGAAAATGGTAGGGGTGCAATAAATATGTATAATTTGCTTTACAATGAGTTGAAAGTTGGCTTAGCAAGTGGAGGTTTATATGATATAGACATGCTTGCTGAATGTAGATTGGTAAAGTATAATACATTTAATCTTATGTATGAAAACAATTTAATAAATTTTGATGACATTATTGATTTAATTAATGATAATTACTATATGGAAATATACTTTGATAGTAATTCAAGACAAGAAACTATTTTAGATAAAAAAGTTGTGATTGAACATGAAGATTATTTATTGTTGCGTAGTAAAGTAAAAGATATATTGAATAAAATAAAAGTCAATAAAAATATATGAAACTGGTTCATATATTTTTTTAATGTAATTCTTAAAAATTATAAAGAATATTGCTATAAGTTTTGATTTTTCTATTAAAAATGTTATAATGTCAGTGTGTTTTAGGTTAATAATAGCTTAAATGAAGGAGATATATTATGAATTTGGTAGATACATTGGCGCAAGAGTTTGGGCTTAAACAAGAATATAGTCAAAATATCATTAATTTGCTTGATGAGGGGTGCACAATTCCTTTTATTGCAAGATATAGAAAGGAAATGCATGGGACATGTGATGATCAAACTCTTCGTGCATTTGCTGATAGATTAAAGTATTTAAGAAATTTAAATGATGAAAAAACAAAAGTTGAAAAGGCTATTACAGAACAAGGTAAATGGACTGAAGAATTAAAAATCGCACTTGAAAACGCAAAAACAATGACAGAAGTTGAAGACATTTACCGACCTTATAAACCTAAGAGAAAAACGAGAGCTTCAGTTGCTATAGCAAAGGGTTTAGAAGGATTAGCAGATATTTTACAGGCACAATCTAAAAATTATCAAATTGAGAAAGAAGCAGAAAAATTTTTAACAGAAGAAGTACTAACCATTCAAGATGCTATAGCTGGTGCCAAAGATATTATTGCTGAAAGAATTTCTGATAGTGCTGAATTAAGAAAGGAATTAAGACAATTATTAGAACAAAAGGCTTTTATTGAATGTGAACTTGTTGAAAATGAAAATAGTGCTACTTATGAAACATATGCCAATTTTAAACAGGAAGTTAATAAAATTCCTAGTCATAGAATATTAGCTATCAACCGTGGTGAAAAAGAAAAGTGTTTGAAAGTTAACATAGTTGTTAATAGAGAACTTGCGATTAATATTATTGACAAATATTTTAAAAAGAATAATCCAGATACTGATTCATTAATGAATGAAACCATTGAAGATTCTTATGACAGACTTTTATTTCCATCTCTTGAAAGAGAATGTAGAAATGATTTAACTGATAAAGCTAATGAACAAGCCATAAAGATGTTTGAAGTGAATTTGAAACCATTATTAATGGAAGCTCCTTTGAAAAATAATATTATATTAGGATTAGATCCTGCATATAGAACTGGTTGTAAAATAGCAGTAATTGATGTCAATGGTAATGTTTTAGATACAGCAGTTATTTATCCAACACCTCCTCAATCTAAAACAGAAGAATCAATAGAAGTTTTAAAAAAATTAATAGAAAAATATAGGGTTGATATAGTATCTATAGGAAATGGTACTGCTTCAAAAGAAGCAGAAATTTTTGTTGCTGAACTTATAAAACATGTTTCTAGACCTATAAGTTATGCTGTTGTTAGTGAAGCAGGGGCATCGGTATATTCTGCATCAAAGTTAGGCGCAGAAGAATTTCCTGATTATGATGTTTCTTTAAGGAGTGCTGTTTCAATTGCAAGAAGGTTACAAGATCCTTTAGCAGAACTTATAAAAATTGATGTCAAATCTATTGGAGTAGGTCAATATCAACACGATATGCCACAAAATCGTTTAACTGAAGTTTTAACGGGGGTTGTAGAGGATTGTGTTAATAGTGTTGGTGTTGATATCAATACAGCAAGTCCATCTTTATTAAGTTATGTTTCTGGTCTTAATATGTCTATTGCAAAAAATATAGTAAGTTATAGAGCAAAGGTTAAAGGTATTAAAAATAGACAACAATTACTTGAAGTACCAAAACTAGGACCAAAAGCTTATGAACAATGTGCAGGATTTTTAAGGGTTGTAGGTGGAAATGAAATTTTAGATAACACTGCTGTTCATCCAGAAAGTTATGAAGCAACTAAAAAGTTATTAAAATTATTTGATTTTAGTGAAGATGATGTTAAAAATGGTAATATTTCGAATTTACCCAAACTTATTGAACTTAAAGGAGAAGATAAAGTTGCAAAAGAATGTGAAATAGGTGTTCCTACTTTAAATGATATTGCTAAAGAGTTGTTGAAGCCAGGCCGCGATATTCGTGAAAGCATGCCAAAACCTGTATTGAGAAGCGATGTCATTACTCTTGAAGATTTAAAAGAGGGAATGATATTTACTGGTACTGTACGTAATGTTGTTGATTTTGGTGCATTTGTAGATATTGGTGTTCATCAAGATGGTTTAGTTCATATAAGTCAAATTTCTGATGCGTTTATAAAACACCCTTCAGAAGCTTTAAAAGTTGGACAACAAGTTGAAGTTAAGGTTATGAGTGTTGATGTCGCTAAGAAGAGAATTTCTTTAACAATGAAAGGTATAGAAAAAGAATAAATTGATAAAGAGATTAAAAATAGTGAGAAAAAAAAGGAAGTTATATGAACAAATGTCCATATTGTAATACAACGTATAATGAAATTCTACAAACTGGATTTGTTGGTTGTCAACGCTGTTATGAAGAAATAGATGATTTAAAAAAAGCGGTTAAAAATATGTATGGTGATAGAAAACATAAAGGTAAGAAACCGGTAGGTGAAAATGGAAATTTATGATGGAATAGCTATTTCTTCAAGAATAAGGCTAGCTCGTAACGTAGATGGTTTACAATTTTATACAAAATTGCAAAGTGATATAGATGCTAATTATATTATAGGTTCAGTAGTTAAAACACTTGAAAAATTTGAAGTTTTTAATTTTTTGAAACTAAATGATTTATCATTAAATGAGTGTAATGCTTTGTTTGAAAAGCATTTAATAAGTAAGGAACTTATTGAAAATAAAGACATTTCTGGTGTTGCAATAAGTGAAGATGAAAAAATTATTGTTATGATAAACGAAGAAGATCATATAAGAGAACAGTGTTTAGAAAAAGGTTTTAATTTATACAAACCATTTAGAAGGTTAAACAAAATAGATGACGAAATAATATCCTCTTTACCTATTGCGTTCAATAAAGATTTAGGGTTTATCACGGCAAGCCCATCGAATTTAGGAACAGGAATGAGAGCTTCTGTAATGTTATTTTTACCGGCGCTTGAACTTACTGGAAAAATAAAAGATGTTTATGTAAGAGCAAGAGAAAATGGATTAACAATAAGAGGAATATATGGAGAGGGTAGTAGAGCAGAAGGATATTTTTATCAAATTTCAAATCAAAATTCGCTTGGACTAGATGAAAATGAGATAATAGATAAAGTAAGTGATTTTATTTATTCTTTATGTGGTGAAGAAAAAGAATTAAGAGAATATATTTTGGAAAATGAACAAGATAAATATAGAGATATGGTATTAAGGTCTTATGGAATTTTGACAAATTGCTATTCATTGGGAGAAAATGAAATGGTAGAACTTTTAGCTAAGATAAAATTAGGACAAGTGTTGGGATTTCTTGATATTTTTTCGGAAGATAAATTTCAAAAACTATTTTATGAGGGAGCAAGTGCTAATTTAAAGGAAATTTTTGAATTTTCTGATGAAAAGAAGGAAAATATTATTCGTGCAGAGTATATATCTAGCAAAGTGAAAGAACTATCACAAAGGAGGTAGTAAATTATGAATTATCAATCATCATCATTTTCAGATAATATTCAAAAGGTAATAAAAAATGCAAGTAAGTTTGCTCTAAGATTTGGATCAAATCTAATAGGGAGTGAGCATATTTTATATGGATTAACTAGTGTAAAAGATTGTTTGGCAAGTCAATTATTGGCAGAAGAGGGAGTTACAGAACCTAAATTATTTGAATTTTTTGAAGATAATGTAAGTGAAGAAGATATGTTTGGCTTTGGCGATGAAGTTGAAATGACACCAAGGACTAAAGATTTATTTAGAATAGCTCAACAAATTGCTCTTCAAATGAATCATTCATTTTTAGGTACAGAACATCTACTTTTAGCTTTACTTGCTAGCACAGGAAGTGTAGCTTATAGAATTTTAGTAGGTCAATTTGATGTAGACATAGAATCTTTAAAAACAAAAGTTGTAAACACTCTTCAAGCAGGTAGTAATGTTGGAAATGAGGATAAACAAGAAAATACATCAAATAAACAAGTTGGAAGTACTTTACCAGAAAAACTACTAGATATGGGAACAGATATAACATTAAAAGCAAAAGAGCATAAGTTGGATCCAGTTATTGGTAGGGAAGAAGAAATACAAAGAGTTGTAGAAATACTTTGTCGAAAAACAAAAAACAATCCCGTTTTAATTGGTGAGGCAGGAGTAGGAAAGACTGCTGTAGTAGAAGGATTAGCTCAAGCTATAGTATCTGGTGATGTTCCGGAAATATTGAAAGATAAAGTTATTTATTCTCTTGAAATTGGTGGATTAATGGCGGGAACGAAATATCGTGGTTCAATGGAAGAAAAATTGAAAGATGCCATTGAAACAATAATCGCTAGTAAAAATATTATAGTTTTCATAGATGAAATTCATACTTTAGCTCAAGCAGGTTCTGAAAAAGGCGAAACATCACCTGCAGATATGTTAAAACCATATTTAGCAAGAGGCGAATTACAAACAATCGGAGCGACTACTACAGATGAGTACCGCAAATTCATCGAAAAAGACAAAGCTTTAGAGAGAAGATTTCAACCTATAATGGTAAATCCTCCATCTGTAGAACAAACAATTCAAATTTTAAAAGGGTTGAAAGATAGTTATGAAGCTTTTCATAAAATTACTATAAAAGATGAAGCAATAGAAGCTGCTGCTGTTTTATCAGACAGATACATTTCGGACAGAAGTCTTCCTGATAAAGCCATAGATTTAATTGATGAGGCGAGCAGTAAAGCTAAAGTTAACTATACTGTAAAACCTCAAGAAGTTAGAAAAATCGAAGAGCAAATTAAGGGATTATCAGCTAGTAGAGATGAAGCTAGTTTGCAAAGAAATTATGAAAAAGCTGCAAAACTTCAATCAGAAATAATTAATTTAGAAAATGAATTAAAGAAAAAAAGTGAAAAATTTGAAGTTAAAAAGGAGAGTACGGCAACAAATTCTATAGGTGCAAATGAAATTGCTCAGGTTGTATCTAAATGGACAGGTATTCCTGTAACCAAAATCACTGAAAGCGAAAAGGATAGATTAATTCATCTTGAAGATATTTTGCACAAGAGAGTTGTTGGACAAAACCAAGCTGTTGAAGCTGTTGCAAAAGCCATAAGGAGATCTAGAGTGGGGTTGCAGGATAATAAGCGACCTATAGGTTCCTTCTTATTCATGGGACAAACAGGTGTTGGTAAAACTGAATTATGTAAAGCTATTGCCGAAGCAATGTTTGATGATGAAAACAATATTGTTCGTATAGATATGAGTGAGTATATGGAATCCCATAGTGTATCTAAATTAATAGGTTCTCCTCCTGGTTATGTGGGATTTGAAGAAGGAGGACAACTTACTGAGCAGGTTAGACGTCATCCATATTCTGTTGTGTTATTTGATGAAATTGAGAAAGCACATCCTGATATATTTAATGCATTGTTACAAATTTTAGATGATGGAAGGTTAACAGATGGGCAAGGAAGGACAGTTTCATTTAAAAACACTATTATAATTATGACGAGCAATCTTGGTGCGAGTGAAGTTAAAGCTCAACATAAAAAGTTAGGTTTTGGTGAAGAAGATTATGAACAAGATTTTGTAGATTCAAAGGTTATATATATGGATGCTTTGAAACGCAAATTTAAACCAGAGTTCATAAATAGGATAGATGTTATTTGTATTTTTGATCCACTTAGTTCCGAAGATTTAGTTAAAATAGCAAAAATTTTAATTTCAAATATAAATAAAAGATTAAAAGAAAAGAATCTTTCATTAAAAATGACTGAAGATGCATTGGAATATATTGTTAAAAAAGGTTCAAATTCTGAGTATGGCGCAAGACCGCTAAAACGTTATATTCAACAAGAAGTTGAAGACCAAATAGCAGAAAAAATTCTTTTAGGCGAGTTGAAAAATGAGGGAGAAATTATTATTGATGTTGATGATGATAGATTAACATTTGATAATGATTAAAATAACTAAATTTTGTTTGGAAATTTTTATAAAATTTGATAATATATTTCTATAGGAGGAAGCAACATGAAGATTGAAATTGTAGAAAGAGGTGGTTATCAAGTAAGTCAGCGTCTAGATAGAATTTTACATGAGAAACTAGAAAGACTTTCTAAATATTTTGATGATGAAGTTAATGTAAAAATTGTTTGTTTAAAAGTTGCAAAACAAGAAAAACTTGAAATTACTGTAACAAGTAAAGGACTTATGTATAGAAGTGAAGTTACAAGTGATAATATGTATAATAATATTGATTATGCACTTCCAAAACTTGAAAAACAAATTGTAAGAAATAGGGAGAAACGTAAAGAAAAGAAAGCAAAAGGTTCTAAACAAGAAAACTTTCTTCCATTTGAGTTTTTGGAAAAGGAACCAGAAGAATTGCCATCTATTTATAAACAAAAAACATTTGATCTTGATCCAATGTTGATTGATGATGCAAGATTTGCTATTGAAAGATTGGGACATGATTTCTTTGTTTTCTTGAATGCAGAAACTGGGAAAATCAATATTCTTTATAGAAGAAAAGATGGTAAATTTGGTTTAATTGATTTAGTTTATTAATAAAAAGACTCCATGTATGGAGTCTTTTTATTAAATAAGTTAATCAAAATAAAAAAACAGGGATATGGGTCAACCCTTTTGAAACTAGCAAAAAGATCTAAACTAAAATATGTTTAGATTTTTTATATGGTTTGTTTTTGACCCATGTTTTATGTTATAATATTAGTAGAGAGGTAAAATAGAAATGACAAAAATAAAAAAACTTATTATTTTGTACGTTTATGATGCACTGAAATATGGAAGCTCTGAAAAATGTTTGTTACATCAAACAAAAATAGCAAAACAAATAAGTCAATTTTGTGGAATACAGTGTAATAGAAAAACAATCGCTCGCAATATAAACTATCTTCGTGAGTATGGTTGTGAGATTGTTACTATCAAAGGTAAAGGTTGTTATATGAAGTCGTATCCAAATTTTGAAAGGACTGATTAAAATCTATAAGCATTTTGTAAAATATAAAGGAGATATCAATGGAAAGTATTGAATTATTAGATTTAGAAATAGAAAGAAAAAGAGTAAAAGAATCAGAGCAAAGCTCATTATTGTTTAAAAACATTGTTGAATCATATAAATTTGAAAAGAAACGAAATGATTTCAAACCAAGCAAAACAAAAATTTTGTTTGTTGGAGAAAGTAGACCATCTGGCGGAACTTTCTTCTATGATAAGAATTCAAATCTATACAGATATACAAAAGAATCTTTTGAAAATGTAGGGATTGATTTTTCACTTGCAAAATTTAAAGAAATGGAATGTTGGCTGTATGATGTTTGCAAAGAACCCATAAATTTTATTAATTCCAAGAGTAAAAAAAAGGAAATTATAAATAAATATATACCAGATTTGAAAAATGAAATTAAACTTTTATCACCAAAATATATTATTGTCGTAAAAAAAACTTGCATGGAAAAAGTTTTTGCGGCGATTTTGGAGAGTGGTTATTCAGAAAATATTAATGCTTTTAATACTTCCTTCCCTTCATGCGGAAATCAGAATAAGTATGTAGACGAGCTAACAAGAATTTTAAGAAATATTTTGTGAGAATTAATAATGGGAGAACAAAATAAAAATTTTAAAATTAAAATTGTAGGCGTTGGTGACGCTGGAGTACATATTACAGAAAATTTGAGAAGTAATAAAGCGCCAAATATTGAATATATGGCCATCAACACAGATTGGGTTGTTGGTTGGAATTTTCAATTCCAACAAGCAAGTCGGTTTGTAAAAATTGGTAAAAAGACAACCAAAGGGTTGGGCTCTGGTGGCTTACCCAAATTTGGAAAAATTGCAGCAGAAGAAGACTGTGAAGAAATAAAAGATGCGTTAAAAGATTGTTCTTTTCTAATTATTGTGGCAGGTCTTGGTGGCGGAACAGGTTCTGGCGCGTCACCAGTTGTTTGTGAGGTGGCAAAAGAATTACATATCCCTACTATTGCATTTGCAACAAGTCCTCCTGATTTTGAAGGGAAGAGAAGGTGTAAAATCGCAGATGATTGCGTTGAACAATTGAAAAAGGTTGTTGATGTTTTAGCAGTGATTTCCCTAGGCAAAATATTTGAAAATCCTGAGTTTAGAAAGATTTCTATACTTGAAGTTTATGCAAAAGTAGATGAAATGTTGCGGTTAAGCATAACAAATGTAATTAAATATATATATTCACAGGAAATAGAAGAAAAATCAATGAAGGATATTTTAAAAACACTAAAAAATGATAATTTATGTAACATTATATACGAAAAGAATAATTTAAATCCAATTATAGAATATTTTAGCAATAATTAAGCGATTTGGCATTTAAACGTGTGCTTGTCTTGATACAAGTCGGTTTCGCTTAGCTCCACCGAAGACAAGCACACTCTACAACCAAATAAATGAAAGCAAAAAGCGAAAGTGTTGACAGAGCATAACACACTTTCGCTTTTTTATTATTTTTTTTCTTCTCTTTTTATTATGGTAAACGAATATTCTTTGTTATCAAAGTTAAAATAAATGTCGCTTTTGCGACAATCCTTGACAACTGCAGAAATATTTGTTTTTGTGGCGGTTAAGAGAATAAAAAACACCTTAACCAAAGTTGATTAAAGTGTTAATTATTCCGCTAGTTTCAAATTGTGTAGACTAT
>CALWTS010000041.1 GCA_944384535.1 uncultured Clostridia bacterium
TGTAATACTTGGTTCCTCCGCCATTTTTAGATGTGTAATATCCTTGAAATGTATATCCCTTTTTACTAGGAATTGTTATTGATGGCATTGCACTATTGTATGTTGCTGTTACTTTTGTAGTTCCATCGTTTTCGCCAGAACCATTTTGTGCATCTAATTTAACTGTGTAAGTATTTGGAGCATAATAAATATAGTAAGATAATGTATCTGTTGCAACTAAATTTTCTGTTGGTGTAAAAGTTGCTGAAGAATTTGTTATTTTTTCTACATGATAACCTGTTTCTGAAGGATATTTATATGTAAAAGAAGTTCTATAATTTAAATACATACCAGTATCCCTCGTTGTTATTCCATTTTTTACTTTATAAAAAGTATAATAACTTACTTTAGGATTAGCTGTTAGAGTAAAAGTTGCACTAGTACCTCCATCTGTTTTTGTATTTTTACATATTTTTTTGTCCATAGTAGCAGTACATTCATCAAATTTATTTTCATCGTCATAAGTACTATAACTATATGAAATGGAAGGTGTTAAATAATTGTCTTTATTACCGAGTGTATAACAATATTGATATTTTGTATTTAATAATGATATCCCTGATGTAATAGAACCTGATTTAGAAGTAGTGCTACCTGAACAAGTCAACCATAAAGCTGACTTATTTGTGTTTGTATTTCCATGCAAATGAGCAGTAATTTTAGCTCCTTTTAAAGTAAAACTTGAACCTGCGGATGTTTTGTAGGTTATATCAATATTAAAATTGTTTGCTTGAACAAAATTGGTAGTTCCGCATGACATTGATATACTTCCTTTAATTGTACGACTTCTACTTGCTTCTGGTTCATTAACAATATTCTTAAAAGGTAGAAAAAATATTATCATACCTAAAATCATTATTATAATAGAAATTAATAATAAAAAATTTTTTTTACTTAACATTTTTACCTCCTTTAATAATCTATTAATATTATAACTTTGAAAATATTTTTGGTCAAATAATTAAATAATAATATTTCATAATTTAGTTTTTACAATTTTAAGCAAGAATAACAAAAAAAATCGCTTAATGCGATTTTTTTAATCTTTATTTGTAAAACCATACTTTTTATTAAACTTTTCAACATTACCGCTTGCATCAACAACTTTCTTTTTACCTGTAAAGAAAGGGTGACATTTATTGCAAATATCAATACTCAATGTATCTCCTTTAACGTTTGATTTTGTTTTAAAAGTATTTCCACATGCACAAACTACGGTAACTTCATGATATTCTGGATGGATATCCTTTTTCATAATTTGCCTCCTATATTATATTTTAATCTCCAACATATGGAAGAAGAGCCATGTTTCTTGCTCTTTTAATTGCTGTGCAAAGTTCGCGTTGGTGATATGAACAAACGCCTGTTTGACGTCTTGGAATAATTTTTCCTTTTTCTGTAACATATTTTTTAATCTTTGCAAGATCTTTGTAATCAATAGTTTTCTCACCAGCTACGCAAAAAGCACAAACTTTTTTCTTTGAAACAGGTTTGCGAAATTTTTTTACAACAACCTTTTCTTCAGTTTTAACTGTTTCTGCCATTTATATTCTCCTTTTATGTGTTAAAATGCACAAAATATTATTTATTTAAATACTAGAATGGTAAGCTATCATCATCAATAGGTTCAAGCTCTGCGGTTTCAGAACCTTGTAAATTTGTTTTTGATAATTCACCATCATTAGGTTTAGTTCCTAAAAATTCAACATCATCAGCAACAATTTCAGTAGTGTAACGCTTTGTTCCATCACTTGCTTCATAAGAAGAATTTTGTATTCTTCCACTAATAGCACATTTTGAACCTTTTTTCAAAAATTTATGACAGTTTTCTGCAAGCCCTCTCCAAACAACAATATTGAAAAAGTCAGCTTGATTCGCACCATCAGCTCCAGCAAATCTTCTTGGAACAGCAATTGAAAATCTACAAACAGAAACACCACTATTTGTGGTTGTGATTTCAGGATCTCTAGCCAAATTTCCTATTAACATAACTTTATTCATTTTAATTTCTCCTTACTGAGTTTATTTTCTAACAAACATTTGGCGAACAATACCTTCTGTAATGTTCATAAGTTTTGCCATAGCATCAACATCTTCAGGATTCATAGAAACATTCATAAGAACATAAAATCCTTCGTTTTTAAAGTTGATAGGATAAGCAAATTTTTTCATACCCCATTTATCAATTCCTTCAACTGTGCCTTTTTTATTTTCAACATAAGAAGCGAATTTTTTAATTAATTCTTCACGTTGTTCTTCGGCAACATCAGATGAAATGATGTATAAAAGTTCATACTTATTCATACAAATACCTCCTTTTGGACAAAATGGTTTTTTGTTTTGCACAAAAAACAAGGACAGTAAATTACTGCTTGATTATGATTATAGATAAATATTAGTATTTTGTCAAGAAAAAATTATATTACTTACGAGATTATTCTTTTACCCATAACGCAAAAAGTTCAACATCTCCTGTGCTTCCATAGGGTATTGAAAAATCCTTGCAAGCAACAGATATTCCTTCCCCTATCCACCCTACAAATATATAACCTTCTCGAGTAGGTTGAGGTATTACAATTGTGCTTGAATTGATATTATAATAAGTTTGAAATTCATCAATATTTCCACCATTTAAATTACATATTATTTGATATTCTTCAATTTCAAATTCTGCAAATATTATAATATCAAAATCCGGCATTAGAAAAAAGTCGCCTGTAATCTCAAATTTTTCTTGTCCATCTAATGAAATATAGTATAATTCTTTTAATTTATAGCCCTGTTGTGCGTAGTAAAAAACGTTTACTTTATTATTGTATATACTATCTAAATAAGACAGAGAAATAGTTCCATGCTCAATATTATCATTTATTTTTATAGAATATGTCAAAGGAATAAAATTTATATAAATTGATATATTTTTTGATGGCATAATAAAAGTATCTTGTTCTACAAATATTTTTTCAGATGAATTGTTTTCAATAAAATAAATTTCATCTAGAATGTATCCTTTATTTGGAATAATATTTTGAATTGAAACAATATCTCCATATTTTGCAGTATTTTGAATTTCTACGCTTCCATTTTCTGCAAAAACGTGAATTTTTAAGTCTCTTAGAAGATAATTAGCAATATAAGTTCCATAATTACTTTCATCCACCATAAAAGAATATTCATATTCGTTTGACACTTCGCTGTCATTAAATGTCCAATTTACAAAAGTATAACCATCAATTTTACTGGCGGATATTGTGACAATTTCTCCTTTTGAATAATTACCGCCTCCTTGTATAATGTTTTTATTTTCAATATTAGATTGAACAACTATTTCATAAGTTGGCACCTTCCAAATAAATTCATACAATAAAGAAAAAAGAATCACTAAGATAATTAATATAGTGAAAAATACAATATAACAAATTTCTTTCCTTGTAACTTTTTTCATCATAATTAGTTTATCACAAAATCATTATAAAAAACAATTATTTATAAGAGTAAAATAAAAAACACTCTTTCCAGAGTGTTTTTTATTTTAAGCACTAGCAATTTCTTGTAATTCTTTTTTCTTTTTCTTCCTAATTAATAGAATTATTAAAAGAATAAGTAGAATTAAGAATATCAAACTTCCAATAACAGAAAGTACAATTACTAACGTATTATTTGTTTGTATAACTTTTGCATTTTCAGTGATATGCCAGAATAAACCATTATAAGAAATATTTGGGTTAGAATAAGTCCTGTAATGGAATAGATTTGTAAACGAGTATTCTCCTAAATCCATAATTCCATTAAATGGATTTTCTTCAGTACCAATAGGTTCCCAATATTTACCATAGAAATCAATATCTGACACCACTTTATAATAGCAATCAGCATAGTTTGTATCACCGACTTGAATACCATTATTAACTGCATAAGCAACGAAAGCCATTTCAGATGCATCATGAATCAAATAAGGATCATTTTCTGTACCGTTTCCTTGTAGTGTTTGTGCATGATATTTATCATCAGTCCATACTAAACGTTGATAATGAAGATCAATTTGAACATCATAAGCAAAATAATTTTTCATGAAATCTTCATCAATAACTATCTTGCCATTTGAATAAGAATATGTAATATCATGAGTTAAATCTTTACGTAAATAAATGTAACTAAGATTATAATTAACTAAATTTTCCACATTCAATACAACAGTTTTTCCGAATGATATAACAAAAAGATTATTTTCGTTTACATTATACGTTTTTCCATTAGCATCAGTAAATGTTAGTTTTGCAGCCTTATATTGCTCTAAAGAATCGATAGCATCATCAACAACAACGTTAAATCTTATTCTAATGTTTTCCCTAATTAAAACACCTTTTATATCTAACTTATACGAACTTTCATCTATTGCAGTCAAATCTTCAACAGATAATGTATAAGTATATAAAGTATTTCCATTTTCTGCTATAGATTGAACAAACGAACATCCTTCAAAATTTAAGTTATAACCCAAACTCTTTGAAACTTCAATTGTTATTTTGTCACCTATTTTTGCTACGAATGAAGAATAATCACTTAAATTAATATCATTAACCCATATATTTGCAATTTTGTGATAATCTTCAATTTCTGATGTATCTAAATTAACATTTACATCTTTTCCTTCAAATATCGCTTTTAAATATAAAGGATTTGTAATACAACTATCAAATGTATAAGTTGTTTTCTTTGATGATGAATTGTATTGACCGTAAATTTTTTCATTTGTTTGTGTATTAATCCAGTATAGGAAATTGTAACCTTCACCTGCAACTGCTTCAATTGTAACAATTTTTGTTGGATCGAAACTTTGTCCAGTTAAAACAATACCATTTTGAAGTAAAGAACTTGTACCACCGATTTCTAGACCATTTTGTACATTTTCAATAGTAATGTTAAATTTAGGATAATATATAGCTTGAATATTATAGTTTCCTTGTTCAAAAGTCATTTCAAAGGTTGAAGGTTTTTCTACAGGATTTTGTCCCTCTGGAGTAATAATCCAATACTTGAATTCAAAACCTTCATATTCATAAGCCTGAATTTTCAATGAAACACCAGAAACTACTTCTGCGTACCATTTATTTTCTTGATTAAACCAGGTAGATGACATATCAATATTAACAACAACATCAGTTATATCAATATTGTTAAGATTACCACTAAATCCTGTTGGAACAAAATCAATATAAATATATGATTTATTGTAAATCCATGCTGCATAAATAGTAAATGTATTTGTTTCTGTATCAAAATTTGGCTCTTTTTGATATATTGAACCATTAAATACGTAACCTGTTTCTAACCAAACATCAAGAACTTTTCCATCTTTATCTATATATTTCTTACCTTGAGCAAGTTGTTTAGTATAATAGCCACCTAAAGTAAATCCTTCTCTTTGTTGGAAAACAATATTTTTTTGTTCTTCTGTTAAATTAGAAATTGAGAATTCTCTACCATACATTAGTGCATTTTCAAGAATGACTGAATCGTTTTCATTTACATAGAATCTTAAATTAAATGTTTTTGGTTGAACATATATATAAATAGTAGCATCTGTATTTATTCGAGAAACACTGAAGTTAACATAATTTGTATAGCCTGTAGTAATGATGTCGCTATCAAATACTTGACTTACATTTATCAAACCTTCAAAAACATCTTCGCCCGGATAAATAATTGAATATTTCAATGAACCATCTTCATTTTTAGCTAAATTATAAGAAATACCAGAATTAGCGACAAATATTAAATCAGTGCCGGTAACAATTTTGGCTGTAACATCGTTCGTGCTGTTACTTATCGCGGTAACCTTTGGAGAATATGTGTCAACAATAATTTTTCCACCTAAAACTTGTTCTATAGAATTATCAATAACATATTTAATCGAAACTGTATTTGTTTTAGCTGTAAATATTGCTTGAACAGTTATTCCATCGCTAACGCCACTTACAGAAAATACACGAATGCCATTAACATTAAACTCACTAACAATTACTCTGCTACTAAAGCAATTCAATACAACTTCATAACCACTGTTTGGAATTGCGACAAAGTAAATAGTATCATCGGTATAAGACTTAATCTTATAATCAGCTCCAATTAATAATGTTCCATTATTATCTAAGTAAGCACTTTCATCAGCTCTATTTCCTTCTGCATCAGAAAGATAGATGCTTCCACCTTCATTGTTGCCAAGATGAGTTTCGTAATTAATTTGTATTGCTGCTTGAACAGTAATGAAAGCTTCACTAGCTTTAAATTTAACTTCGATTAAAGACATAGGTGAATTAATTGGAATTATAATTGTAATAGTTAAATCTTCACTGTTATAAGTAAATTGATCTTCGGTGGCGGAAATGCTATCAAAAAGTATTTCACTAAATTCATAACCTTCATCAGGTTTTAAGTTAATTATTAGGTCGCTGCCAAGATTTACTTCACGAATAACCGTATTTCCACCAAAAACACGCACTTCTTCAATTCCATTTTGATAGAATGTATATTCTCCTCTATTACCAGTCTTAAAGGACATTGATATAATTTTTTCTTTATAATTTGCATAAATGTAAATTTCATTACCATGTGCATAAGATTCAAGTAAATTTTGAATTGAATCATTAATATCACACTCGTAATTACTTTCAGTTGAAAGAATGGTTCCACCTAATTCCCATCCAGCAAATATATATTCATCTCGTAATGTGTTTTCTTGTAATAAAATAGATTCGTTAAACTTAGCAGTAATATTTGTTTGAGATATAATTTCTCCCAAATCTTCTTGACCTTCTTTGATTTGAATTATGAAATTATATGTTCTTTCATCAGCGGTAAAAGATAAACTAAAGTTTTCATTAAAGCCCTCTAAAGAAGAGTAGAAATTAAATACTTTATTGGTATCATTCCATTTATTCTCTTGGGAAATAACGTAATCAACTGGGGAAGAAGAAATAACTGCATTTTCAAACCCATATTTTAATTTTCCAACAATTTCAAGTTTTTGACCAGTCTTTATCGAATAAGTATCTCCTTGCACATTAATACTCTTTCCATTTAATGATAATACAGAGAATATATTGCTAATATCACTGATAGAAATGATGTTGTCAGAAGGTAAAGCCTGAACCGAAATAGTTGAATCATCTAAAAAGTTTATCCAATTTATTGTGATTTTTTTCTTATCATCGGAAAGAGTTATTGTAAACTCACCTGTTCCAACTAACTTAACCGAAGACTCACTAAATTCATATCCCTTTACAGAATCCATAATTATTTCTACATTAGACTCTGTTTTAACTTTTATTTGTGTTAAATCGCTAGACTCATAAGGAGTTCCATTTACATTAATAGAAAGTTTATCAACATATTGTTGTGTAATAGTTAATATATTTTCCTTAGGATCAGATGATAAAATTAATTCTCCATCTTCGGTAAGATTTGAAATTTTAACTTTATTATTTTCGATTACAACTTCACCATTAAACGAATCTTGATTAACAATTATAAAATTATATCCCAAATCAGGTTCAATGATTATTGTTAAAGAAGTTTCTTGATAAACTATTACAAAAACATCTCCATTTTCAACCGAAACACCTTCATCGGTTCTAATTGATAATTTATCATTGAAGGTTAATGTTAAATCATAAGGATTATTATGCCATTCAGCAGTTAAAGTAATTTCATAAATTCCTGAAGCGTTTATAGTTCCAATAGATTTAAAAATTTCTCCATCATTATAGTACTCTCCATCAGGAGCAAGCCATAAACAACTCTTTCCCGACATATGTGCAGTAGGAAATTGTTCAGTAATTGCACTTCCGTATACTGCATTAATAGGATTAGTACCTGTTAAAGAACCGCCATTTGGATCAAATGTAATTAAATAATTTTCTCCTCTCCAAATTGCCTTTAATGTAATTTCTTTGTCTGTATCAAGGTTAGAATTTGGATATAAAACATCAATAATCTGTTGTAAAGTTTCATCATTAATAGAAACCGATTCGTTATAGTTATAACCATCTAATAAATAGGTTCCTTGAGTTACAGTAAGATTAGGAAGATTATCTTTATCAAGTAAAGATAATTCGTTGTATGAATAATCAAGTGTTGGAACCTTAGTGCCTGTCTGCACTGTGTAATCAGGAATGTTTGCATCGATGTTAAAAGTAATATTGATATCTTCAAAAGTTACATCAAATGTAATATCAGATATAATTTTTACAATCTTTGCATCACCTTCGTTATACCCAGTATCAGAAAGATCGCTAGATACACATTTTCCAGATGCAACATTATAAGCTTTTATCTTGTATCCTCTTTCTCCTACAACCGAAATTATAGCATCAGAATAATACCTTATCAAATCTCCACTAGTTTCATCAGCAGAAATGACAAATGAATCTAATTTATTGCCAGAAACGTTGATTGAATAATAATCAATTTCCCAAACTGTAAAGATCTCAATTTGTGAATCTATATTATTTTCATCATTAGCAATATTTTTTAATAATTCAATAATATTAGAGGTATTAATTTCTTCATAAACATCATCTTTGAGATATTTCCAACCAACAGCAGTATAACCCTGTCTTGTAGGAAGTTTCATATCTTTAATAATTTGTTCAGGTGTTTTTGTTGCTGGATATTTAAACGAGAATGAACTTTCAACAACAACAGGAGAGATACCATCATCAACAAATCTTCCTTCTGTTACAAGAGAAACATCCTCTTTCTTTGCATTAACAATAAAGGTGATAGAATATTCATTAATAATACCTGTAACATTATCTATAACTGAATAATTAGTACTATCTTTTCCAGTTAATTTAAGTGTAACTTTAATATCAATACCAACATCACTAGATGCGTATTTACTATCACTACTATTGATACTTACAATATCACCACTCAAAATAAATGAATCAATATTTGTATTTAAATTACGAGGCATGTCTGGTGTTTCATCATAATTTTTAACTATCGCAACAGAAGATAAGTCAATTTGTAACTTTTCAACATTAATGTTAACTTGATATCCTTCATCATTAAGACCTGCAAAGTTTGGAGAAGTAAATATAATTTTAATTGTATCTACCCCATAAATAAGGTTTTTAGATGAAGATAAATATTTTTCTTCAACAGACCAAGAAGAAGGAACAATATAATTGTGATCTAAGTCATCTGAAAATTCATCTATAGTTAAATTAATGCCATTCACTAGACTAAGGAGTACATCTATAGAAGATGATTGATTTAAAGATCCATAGGTGATGAAATTTTGATTAAGTGATAAACTAACATTATTAACTGTAAGAGGAGTAATACTTCCTTCAAAATCTGGATTAGCAATAAAGTAATTATTTGCATCCTTACCGCTAAGGTTGAGATTTTCAAGAGAGATTTTATTTCCTACAACAATTTGAGAAAATTCACCTGTTAAAGTAACATCATCGCCAGAAACTTTGTTTTTAAATGAGATGATAGTTGAAGCATTGATTGCATTTGTTCTATCAAATGTTTTTGTAACATTTGCAATAACAATTCCAAGTTTTGTTATTTCAACTTGACCATTGATATTTACAGAACCAAAGTTTGCTCCTGTTCCATAACTTACAACAAAGTCAGAACCTGAATAAATATTTACATCAATTGCACTAGGCATAGTAAAAGCTAACTGTTCTAAAGCAAGTTTGTATAACTCACCTGATAAAATTCTTTCTCCAGAATCAGTTGTATATGATAAAATTAGAGAAGAAGAATTTTCTGAAGTTGATATATTCCACAAGCCTGTACTCTCATCATACTCAGTTGTAAAAGTTGGAGAATATCCATCATAAATCTTTGATATTAAATTATTAAACTTAATGTTTAAAGTATTGTTTGAAATATTAATAGTAAATTTAACTTGATTATCAAGTGAAATGTCAAAATTATTATCAGAAGGTGAAGAAACTGAATCAAACAAATAATCTCCTACACTTTCACCAGGTATTCTTGTTAAATTAATTGTAATAATTTCTGGATTCGTGCTTTCAAACATAACCATTTCAAAAGTAAAATTAGGTTCACTTTCTCCAAACAATTTAGAATTGAGATTTTCGTTATTTATATCTTCTTGAGTAATTAAAACTTTTTCTTTAGCAACTGTAATAGTAACATTGTAATCAAAAGAGTTAAATATTGTTGAATCTAATATAAGGTTGAGTGTATAATCTCCAGCATCTTTTATGTCTTTTGTTGAAACTCCAGACAAAGTAAAGTAATAAGGAATTATATCTTTTTTATTTAGCATGTTTTCTAAATTTACATTATTTAAACCTAAATTTTGACCACTAAAAGTAAATATTAAATTAGAAATAAAACTTCTATTTTCATAAGTAAATTTATTTTGATTTACAACAACTTCATCAATTTGAAGTTTTTCAATTTGAATAGTGAATTCGAACGCTTTTGAAACAGATGTATAACCTGTTCTACTTACAGTAATTAAAAGTTTGTAATCATTACCATTAGAGTTTGTGTTTGCTGGAACAGTGAGTCCATTTTCTTTATCAAATAAAACACTATCCGCTTTCATCCATTGATATTTATATGAAAGTGCATCTTCATTTTTGTTTTCAATTCCTGTTGTCAAAACATCTACAAGGTTAATATCATCGACCAAAGCACTATAATCTGCTTTTGCATTTCTTTTAACAATACTATTAAGAATTCCCGTTGGTTCAACAATAACCCAAATAGCAGTAATCTTTCCTGCCGTAATTTTTGCATCAGCTGAAACCTGAATTAAATTACCTTCAATAGATACTTTACTATCATAAGATTGCCAGTGATCGAAAGCAAATCCAGTCCAACCTTCACCTAGAGATGCTTCTTTACTTTCACCTAATTTAATATAAAGATAGCCATTATTTCCACCTTTATCACCCCAATCTAACAAGATAGCTTTATAGTCTGTGAAAATTGAATAAATATTTGAACCTTCACTAAATTCGTTAGTAAATTGTCTGCTTCCTTCATTGCTTAAAGTATTTAAAGTGTTTAACAAAGAATTTGTTTCAAAATTATTTGTCCAATCTAAAACAGCCATATTTCCATCAACTTCAAAAGTAAATGAAACAGTTTTTCCATTTGCAACTTGAACTAATGGATTATTTGTTACATTAGAAGAAATAGAGAATATTAATTCATCACCAACAATTAAATTGAAGAAATCCCTGTCCGAACTAATCATTGTAGTAGGACCATTGTTATAGATATAACTTACAATCTTGATGTTAACATCATCTTTATCTAAAACATTAACCGTGTCAAAATATTTTGTATCAACAACAACTTTATAAGCATCATTTTGAGATATGATTTCATAAGCACCAGTAATAACCCAAACAAAATTATTTGTTTTTATTAGATCATCTTTATAAACAGTACCTTGAATGTTAAATTGTTCAGTTTTATCATAAACGTTAGCAATTACTTCGTTAGTTTCAATTAATGAAATATTGACAATAAAGTCTTTAACATAATCCGGTTGAGAAATTGCATAATCAACAACTTGTTGTTTTTCATTATTTTCAAATGCCTTTCCACTCACCTGAATAGTAATAGGTGTTTGCTTAATAGAAGCTGTTACTTGAGAAGTTTCATAAGTATAGAAAGAACCTGCTTGAACAAGACCGCTATAATTATTAATATCAAATGCTCCAGTTGCAGTAAAATAATATTTTACACTGTAATTGTTACCAACATCAAATTGGTTAGTTTCATCTAAAACAACAACCTTATAGAAAGTTAATTCATTAATAGCAGTCTTATCCAAATCACCATAATGTGCTGTACCATAATTATTTAAATCAGTTGGATAGAAAACTCCAGTACCACTATAATAAGTTTCAAGATTTGTATCTGCAAAAATAATATTACTTGATTGAATATTAACTTTAATAGGTAAAGATTGAATCGTGTATGTAACAGAATTTGTGGAATCTAACAACGTATCATGAAGTTCAATTACAACATAAACTTCCCCATCAGTTATTGCATTTCTATACATTAATGAATAATCTGATTGAATTTCATATCTAACATTATTGATTTTGTAGTAAATATCAATTACTTTATCTCCATTTGCAAAAATGGTTCCTTTAGTAACAGTTTCATTTTTTTCAGTCGTTATAATGCTGTTTGCAATAACTTGTTCATTACCATTAAAGATTAAATCATAAACAGGAGTAGTCTGTGCTTGAACATAATTTTCCTCAGATATCCAATAAGCTTTCAATACAAGGTTACCATCATATTTAAATATGTTATTTTGAACAAAAGGCTCACTATAAGTCCAATTAACACCGCCGTTATTAGATGTAGCAAATACCTGATTTCCATATTTCAAAGTGTTAACCTTGTAACCTGAACGATCAAATGTAACAGAATCCAAGAAAGAAATCATTTCTTGATCAAATGAAACATCAAAAAGTGTTTGAGATATTGTTTCAGGTGATGATGTTTGTATTTCAATTGTATAGTCTTTAGCTTTAATAGCAACTTGAGAAGTTATATCTCCACAGATGTTTGAAATTGTAACAATATTTCCAGAAACAGCAATTTTTGCTTTTTCATTTTCTAAAGAACTTGAATCTGTAAGAATTTTTGTATTATTTACATCAATTTCATAGCCTGTCTCTAAAGTAAATGTAAACGATTTACTTGTTCGGTATAATGTTTTGATAGCAGCATTTTCAATATATTCTGCACCATCTACTCTAACCTGAATAATTTTACTATTTTCATCAATATAGGAAACTTGAACATTATATCTGTTACTAGACCAATCTGCAATTAAAGTCATAGTTAAGTCTATACTTGGATTTTCTGTAATGAAAGGACTTCCTAAAATATAAGTTTCTAACCCATTACTCCATGAATAACTTTGTCCTGCAGCATAAACTTCAGGAATATCATCGATAACAGAACCATAAACCCAATCTCTTGTAACAGTATCTTTTCCAGTATCATCACCTATAAATACCGCTTCAACATCATGACCTTCACTATCTTTATTAGGAGTACCTTTATCAAATGTTATTTTATAAATGAGTCCTTCAAAATGAGCTTTCAACTCGATAACTATATCCTCTTGAGGAATAGAACCATATAATAATATTATAATTTGTTCTATATTTTCTTCAGAAGTAACTTGTTTATCTGAATAAACCCAATAGTCTTGTTCGTAAGTTCCCTCTTGAGGTGTGTAGTAAGAGATTAAGTCACCTAATAAATCTTTCTCAAAATTTTTATTATAAACTCCAGAAATATCTCCACTCTTTTCATTTATAGAAGCACCAATAGGTTGATCGTAAGAAGTTTCAAATGTAACATTAATTACTTCAGTAAGAATAGTAACTGTAAGAGAAGAATGAATAGTATTAAGAGTAAAGCTTCCGTTTGTAGTGTTTGTTGCTTGATTTGATGCGTTAATATCACCACTTATAGAAACAACACTACCATTAATGATTGTATTACTCCACTTGTACCAATCCTGACCATCTAATTTAACATAGATAGTATCATTATAATAAATATCATAAACATTATTTAAAGAAACAATCTTTTGTCCTAAAGCACTGTCTTTATAAAGAGAAACATTAATATTTGATGAAGAAATTAAGGTTAATGTTAATTTAGCAACTTTCCATTGTGCTACAAAAGTATATCCTTTCTCTTCATCATCATCTATAAAATCAAATCCTTTCTCTTTAATTCTTTCCCAAATAGTAGTTGTTCCCTGTGCTCCAGTACTATTACCAAAACCTTCAACTTGCCATTTATCAAAATCGTAAGTATTAGGAGTTGTAACATATAGTTCAGGTAAATCGGTTGAAGAAAGTTCAGAGTATGAAACAATTCTCTCTTTAATACCCCCTGTCCAACCTTTGCTATTTGTATCAACATTAAATTTTTCAGGTTCATTGTAAGAAATTATAATTTTAACAGTAATCTCTTCAGAAATAACAGTTGCTTTTATATTTCCTATTATATTTATTAAACTAAATGCTCCTGTATTTGTAGTATTTCCATTCACAATAAGTTGTTTTACATTATTTTCATTTTCTAAACCAATTTCTTCAAAGGTATATCCTTCTTTAGTTGTTACTGAAATATTTTCAATACTATCCCAATAATTTATTGTTATTTGTTTAGATAAATCCAAATCATTATGTGAAATTGAAATTGTGTCATTATGAATAACATCAACAGTATATTTTTCAATATCCCATATTGCGTTGATTGTTATTGAACTATTTAAATGAGCTGCGTCAACAGCGTGTTGCAAGAAAGAATCTTTATCAAAACTAATATCACTAAGAGATATATTATCATAAGTCCATCCTGTTTGTTTATAACCAATTCTTGTTGCAAAACTTGATTCAGCTAAAAGATTATTTATCAATTTAACCAAATCACCATCATAAGTAAGAACTAAATCACCATCGTTACCAAAAGTATCAATTCCATCGTTAACCCAATTTTTAGTATCAAGTTCTTTATGGAATGTCAAATTAATAGATGTTATATTACCTTTGACAATTTGAGTAACGGTGTAGTTAATATTAGCACCACTTAAAGTTAAGGTAATTTCTTTATTATTACCTATGGTTTTGTCGTTATAAGTTCCACTTTCAACGTAAATAATATCTCTAGCTAAAATTCCATCTGAAGTGTAATAACCATTATTTGCATTAATGTTTTGTTTTACAAAAGTTTCTAAAACATTATTATTACCGTCATATTCTTTTGTTATAACCTTTCCAGAAGCATTACTAATTGTTATAGAAATTGGTGTAATTTCAACAATTATTGTTAACTGAGTGTTATAAACATGTCCTAAATCACTTTCAATAGTTTGACCGAAAGTATAATTTTTAGAACTTAAATTATAAACAAAGCTCCAGCTTTTATTTACGTTAAGATAATTTCCACCTAAAGAATAGAGTTTGTCTGTAATATCATAAGAAACAGCAGTAATGTAAGTATTATTAATTTGTCCTCCATTATAAAGAAGAGGAATTATAGTATTTAACTGAGTAATGTCTGTAGTGTTTGTTATAATACCATATTGAACAGCACTCACAGAGGATGATAATGATATATCTTCTGTTGATGGTTTAACTAAAACCTTTAAGTTTTCTGCGAGTTGCAAAGTATAATTTGAGTAAGCTCCAACCTGATCAATCACAAAACTTGTAAATTCTTGCTCTCCTGCCAATGCTGAACCTATCTGCCCAGAAATTTGAATTTCATCAGGAGTATCTACTGTTATAATTCCCTCGACAGTCAATTCGATTGTATTATTAAAATTATTAATATTGTTATATACGAAAGAATTTGTTTGATCAAAAACTTTAACAGCATTAGTAATAGTCAACATTTTTTGATTTACTATAATTTTAGCATTATCATGGTTAACGAACTCGACACCACTCCAACCACCTTGTGCAGATGTTGATAAAGCAACATTTAAATTATAAATACCTGCAAATTTATTTACATCTAAACTTGAGAATGTCAAATAAGTTGCATATAAATCTTTTTGATCTTGAGGAATTTGAATAGTGTTGTTTCCACTCATATAATACAAATCAAAACCAACAGTTACTTCTTGGGTACCAGCAGTGCCTTTTAATGTGTAATTCAAACCATTATAAGAAACTGTTAAATTATTTAAAGAATAACCATTATAGATATAAGATAATTTACCTTTTAAATCTACTTGAAGTTTACTCTCTGGAACTTTAATTTCAAAATAAGATTCAAAGCCATCAGTATTAACAGTATAATTTTGTCTATCATCAACATAAGTTAATTGAGAGAATGTAAGGATATGAAGTCCAATAGATTGCCATCCTTGAGTAGTAGTATCTCTTGTAAATTCTAGTTTAACCTCATCTTTCAAGTTTTCTTCAATAATTATAGTTGCGCTTATAGGATTTGGATCTTCTGTACCAAAAACTTTAGAAGGTGTAATTTTATCATTGTAATCAGCTAAATTAATAATATATTGAGAAATTTGTACATTAAAGTTTTCTCTTCCACTTTCAAGCTCATATACTTTAGTAAGTAAACTGTCAATAGTAGCAGAGATAATATAAGTATCAACTTTATTTAAAACGTTATAAGATTTTGTAGATGAAATTGTAATAAAGAATCCTTTGCCTGAGTTTGAATTATCTGTTGTAGGTAAAGTTGCTAATATAGCTGTTCCGTTTTCTTTACCATTTAACCAAAGTTGTACAATAACATTTCCATTTTGATTTGAATTATTAAATATTAAATTAGAGTTTTGAGTAGAAATACCAATCGTGTTAATTTGAATAGTTAAATTTAATGTACATTCGAATACTTGAGTTTGTGGACTATAAACTCCATCATTATAAGTAACACTGACAACAAACTTATAATCTCCAGTCATATCAGTAGTAGCCATTCCACTTTCATTTTTAATGAAGAAAGAATTAGAACTAGAATTATAAGTAAAGTTTAAAGAATCATGATTTAATGTTAAAACTTTTGAAGTAGTTTTATCTGGATATAAAATATTTACAAATTCATCAACAGTTAAATCAAAACCAGTAGTACTAGCTTTCTTTGTTAATTTGTTTTTAATTTGTGTTGCATCAACTTGATTAAATAACCAAGCTGCTTTTAATGTTTCGGCTTGACCTCCTTTTTGTGTTGTGAAAGTGTTTTTTCCTTCACTTGATGAAACTACAATATTGCCAGTTTTAGGACTACTGTAATTATTAAATGAAAGACCTGAATATGAATGAGTTGGATTTGAAACATCATAAACTCCATTCATTACACCAAGATAAATAGTTTCAGCGCTTTTTCCATCTCGAGTTCCACCATTATAATCCAAATTAATCTTAACAACATCAGTTAATACAGCATAAATATTTTGATCAGATGAGTTTGATTGAATTGTGCTTGTCAAAGGATTGGAAGCAGTAAACGCACTGTCAAGATATGAATCATAATAAGAAGCATTTAAATTATCTCCCCAAGCTAAAAGAGAAAGTTTTTCACTTCTAGTCGTAGAAATATTAACCTTGATATCAAAATATAAATTATTAATAGTTTTACGAACATCATTATTAATGTAAATAATCAAATGAGAAGAATTATTATTTACAAAACTAAATAAAACTTGTTCTTGATATTTATAGGTAAATTGAGAATCATTTTCTATTAAAATTGAACTGTCATTTACAACCACATTTTCAACTGTCAAAGTTTCCATATAGCCTTCATAACTTTCAGCAAGTGTTTCAATAAGTTTACCCTCGCTAGCTAATAAATATTTTGAATAATAGTTATATTTTACAGCATTATTTGAATTTAACAATTCAAAAGTAGATGATTTACTAATATTCCATTCAAAATTAGAATATAAATCTTGTTCATGTCCAACTATAGAAAGACCTTCAACAATAAAATTTTTACTATCCTCGATATTATTTTCTTTACCAGAATAGATACCTGGTTGAGCATTTGGATATAAAGTAATTTGATTGTAAGTATAAGTAAATGTCTGACTTCCTACTCCAAATTGAATATTAGATGAATTTTTATAGACAATGGTTGTAACACCATCAAAATAATAAGCAGATCCTGGTTTAAACTTTATAGTAAATTTAGCTTTTTCAACACTAATAGAACTATCACTATCATTATTGATAAAAGAATAGTAACCATTTTCATCTTTTTCAACATTACTGAAAAGATTTTTATAATTTTGACCATAACCAGACCAAACAATATTTGAATCATTAATATAAACTTTTAATGACTTGTTCTGTCCTACATTATAATCATTGTCTACTTGATAGATTGAAAAATCTTTAAAAGCATTTTCAACTTTATCAATTTTGGTTATATTTCCTTCATATAAATTATCTCCATTCCAATCATATTTAAATAGGAAAGAACCAAAATTATTAGTTTCTTCAACTTTTACAAATTCTTGAGTACCATTATAGTAAGAATGAATATCATTATCAAAATAAACAATTTCATTCTTAACCATTGTAAATTCAACAAAAGATGTGCTAATAGCTGTATATGTAGCACTGCTTAAAGTGTCTTTTATATTTATAAAGAAAACAACTTTATATTGTCCTTCTTGAGAGAAGTTGGATATATTTAAAGTTAAACCATTATAATTTTTAGTCTCTGAATTAAATGTCACACTATACCCAAAACTTAAAATTTGCTCACCATTTGTTAAAATATCATCAGCAGAAGGTTGAGTTTTATCTCCAACATTAACTCCTGACATTAATCCATTTAAAATATCATGATTATTAAAAAGATAAAAACTTCTAACACTATTTACACCCTCTGTCCAACTTAAGTCAGCAGTTGTAGATTGTTTATTAAATACCCAAATAGGTGTAACATTAATATCAGCAGTCGAAGTAAATGGATTATTTACACTTAAAATAGAACTATCGGTTTTTTTCCACTGCGAGTAATCTGGATTATAGCCATCTCTTGTAATTATGAGATTTTTCCCATTTACTGCATTTTGAATGTTTATAGGTTTTGTATTATATGTAACATTAATATAAACTTTTCCATTTTCTTCGCCACCGTATGCATTATTTTCTCCATTCCAAATTACGCTATAATACTTATTAGTTGAAGAATTTATATAAATTCTATAACTTGCAGCTTCTCTGTAAGTTTTTAATATGATAGGATCATTATTGTTTGCCGTAAAGTAATATCCACTTGTTAAAATTTGTTTAACAATATCTAAATTTTCAACTGAAAATTTAAATATATTAGTGTTTCCTGTTGTAAATGAGGTAATAGGATTGTTATCATCTGAACCATCATATC
Organism: uncultured Clostridia bacterium; assembly: GCA_944384535.1. Lineage (GTDB taxonomy): Bacteria > Bacillota > Clostridia > Christensenellales > UBA1242 > Caccovivens. The sequence continues at coordinate 18,973 of CALWTS010000041.1, forward strand.
CTATAGAATAAATATTTGCTTTCTTTGCAACATAACCTAGAACACTTTTTCCATTTTTTGTAATTTTATTGATTGTATAAGATGCTTTACCATCTTTATCACTTTCAGTAACATTCATTAAGATAGTTTGACCAATTTCAATATTCATTGAAACATAATCATCTATTCGAATAGTATAAGTAATAATTTCCCATGTAGCAGTAAGAGTAATTGATGCTTTTTTACTTTTTTCATCTCCTGCAAAACTATTCCAACTTTCAGTTGGACTACCTCTAAATAATGAATACCAGTTTTCTCCTTGTATAGTAAAATTACTATCTGCACTATAACCATTACCCTCTGTTGTCCAAGAAGTCAACCATTCAGCGAATGTATAACCTAAATTTGAATAAATTGGAGAAAGTTTAATCGTTTGAGCATAAGTTACAGTTGCAAAAACTTTGTCTTGTGTGTTGTCAACAAAATTTCCATTGTAATAAATTTTTCCGTTTTCTTTATCGCCAGAGTTGAGATGAACATCTACAGTTCTTTTAACAACATACGCTGCTACATTAGAATAAATTATTTCTTTACTGTTAACATCTCTTGTTCCAACTTGTATAATGTCGTTTATAATAGATGAATCTGTTAAATAATTTCCATAATTTCCAGTAGTAACAGTTGTGCCACCTTTAAGATACCATCCCAAAAGATAATATTGTGAATCTATATTAATACTACCTAAATTTCCTGAAATTTTAACTGCTTTATTGGTTGTATCATAACTAAATGTTGCACTGCCAGTTATGTTTTGAAGTGCACTTAAATCGATTAATCTACCATTTACCTCTCCATTAGAGTTCCCTAAATATAATTGATTTACATTGATAGTTAATTTTTTAAAGTTAAAATGAAAGGTTGCAGTTGAATTAAATGTACCCATCTTTACTTCAAAAACCCACTTACCTTCTGAAACCTTGCTTTCTTCAGTGATGATTTTCATGCTGCTCTTTTGGTAACCAGCAGAAGCATTAGAATCTTCATCAACTATAGTACTAGATAAGGCATTTACTCCGTATAATATACCCTTACCTGCTTGTGTTAAATTAATTTCTATCTTATAAGTATAACCTGATTCAATACTAATTATTGAATTATTTTTTTCTCCATTAACTATAAAATCATATAGGACACTATGCGCATCTACAATATTATCAGAGATTTCAAAACTGATATTCAAATTATAACTTCTTCGTTGAAATTTTACAATTATATTAATAACACTATTATCAGTACCATCATATATTTTATTTACAAAAATTGAAGAGGCAGTAAAAATATCATTTTCCCAAGAACCATCTATCGTTACAGAACCTATCATTACTGCAACTGCTTGGTAGTAACCATTATTTTTTGCATAAACTTGATCTGCTGTTGTAGATGAAATTGTTGTCTTATATGGAAAAAGAGCAGATGTATTTGCTATATAATTTTTCTTTTCACTATCATCATTTATAGCAATACCTAAATTAGCATATTGAGGATTACCTCCATTTATATTGATAGTTTCACCATTCTCATTAATAAGTTTTACATAAACTTTACTTTTTAATGCTCCTATTAAAGGTTTTAAACGAATGCCATTAGTAGAAAAAGTTTCATTGGAAGTCGTGAGATTATAAAAATAACCAGTATAATATGGATTATTCTTATCTAAAGTAGGAATTAGTAAGTTTGTATCTGGACTAGCTGTTATATTTACTCCACCACTAGTAGTAAAATTAGTATCCTTGAGTGGATTTAGTACAGCACCATCTCCTGTAACTACCAATTTAAGATTATAAGTTTCATATAATTTGAATTTTGTTTCACTACCTAATAATGTGTAACTTCCATTTTTTTTAACGTACCACTCATATTTTATTTCATTATCAACAAATATTGGTTTTAAATCATTTGTAAGTTCAGTTCTTTTAATTACAATATAAACTTCACCTGCTTTACCAACAATATCTTTTACTGTTATCGTATATGTATTACCATTTTTTTTCCCAGAAATAGAGACTGGTAAATATGAGTCATTGTTTCTATCATTATTGTAATTATAATTAGGATCTATTCCTGTAGAATTTGTAAATTTTACATATAATCCACTTGCTTTGTTTGCACAAAACAAATTATACTCATCACCTGCTGAGTTTTCTTTATTTCTTATAATGTCATTAGAACTCTCGCTTGTCGCTAAATCTATTCCAAATCCATTTTTTAAAGTAATTGTAAAAGTTGACGTGTTTTGTTTAGCAGGAGTTTTAATACCATACCTTTGCTCAGTTGCATTGACAGTTAGTCCATTTGGATAGGTTGAAACTGCAGATGAAAGCATATCTTGACTTGTCTTATAATTTGATTTTTCATCTTCTGCCATTGCTAAATAAACATTGTAAGAAAAATTGCCCTGTGCTATAAATTTAGGATAAACAGTACACCCGTCGGTAGGATATGCCTTGTTATATGTGTTGCCATTAACATCATATTTTTCTCCTGAAAACTTAGCATCTGAATACAAACCTTCAAAATCATATCCTACTCTTTTTATTAAATATTGATTGTTATCTAAAAAATTTTTAAATGTTTGATCATATTGCATGCTTACTTCAGTTACTCTTCCTCCATATTGAAAATCAAACGTAACTTCAATTTTTGTTAATTCCGCTCCCAATATGTAACATTTATCTTCTGCCCCAACAACCTTTTCTGCTGAAGGAATAGAATATTTTATTCCTTGAAGAAGAGGATATACATCATCATTTCCTGCATTTTCCCTCAAAGTTATCATTTTATTATGATATAAATAAGCATTGGCATTATTTATATCTGCTACATTTTTGCCGTTAAAACAGAATCTAACAAATTTTTCTTCATACCATTTTTCTCCTTCCTTATAAAAAACACCATTGTTACTAATATGTACATATCCTACTGTTAAACTACTATCTTTTCCTTTTATTTTTGTACTATCAGTAACTTTTTCTGTAGTAAAAGTATTATTTTTTATATAACCATCTCCTGTATAAACTTGACCTTTTATATTACCAATTGATTTTACACTACTTGTACTTGTTCCATCATATTTTGATTTTGAAGTCGTGAAATCATAGCAATTAATAACAATTCCACCTTTAGCGAGTGTCCCCATCAAACTTCCAACATTATTTTTGTTTGTACTAGCATAAAAAGTTCCATCAAGAATTACATCTGTTATTGTTCCAGAGACGTAACCAAATAAACCAACAGAATTACTGCTACTATCTATAACAATATCTGCAGTGTTGACATTCTTTATAGTATATCCATTACCAATAAATGTTCCATTAAATGGATTAGAAGATGTATTAGAAGATGTATTAGAAGATGTACCTATTGGTGTCCAAAGAGCTCCAGATAAATCAATGTCAGCTTTTAGAGAAAAAATATAATCAGGTGAAGTCTTTCCATTATTAACTAAATATGCCACATAAGCAAGATCTACTTCATTATTAACTTGATAAACAGTTTTATTTCCCCCATTTATTTTAATACTTTCTGTTTTAAGACTCATAGAAGAAACATTAACCAAAGCATCACTCCACATTTTTTCAGATAAAGTATCAGCAGAAACAATTTCTGAATCACTTAACTGAGAAACAGTTAACAATTTTTGATTACTTTGCGCCTCGCTTGTCTTTTTAAAATTTAGACTAGAAACTAAACAAAAAACTCCTATAGTCATAATCATAAGAGCAAATATGTATAATCCATTTACCAATCTTCTAAACATAACACAACTCCTTTACATTCAAAAATAATGGTATAGCTATCGAAAGTACTTTTTCTAATTTATTATATAATATTTATGATATTAAAATCAAACAAAATTATCCATTTTTAATATTAAGAAGTTAACAAGAGTTAATATATTAAAGTTAGACAATATGGAATTAATAAGGCAATCATAACAAAAAGTAATCATAACTAAATAAAAAATATATTTCATTGACATTTAGTTTTTTTTAATGCTATAATTCAAAATGGGGAAAAAATGAAAGATATAATATTAACAGGTGATAGACCAACAGGAAATTTGCATTTAGGGCATTACGTAGGTTCAATTAAAAATAGATTAAATTTTCAAAATCAATATGATTATGAAAAGTTTTATATTATGATAGCGGATACACAGGCTTTAACTGACAACCATGATAATGTAGATAAAGTTAAAAATAATATTATTCAAGTCGCAATAGACTATATTTCTGCAGGAATTGATCCTAATAAAGTAAACATTTTTATTCAATCAATGGTTCCAGAATTATCCGAAATTACAACTTATTTTATGAATTTAGTTTCTGTTGCAAGATTACAACGTAATCCAACAATAAAAGATGAAATAAAACAGAGGAATTTTGATAAATCTATTCCTATTGGTTTTTTAAACTACCCTGTTTCTCAAGCGGCCGATATACTTGCTTTTCAAACAACAATTGTTCCAGTTGGTGAGGATCAATTGCCAATGATAGAACAAACTAGAGAAATTGTTAATTCATTTAATTTTACTTATAAACCAAAACAAGAGGTTTTTAAATTTCCTAAAGCTATAATTCCTGAAAAAAAGATTTGCCAAAGACTTCCTGGACTTGATGGAAAATTAAAAATGTCAAAATCAGCAGGAAATGCAATCTATTTATGTGATGACACAGAAACTGTTAAACAAAAAATAATGTCAGCTTATACAGATCCAAATCATATTCATGTACAAGACCCTGGAAAAATCGAAGGAAATATAGTATTTTCATATTTAGATGCTTTTTGTGAAGATAGACACTTCCAACAATATCTTCCAGAATTTCAAAATTTAGAAGATTTAAAAAATAAATATAAACATGGTGGTGTTGGAGATGTAAAAATAAAATTATTTTTATTTAAAATAATCGAAGAACTTTTAACTCCTATAAGAGAAAAAAGAAAAGAATGTTTAGAAAATATAAATGAAATCTACAAACTTTTATTTAAAAACAGTGAAGATGCTTCAAAAGATGCTCGTAAAACATTAATAAAAATGAAAGAAGCTATGGGTATAGATTATAAAAAACTATTAAAATAAATCTAATTTGATAAAAAAATAAATAGATTATAAAAAATTGTAAAAAATAAAAAATACTTAGGAGAAAATATTTATGAATGCTTTTGAAAGGTTTATTCACTTTTTTCAAACAAGTATGCCTACTCCAACTTGGTTTGGATGGTTTCATTTAATATGGCTAGTTTTAATGATTGGGATATGCAGTCTTGTTATAATCTTTAGAAAAAAAATAAGCCAAAAATCAGTAAAATATATTTTATTATCAATGAGTTGTATTTTAATATTTTTAGAAATTATAAAGCAACTTGAATATAGTTTTCATTGGGATGAAACTACACAAACTGCTAGTTGGGATTATCAATGGTATGCTTTTCCTTTTCAATTTTGTTCAACACCAATGTATATAATGTTAATGGCTGGACTATGTAAAAAAAATCTTTTTAGAGATGCATTATACTCATATTTAGCTACTTTTGCTTTATTTGCTGGATTATGTGTAATGATATATCCTGGAGATGTATTTTGTTCAACTATATACATAAACTTTCAAACAATGATTTGGCACAGCTCAATGGTTATAATTGGTGTTCTTTTATGGGCAACAAATTCTGTAGAATATAAACATAAAACATTTTTAAAAGCATTATGTGTTTTTGCATCAATGCTTGTAATAGCTTTATTTATGAATTTTATTTGGAAATGGTCAGGAGGATTAGAAACCGGAGAAACATTTAACATGTTCTTTATTAGTCCTTATTATACTTGTACACTTCCTATATTATCTGAAATTTTTGTGAAAGCACATTATATTGTATTTTTACTCTGTTACACATTAGGTTTTTGTTTAGCAGGATATATTTTTGTATTAATTCCAATGGCTATTAAATATATCAACAATAAAATTCTATTAAAAAAGCAAAATAACAAAATAGATAATGGAATAAATCAGACAAAAGAAGAAAAATAATTTTACTCTTTTTAAAAAATCACACTTTAAAAAAAAATATTAATAGACTAGATTAGTGGAAGGAAAAAATGACGAATCCAATAATAGAGTCTATTTTATTTTCTTTAGCTTTATCACTAGACTCTTTTATAACATTTTTTGGTTATGGTGCATCAAAAATTAATGTAAGAATAAAACCACTTTTACTTACAATATTAATAAATATTTTAATGTTATTATCCGGAATAATTTTAGGAAAATCATTATCTTATTTTTTAAGTGATAATTTTTCTAAATATTTTTCCTTTTCTTTACTATTAATTGTTGGAATTATTAAATTTTTTAGTGAAATAATAAAAATGTGGCTCTCTAAAGTAGCTAAAAAAAATAATAAAATAAAAATTTCTATATTTAATTTTAATTTGTTTTTAGATGTAGTAGTAGATCCCTTAAAAGCAGATGTAGATAAAGATAAAAATTTATCTATAAAAGAAGCTATCATAATTGGAATTATACTTTCTTTTGATAGTTTGTGTGTAGGTTTTGGAATAGGTATAGAAAATAATTTTTCTTATTTAATAATTTTATTTTCTTTTATAACTAATTTTTCTTTTTCTGTTTTTGGAAATTATTTGGGTAAAAAAATAACAAAAAAAACAAATATAAATATTTCTTGGATAAGTGGGCTTACTTTAATTTTGTTGGCATTTTTGAAAATTATTTAATTTTTTTATTTATTTTGAATTAACGTAAAAATATGATATAAATTAAATATATAAAGTTTTTATTACATAATTTTCTAAATAAGGAGAATTTATGAAAAAAATATTTATAATATTTGGATTATGTTTTTGCTTATTATCAACTCTTTTTATGTTAAGTGCGTGCGGAAGTAATAGGATTACTGTGGAAAGTATAACATTTTCACAAGATGTTTATGAAATTTTTAAAGGTGGTTCAAAAAAATTAGAAATTAATCTTTTACCAGAAGATGCGAGGGGATTTTCTTTACAATGGAAAACTTCAAATCCAAAACTACTGTCAGTAGATTTAGGAGGTTATGCTCAAACTTACGACTTATATGGTGAAGCAACTGTAACTGTTACTGAAAAATATTCTGGTGTTTCTGCATCTTGTAAAGTTATCGTTAATGATGGTTATGCTTTTAAAATTTATGCTGATTATAGTAATATAAAAACTACATATTACGAAGGAGAAAGTTTTGATTCACAAGGACTTACTGTTTATGCTAGTTATCAAAGTGGAGTAGATAAAGTAATACCCGCTTCTCAATACGAAATAGATGTTCCAGATGTTTTAACAAATGATACAAAAGTTAAAATTAATTACAATGATTTATCAACTGAATTTGATATTTATGTAGTTAAAGATCACATTCTTGGTTTAACAGTCTTATCACAACCTATAAAAACAACCTATTTACTAGGAGAATCTTTTGATCCTACAGGATTAGAAATAGGATTATTATACGCAAGCGGTAAGATTGAAAATATATATGATTATGAGTATGATAACTCACCTTTAGAATATGGTACTGAAAGTATAGTTATTAAATATTTAGATTATGAAATTGAAATTCCTATAAAGTTAAAAACTAATTACGTAATAAATAATATTTCAAACATTCAATCTGTAATTGATAATGCTGAAAATGGAACTAGTATAATGATATCAAAAGGAGAATTTAACGTTTTTGAACCAATTAGAATTCCAAAATCAAAAAATTTAACAATATTAGGTGAAAATAGTGATGTAATAATAAATAGTATTGATTCATCAATATTTGAAATAGTTAATGATACTGAAGAAAGTTGTTATTTAAAAATATTTAATATCACATTAAATTCAACTAATACAGAAAAAGCAATATTTTCACTTAATAATATAGATTCAATAAACAACCTTAATAATATAGAAATATCATTATCTCAAATTACATTTGAAATAAATACTAATGGTAAAATAATAGAATTTATTTCTAATAAAGAATTTACTACACAATATATTGAAAACATTGATTTATCACTAAATAATTGTATATTATTAAGTTCTACAACATCTGAAAGTGAAAATAATAACATTATCCATATAAGTGGTATAAATAATGGTATATTAAATATAACTGAATGTGATTTTAATAATTCAAATAACATTATATTTATAGAAGACTCTTATAATTTTGATATAAATATTTCAAATACTATATTAAATACAATTTCTAAAGTTGTTGTATTAAATGAAATTAAAGATTGTAACATAAATATTTTTAATAATTCATATTTAAAAGGTTTGTCATGTATAGATGTATCAAACAGCGAAAATATTGAATTAAAAATAGATAATTCATATTTAACTTCAAATCAAAATCAAGAAGATATTTTAGAAAATATAACGGCAATTTTATTTTTAAAAGGTTGTAAAAATTTAAATATAACTATTAATAATTCAAACTTAACAACAATGTATAAAGATGAACAAATTTATGAAAACGCTTTAAACTATATAAGTATAATAAAAGATAATGATATTAATTCAAAAAATAATGAAATCATATTAAAAAATTGTGATATAGTATGTAATTTAAGTGAAATATATTTGATTATAGAAAATAATATTACTAGCTTTGTAACTATATGTTAAATAAATCTAAATTAATTAAAAATAAAACAAAAACATCCAAATTTCTATTAACTTATTAATTAAAATTTAATTAAAATAAATTTTATCACTAAATTTGGAGGTTTTTATGAATGTTAAAATATTTACTAATTTAGTTTTATTTTTATCAACTATATTAGCATTAGTAACGTTTTTAATATGTCAATAAAAAGAACAACTTTAAAGTTGTTCTTTTTTTATATAAATTTTATTTGCTGAAATATTATCTTCAAAATCTGTACAAGTTATAATAGTTTGTGTTTTTGAAGTAAATTTTAAAAGTTTTTTTCTTCTATCTTGATCTAATTCACTAAAAACATCATCAAGAAGTAAAATTGGATATTCCCCCATTCTATTTTTAATAATTTCAAGTTCAGCAAGTTTTAATGATAAAGCAACAGTACGTTGTTGACCTTGTGAGCCATAATTTTTAACTTCTACTCCATTTAAAAAAATATCTAAATCATCTCTATGCACACCAACAGAAGTAAAACCTAATTTAAAATCTTTTTCTAAATTTTTTTGAAGAGCTTTTATCATCTTTTTTGAATAATCTTCATCAAAACTACTGACATATTTTATCTCAATATCTTCACTATTATTTGTTATATATTTGTGTGCTAATTTTGCATAAGGAGAAAGTTCTGTTATAAATTTTTTTCTTTCAATATAAATTTTTTCAGCTAAATCACTTAATGCCCTATCCCAAATATCTATTGTTTCTTTAATAACATTAATATCTTTTGAACTTTTTAATAATTTATTTCTATTTGCTAATACTTTTTCATATCTTCCAATTAAATAAAAATATCTTTTGTTTGTTTGTGAAATATCAATATTTATAAATTTTCTTCTTTCATCAGGACTTTCTTTAACTAATTTTAATTCATCAGGTGAAAAAAATACAGCATTTGCATTTTCCATTAACTCCCCTATTTTTTTTATAGAAATACCATCTATTTTAATAGATTTTTTATGATTATTATCAAAAAAAATCTCAATAATAACATCTCTATATTTTTTTTTAAATTTTGCTTTTATAAAAGCATTTTGACAATTCCAATTAATAACTTCTTTATCTTTAGAAGTTCTAAAACTTTTTCCAATAATAGCATAAAAAATTGCTTCAAGAATATTAGTTTTTCCTTGAGCATTTTTGCCTATTATAATATTTAAATTTGGACTAAATTTAAAAGAAGCTTCCTTATAACTTCTATAATTTTTTAAAGTTATATTTTCAATATACATATTAATATATTAACACAAAAAAGATAAATTTAAAATAAATAATTTATCATTTACAAAAAATAATCTTTAAAGTCACTCATGGTTGACTTTTTTTTATTAGCAAGTTATAATTGTTGTCGTATTATATTAAGAGGTGGAAAAATGCAAGAATTATCTTCATTATGGAAAGCAGTATTAGATAAACTTGAGTTAACTGTTTCAAATGTTTCATTTGTAATGTGGTTTAAGCCATTAAAAGTTGTAGATTTAGTAGAAAATAAAAAATTAGTAATAGCAACAAATTCTACATCTGCAAAAAATCAAATACTAAGAAATTATTTTGAAAAATTAAATAAAGCAGTTCAAGATATTTTTGGGGAAGATATAGTTATCGAAGTACTTGATCAAAATGAAGAAATCGAATATATAAAAGTTAATGGAGATAAAACAAAAGAAAAAGAAGTTGAAGTTATAAAAAATCCATTTAATGAAAAATATACATTTGATAATTTTGTTGTAGGAAAATCGAACCAATTTGTTTATGCAGCAGCTAGAGCTGTCGCAGAACATCCGGGAGAAAAATTTAATCCATTATTTATTTATGGTGGTGTTGGTTTAGGAAAAACTCATATTTTACATGCAATAGGAAATTATATAAAAGAATATAATCCTAATATAAATGTTATGTATGTGACTTGTGAAAAATTTGCTAATGATTATATAGAAAGTTTGGGTTCAAATACAAAAAATAAAGCGGTTTTAGAATTTAGAACAAAATATAGAAATCTAGATGTTTTAATGGTTGATGATATACAATTTATTTCAAAAAAGACAAGTACTCAAGAAGAATTTTTTCATACTTTTAATGAATTATATCAAAATAATAAACAAATTATAATTACATCTGATAGACCACCAAAAGATATTGATACTTTAGCTGATAGATTACGATCTAGATTTACATGTGGATTGATACAAGATATTCAAGCTCCTGATTATGAAACAAGAGTTGCTATTTTGCGAAAAAAATGTCAGATAGAAAAATATGTTATAGATGATAATGTTATAGATTTTATTGCAGAAAAAAATGTAACAAATATTAGAGAACTTGAAGGTATGCTTTCTAAAGTTTATTTTTTAGCAAATCTATCAAATAAACATTCAGCTACAATGGAAGATGCGATAGAAGCTTTTAATAGTGAATTAGAAGAAGATAAAAATGAAGGATTATCAGTAGATGATATTATTGACACTGTTTGTAAATATTTTGATATAACAAGACAAGATATAATAGGTAAAAAGAAAAGTAAAGATGTTGTAGAACCAAGAATGATAGCTATATATTTAATAAGTGAAATTTTAGAAATTCCTCTTGTATCTATAGGAAAAATTTTTGGAGGAAGAGATCATACAACAATAATGCATTCACGAAATAAAATTTCAGATGAATTAAAAACTTCTCATAAAATGAAATCTCTCGTGAGTGAAATAAAAAAAATGTTGAAAGGTGGATAAATAATATAAAAAATCCACAACTTATCCACAATTTTATACAACAATATAAAGTATTTATTTTACTAATAAAATTAAAATTATACAATATATAGACTAAATTATAATTTATCCACAAATTTACATTGATTATTATTAATATTATTACAAAAAGAATTAAAATATAAATACTCTTACTTTTATGGCGGATTTAAAACGGAAGAATTTATTTTTTTAAGGGATAAAAACTTGATTAAAATACTGATAAGTGATATACTATTTAAGTGTTTAAGGAGAATAAAATGTTAGTTAGTTGTCAAGGATTAGAATTATCAGAAGCTTTTTTAAGAGTTAGTAAAGCTATCTCAAATAAAATTACAAACCCTATTTTAGAAGGTATAAAAATAACTGCAGAAGATGAAACATTAACAATGTCTGCAACTGATACAGAATTATCAATTGAGAAAAAAATTAAAGCTAATGTTAAAATTGAAGGCGAAACTGTAGTTCCTGGAAGATTTATTACAGAATTTGTAAAAAAACTTACAAATTCAATTATTGAATTAGAAGTAAATGAAAAAAATCAATTAATAATAAGATACGAAGATAGTGAAAGTATAATTCAATGTTATAATCCTATTGAATACCCCGGTTTTAAAAAAATAGAAACAAATGAATATTTCGGTATTACACAAAGAGATTTTAAAACTTGTGTAAATAAATCAATATTCTCTGTTGCTTTAGATGACTCTAGACCAATTTTAAAAGGTGTTTTATTTGATATAAATAATAATGAATTAAATGTGGTTGCTTTGGATGGATATAGATTAGCAAGAGTAAAGAAAAATATAAATTCAAATATTATAAAATCTATAGTTGTTCCATCAAGAAGTCTTAGTGAATTAAGTAAATTAATTGAAGACAATGATGAAATTATAAATATTTATATTGATAAGTATACAATAATGGTTGATTTAGGTGATACAAAAGTAACATCACGTTTACTAGAAGGAGATTATATCAATTATAAACAAATTATACCAGTTAATTATGAAACATTTGTAATTATTAATAAAGAACAATTTGAACAAGCTCTTGAGAGAGCTACACTGCTTTCTAGAGCAGGAAATAATAATTTTGTTAAATTTGATATTAAAGAAAATAATTTATGTATAACTTCAAATTCAGAATTAGGAAATATTAAAGAAAATATTCCTGTAAATGTATCTGGTAAAGACCTTATAATATCTTTTAATCCAAGATATTTTTTAGAAAGTTTAAGAGTAAACACAAATGAATTTGTAAAAATTTGTTTTAACAAGTCATCAACACCTTGTGTTATTGTTCCTACTGAAGAAGATGAGTTTTTATATTTAATTTTACCAGTAAGAGTTATAGCTTAAAATTATGGTAACTAATTTAAAAAGTGTTTTAAAATATTTTAATGGTTGTCAAAATTATTTTAGAAATTACAAGTGTAAATTTTTTTAGTGAATTTGATATAAAAGATGATTTAGAATTATTTAATTATGCTTCTAGTTATAATGAATTATACCCTTGTAAAAGTGAATAATAAAAATAAAACTTTGTAATTTAAATATAGGAGAAAAAATGAATTATTTTAAAAATGAAGATATAATTTATTTTTCAAAATTAAATCAAAAAGCTATAATACCTTCTAAAGAAATAGAAAATGCTGGATATGATATTTATGCTTGTTTTGATGAAGATTATATTTTAATAAAACCAAACCATACACAATTAATTCCTACTGGTATATCGTGGGCTTCTTGTCCTAAATACTATCTTCAAATAGAAGAAAGATCAAGTACTGGGAGTAAGGGAATAAAGAAAAGTGCTGGAGTAATAGATAGTGGTTATCGAGGAGAAATAAAAATAGCTATAACAAATAGCAATGATGTGAATTTATATTTTATTAATTTAAATGAAGAAGAATTTAAAGAAAAATACAAAGATTTAATAAATAAAAATGATATATATTATTATACTAAAAAAGCTATAGCTCAAGCGATTTTACATAAAGTAGAAGATGTTAAAGTAAAAGAAATATCAATTGAAGAATTATTAAAAATTCCATCAAAAAGAGGTAATAAAGGTTGGGGTAGTTCTAATAAATAAAAAGTATCTAAATGATACTTTTTTTTAAACAAAATTTTCACTGTCATTAAAAAATTTTTCATATTCTAAAAATAAATCTATTTTTTCTTTATTTTCTTTTGCTAAATTATACAATTTATCAACATCTAATTTAAAATCTAAATTACATTCAAAATCTTTTTTTCTAAGATAATGTAAAATAATTTCATTTGGTATAGATTTTATTTTTTCATATTGATTAAATAAATAGAGATATAAATTATTATAATCTTCTCTTTTTAGAAGAATGGTAATTATTTGATCATTTGGATATAATTTACTAAATTTTTCTAATAATTTTTTAGAAATCATAAATTCCTCCTCTTTTTATCTTTATGAAAATAAAAATAATTTATTTACTATAATTAAAAAATAATTTTATAACTACAGTTAAAAATATTTTTATAATATATTTTTGTTTTAAATACAAATGTAAAAAAATAAATATTACAATTGACAAAATCTTTTTTATTCTCTATAATAAAGTAGTTACAATTAAAAAGGAGGCATATTAAAATGAAAAGAACTTATCAGCCAAAGAAAAGACAAAGAAATAAAGTTCACGGTTTTAGAGAAAGAATGAGAACTAATGGTGGAAGAAATGTTATAAAAAGAAGAAGAAATCGTGGAAGAAAAAAATTATCTGCTTAATACTAAAGAAAGGTCAGACCATAGATTAAAAAAAAATAAGCATTTTAATTATATATATAGAAAAGGTGAAAAATATAATACAAAAAACTTTAATCTTTATGTAATAAAAAGTAAATACAAAACTTTTAAAATAGGTTATTCAATAAGTAAAAAAGAGGGTAAAGCAAATAAAAGAAATTTACTTAAAAGAAGAATGAAAGAAGTTGTAAGATTAAATAATTTACCCAAAGAATATAAAAATTATATTTTACAAGCAAAAAATAATGCTTGTTTATTAAGTTATATTGAAATAGAAAAACAAATAAAAGAATTATTTAATAAGGTAATAATTTAATGAAAATTTTAAAAAAATTTTTTTTATTTTTAACAAAAATACCTATATATTTTTATAAATATTTTATTTCACCATTTCTTCCTCATACGTGTAAATTTTATCCAACTTGTTCAACATATTTTTTAGATTCCCTGAATAATTTTGGTTTTTTTAGAGGAAGTATTATTGGATTAAAAAGGCTTATAAAATGTAATCCTATAAATAAAAATAATGGATATGACCCAGTTCCTATAAATATTAAAGGAGAAATAAAATGGCTATTTTAAGCACATTGTTATCTGTAAGTGAGCCATCAGGAGCATGGATTTCTGTCATTAAAGCATTTGAAGCAGTAACAAATAATTATGTATTAGCTATCATATTTTTAACTGTAGTATTAAAAATTATAACAAGTGTTTTTGATACTTTTAGCAAATATAGTCAGCAAAAAATGAATGATATTCAGTCAAAGATTCAACCTGAATTAGAAAAAATAAAACAAAAATATGCAAATCAACCACAAATAATTCAACAAAAACAAAATGAATTATATAGAAAACATTTTGGAAAAGGATATTATGGCAGTTGTATAATAACTATGTTATTAATGATATTAAATTTAGTAATATTTTTAACATTATTTTCAGGTTTAAACTTAATGTCATCGTATAAAATAAGTCTTAGTTATGATAATTTAAAATATACATATGCGAATTGTTTAAATGTTACAGACGTTTACTTTAATGGTAATTATCAAGATTCAGAGAAATTAGAAATATTTAAAAATTATGAAAAATTATCTTATCAAGTTATTAAAGAAGATGGAATACAAAAAATATTATTGATACAAAATAATAATGATGAACAAATAATTTTAGCTGAAACAGAATTTAAAAATGATTTTAGTATTTATGATCCTGAAAATCCAGAAGAAATATTAAAAACATCTAATGAAAGTATAATTGAAATAATTGATAAAATTTTTCCAACCTATACAGAAGAAGAAATATTAGGTTCTAAAGAAATTATACTTATTGAAAATTATATTCCAGTTTTAGATGAAAATGGAATTCAAAAAGAGGATGAATCAGGTAATTTAGTTTATCAGGATTTATATCTTTCTACAGCTGTTCAAAAAACTATTATGAATAAATTAGAAAGTGTATATGATGAAAATAAAGATAGTTTTCTTTGGGTAGAAAACATTTGGATTGCAGACTCACCTTTTCAAAATTCTATAGTAGATTACAATACATTAGTTAGTCAAATAGGAAAAGATAATATAGAAGAAGGTGAAGAAAAAATTTATAATTGTTTTATGGATGATTTAAAAGAAGTTAAAAATAAAGCAAATGGTTATTATATATTACCACTTTTATGCGTATTAATTTCTGTAGTATCTTTATTTTTAATTAATCCTTTATATAGTAAAATAAAATGTAAAAGAAAAGGGATTCCATATGTTAAACAAAGAAAAGGACAATTTACACAGATTATAATAGTAGTATTATTTTCTATATTTGCGTTATTCTATAATACAGTATTTACAATTTATATGATTACAGGTCAATTAATTGCAACTTTATTAAGTCCCCTTCAATTATATATTGTTGATAAGATTGTAGAAAAGAAAAAGAAAAAAGAAGAAGATAAAATTACTGTTGAGTATTCAAGAAAATTTTAATTTAGGGAGGAAAATATGCTTTCTGCTGAAGGAATAGGAAAAAATATTGAAAAGGCAATAGAAAATGCATTATTGGAATTAAAAGCTTCAAGAGAAGATGTTGATATAAAAATATTAAGTGAGGGAGGTCTTTTTAAAAAAGCAAAAGTAGTTGTAACAATTTCAGAAGATGCAAGAGAAAAATATGAAAAAAAGACCAAAAAAGAATTAAAAAATCTAGATGAAAGCACAAAAAAAGAAGAAAATATAAACGTTGAAAAAGAAAATATAGTTGAAGATGTTGTAGAAAAAACAGAAGAATCTAAACCAAAAATAAAACAAGAAAGTACGGAAGAAAAAATAGAAAAACCTAAACTAGAAAAAGAAAAGACAGTTGATGTTTTAAACTTTTTGAAAGGATTATTTGAAAAAGCAGGAAAAACTGTAGAAATAAATATTAAAGATGATGACAAATATATAACGTATTCAGTTGTTGGTGAAGATTTAGGAGATATGATCGGTCATCGTGGTGAATGTTATTATGCAATTTCTAAATTATTATCAGTAATGAATAATGATAATGATAAAAAAATTTTATTAGATATTGGTGGATTTAAAGAAAAAAGAGCTGAAAGTTTAACAGCTCTTGCAAAAAGAATAGCTAATAAAGTTATAAAAACTGGTCGATATGTTAAATTAGATCCAATGAACCCTAGTGACAGAAGAATAATTCATACTGCTTTACAAGATAATGATAAAGTTACAACGTTAAGTAAAGGGACAGAACCACATAGATATGTAATTATTTTTCCTAAAGAATCAGAATAAAAAAAGACTAATTTTAGTCTTTTTTTTATATGGATAATTCTATTTCTTCAAATTCTATGTTTTTATTTTCATTTTCTAATTCTTCAATATTATTTTTTGATATTTCAATAGCTTTACTAGAGTGTAATATAGTCTTTTCAACATATTTTTGAATATTTGAATATTCATATGTTCTTAAACAACCTTTGAAAGATTTATTTCTCATATCACTAAAAACTCTTATTAAAAATTTATGAAATTGTTGATATTCAATATTATTTTGAATTAAAGTTTCATTTGCTACTTTATCATATTTGGTTGTTAAATCATTACATTTTTCACCATTAGCATTACAAACCTTTTCTTCATCTGAATCAGTTAGTTCAAAAGAGTTTTCATGTTGTGTAATAGGACCACAAATTTTCATACAAAGATATTGTAAATTAGGTATTGAACTAAAAAAACTTATTGGTGATAATTGATTGTACTCATTTTTTATACTTTCTGAAAACATATTAATTTCACAAGTTAAGAGATAGTCAGTAATAAATTTTTTTTGTTTATCAGTAAAATTATAATCAAATAAATAATGATACCAATCTGATTTTGGAAATTTTAATCTTGATTGTGTCCATTCATTTTCATAAACTTCATTATATGAAGATGTAAGATGACAGTTTGTAAAATAATCTATATATGCAAGTCCTTTTTTACAAATTTCTTGATTTTTTAAAGATCCATAATTAAGATCTTTTTTTAAATCATCTCTTAATTTTTCTATTTCAGCAGTAGACATTGTTAAAATCATTGTTTCAATGTTAGATAAATTATTTTGAGATTTATTTTCATAATTTAATGTTTTCTGAATTTTATTCTTAGATGAAAATTTATCAACTTTCTTATCAATCTTTGATTCTTTTTTGATCAAGGTTTTAAATATTTTTTTTTGATTCATATAATTCTCCTGCTTTAATAATATCATATAAAAAAGCTTTTGTAAAGAGTAATTATGTTTTAAAAATTTAAAATAATATGTTATAATCTCTATATGAAAAATAATATTATTGCAGCAGTATCTACTCCTATAGGAATAGGAGCTATCTCAATTGTAAGAATGAGTGGAAAAAATTGTTTAGAAATAGCAGAAAAAGTTTTTGTGGCTAAAAATTTATCATATAAAGAAATTATTCCTAGAATGTTATATTTAGGATATTTTGTTTTTAATGATAATAGTAAAGAACATTGTATGATGGTATATTTTAAAAATCCAAATTCTTATACAGGTGAAGATATAATAGAATTTCAGGTTCATGGAGGAACAATTTTAACGCAAAAAGTTTTAAAAACTTTATTAGAAAAAGGATCTTCATTAGCAGAACCGGGAGAATTTACTAAAAGAGCTTTTGAAAATGGAAAAATTAGTCTAGATGAAGCAGAAAGTATAATTGGAGAAATTAATGCAGAGAGTGAAAGTGAATTAAAAGCATCACTAAATTTAGCTGAAGGACGATTAAAAAATAAAATTAAAAATTTACAAAATAAATTAACTGAAAGTATTGCTCAAATAGAAGCAACATTAGATTATCCAGAAGAGGACTTTGAACAATCTACAAAAGAAATTATTTTCAAAGGGTTAGAAAATGTAAAAGAAGAAATATTACAGTTTATAAAAGATTCAGAAAATTCAAAATATATAAAAAATGGAATAAATATAGCTATAGTAGGAAGTCCAAATGTTGGAAAATCCAGTTTGTTAAATGCACTAATAGGAGAAGATAGAGCAATAGTTACAGAAATTGAAGGAACTACAAGAGATGTATTAACTGAAAGTATTTTTTATAATGGAGTTAAATTAAATTTTATAGACACAGCGGGAATAAGAGAAAGTGAAGATAAGGTAGAAAAAATTGGTATAGAAAAGTCAAAAAACATAATAAAAAATGCAGATGTGATACTATTTGTTTTAGATGGTAGTAGAAAAATAAATGAATATGACTTAAAAATTAAAGATTTGTTGAAAAATTTAAAAAATGTTTTAACCATTGTTAATAAATCAGATGTAAAAAGAGTACTAGAAAAACAAAATAATGAGTTAGAAATATCTGCTTTAAAGGAAAGACAAATAAAAGAAGTTAAAGAAAAAATTTATTCATTGGTAATAAATGAAAAAATAGATTATAATAAAACAATAATTATAAATACACGACAAATTGATATATTACATGAATGTGAAGAAATTATTGATCAAATTTTTATTTCAAAATATGAGAGTATGGATATTATTGCAATGTTAATTAAAAATTTATGGAATACTCTTGGAAGAATTACTGGAGAAAGCGAAAATGAAAAAATAATTGATTTAATATTTTCAAAATTTTGTTTAGGAAAATAAAAAAAATCTAGAATTATCTAGATTTTTTTTATTAATGGTTTCGTTTTTGGTAAATTTTTTCCTCTAGGATAAATATTATTAGTATGTTTTATTTTTTTTATAAATAAAATATAACGTAAACTATCAACCTCTTTAATTAAAAATTTTTCTGTTTTTTCTATAATTCCTCCAAGTTCTTTAATAGCAGTTTTACCAATATTAAGCTCTTCTAGTAATTTATTGCTTTTATACATAATAGCTACTCCCCCAATTTTTATGTATGGAAGTAAATATTCAGATAATGTTGGTAGTGACGCAACAGCGCGTGATACAGCAACATCAAATTTTTCCCTATTATTTTTTATATAATCTTCTGCTCTAGCGTGAATAGCCTTAACATCTTTTAGATTTAAATTTTCAACTAAGAGGTTTAAGAAATTAATTCGTTTTTGTAGGCTATCAAGTAAAGTTAATTTGATATCGGGTCGTAAAATTTTTAGAGGAATACCAGGAAAACCAGCACCTGTTCCTATATCAATAACATTTGAATTTAAAGGTATATCTTGTATAGGTAAAATACTATCAATAAAATGTTTTGTGTAAACATCTATTTTTTCTGTAATTGCAGTTAAATTATATTTTTGATTTTCTTGTAATAAAAGATTATAAAATTTTTCAAATTGTTGAATTTGATCATCATTTACAT
Organism: uncultured Clostridia bacterium; assembly: GCA_944384535.1. Classification (GTDB taxonomy): domain Bacteria; phylum Bacillota; class Clostridia; order Christensenellales; family UBA1242; genus Caccovivens. The sequence continues at coordinate 39,082 of CALWTS010000041.1, forward strand.
CAATTTTATAATTTAAAAATAGAGATTTAATATCAAACATTTTTTTTTATTCCTTTTTTTTATTTTCTTCCATAACAAATTTTTTAACTAATACACTTAAAACAGCGATATCAGAAGGAGAAACTCCAGAAATTCTTGAAGCTTGTCCAATATTTAATGGTTGAATCTGAGATAATTTTTCTGCTGCTTCAAGTCTAAGACCGTGGTATTTTTTATAGTCAAAATTTGAAGGAATAACAGTGTTTTCATATTTTTTAAATTTTTCAATTTCTTCTAGTTGTTGTTTTAAATATCCTTCGTATTTTACCATAATATTCATTTCATTTATTATATCATAATTAAACTTATCGAATACATGAAATAAATTGTTAATTTTAAAGGCATCAATATTACTTCTTTTAATCATATCTTTAATAGAAATACTTTCTTTTGGTAAATTTTCATTATTTGAAGTAAACAAATCTTGAATTTCAGAAATTTTATATTTTTTATTTAATAGACTAAATATTTTTTCAAGATTTTTCTTTTTTTTAAGAAAAATCTTATATCGTTTATCATCAACTAATCCTACCTTTCTCCCAATTTCAGTTAGGCGCAAATCGGCATTATCTTGACGAAGTAACAAACGATATTCTGCTCTACTAGTCATCATTCGGTATGGTTCATTTGTACCTTTTGTCACAATATCATCAATTAAGACACCAATATAACCATCACTTCTTTTTAAAACGAGTTGTTCCTTATTTTTTAGATAAAGATTTGCGTTGATACCAGCGATAATACCTTGAGCAGCAGCTTCTTCATAGCCAGAGGTTCCATTAATTTGACCAGCGAAGAATAGTCCTTTATGAGTTTTTAGTTCTAAAGTAGGAAGTAGTTGAGTTGGATCAATACAATCATATTCAATTGCATAACTATCTCTCATAATTTCAGCATTTTCTAATCCTTTAATAGAATGAATCATTTTTTCTTGTATTTTTACTGGCATAGATGTGGAAAATCCCTGAATATAAATTTCATTGGTAGAAAGAGATTCGGGTTCTAAAAACAATTGATGTCTTTCTTTATCTGCAAATCTAACTATTTTAGTTTCAATAGAGGGACAATATCTAGGACCTATTCCCTGAATTAATCCAGAAAAAACAGGAGCTTTATCTAAATTATCCCGTATAATTTTATGTGTAAGTTCATTTGTATAAGTAAGATAACAAACAGCTTTGTTTTTTATTTTCTTTTTAGTAATAAAAGAAAAATTTTGAATATTTTCTTCTCCATTTTGTACATCTAAAACTGAATAATTAACACTTCTTCCGTTAATTCTTGCAGGTGTTCCAGTTTTAAATCTTAACAATTTGATTCCAAGATTAGTTAAGCATAAAGAAAGTTTCTGTGCATTTGAAAAACCATTTGGACCACAATCTTTAGTCCATTCACCAATTATAATTTTACTTTTTAGGTACACTCCAGTTGCAAAAATGATTGCTTTAGCAAAAAATGTTTGTCCAACAGCTGTTATAACATTATAACCTTCATTTTCTTTAACAATATCAACAACCTCTCCTTGTTTTAAAAAAAGATTTTCAGTATTTTCTAAAGTCTTTTTCATTTGATTGTGGTATTCTATTTTATCTGCTTGTGCACGTAAAGATTGAACTGCAGGACCTTTGCCACTATTAAGCATACGGAGTTGTATCAATGTTTTGTCAGTATTAACTCCCATTTCTCCACCTAAAGCATCAATTTCACATACCAGTTGACCTTTTGCAGTTCCTCCAATTGAGGGGTTGCATGCTAAGAAAGCTACAGCGTCCAAACTTAAAGTCAATAAAAGAGTTTTATTATTTGTACGAGCTAGAGCTAAAGCTGCTTCACAACCTGCATGACCTGCACCTATAACAATTGCATCAAAGATTTCCATAATTTTCCTTTATATAAATAGAATTATAATAATACATATTATAGTTTATTTTTTATAAAAAGTAAATTTAAAATAAAATTTATAATGAAGAAAACTTTTAAATTTGTTATTTTAGAATAAATTTATTCCAATAAATAAAAAAAATTATAAAAAGACTTAAATTTTGCGTTGATTTATGTTATTATATATATAGTTAATACAAACGAGGTAATTATGGGAAAAATTATAGCATTTGCCAATCAAAAAGGCGGAGTTGGGAAAACCACAACTTGTATAAATTTAGCAGCTTACGTTGCAGCAATGGGTAAAAAAGTTTTAGTAGTTGATATGGATTCACAAAAAAACGCAACAAATGGATTAGGAGTTGATAAAAATAAAGACATAAAAACAATTTGTGACTTAATTGCAGGAGATTCTAATATCGATGAGGTAATACTACCAACTATTGTTGAAGGTTTAGATATAATTCCATCAACAGTTGATTTGGCCGGAACTGAAGTAGAAATGGTACAGATGCCACAAAGAGAAAAAATATTAAAAGGTATATTAGATCAGGTAAGAGATAGTTATGATTTCATAATGATTGATTGTCCTCCATCATTAAGTCTTATAACAGTCAATGCTTTAACAGCTTGTGATAGTGTTATTATACCTATGCCATGTGAATATTACCCTCTTATGGGAATAACACAATTAATGAATACTATAAGGTTAATAAAATTTCATTTAAATCCTAAGATAGATATAGAAGGCGTTGTAATGACAATGAAAGAAAAAAGGTCAAAATTAACAGCTCAGGTAGGAGATGAAATTTTAAAATTTTTTGGTAAAAAAGTTTTCTTTACATATATACCAAGAAATGTTAGATTAGCTGAAGCACCAAGCCATGGAGAACCAATTTTAATATATGAGCCAAACTCAAAGGGAGCAGATGCTTACTTATCATTAGCTGAAGAATTTTTAGATAGAAATAAAGTTAAATATAAAGCAATAACAAAGGACACTAAGATAAAATTAAGAGAGGTAAAATATAATGGATAAAAAGAAGGGATTGGGAAGAGGATTAGAAGCATTATTTAATTTATACGAAGATAATAGTAATGAAATAATAACTAATCAAGCAAATCAAAAAAGTGTAAAAGGTGATGTAAAAACTGGCGTAACTGAAATGGAGATTAACAAAATATATCCAAATCCAAACCAACCAAGAAAACACTTTGATGAAGAAGCTTTGCAAGAATTAGCAAGTTCAATAAAACTCCATGGAATAATACAACCATTAGTTGTTACTAAAACAGATGATGATAAATATATGATAATAGCTGGTGAAAGAAGATGGAGAGCTGCAAACCTAGCAGAACTTGAAAAAGTTCCAGTTGTAATTAAAAATTATACCGAAAAACAAATAAAAGAAATCTCATTAATAGAAAATCTTCAAAGAGAGGATTTAAATCCAATTGAAGCTGCGAGAGCAATTAAACAATTAATGGATGAATATAATTTAACACAAGAAACAGTATCGGATAGAATTGGAAAAAGTAGATCAAGCGTTGCTAATACATTGAGACTATTATCTTTATATCCAGATGTTATAAAAATGATTGAAGATGGTAGACTGTCAAGTGGGCATGCGAGAAGTTTAGTTGTTATCGATGATACTACACATCAAATTAAATTAGCAAAACAAGCTGCAGATGGAAAAATGTCTGTAAGAGAATTAGAAAAAGCTGTAAAAAATTATTTAAATCCACCTAAAAATGCTAGTGTAAAAGTAAAAGAACAATCATTGGAATTAAAAGAATTGATTAATGATATGCAAAGAGTTTTTGCAACAAAAGTTTCTGCAATTGGAAATGATAATAAAGGAAGAATATATATAGATTATTATTCAAGAGATGATTTAGATAGATTATCCGATATGATTGAATTATTAAAGAAAAAAGAAATCACTTTAGGAGATTTAAGAAATTATAATAAAAGACATCCAAACGAATAAAGAGAATGAAAAAACAAATTCATTCTCTTTATTTTTTATCAGATATATTTTTTTATGCACTCATTTAAAAATATAAAATCATTTTAATGAACAATTCTTCGTTCTAAAATGACCATTTTTAGCGTCTATTTTTATAAGGCGCATTTATTTTTTGTTTATCAAAATTATAAAATCGTCACTATAAAATTACATATAGCAACATTTATTTTAAAAAGAAAATTTCTTAATTTTGATAATTTACTATTTTATATTTTTTAATTGACATTGTTTTGATGTATTTTTATAAACAATTTGCTTATAAATCTTTATTTTAAAAATTTTTTAATTATTACTTAATTAAACAGTAAATTTTCCAAAAAAACTATATTTTATAAATTAATATTAATATATATTTGAAATTTATTTTTTAAAAACGGCAATTTTTTAATGAGTGCATATATAGAAGCAAGCTAAAATGTTTCACGTGGAACAATTTTTTATTTTAAATTTTAATTCTATTGTTTCACGTGAAACATTTTTGAATCAATATTAATAAATAAATATTTCTTTTAAAAAATAAATTTCAAACTAATTAAAACTGTTTGGAAAGATTGTTTGTGTATGGTATAATAACGATGGAGGTATTTATGAAAGAATTAAAAGGAACAAAAACAGAAAAAAATCTTCAAGAGGCTTTTGCTGGAGAAAGTCAAGCTAGAAATAAATATACATACTATGCTTCAAAAGCAAAAAAAGATGGTTTTGAACAAATCGCAAGTATTTTTGAAGAAACAGCAAACAATGAAAAAGAACATGCAAAGTTATGGTTTAAAGAATTGCATGGTGGAGATATTCCAAACACTTTAGAAAATTTATTAGATGCTGCAGCTGGTGAACATGGAGAATGGACAGAAATGTATGCTAGAATGGCTAAAGAAGCAAAAGAAGAAGGATTTGATGAAATAGCATATAAATTTGCTGCTGTTGGAGAAATTGAAAAAAGACATGAAGAAAGATATAACAAATTAGCTCAATTAGTGAAGGAAGGTAAAGTCTTTAAAAAGGTAAATAAAAAAATTTGGATATGTAGGAATTGTGGACATATTTATGTAGGAGAAGAGGCTCCAAAGGTTTGTCCAGTATGTAAGCATCCTGAATCATATTTTCAAATACTTGTTGAAGAATTTTAATTTTCATTTTATATAAAAGAAGTAGATTTTAAAAAATCTACTTCTTTTATTTTATTTAAAAATGGATTTAAACAAAATTCGACACTAATACAAAAATTGTGCGAAAATTTTAGTTTTTATTTGTTTAAAAAAGTTATATAATATAGGTGCTTTTTAGAAAAGATAAATAATTTAGTGTAAGGAGAGTGAATAAGTATGAAAAATGATATTTTAAAAGCATTAGCAATGAAAGCGAAAAACAGATTAATAAATAAGGAGTTAAGAAATACATATGCAAATACAAATGTAAGAATAATTGACCATAATGATCAAGGATTTTATGATAAAGTAAAAGAAATTATCACAAATGATGTTGATATATGTAATCCACTAAAGAGATTAATGGATGAGAATAAGTTAATGAATTTAGATGCAAGAGGAAAAGAAAGATATCTTTTAGACACAATTGAAAAATATCAGCAAGCAAGAAAATTAATGGAAAAAGAAAATAGTATTTGTTAAAAAATTGTTATTAAAACATAACTACTTTTATATTAAAATTTTTAAATAATTATTATAAAAAATATCATACAGTAAGAGAAATTTAACAATCTTTAAAAGATTGTTTTTTTATTAATAAAGAATTTGATTTTGTATACAATAAAAAATTTAAAGTACTAGAAATTTTTATAATTTATCGATTAAAAATTATAAAGAAAATATTTATAAAAGATATTTATATATATTTTGTAGGATCTTTATAAGTACTACAATATTTTGTTATTCATCTTAATGTTTTATTTTTATTATAGTAAATAATAAAAAATTTTTTAATATTTTTTTAGTTTAAATTAAAATTATACAACGGCGGTTAAAATCTTTATAGTATAATTTTATTATGTAATTTTTATTTGTTTATATTTTTCAAATATATCTTTGAAAATAAATTCAATTTTAATATTTAAAATAATATAATGATATAAAAAAAGAGATCAACTAGAAAAAGTTCTCTTTATATTATCTCTCTATGTTTCAATTATATCATATTAATAAAATATTCAAAACAAAAAAGAGAAGCATTGGATAAAACTTCTCTCTTGTACTTAATTGTTGTTTTTTGCCTTGTTTTTATTAGTTGGAAATTAAAAAAAACAACTAAAACCTAAAGGTTCGGATTGCTTTTATTGGTGCGGATAACAGGAGTTGAACCTGCACCCTTTCGGACTGGAACCTAAATCCAGCGCGTCTGCCATTCCGCCATATCCGCATTATTTACACCTTGTATTATATACGATTTTGAACGATTATGCAAGTAAACTATTAAAATTGTAAGTGATTATTTTATTTCTATTTACAAATCTTTTCAGTTGTGATAATATTGTTGAAAGGTGTTTTATGGAAAAATATATTCAAAAAATAAATGACAAAATTAAAAGAAACAATTCAGAAGAAAAACAAATAAAAATTAAGAAAAGATTTCTTTTGGCTGGAGGTTTAACTCTAGCTATAGGATTAGCAGGTTTTCTGGCTTCTTTTATTTCTTTTATCGTTTTGTTTTTTAAATTTGACACAGATAGAGCATTAATTGCATGGTTTGTGGCAATACCTTTTATATTAATGATTGTCGCTGGATCAGTAGTCACTAGAATAGGTGATATGTTATTAAAAGATAACGAACATATTTAATTTTTAAAATATAAGGAGTTTTAATGTTAGGAGCAATAATTGGTGATATAGTAGGTTCTATTTACGAGTTTAATAATATTAAGACAAAATATTTTCCACTTTTTAGTGATGAATGTTTTTTTACTGATGATACCGTAATGACTGTGGCTGTTTATAAAGCTTTAAAAAAAAGTAAAGGTAGAAAAGATATTTTAGCAAAAAATGTCATACATGAATTCAAAAAATATGGCAAACGTTATCCTGATAATGGATATGGTTTAAGATTTAAAAAATGGCTTATTTCAAAAAACAACGAACCATATTATAGTTTTGGAAATGGTGCTGGAATGAGAATAAGTCCTGTAGTTGAGTTTTCAAATTCTTTAGAAGATGCTTTAGAATTATCTGACATTATTACATCCGTTACTCACAATCATCCAGAGGGTATTAAGGGAGCTCGAGCTGTTGTCAGTGCTATATTTATGGCAAAGAATCATAAGACTAAAGAGGAAATTAAAAAATTTATTATTGAAAATTATTATTCTTTGGATTATAATTATAATGAATTAGTTAAAAATTATAAGTTTAATGAAATTTGCCAAGAAACGATACCTCAAGCAATTTTTTGTTTTTTAATTTCCAAGGATTTTGTTGATTGTATAAGGACAACAATTTCTATTGGTGGAGATAGTGATACGCTATGTGCAATTTCCGGTGCTATTGCTGAATATTACTACGGAATTCCTGAAGAAATTAAAATTAAGGCAAAAAAATTTTTAGATAAAAGATTATTAAAAGACTTAAAAAAATTTTTATAAAGGAGATTTTATGAAAAACATAGCAGTAATCACTGGTGCTTCTTCTGGAATGGGAAAAGAGTTTTTAATTCAACTTGATGGAAAATTTGATGAAGTATGGGCAATAGGTTTAAATATTGATAACCTTTCTGATTTAAAGGATAAATTAAAAACGCCAATTATTTATTTGGAGTTAGATTTAACCAAAGATGAAAGTTTTAATATTTATTCAAATCTTTTAAAAGAAAACAACGTAAATGTTTCTTGGCTCATTAATTGTGCAGGATTTGGAAAATTCGGAAGATTTGATGAAATTGATGTTGAAAGTTCTGCAAATATGATTGATTTAAATTGCAAAGCTTTATTAAAAATGACTGAAATAACTATACCTTTTATGGCAAGAGGTGGCAAAATAATTGAAATAGGTTCTGTAGCAGGATTTCAACCGGTCCCATATATAACTACTTATTCTGCAACAAAAGCTTTTGTAATAAGTTATTCAAGAGCGTTAAATATAGAATTAAAAAATTTAGGAATTCACATTACTTGTGTATGTCCTTTTTGGACAAAAACTGCATTTTTTGATAGAGCTTTAAAAACAAAATCGAAACAAGAAGTTGTCTCTAAGTATATTGCTTTATATGAACCAAAAAATGTTGTAAAAAAAGCTATCAAAGATACCATTAAAAACAAAGAAATTTCTATTTGTGGATTTATTGCTCGTAGCCAGGTTCGTCTTGTAAATATATTACCTAAACGTTTTGTAATGAATTTTTGGATAAGACAACAAAAATTAAATAAAAAATATAAAAACAATTAATGAGGGGAGACATTATGACAATTGAAGAGAGAAGTGTAAAAATTCAAAATTTATTAAATTATTTGAGAGATAATAATATTTTTAATAAAGATTTTGTTCTTAAGCTAATAGACAATTTTAATGAGAGTTTTGTTTATCAAGTTGATAAATTAAAAAATCCTTTTTATTTTATGAGCAGAACTTATGCTATAAAAGATTTATATGATGAAAAATTAAAAGCTTTAGACAATGCAATATTTGAAATTAAAAACATTCTTAAAGAGATTATTCCAACTCAAGATGATAAAATTTTCCTTATTTTGAAAAAAGATTTTAATTTATTGTCTAGAGAAGAAAAAATAGAAGTGCTTAGTTATTTTGCAAAGAATTATAATTTAAGAATTAATTACAATCATGAATTTAATGATAGAGATTTATATTTATCAAAAATTTATGATTTTTTAAAAATTGAATTTGCAAAAAAGATGATTTTTTCTAATAAAATTTTTAATCAAGAAAATCATTTTGTTTTTCTTAGTGAATTATTAGAAGTTTTACAAGAGGAAAAAGAAAAATTAATTTATAATCGTGATAATGTTGAATTATTTAGTTTAGATAAAGATCAAATAACTCCTGAAAATCTTGAGATGTTAGAAAGAGTTGCTAAAACATCTTTGAGACATGGTAAAGAAGTATGTATTGGAGTTGACAATAATATGGCAACTCAAAGTAACCAAGATAATGCAAATTATTTATACTCAAAAAGACAGTTATCTAGTCTTATCGTTTTAAACAATAATTTATCAAAAGAAGGAATGAAAGAGCCAATTAAATTTAGCGAATTAGAAAAATTTTCAACGAAAGATGATTTTGATAAAGCATGGACATTGAAGAATGTTTTAGATTCTAATTATGTTATTGATAGGATTGTTGATGATATTAAAAATAAAAACTTAACTCCTTTCGAAACAGTATTATTCATTTATAATTTAGTTAGAAAAATACCTTACAAACAAAATGAAAAAATAGAAGATCCAAGAGTTATAGTTGGTGTTTTAAAAGATAATCAAGCAGTATGTTCTGGATATGCTTCTTTAATAAAAGCGATTATAGATAGATTAAATATTCCAGAGCTAAAATGCGATTTGGTCGGTTGTACTTTGTATGAAAGAAAGGGGGTTATTCCTCGTATAAAAGGAGGGCACTGTCATAATATTATAAAAATTTCAGATTCAAAATATGATATAGATGGTACTTATGCTTTAGATGCAACAAACAACGATGATATACCATTTAACTATTCACTTTGTTTATTTCCAATTGAAGACTTAACAAAATTTAGACATTTAAGATATCAACAAACTAACCAAAAAAACAGATTAGATAATATTATTTTTCGTCAAGAAAATTTTAAAGATATAATGAAATCTGATATTTCATATAAATTTAAGCATGTTTTAGAAGGATTAAAATTATATTTTGTTCAGCCAGATGTTGTAAAAGAAAACCCAAATGGCAAAGTTATCAGTATCGATTGCTTTAAAAAAGCTATAAGATCTTTAGTAGAAAAAGAATTTTTTAATAATGGTGATATGGATATTGATGAGTTTATTGATGGGATTGTAGTATTATCAACAGCTGCTGCTAAGTCTTGTTTTAAAAATAATGCAAAAAATTGTTTTGTACATTGTGATTTAAGTCTATTTGATGAAAAAGAAGACGAAGATGAAAATAATTAAATAAATGAGATATTAGTCATTATCTAATATCTCATTTATTTTGTTATCTTTAATAATGAATTCATAAATTTTATTATTATTGTTTGAAATGGCAAAACAGGTTTTTTGATCTATAAAATAGAAATAACTGATATCTCCAAAATAATTTTTCAGTTCTATCTCACTTATATTTTTCTTTAAATCTTCTGAAATTGAAGTATAAGCATTTGTATAATCATTGTTTTGTATGGCATTCATGAAGTAAAAAGCTGTTAAATTTTCTGATAATTTTCTATTTGTTAGAGAAAAAGATTTATTTTTAATTTTAAGACCTTCTTCATCTATTTTATATTCTTCTATTACTTCTTCATATAAATCAGAATTTTTTAAGATAGTAAATTCATTTTTTAAAATTTTTATTTTTTTACCTTTAAAAATTTTAGATTTATTATTAAGCACATTATATGCTATTAGTTGCTCATTATCATCTTTTTGTATAAGAACATAATCAATATAATATAAACTTCCACAAGTAAATTTTTGTATTTTGTAAGGAAAAGTTATTAACTTTCTTTTCTTTTCTGTAACAAACAAAATAGAATTTGATGAGACTTGGATAGAACTTTCTGTATCTTTATATTTATAATTAAAATTATCAATATTCTCTGCCAAAATACCATCTAAAAGAAAAATAAGTATTTTATCATCTTTTTTTATAATGCTATAAAAATTTGTTGAGCCTTTATCTAAATTTATTTTAAAAGAATAATTTGAAGACTTGCCAATAGGATATACATATATAAATTCATCATTAAATTTATCAATTATTAAATGTTGTTCATCATTTAAGTATTCTTCTTTATCTTTATATTTTATAACACACTCATAAGGTGTGTAAATTACTATATTTTCCATAATTTAATATATGTTAAAAAAAAATGGTTATTACCTAATCTTTTTTAAATTAATGTATAAAGTTTATAATTTTTGTCTATAAACTTTGTGAGGAGAATAAAATATGAATAATAAAGGTTTATGGGATAATCAAGAAGTTCAAAATCTTTTTGAAAATGTAGAAAAAATTAAAAGTAATAATAAACCACTAAAGAATGCTTTTATTGAACATGCTGTAAAATATGGAAGAAAGCCAAATAGTGTAAGAAATTATTATTATCACGAAATTGACAACTTAAAATCTGATAAAGAAAGGTTAAATGTTTTAAAAATTGACTTAAGTAAACATTTAAAAAGTTCAATAATATACTTTTCCGCTGAAGAAGAACAAACTCTTATGAAAGAAATTGACAAACTTGTTAAAGATGGAGTTTCTGTTAGAAAAGCTTGTTACACATTGTCTAATGGTGATGTTGGAAAGATGCTAAGGTATCAAAATAAGTATAGAAACTATATATCTAAAAATAAAGAAAATAAAATTGTTAGCAATGATAATATAATTAAATTTACAAAGAAAAAAAATATAATTAGTGAAAGTGAAATTCAATCTTTGTTCATGGGATTAGTTCGATTGGTTAAAAGAAATACCATTGAGGAAATTAATGACAAAATAAAAATAGAATTTGAAAATAAAAATATTGAATTAAGAAAAACATTAATTGAACTTCATAAAAAAGAAAAAGAATATCAAAATTTAAAAGAAGAATTCGCAAAAATCAAAAATGAAAATTCAAAACTTTTAGAAAATGTTTTAAAATTAAAATGTGATAAAGCATCAAGACTAAGAGAAAAATTAAAAAAAACAAATTGTATAGATGTTTCACAAATTTAATTTAATAAAGAAAAATTATTTTGTTTAATACAATCATAATTTTTCTTTTTTTTTGTTTTTTTATGTGTTAATATATACTTATGAAAATTAAACTATTTATTAACAACACAACTTTAGATGCGACGAAGGATATGATATCTGCTATAGATAATAGCGACTTTTCTTTTGAGCACATTATTATTGTACCAGATAAATTTTCACTTCAAATGGAAAAATTATTATTATCTTTATCTCCAAACGAATCATTATTTAATGTTAACGTGGTTGGACTTACTTCTTTTGCTAATCAAATTTTTAAAAAATTAAATAAAAAAATAGAATTACTTTCAAATAGTGAAAGTTTATTGATAACTGAAACTGCAATACAAAATGTTAAAAATCAACTTAAATTTTTTTGTAAAAAGGATATTTCTTTTTGTTTTGAAATTGATAGATTGATTGCGCAAATAAAAAGCTCTTGCATAGATAGTTTTGATTTAGAATTATTGTCTAACGAAAATTTAAATGAAAAATACAATGATATATATTTAATTTTTAAAGAATATCAAAAACTATTAGGTGATAAATTAGATGAAAACGAAAGATTAAGATTGCTTTGTGAAACTCTATTAAAAAATGATATTTTAAAAAATACAAAAATTTATTTTGCACAGTTTGACAGTTTTACTGCAGAAGGATATTTATTGATCAAAACTTTAATTCAATGTGCTTACGAAGTAAATATTAGTTTAACGCAACCTTTAAGCATTGGAAATGACTATATATATGAGAAAGATATTTATTATAAAATTACAAAATTATCTAATGAACTTAATTGTTCATTTGATGTTATAAACAAAAACTTGATCTCCAATTCTAGTAAATATGTTATTGTTAAGGGGTTATATAGTTATGAAAAATTAAAATGTGAAAACAAAGGTTTTTATAACTTGTTTTCTGTAAACAGCATTGTTGAAGAAGTAGAAGATGCCGCAAAAGCGATTTATTACTTTTTAAACAAGGGTGTTAAGTATAAAGATATAGTTGTGATGACTAGTAATTTAGAAAAATATAAAAATCAAGTAGAAAATGTTTTTAGCAGATATGAATTTCCATATTACATAGACAGTTCTATTAGTGCGGATAAAACTTTATTAGGAAATCTAATTAATATGTTTTTTGATACTTATATTATGAATTATCCTTATGATAGATTAGTTAGTCTTTTTTCAAATATTTTAGTTGGAAAAGATGATTCATTAATCAAAATATGTCAATTATATTCTATTAGCGGGAAACAAAGATATAAAAAATATTTATCAAAACTATTTCCTATGGATTTTATTTTTAAAAATTTAGATAAAGCAAATACATCAGAAGATTTTTCAAAAATTATTTTATCAATTTGCAAAGAAGTTGAAAAAAAATTTGATGATGTGATTTTTAAAATGAATGAATTTAATTTGGTAAAAGAAAAAAATATTAATTTACAAGTTTACGATATTATTAAAGAAGTAGTTTCCTTAATTGAGAGGTATCAAACAAATGAGATTTCTGTTTCAGAGTATATAAAAAAGTTTAAATTACTTATGTCTTTTAAGCAAGTCTCAACTGTTCCTTCGTATTGTGATGGTATTTTTATTGGTGATGCTACAAATAGCAGTTCGTTAAATTCAAAAATTATGATTATTCTTGGGGGACAAGATCTTCCGCTAATTAATAGTGACAATGGCATTTTATCAGATGAAGAACTTAAAGTTAAATTTAACAACAAAATTATAGAGCCAACTATAAGAATGATTAATAGAAGAAATAGATTTAAACTTTTCAACTTGTTATCTCAGGTGGATAAAAAATTATTTATATTTTATCATGCAATTAATGAAGAAGGTAAGAAAAATGAGATTCCTGCTTATATTGATTCTTTAAATAATATTTTTGATGTTCACCCAATAAAAGCCTCTTTAATATTTGATTCTTTAGATAATTCAAATTTAGAAAAAATAAAAATTGCGCTTGGTAATAAAAAAAAATTTATTGAAAAATTTTACAATAAAGTAACTATAAATAATTTTAATCGATTTGGTTCTGTCAGTGTTGATGAAAAAAATAAACTATCTAATAAAAATTATATAACTATAAATCCAACAAAATTATATTTTGATAAAGATTATGTAAGAGTTACCCAATTAGAGCAATATTTTTCCTGTCCTTTTAAACATTTTTTAACTTATGGATTAAAGTTAAAAGAAAAGGAATCTTTTGAATTTGATGCAAGGGATCTTGGTAATATTTGTCATAAAGGTGCAGAAATGCTTATAAATACCTTAATTAATAATGGATATAAGTGTGATTTTGATTTAGAAAAATATACTGATGGCATTTTTGATCAAATATTATTGGAAGAAAATTTAAAAGAAAAAATAGAAAATTCTCAAGAAAAATATTGGCTTGCTAAATTTATTAAAAAACAATTAAATTATATTTTTTACGACATTATAAGAGAAGTAAAGCAGTCGCTATTTAAACCAAAGTTTTTAGAAATGAAATTTGAAAATATTTTTTTAGGAAATCAAAGTCCTATTAGAATGGTTGGAAAGGCAGATAGAATTGATACATTTAATAATAAATATTTTAGGATTATTGATTATAAGACTGGTAGTGTAGGGAATGTATTAAAAGAACTTTATTTTGGAAATAAATTACAACTATTTCTTTATCAAAGGGCAGTAAAAGAAAAAATAAAATTATTGCCAGCAGGTGTTTTCTATTTTAACGCAAAGTTTGATTATGCACAAAACGATGAAGATAAAGTAGTTTTAAAAGGATTAATAGAAGATTTCGATGAAATTTTAAAATTATATGATAAGAACTTAATTAATTTAGGTAAGAGCACAATTGTAGGTTTAGAAAAAAAATTAAATTCGAAAGAAAAAGAAGTTTTTAGTGGTGTAGCAATTGCAAAAGACAGTTTAAAAACTTACGAAAAATATGCTTTTGCTGTTTCTAATAATGCTGTAGATGAGATACAAAATGGTTATATTGAACCAAAACCGAAAGAAAAAGCTTGTGAGTTTTGTCCATATTTATCTATTTGTAGGTATGAAAGAAACAATGGTGAAAGAAACACAAAAATTATAGGAGATTTTAATTTAAGTGATGAAACAAAAACTAACTGAAGAACAAAAAAATATTCTAAACAATGACAAAAAAAATTTAATTGTTTCAGCTTCCGCAGGAAGCGGAAAAACTTTTGTTGTTGTCGAATATCTTGTTAATCTTTTGTGCAAAAAAAGTGTACCCATTTCAAAAATGTTGGTTTTAACTTTTACAAAAGCAGCTGCGAATGAAATGAAAATAAGGTTAACAAAAGCAATTTTAGAAAAGAAACCTAATGATTTTTTACTTAAGCAATTGGATGACATTTATATAAGCGATATAACTACTATTGATTCTTTTTGTGAAAGATTAGTTAAAAGAAATATTGCTTATATAGATGTCGATAACAATTTTTCTGTTTTAGATAGTAAAGTTAGTCAAAATTTAAAATATTTAAGTTTTACTAAAGTTTTTGAAAATTATACACAAAAAGATGATGCATTGTTTGAAGAATTATACTTTGCTTTTAAAAAAAATAAAAGTAGAATGTTTGATGCTATTATGTATATAAATGATTATTTTAATTGTTCTTGCAATTCAAATAATCTTATAAATGAGTTTTTAAATAATAATGATTTATTTTTGAAAAAATCATTTGAATTTATAAAAAACGAATTAAATGTTTTAAAAAGTGAACTAATTAATTTAATAAATTTTATTAATGATGACCAACTGACACCTAAATTAAAAGATTTAAAAAGAAATCTTCAAGACTTTACAAATTGTTTTAATAGTGATTTTTATTTAAGTTGTAAATTGCTTAACGATTATAAACTTCTTGACATACCAAAGAGTAAAATCGATAATATTCCGGAGAAGGAAGATTTGAGATTAGCAAAGGAAAAAGCTAAAAAAATAAAAAAAATTGTCGAGAATTATTCTTTTATTAATGATAATTTAAAAAATAAAATTAAAAATTGCTCTATCTCTAAAGCTTTAATTGGATTTTATAATGATTTTGTAAACGAATATAACAATTTAAAAAGAATAAATAAAGGATTAGATTTTGCAGATTTAGAAAAATTTGCATATCAATTATTGCAAAATAAAAAGGTCAAAGAAGATTTGCAAAAAAAGTATGATTATATTTTTATTGACGAATATCAAGATACAAACAGCTTACAAGAAAACATAATTAAACCAATTGCCGATGGTGGAAAGTTTATTGCAGTAGGAGATCCAAAACAAGGAATTTATGGCTTTAGAAATGCAAGCATGGAAATCATGAAAAAAGATATAGATGACTTTAATACCAAGGAAGATAGTCAGTCATTATTTTTAACAGGGAATTTTAGATCTAATGACAAAATTTTACAATTTGTAAATAAAGTTTTTGAAAATGTTATAACTGAAAAAAATGTTGGAATTGATTATAAAAAAACCTCAATGTTAAAGGGATTAAAAAATTTTAAAGAAAGCAAATTTACTCCTGTAATGATAGATGTTGTTCTTCCAAATAAAGAGGAAAAAGAAGAAAAAAGGGGAGTTTATAGTGTAAAAAATGATAAAATAAAATTTTCAAAGGAGTATGAAAATGAGGTTTTTGATATCATTAATAGGGTTGAGCAATTTTTAGAAAGTGATATATATGATGCAAAATTAGAAAAAATGAGAAAGGTTCAACCAAATGATATTGCTATCTTATTTAGAGAAAGAAATCAAATAATGATAGAGTGTGTGAGAAAAATGCAATCAATGGGGTTTAATATATTAGCTGACATAAAACACTCTTTATTAGACGATGGAGAAATCCAAACTTTAATGTCTTTAATAAAATTGGCAATTAATTTAAATGATGATATTTCATTGGTATCTGTTATGACTTCTTGGTTTGGCGGATTTTCATTAGATGAAGTTTGTAATTATAGAATTCAAGATTCTAAAAATTCAATCTATGATATAGTTATGAATTTAAAAAACAAAGATAAAAAAATTGATAAATTTTTTAAATTTATTGATGACTTTAGTTTTTATTGTCAGACAATTGGTTTAACAGAAAGTTTGCAAAAAATTTTTAATGAATACAACTACAATTTTTATATTAACAATTTAAGTTATGCAAATATTAAAATTTGCAATTTAAATGAGTTTTTTAAAATTATAAAAACAGGAAACTATGATTTTAATTTACAAGGTTTATTGGATTATTTAACTAATATTAAAAGCGAAGGAAGTTTAAATGATAGTTCAAGCAATTCAATAACCATAACGACAATTCATGCGACGAAGGGATTAGAATTTCCTATAGTAATTTTAGGGGCTTGTGGAGAATCTTTAGGTAAACCAAATAGAAATGCGATTAATATCACCAAAAATTTTGGAATGGGCAGTTATGTTTATGATTTTCAAGAAAACATAAAAATTCCATCACCCATATTTTTAGCAAATAAATTATTTAAAAAGAAAGAAGAGTTCATTGATGAAATAATGATTTTTTATGTAGCATGCACCAGAGCACAAAATAATTTGGTGCTTATAGGAAGTGCTGATGAAAAAAATATTTTAAATGAAGATGATGTTTTTGCCTGTAAAACATATTTTGATATAGTTTTTAGTAATATGGGTAAAAATTTTAAAGAACAAATTTTTTCACAGGAAAAAATAAATACATATAATTGCGAGTTTACTTTAATAGATGATGTTGTAAAAGAGAAAAAAGATACTCAAAAAAATTGTGTTAACGAACCTATCTTAATCAAACATCAAAAAGAAGTTTCCAACTATTTGAATTTTAAATACGTGGATCAAGAATATTGTTTTCAAGAATATAAAAATTCAGTCTCCAGTTTATTCGAGAAAGATGTTGAAGATAATTCAGAAAATTTTATTTTAAATGAAAACGATTTAACTACCAATAGGGAAAAAGCAATAATGCAGGGTAATGCTTATCATGAAGCATTAAAGATTATTGATTTTGATAAAATTAAAACTTTTGATGATTTGGTTAATTTTAAGGAGTTTTTACAACAGTCTTTATCTGATGGCTATTTTCAGTTATTAGATTTAAATCTGTTATATAAAAATATACTTTTAATAAAAGATATTTTACCTAATGGAAATATTATTAAAGAAAAACCATTCCTCATGAAAACGACATTACGAGAGTTAGGAATTAGTGACAATACAAACGAAATTTTAGTTCAAGGAATATGTGACTTATTTTGTATTGGAAAAAAGAATATTTTAATTGATTATAAATATACCTCTGTTAAAGATGAGAAAAGACTTATAAAAAGGTATGAAAAGCAAATAGAAATTTATAGCTTAGCGATAGAAAAAGCTTTTAAGATTAAACTAGAAGAAAAATATTTATTATCATTAAAAACTGCAACATTGATTAAATTGTAAGAGTCGAAAATTAAATTATATAATTTTTCTCTTTGTTTTGCACATGTTATAAAAAAAACTTTTATACGAAAAAGTATTATTTTTGTTGGTAAAAAATTATATTATGTGTTATACTAATTTTGATTAAAAGGGGAGTCGTATGTTGTCTTTGTTAAATAATATTGATAGCTCTATCAAAACATTTTTAAACCAGCTTTTTGAATCCCTAGGAGTTGTTGGTTTTTTATGTATTATCCTTGGAATAGAAGTCTTATTTATTGTATTGTTTAGTATAAAAACAGTATTTTCTTATGAAGCACGTTTAAAAAGAACATTAGATAAATTAAACAAATGGTTGTTTGTTAACAAAAAGATTGATGAAAGTAATATTACAGAATTTAATGCTTTGATTAAGAAGGGACCAAAACGTTTAACATACTATTGGCAACAATATATTCTTTATCGAGAGGGTACTCCTGCAGATTATTTAACTGAAGAAAATGTTATTGAGAAACCTTTAAAAACAAGCAGTTGGAGTTCAAATATCACTACATTAACTATTTTGAGTTGTGTGTGGGCTGTAGTTAGTTTGATTTTTGGTTTTGCATCACAACCTACTCAAACTTTTACTGCACAAATTATTGCATATGCTTTAACATATCCTTTCTTAGTGTTAACACTTGCCGCAATTGCTATTCTTTTTATTAAAGGAAAGAGGGTAATTAACTTAGATGATATTTATCATTTACATCATATATTTTCAAGATTTTTAACCAATGCTTGTGCAGAACTGACACCTTATTTAGATTTTGATTTATTATTTACACCAGAAGAGATAGAAAACGGAAACGCACAATTGCGAGAATATTATGAAGCAAGAGCAAGAAAGGCAAAACAAGAATTTGAAGATGCAAAACAAAAAGCAGTTAAAGACTCTGATTTTGATTTTGAAAAAGTTGGTGTTGATGGTTCTTTGTTGTTAAATAGAGCGATGAAAGAAAGTGAAACTTATATTAACAAAAAGACAACAGCACTTGCACAAATAGCACAAGTTGAAGCGCAAAAAGAAGCTCTTCGAAGAAACTATGAAAATGTACAAATGGATCTTCAACGTAAAATTCAAGCATCTAAAGAAAATATCCAAAAACTTATTGAACAACAGGCTGCAACAACAAGTAGAATTGAAGTAGGTTTACTCAAACAACAACAAGACAAAGAAGTAAGTAAACAAGCTTCATTACAAAGGGATTATGACCAAGAAGAAAGTAGATACAAGTCATCTAAAGAAGAACTTGATAAAGAAATTGATAAGTTAAATGTAGTTCTAAAAGAATGTTTAGATGAAGCAACTAGTGGAATGATGTCAGAATACAAATCTTTCTTTGAAAAGGTTATGCGTAGTGCTTATAAAGTTGCAGAAAGAAAAGTTATTGATGAAAAGAATGAACTTATAAAACAAAGAGATAAAAATGAAACTGAACTTATTAATGTTCAAACTCAAATAAAAAGATTAATGGACGAAAATGTAACATTAAGGTCTAGATTAGACGAGGTAAATTCTAAATTACAAGAGTTCTCGCAAACGAAAGAGTCTGAACAACCTGAAGGAAATTATGATGAGAATGGCAACTTTGTTTATGCAGATGGTTCTTATCATGATGTAAATGGATTATTCCATGATGTAAATGGAAAAGTTTATGATTTAAATGGAGCTATTGTATCTCAGGAAGAAAATCCAGAGGAAGCTAAAAATAGAGAAGAAAAACAGATAGAACAGGAATCTATTAATCAGTTTGGAGATTATATTACAGAAGAAGAGTTGAAAAAAGATATTGTTGAAGAGCAGGATAATGTAATAAAAGATGAACTTAAACCTGAATATGTTGAGAAGAAAGATGATGATATTAGTTTAGAAAAATTAATAGAGAATGCTATTTCTCAAGATGAACAATCAACAACACAATCTAATAAAAAAGATAATACATCAAAAGAAAGCAAAAAACCTGCAAAGAAGAAAGCAACAACAGAAGAACCAGAAAAGAAAAAAACAACTAGAAAAAAGAAAGAAAAAACGGTTGTCGAAGATGGTAAAAAAGATGAAAAGTTAACCAAACAAAAAAGTTCACCTACAAAGAAAAGATCGCGTGCAAAAAAAAATGTAACAGAGAATTCATCTATTGACGAGATAAATAAACTCATCAATGAGGAAGAAGAAAAAATAAATTCTATTAAAGATTCTATTAATAGCAAAATCGATGAAGCTTTAAAGAATAATGATTTAGATAAAGAAAGAGATGATTTAACAAAATCAATTGAATCTCTTCAAGAGCAAGCAGAAAAGGCAAAAGCTAATGGCGAAAGTGAAGAAGTTTTAGCAGATATCAATAAAAAACTTGAAGAGTTGATAAAAAAACTAGGAGAATTAAACAACAAATAATAGTTAGAAATTTAAAATTATCAAAAAAAGAAACTTTAGAAAATGAAAAGTTTCTTTTTTTTCTTTTATGGTAAATTTAACTCTATTTTTTTTTATTAATGTATAATCATTTGTTTTTTTTACAAACTAGGATAAAAGGAGTTTAGTATGTTAAGATTTTTATATTTATTTATGATTTTACCTATTTTATTTTGTTCTCAAGCTAATTTAACAGTGGATCTATTTAATGAGGTTAAAGATATTGAATATTATAAAGATGGTCAAATAATAGAATTAAGTGAAGAAGAACAAGCACGATTTGAAGAATTATTTTGTGAAGCTCTTTCAGATGCTCAACAGGCACCTGCGTATGGAGTAAGTTTACATGAAAATGTTGTTGAACAAATGAAAGAAGGAATATGGATTAAATTTATATTTGAAGAAACTTTAGTTAAATCAGATATGACTTTTGATGAACTTTTAATTAATGTTCAAAAAGATTGTTATGGGATTAATATTATTAGGGGAAATAATGGAAAGTACGAAGGAAGATGTTATTATTTAAATTTAAAAAATTCTCTAGATAATGTATATGATTTTATAGATAATGTGTATTGCAAAAATACCATGATGGAAGTTGAGTTGGAAAGTCAAAATATAGAAAAATTTAAAATCGTTGAAAAAGATACTTTAGATGAAGATAATGAAAATACTAATAATAGTGGAAGAGTTATTAATCAAAATCCTATTGATGAAGAAGATGGGGAGAAGAACAAAGCAAGTCAAGAACTTTTAAAACATTTATGTTAAAAACAAAAAAAATTAAGTAAAAATTTGTGTGCTTTATTATAATATGATATACTATCATGTGTGAGGTAATAAAGAAATGGAACAAGATGATAAATTAAAAGAAATATACGATGGTTGGTGTGGTTTTAAGGGAGAAAAGTGGAAGAAAGAAATAAATGTTTCTGATTTTATTGATAATAATTTTACAGAGTATAAAGGAGATGATACTTTTCTTTCAGAAAAGAGTAAAAAAACTTCAAAAGTTTGGAATAAATGTGAAAAATTATTGGCAATAGAAAGAAAAAAAAGATTATTAGATGTTGATTTGACAAGAATCTCTGGTATAAATAATTTCCCCGCAGGATATATTGATAAAGCAAATGAAGTTATTTTTGGGTTACAATCAGACAAACCGCTAAAAAGGATTATTAATCCATTTGGTGGAATAAGGATGGTAAAAAACGCTTTAGATGCATACAACAAGAAAATGGATATTAAAAATGAAACTGTTTTTGATTTAATGATTAGAAAAACTCATAATGATGGGGTTTTTGATGCCTATACTCCCGATATACGTAAAGCAAGAAGAAATGGCTTAATTACAGGATTGCCTGATGCATATGGAAGAGGTAGAATTATAGGAGATTATCGTAGGGTAGCTTTATACGGAATTGATTATTTAATCGAACAAAAACAGAAGGATTTGCTGTCTCCAGAAATGTTAAGCATAGATAGTGAAGAAAAAATTAGGTTAAGAGAAGAAATTAATGAACAAATTAGAGCTTTAATAAAAATAAAAGACATGGCTAAAACTTATGGATTTGATATTTCATTTCCAGCAGTAAATTCAACTCAAGCTTTTCAATGGACATATTTTGGTTATTTAGCATCAGTTAAAGAAAATAATGGTGCAGCAATGAGTTTAGGAAGAGTTTCTACTTTTTTAGATATTTATTTAGAAAGAGATTTATCTAAGGGGGTTATAAATGAAATGCAAGCACAAGAGCTGGTAGATCAGTTTATAATAAAACTTAGATTGGTTAGACATTTAAGAACTCCTGATTATGATGAAATTTTTGCGGGTGATCCTACTTGGGTTACTGAAAGTATTGGTGGGATGCTTAATGAAAAGAAAAGTTTAGTTACTAAAAATTCATTTAGATTTTTACATAGTTTAATAAATTTAAATCCATCACCAGAACCTAATTTAACTGTTTTGTGGTCCACAAAACTTCCATCAAATTTTAAAAAATACTGTGCAAAAATTTCAATTTTAACAGATAGTATACAATATGAAAGCGATGATGTTATGAGACCTATATATGGACATGACTATGCTATTGCTTGTTGTGTTTCCGCAATGAAAATAGGAAAACAAATGCAATTTTTTGGTGCAAGATGTAATCTAGCAAAATCTTTACTTTATTCTTTGAATGAAGGAAAAGATGAGAAGAGTGGTGATTTGGTTGTTAATGGAATTCCAAAAATAACTGATGAAGTTTTAAATTATACAAAAGTAAAAAAAGCATACTTTGATGTTTTAACGAAAGTAGCTAAAACATATATTGATGCTTTAAACATTATTCATTTTATGCATGATAAGTATGCATATGAGGCTGGTCAAATGGCTTTGCATGACACCATTATTGAGAGAATGATGGCTTTTGGAGTGGCTGGGCTTTCGGTTGCAACAGACTCTCTTTCTGCAATTAAGTATGCAAAAGTTACACCTATAAGAAACGAAAATGGAATTGCTATTGATTTTAAAATAGATGGTGATTTTCCTAAATTTGGAAACGATGATGATAGAGTTGATAGTATTGCGGTTGAGATAGTTAAACATTTTGTTACTGCATTGAAGAAACATAAACTATATAGAAATGCAAAGCATACCTTATCTGTATTAACGATAACTTCCAATGTTATGTATGGAAAGAAAACAGGAAACACTCCTGATGGAAGAAAAGCTGGTTGCCCTTTTGCCCCAGGAGCAAATCCAATGCATGGACGAGATAATCATGGTGCATTAGCTTCTCTTAACTCTGTTGCAAAGATTCCTTATTGTGATTGTTGTCAAGATGGTGTATCAAATACTTTTTCTATTGTTCCAAATGCATTAGGACATGAAGATAGTGTTAGAATTAAAAATTTAGTAAGTATTTTAGATGGATATTTTAAACAAGGTGCACAACATATCAATGTTAATGTTCTTGATAGAGAAAAATTAATTGATGCTATGAATAATCCAGACAAGTACCCTAATCTTACAATAAGAGTCTCTGGCTATGCGGTGAATTTTAATAAATTATCGCGTGCTCATCAAGAAGAGGTTATCGCGAGGACATTTCATGAAAAGATAGGAAATTAATTATTTGGAAAACGATTATGGGTAATGTAAAGGGAAATATAAGCAGTGTAGAAAGCATGGGATTAGTTGATGGTCCCGGAATTAGATATGTAGTTTTCTTGCAAGGTTGCGAGTTAAGATGTTTGTATTGTCATAATCCTGAAACATGGGAAAGAAATAAAAAGAAAAATTTAATAACTCCTAAAAAATTAATAGAGCAAGTTAAAAAGTATAAAAATTATTTTGGAGAAGATGGTGGTATAACTTTTTCTGGAGGGGAACCTCTTCTTCAGCCTACTTTTTTATTAGAATGTTTAAAGCTTTGTAAAAAAGAAAATATTCATACAGCATTAGATACAGCAGGTGTGGGTTTTGGCAATTATGAAGAAATATTAGATTATACTGACTTAGTAATATTGGACATAAAAGCTGTTAAAGAAAAAGATTATGAAAAAATCACCGGACAAAAAATGATGAGATTTAAAGAATTTTTAAAAATTTGTCAAAAGAAAAGAAAACCATTATGGATAAGACAGGTTATTGTACCAGGAATGAATGATAATAATGAAAATATTAAAAATTTAAAAAATTTTATAGCTAAAATTAAATATGTTGAAAAAGTTGAATTGCTTCCATATAAAACAGTAGGTACTCATAAATATAATGAACTTGGTCTTAAATATAGACTTGAAGGAATTAGCGATATGGATGAAAAAAGATGTAAAGATCTTGAAAATATTTTAAAAGAGTAAAAGATAAAATTTTTACTCTTTTTTATTAATAAAAAAAGATGCATAAAGCATCTTGTTGGTAGCAGCAACTGGGATTGAACCAGTGACCTCAAGAGTATGAATCTTGCGCTCTAGCCAGCTGAGCTATGCTGCCATAATCACTTAAAGAGTATAATAAAATTCTTTTATTTTGTCAAGAGAAAAATAAAAATAAGATTGATTTTTAATATTAATTCTTTATTAAATTATATAATTGCAAAATTATTTTGAATTTTTATAAAAAACAAATATAATATGAATTATGAGGAGAAAATTATGTTGTATGATGAAATAAAAAAAGCTAACATTCAAGCAATGAAAGATAAGGATACGATAGCTAGAAGTTTTTATAGTGTTGTTCTAAATAAAATTATGTTAGAAAACATAAAGAAAAGAGAAAAAGGCGGAGAGGTTGATGATGCTGACATTTCTAATATTTTACAAAAAACTATAAAAGAATTAGAAGAAGAAAAAGAAAACTATAAAAAAGTAGGAAACATTCAAGAAGAAAATATTATCTTAACACAAATTGAATTAGCAAAAAAATATTTACCAAAGATGTTGACAGAAGAAGAAATAAAAGAAATAATCAAACAATTACCAGATAAATCTATTCCTTTTGTAATGAAATATTTTAAGCAAAATTTTAATGGAAAGTGCGATATGAAAACTGTTCAAGAGGTATTAAAAAAATTATAGTATGAAAATATTTGCTATAAGTGATCTCCATTTATCTGTAAACAATCCAAAACCTATGGATATTTTTGGTCCAGTTTGGGATGGGTATTTAGAAAAAATATTTTTTCAGTGGAAAAATATTGTAAGTGAAGATGATATTGTATTACTTGCTGGTGATTTTTCGTGGGCAATGAAATTAAATGATGCAATTAAAGATTTTGATTTATTGAAAAATTTGCCAGGAAGAAAAGTTATAATAAAAGGCAATCATGATTTTTGGTGGAGCTCAATTTCAAATTTAAGAAATAAACTCCCTAATGGGTTTTTCGCTATACAAAATGATGCGATAAAGTTTAACAATGTTATAATTTGTGGAACAAGAGGTTGGCAGGTAGTTGAAAATGGAATAGAAAGAAGTGCTGAAGATGAGAAAATTTATAATCGAGAAATTTTAAGACTTGAAATGAGTTTACAACAAGCAGAAAAATTAAAACAGGATAATGAAAAGATAATCTGTATGATGCATTTTCCACCATTTAATTTTGCTAAAGATGATAGCGATTTTACAACGTTAATTGAAAAATATAAGGTTGATAAAGTTGTGTACGGTCATGTTCATGGTATAAAAAAAATAGAAAATAGAATCAAAAAAAATGGAATAGAATATTTTTTAACTTCTTGTGATGTTTTAAACAATAATCTTATATTGGTTTGTGAAGTTTAAAAAAAATAATAAAAGTTAATAATTGTAGTAATATAAATTTTTGATTAACTTATTGTTTGACAAAATCTTTTTTATGTTGTAAAATTTACCAGTAGTTAGTTTGGAGTTATAATGAAAAAAAATATTTTTAAATTTTTATCAATAATATTTTGTATTGCGTTCTTTTTGACAGGATGTGCTACAGTGAGTAATGTATATAATAAAGATGGAAGTTCTATATATTTTGACGACATTCAATATTTTCAAGGACAAGTTGTACAAATAGGGGACTATCTTTATTATGGCAATGGATATACATCTTCTGATTCTGATGATTTTGATTATAATTTATCAGCTCAAACAGGGTATCTTGCAAGAATTAATGTTTCAGACTATTTAAGTTTTGATGAAGATGTTTCTGAAGAATTAAAATCAAGTACATCACCTAATGGTGTTGAAAAGGTAAATGATAAATTAATTGGTTATCAAAATCAAGAAATGTTTGTTTTAGGTGAATACATTTATTTTACATCTGCAAACACACACAAAACAAGTACTTTAGAAAACGATTATACGCAAGTTTCTCTTTTTAGAGTTAAATTCAATGGTGATGGATTTGAAGAATTTGGCACCTTTAGAAATGATGAAAACTCAATAAGAACAGTACAAAAAGGAAGTGATGGTAGTTATTATTATATTATCTATTCTAAAACTAATGAAGATGATGTATATAATTTATATTCAATTAAAATAGGAAATCAATTAGGAGATATTGTTACTTTAGCAGAAGATGTAGAATCAGTTGCTATTTGTGATAAAAACTCAACGATAAGAAACATAATTTATTCTACAGATTCTGATAGAAGTGGTCATACTACTGACTGTGTTAAGTCTGTTGATTTTGCTACTGGAGAAATAAAAAACTTGGATTCTGGTGTAACTGACACAACTTTAACATTTGTTGGAAGAGTTGCTGATATAGTATTCTATTCATATACTAACGATTATAAAGCAACAGAAGTATATTACAAGGATTTAGTTAATAGTGATAATTATTTCAATCCTACAAAGTCAAATAAATTTTATAATGCAACTTCAATAAAAAATATTCAGGCAGTAGGAAGTGGGTACATGTTTATTTCAACTACAAGTAGTTCGTTGATGTATAAAACATTAGGATCAGAAGATGCAACACTTCTAGTTAAATCTGAAAATTATTCTGATGTTTTGTTTATAGATGGTGATTATATATATTTTTCTAATAGCACAACTATAAGCAGAATAAATGTTATCGATTTTAATAAACAAGATTTAGTAAGCATGACCAGTATCATTTCTGGACAATGTGGATATACTGGAGAATATATTTATTTTTATGCTCAACTTGAAGAAAAAGATGAAGATGCAAAAGAAGATGATACCAATTATTACATGTATAGGACTGATAAAGAGGGAAATTATCAGTTAATAGCAAAAACAAAATAAAAGAGAAAGTTCTCTTTTATTTTTTTATACGACAAAATTGTAAAAATTTTATATTATTTTTAAATAATCTATAATTTTATAATTTAACAAAAAACGACATTATAAGACAATAGTCGCCATAATTTGCCGCTTGTATTGTTTTATTTTGTAAAAAAAAAGTGCTATCTTTAAAATGTCCAAAAAATGGAGTGAAAGAAGGAGATAGTTAATATGGAAAACAATAAAAAGATAAAAATAATAATCGCAGATTCTGAAGATGATTCACTTGTTAAGTATTTTTCGAATAAAAGTGAGTTTGATGTTAAAGGATATTGTAGTAATGGAATTGAATTAGTTAATATGGTTAAAGAACAAAATCCCGACTTTTTAGTTATGGAAGTTTTTTTAGCAGGAATGGATGGTTTTATGGTACTTGAGAAATTAAAGGAAGAAAGAATAAAATTACCAAAAATAATTTTTGTTTCAAATTTATCCCATAGTGGATTTGTATCAAAAGCAATAAAAGAGGGTGCTAGTTATTTTATGGTAAAACCTATTATGCCACAAAATTTAGAGGATAGAATTAAAGATTTATCGATGACAAAAGATGAAACTGTTGAAAATAAAATTGAAAAACAACTTGATGAAAAAATATCAAATATTTTTATAAGTATTGGTATTCCTGCACATATCAAAGGATATCAATTTCTTAGAGAGGCTGTAAAACTTGCGGTAGAAGAACCTGAAATTATTGGTTCTATAACTAAAAAGTTATATCCAACAATAGCTGAAAAATTTGAAACAAGTTCTTCAAAAGTTGAAAGAGGAATGAGGCACGCAATAGAAGTTGCATGGAATAGAGGAAAAATTGAAAATATTAATTCATTATTTGGTCTGAAGATTTATAGCAGTAATGAAAAACCAACCAATGGAGAATTAATTGCACTAATTGCAGATAAAATGTTAATGGAAGGTTGATTTAGTTTTAAAAAATTTTAATTTATGATAACATATTTCAAAAATATAAAAATTGAGAGAGGAATATGTTAAAATTTTTAAATTTAAAAGAAAAAGATATGACTGTTGAACTAGCTCTTGCTATGATTGAAATTGAAATTGAAAATTCAAAGCTTCAGGATTATAGCTGTTTAAAAGTTCTTCATGGATATGGTTCTCATGGAAAAGGAGGGGCTATTCTTATTGCACTAAGAAATCAATTAAGAATTTGGAAAAAAACAGGAATGATTATTGATTATTTTAGTGGTGATAAATGGAATATTTTTGACAAAACTACACAAAAGATATTGTTAAAAGATAAAACAATATATAATGATGAAGATATAAATAAATCTAATCCAGGTATTACAATTATTGTTTTAAAAAAAGTCTAATCTAGACTTTTTTATTTTAAGATTGAAATAGATTTAAAATGTGCTATAATTTAAGAATGAAATGTAAAGATTGTCCTAGAAATTGTGATGTTGATAGAAGATTTCAAAAAGGTTATTGTGGAGAAAAAAATAAAATAAGAATTGCTAAAATAATTCCATTTTTTAAATGGGAAGAACCTTGCATAAGCGGAGAAAAGGGTGCTTTAGCAATATTTTTTTCTGGTTGTAATTTAAGATGCAATTTTTGTCAAAACTATGAAATTTCACATAAAGGAAAGGGAAAAAGTTACAGTCAAAAAGAGTTTAGAATTCTTCTCGAGGGTTATGATTTAACTAAATTTTCCTGTATAGACTTAATTACACCAACTCATTTTAGTAGTCAAATAATCAAAAGTTTAAAAAACTTTAAAAGTCCTATTCCAATTGTTTGGAATAGCAGCGCCTATGAAAAAGAAGATGTTATTGAAAAGTTGGGGAATATTGTAGATGTTTTTCTGCCTGATTTAAAATATTTTTCAAATGAATTATCCAAAAATTTTTCATCTGCTGAAAATTACTTTGAGGTTGCTTCTTTGGCAATAAAAAAAATGCGTGAAGTTAAAAAAGAAAATATTTTTAAAAATAAAATATTATATCAAGGAGTACTAATAAGACATTTGGTTTTACCGTCTTGTGTAAATGATAGCATGCGTATCTTAGATTTTATAAAAGAGAATATAAAAAATCCTTTAATTAGTCTAATGTCCCAGTTTACTCCAATTTCAAATTCAGTTTTAAATAGAAAAATTTATCCATTAGAGTATAAAGCAGTTCTTGCACATGCTGAAAAGATTGGTTTAAACAATGGTTTTATTCAGGAATTTTCAAGTGCAAACGAAAATTTTATTCCAGACTTTTAAAATATTTGACAAAACTTGAATAATTTTTTAAAATTATTACAAGTAATCATTTGGAGGTATTATTGCATGGCAATTAATATTAGCAGAAAAGATGTAGAGGATTATTCTGGTTTTTTAAAAAGAAGAATGATGTTATCTAGAATTTTAGGAGTTGTTACCTGTTTAGTAGGAATTACCTGTTTAGTATTGTTTTATTTAAAAATTGTCAATGAGTGGATGTGTTTAGTTGTTTTAACATATTGTATGGCAAACTGTTTTTCTTTAAATAGTAATTTACAAGGTGTTAAGGTTGGAAATGCTTGGCAAAGAGTTAATATGATATCTTCTTTTATTTTATATTTCTTTGTTGTTTTTTTAATATCATATGGTTTTGCATCGGGAAATTTAGGTTTTCAATTTTAAAAAAAGCTGGCACAATGGTCAGCTTTTTTTATGAAATTTTTTTTGTTTTCTTTTTAGTTTTAAACTAGATATATTCTTTTTAATTTTAAAATTTTCTTTAGTTTTTAACATTGGCTTTAATTTTTTTTGTTTGGTTTTAAGGAGTGAATTTTCTTTCATAAAATTTCCTTCTCCAATTGTTTCTGTAACGGGAGCAGAAAATACAAAAGCATTGTTGTCAATTTCAGAAACTAGTTTTTTCATTTCATGTGCTTGTTCATTTGGAATGAGACAAAGGAGAACTGATTTATCTTTTTTTGAGAACATTCCGACAGCTTTTAGTTTTGTTACACCTCTTTTATATTTTTTTAAAATTGCCTGAGAAATTGCTTCATCATGGTCACAAATAATGTAAAAGGCAAGAACTCTTTTTGATCCATCTAAAACTAGATTTGTTGCCATCGAACTAATTATTGCAACAATTAGAGAATAAAGTCCTGTTTGTAAACCACCGGTGATAACACTTAATATTAAAACAAGTATATTTATCATTAGAATACAATAACCGGTTTTTATTTTTGGAAAATATCTATTAATTATTGCACCTGCAATATCACTTCCTCCGGTTGAGCCTCCAAATCTTAATGCAACACCTATTGTTAATCCAACAATAATAGCACCAACTATTGCATATAATAATTTTTCACTTTCTGGATTTGGAACAAGTTGAGAAATATAACCAAATTCCATACCTATAGTATAGAAAGATATACCAAATCCAGAGAGAACTAAAAATTTCCACCCAAAGATTTTTAAAGCAAACAAAAATATAAATAAGTTAATTACAAGATAAATTACTGCTGTAGGAACATTAATACCACCTTTTTCAAAAGCATTAGAAATAATAAGAGAGAAACCTGAAAGTCCTGTAGGAATTAGTCCTACAGATTCAAAAAAAGTTTTAAAAGCAACACCACCAAAGAGACCTACTAAAGAGACAACTAAAAGGTGTAATAAAAATTTTAATAAATATTGTTTATTATTTGAAAATTTTTCCATGTACAAAATATAGCATATTAGTAAAGAAAACTAAAATGTTTTTTTAATTTTTAAAAAAAGTATAGCTCGAACTATACTTTTAATTTAATTCTTTTTCATTTGTATTTATAAAATATAATTTGTCATCTACGAATCCGTAAGCAAATGTTTTGTTTTTTACAAGATTTTTAAGTGATGGATTTTTTGTAATTAAATTTGTAAGATAACTAGCAAATTTTTCAAATATCTCCTTATAGTTTCCTTTTTTATATTTAGTTATAAGTGTAAAAGGGTGATTTCTATTATAAATGCTAGTTTCATCAAAATACCAGTTATCATTTTCATTAAAAAATTTATTTGTACCTACGAGTTCACAAGTCCATTCATCATCTTCATCATATATATTTAAACAAAAAGCGTTTTCATTTTTGAGTGTTTTTAAACCGTTTTCCAACCAATATGCAAAACTGTCTTTTTTAAACATAAAAACTCCTTCGTTTTATTTTTTACTATAAATATATAAATATGTCAAATAAATTAGCATAATATGTTAAAAAGTTGCTTATTTTTAATTATTTTGGTAAAAAAGTATAAAAATTTTTTTTTAATCCATAATTTATTTTAGGAGGATTTATGAAATTAAAGGACAGTAAAACATTTGTGAATTTGGGAAGAGCTTTTTTAGCAGAGAGTGCTGCACGTAATAGATATGAGTTTTGTGAATATGGATTTAGATTTAATGGGTATGAAGCGATAGCTCAATTAATTGATAAAATAGCATATCAAGAGTTCAATCATGCTAGAGTTTTGTATATGAAGATTCAGGATTGTGAATTAAAGGAAGTAGAAAATATTAATATCAATGCAGGTTTTCCTTTTAAACAAAAGTGGGATTTGTTAAATAATTTAAAACATTTAAGTGACGATGAAAAAGATGAAGCTTTAGCATATGAAAATTTTAAAAAGGTTGCTATAGAAGAGGGGTTTGAAGAAATTGCAAACTTATTTCAAATGATTAAAGAAGTAGAAGAGCGTCATGCAAAGATATTTTTAGAGTTATACAATCAAATGAAAGATAAAAAATTGTATAAAAAAGCGAAAAAAATTGCATGGGTTTGTCCCGCATGCGGATATGTAAGTTTTGATACTAAGGCTTGGGAAGAATGTCCATTATGTCAAGCTAAACAAGGTTATTGTGAAATTGATTTACCAAAAGACTTGTATTTTTAAATAAAAGATTTTATCTTTTATTTTTTTTAATTAAATTTGTTTTGACTTGTTTGATTTGACAATGTCAATAAATTATTATTATACTAATCAAGAGAGGTGAGTATGGAAAATATTGAAAAATCTAGTAATAGAAGGTATACAAAGAAAAATATTTATGAACTAATTAATGACCAAGAAAAAAACAGTATTATGAGTTTCTCTGAAGAATACAAAACTTTTTTGGATTTGTGTAAAACTGAGAGAGAAGCGAATGATTATATCATTAAATTAGCAAAGCAGCAAGGTTTCTCTGAGTTTGTTTTTGGAGAAGATTTAAAAGTGGGAGATAAAAAATTTTTAACAAATAGAGGAAAAGGGGTTGTTCTTTTTAAAATAGGAGAAAATGATATAGAAAAGAACGGAATTAGAATAATTGCAAGTCATATAGATTCTCCGCGTTTAGATTTAAAACAAGTTCCTCTTTATGAAAGTGATGGGTTGTGCTTTTTAAAAACCCACTATTATGGCGGAATAAAAAAATATCAATGGACAGCAATTCCTTTAGCATTACATGGTGTCATTTATAAAAAAGATGGACAAAAAGTAAATTTACGAATTGGTGAAGAAGTTGGGGACCCTGTTTTTTATATTAATGATCTTTTACCGCATTTAGGTGCGAATCAAATGCAACAAAAAGCTAAAGATTTTATCAATGCAGAACAATTAAATCTTGTTGTTGGTGGTATGGCTCTAAAAGACAATAATGAAAAAGATAAAATCAAAGAAAACATTTTAGATATTTTATATAGCAAATATCAGATAGTTGAAGAAGATTTTATTAGTGCTGAATTGTGTGCTGTCCCTGCACTTAATGCAAAAGATGTAGGATTAGATAGATCTTTAATTGGAGCATATGGGCATGATGATAGAGTTTGTGCTTTTGCTGCTTTAAAAGGGATTTTTGATAGTGATAATAAAAATACAGATGTTTGTATGTTGGTTGATAAAGAGGAAATTGGCAGTGAAGGAGTTACAGGAATAAAAAGTAAATTATATGAAGATATAATTGATGAGATTTGTTTGACACTTAAAAAAAATGTAAGAAAAGTTAGACAAAATTCAATGTGCATTTCTGCCGATGTTACATCAGCTTACGATGCAAATTTTGCTGATGTATTTGAAAAAAATAATTCGGCAATTTTATCATGTGGCACATGCATAAATAAATATACCGGAGGGGGTGGAAAAAGTGGAGCAAGTGATGCTTCTGCAGAGTTGCTGCAAAAAATAAGGGAAATTTTTGATAATAACAATGTAATTTGGCAGTCATCTGAACTTGGAAAGGTTGATCTTGGTGGTGGCGGAACAGTTGCAAAATATATTGCACAATTAAATATAGATACAATTGATATAGGTGTTCCTGTTATTTCCATGCATGCACCTTACGAGTTAATTTCTAAAGCTGATTTATATAGTTCTTATAAAGCATACAAATCATTTTTTATATAAAAAAAGAGGTTATAACCTCTTTTATTTATTTATTAATCTATTAATAAAGTATATCATTTTTTTATTATTTTGTTTTGCTAGTTTTGAATTCCATGTCAAAGAGAATGTGTGATTTTCTTTCTTTTTGTTGGAATAAAATTCTTCGTAAACTACGTTGTTTTTTTCGAAAGTATCAACCAATAATTCTCCTTGTCCTTTACAAAAATAATCATATTTACAATATGTTACAAAAGTTGTTGGAAAATTTGAGTTTATAAAATTAATAGGTGACATAATTTTATAATAAGGATGATTTTCTATATGTTTAACAGATATACCTAAAAAGTCTTTAACTAAAAATTTTGAAATGTTAAATAGAGTTTTGTTTGTTAAAGCTAACTTTAAATCATAAACCCCACAATTTAAAATACAACCAATTATATTAGATTTTAATATTTTAATTTTTAACAGATTTCTGTATTTTTGATTGCAAAATATAGTACATAACACACTAGCATAAAAAGCTCCGGCAGAGTCACCACAAATAATTATTTTACTTTTGTCAACATTCCATTTATTTGCGTTTTTTACAATAAAATTGAAAGCATTTGCAATATCATAAATTGCACAAGGAAATTTATTTTTAGGTGCTAAACTATAATTTATATTGAAAACGGTTGCGTTTGTCAAACGTACCAACCAATTTGACAATCCTTTTCTATATTTTTTATCACCTGCAACAAATCCGCCACCATGGATTTCTATTATAATAGGTGAAATTAGTTTAGAATTTTTAAGTTGATATATGTCCATTTTGCAGTTAGATGGATTTGATTGATCATAAATGACATCTTTGATTACATTTACTTTATTGTTTTTATCTATACATATTTTTCTTTTGTTTTGTGAG
This sequence comes from uncultured Clostridia bacterium, assembly GCA_944384535.1. Classification (GTDB taxonomy): domain Bacteria; phylum Bacillota; class Clostridia; order Christensenellales; family UBA1242; genus Caccovivens. The sequence continues at coordinate 73,857 of CALWTS010000041.1, forward strand.
TGATTATATAATATATCAATTGATTTAAACATGAATGTAGAAATAGACATAAAGACTCCTTATATTTATTATAAAAAAAAAGATGTATATTATAAAATATTTTGTCAAATTTTAAACAATTTTTATTCTTTGTTTACTAAAAGTAGGAAAAGTTGATTTTATTTAAAAAAAATGATAGACTATAAAAGAGAATAAAATTATGAAAGTGATGAATAAGTTAGTTAGAGATAAAATACCAGAAATATGTTTGTCAAATAATCAAAAACCTAAAATAAAAATACTTAATAAAAGCGAGTATTATGAAAAACTGAAAGAAAAATTATTGGAAGAAACTAAAGAATTTTTAGAAAGTGAAGATATAGAAGAGTTGGCAGATTTAGAAGAGGTTTTAAGGGCTCTATTGGATTTAAAAGATACAAGTTATGATAAACTTGAAGAAATTAGATTGGAAAAATTAAAAAAAAGAGGAGGTTTTAAAAATAGAATATTTTTACTTAGTGTTGAGGATATCGTAAAACAATTGGGAGGAAAAAATAATGACAAATAATTATAGGGATTTAAATAGAATTGGTAAGGCGTGGTTTGTTTTATATAAGTATTATGAAGTTGTGGATTCTTCAGAAACCAAATGGCAAAATGTTGACACGCTTGAATTTAGAAAAAGTATTTATGAAAAAAATAGAAAAAAACATCTAGCATGGTTAAAATTAATAATTGATGCAGATGAAGAAAAACTTACAAGAAACTTGTTAGGTGCGAGTGGTAATGATATCACCAAAATGGCAGTTGAAATAATTAATAAAATGATGGGAGAATGATTATGGCAACTTTAAAAGCTGGTTGTATTTTGGTAAAAAAAGAGACAAAAGAAGTTGCTTTGGTTTTTAGAGAAAAACAAAAAGATTTTTCATTTCCTAAAGGTCATAAAGAAGAAGGAGAAAGTCTTGAAGAGTGTGCAGTGAGAGAAACTGCCGAAGAGACAAAGAGAATTGCAAGATTAATTAAAAATTTTAATCCCATTATCGAAAGATATATAACTCCTGAAGGAGAAGAATGTGAAAGTTATTTGTATCTGGCGGTGGATGATGGAGCAAGTGATAATAATTCATTAGATACGCATGATACTTATTGGATACCATTTGACATGGTGGAAGAAAAATTGACTTATAATAATCAAAAAGCTATGTGGAATAAAATATATACAAGTATTTTGGAAAAGCTATATGATTAATAAACATTTTTAAATTTAAAAGAAAAACTGAAATAAAAGCAGCACTAATTATGCTGCTTTTATTTTTTTACTTCAAACATTATAGGTGAACATGATGGAACACATAAAAAGGGGGCGTTAGAAGAAGGAGATAATTGATAAGTTAAATTTATGAAATTTGTGACATTAACTCCACTTGTAACAAAAACAATAATATCATTATCTCCATAATCTCGTAAGACATTATTTAGTGCATTTTGATTCCTTTTTTGAAAATTAGTCCAGTTTTCTTTTTTTGGATTAAATTCATTAAATCGGTCATCTAAAATTATTGGAACTTTAATTTTTGAATTTATTATTTCGGCGGTCTTTATACATCTATTATAGTTAGATGAAATAATTGCAGTTATTTTTCTTTTTTCATCTATTAATTTTAGTAATTTTGCACAAATTTTAGCATCTTGGATACCCAATTTTGTCATTTCATCTTTTTGTCCGTTTCTTTGTGCGTGCTGACAATATATTATTTTTAAATTATTCTCCTATAAATTTAATTTTCTAAATAATTAACTTTTTTATTTGTTTTAAGTGCATATTCGATTTCTGATTTTGTGCTTGCTCCAATATATTTATTTTTATTGATTACAAAAATTTCGTCAGCCATATCAATTTTTCTTTTATGCATATCATCTAACATTTCTTTTATATTTTCTTTTAGAAAATTTTTATCTTCAAGTTGACCAAAAAATCCTAATGAAATGACAATATTTCCTTCTAATGTCAATCTTTTTTGTTGTTTAACAAATTCATCTTCAAATTTTGTACTTCCACATAAAGTTATAATTTTGTATTTACCAATCATAATAAGACCTCATAATGATTATATAAAAATAGAAGGTATTAGTCAAGGTAAACAAATAAGCTATTGACTAAAGTCTAATTTTATCATATAATACTTTTATATTAAGAAATGGAGAGATATTATGTTTAATGTTGAAAGACTTTCAAGTTTATATTATTTAGCAAAATGGCCAAAGTCATTTTTTAAAGAAATGAATGAATATGGCACAATAGATTCTGCAAAAAGTCAGGCGTTGTTTAAGGAAACAGGCGCATTTGAAAAGTTGAAGTACAATTTTGATAGTAATGAGAATAATAGTGAAATTTTAAATTCTTATAGGAAAATATATGGCGACATATTAAATCTTGCAGGAGCTGCTATACAGATTATTATGTTAAAAGATATAGATCGTATAATGTCGACTTCCAAGAATGGAACCGGGGATCAAAGAATTTGTGAATATATTGCAAACCAAGAGTACTTTCATAAAGCACAAGCACTTTTTGGATTTCCTGAAAATATAATTGATAAGGTTTCTTTTAGAATTGCCAATATGCAATTAAATCAGGAGAATTTACAATATTTAAAAGGTGTCAAAAGTTATTTGACAGATTTTATTAAAGAAAGTCAATTAAAACTTAAATTTTATAGAGAATTCTATTATAAAAGTATAAATTTTTTAAATAATCCTACATCTAGTGCTGATTTGTACAAAGATGGTTTAGCAAAAATAATCGAAAGTTCATTATATGCTTTGCTGCAAATTATAGAGAGCCAAAAAAGTGACAGTAAATCACCTGCAGAAATAAAGCCGGCAATTAAATCATCGCAAACAACAGAGGAAAGTGAAAATAAAGATGGAAGATCGGTATTAATAACTCCTCATAAGATTCTTTCAATAGATGAAGCTATTTCTAAAAATTTCGAACGATTTATTGGTCTTGACAAAGTTAAAGCACAACTTAAAGCAAAATATGCTTTAATTATGAAGTATCCAAATAAGTTGGATTTAAACTTGAATTTTAGACTTGTAGGAAATCCAGGAGTTGGAAAATCAACAATGGCGGAAGTTATGGGAAGAACTTTCTTTGACAGTGGATTATTAAAAAACGATATTTTTAATGAATATAATGGAGCAGATTTAAAAGCTAAATTTACAGGTCATACTACAGCAAAAGTTAAAGAAATTTTTGAGAAATCTTTAGGGGGGACTTTATTAATAGATGAGGCATATAGTTTAAATGCAGAAGAAGGACATTCAGATGCTTTTACTTCAGATGCAACAAGTCAAATTGTTAAAGAAGTCGAATTAATTTTAAAAGAACAAGCAAAAAATCCTAGTTTTAGAACATGTGTGATTTTAGCTGGCTATGCTGATAAAATTGAAGAATTAATGAAGACAAATTCAGGATTTAGAAGAAGATTTCCAAATTTAATTAAGCTCCCTGATTATACTGATCGTCAACTTTTAGATATATTCTGTTTTCACATGGAAAAAGATGGATTAAAAATAACAAAAGCTGCAAGAGAAGAACTATTAAAAATTTTCAAAAAAGAAAGAGAGAAAAAGGATTTTTCAAATGCAGGTCTTGCTATAAACTTGCTTCAATTTGCTGAGGAGCAACAGGCGATGAGAACGTTAGAAAAAAGAGATGATTATGTTATTACGCCACAAGATATTTTGAATGCAAATCAAATACTTTTAGATGAAGAAGTAGAAGAACAAAGACGTCAAATTGGATTTGGAAAATAAAAAGAGTATTTTTAAAAATACTCTTTTTATTTTTCATCTTGATATTCATAATAGCTTATTGCTTCTGGTTTTGAAAAATCAATAAAAGATGCAATTGAAAAGGTTTCTTTTGTAACTTTATCATTATCTATAGGGTAGCCATTTGCATTACAACTCTGATAATTTCTAAGACAATAGAGTTTTAATATTTCATCAAAAACCTGTTTTTTTATAGTATTTATAAATGTTTTATCTAATCCACATTTATCAAACAAAGTTTTGAGTTTGTTTTCTATAGTATCAAACTTATTTTCTGAAGTTTGATCATTTAAGATTGCTAAAAATTCATTTTTTTCTTCTTTTGTTAAATTAGATAAAAGTTTACTAGGTAGTTTTAAAAATGCTGTTTTTATATGTGTTAATAAAATTTTGTTAATAAAAAAAGAATCTACAGAAATATTCAATAATTCTTCTTTTCGTACTGCTATACATCTTTTTGGAGATGAAGTATAAAAATCTATTATTTTTTTGCCAGCTTGAAAATATTGTTGTTTTTTATCTTTAGTTGCATTTGTTTTTTCTAATAAGTTATTTAACAATCTATATGCAAAATCACGATCACTTTCGTTATCTTCTTGTTTACCTGTAAAATATTTTCCTAAAATCATCCACATTTTTTCTGGTGATTTATGTAAATATCCGATACTTGCTTGAGAAAGCTCACATTCAAAAAGAATTCCTTTTTGATATGGGGTGTCGCTAATTTCTGACAAAATTGAAAACTCAGTTGAAAATTTTTCCTGTTTAATATTAAGTCCATTTTCTCTAATTTGTTCCTCTAAGGCACCATTAAATGAATGGGTTTTAAAAGAGTTTTTTAAATTTTGTTCTTTAATTTGTATTAAAATAGTTGATAAATCTTTAAAAGAAATTGGTTGTTTTATTTTTAATGAGTTAGTCCAATAGTTTAAAATTTCAGGAACTACAATATCGGACATAATGTTTTCTTTTTGGACATCTATTCCATTCGAATATTTTTTTATGGTTAACATATCTAAATTATTTTTTAATTTTATTCCAATATTATTTATTGAAAGTTTTGACAAATCACCTGTAGATAATGCATAATGAATCAGAGATTTAAAAAAGAAATTATAAATTTCTGTTTTTGATAATTTTAAATTATTACATTTAACCATAATCTCTTTAAGAATATTTGATTGAGCTACATCTTGTAAAAATTTAGACATTTCTTCTTGAGAAATATTTTTAATCATAATCACCTCATCATCATTAATATAATATATTTTTTTAAATCAAAAATCAAGATTAATCCTGTAAAAACATTTACAAAACAACTAATTTATGTTAAAATTTAGAAATCTTATTACTTTAATTACAAATACTTAAAGAAGGAGTTTTATGAGTTTAGAAGAAGAAAGAGAAAAATATATTTTAATAAAAGAAGATCTTTTAAATTACAGAAAAAGTTTAGATCAAGAGACAAAAATTATAAGAGCTTTAAGCGATCACGATCTTGCTGTGGCATTAGATGATATAAACGAAAGAAGAAAATATCAATTTGATAAAAACAAGTCAAGACCTTATTTTGCAAAGATTGTATTTAAAAAAGAAGGAGAAGATAAAACAACAACAGCATACATAGGGAGAATAGGTTTTGCAAGTTTAAATAATGAGGATATAATCATTGACTGGCGTGCACCTATTTCTGACTTGTATTATAATTCTAAACTTGGCAAGGCATCTTTTAAAATAGATAAAGAGGAAATAAAAGGTGAGTTAGAGCTTAAAAGACAAATTAATTTTGAAGATGGACAAATAACATCTGTATATGATTTAGATAATTCTATTAGTAGTGATGAATTTTTACAACCATATTTATCAGCATCTGCTGATAATAGACTAAAAAATATTATTGCAACAATTCAAAAAGAGCAAGATGATATTATAAGAATGCCTTTTAATGATAATTTAATAATCCAAGGTGTTGCAGGAAGTGGAAAAACAACAGTTGCTCTCCATAGACTATCGTATTTAATTTACAATAATAGGTCATTTATAAAACCTTACAATTATATGGTTATATCGCCAAACTCTATTTTTAAAAGTTATATTTCTTCTCTTTTAGAAGAATTAGATGCTGACCAAGTAAATAGTTTAAGTTTAGATGATTTATTAGAGCATGTTTTACAAAGTAATTTCAAAATTTTAAAAAAACACGAGCAATATGAATATCTTTGTAATAAAAAAATAAAGTTTGATTATTTAAAATTCAAAGGAAGTTTAGATTTTCAAAAAGCAATAGATAAATTTCTTGTTTCGTATGCAAAAGAGATGTTTTGCAAAGATTTTAACATATTAAATGTAAAAATTTTTGATAAGGAATTTATATATAAAAAATTCAAAGAATGTGATAGAGAAAGTTTAGAGGAACAAGCAAATATTTTAGCGGGAACTTTGGATAGCTATGCAAAAGATAATGATCAAATAGAAGACTATTTAAGGAACTTATATAATAAAGACCTTCTTTCTTTTCAAGATAAAATAACAATAGAAAGAACTTTGCAAAAAGGAATAAAAAGTTTAATTTATAAATTCTACAAAAAGAGACCTTTATTAGAGATTTATAAAAAATTTATTAACGAAGTTGAAAAGTATACTGAATTTAATAATTTTAAAATATTAAAAGGAGAAACCTTAAAAAATTTAAAATCAAACATAATTTCTTATGATGATATTGGCGCAATCTTATATATTGCCACCAAAATACGTCCTTTAACAGATTTTTTGGAAATAAAACAAATTATTATAGACGAAGCACAAGATTTTTCTTACCTAACCTTTAAAGCACTAAAAGATATATTTAAGTATGCAAATTTTTCAATTTTTGGAGACCTTGCACAAGGAATATATAGTTATCAATCAATCAAAAATTGGAATGAGATTATTCCTCTTTTTAATAATTTAAGTTATTTAGAATTAAATAAAAGTTACAGAACAACAATTGAAATAACACAAGAAGCGAATAAAATCTTAAATAAACTAGGATTACATAATGCTGAAAATGTATTAAGGCACGGCGAACCAGTACAAATAAGAATTTCTAAAAATATTAAAAAAACAATTGAAGCTGAAATAGAGGAATTTAAAAAATCCAACTTTATTTCATGTGCTATTATATGTAAGGACCAGGAAGAATTAAAGTGTGCTTATGAGTTGTTAAAAGATAATGTTTCGATATATAATGAAAGTGATAATGAATTTAACATGAACTCAGTTTGTCTTTTAACAGTTGAATCTGCTAAAGGGCTAGAATTTGATTTTGTTATTATTTATGATTTTAGTAGTTATAGTGAAAATGAACTTGATTTTAAACGTTTTTATGTGGCAAAAACAAGAGCTCTTCACAAATTAATATTGAATCAAATAGAATAAAAATCAATTTTATTTAGTATTAATTAAGAAATTAATTAAAGGAGAGGGAAAATGATTAAAAATTGCAAATTTTATACTCTTAAAGTATTAGGAATAGAAAGAAAATTACCTATTTTAGAATCTCCATCAGGAACAAAAATAGCTGGATTTAATATAGTTGGAGATATGGAATTACTAAAATTATCTAGTGAGTATTTGGGACAAAAACTAAAAGATAAGAATATAAAATTTGACATTGTTTTAACAACAGAATTGAAAGGATTACCAATTGCACAAGAGGTTGCAAGAAATTTAAATTGCGATTATATATGCTTAAGAAAAGCTAAAAAATGTTATATGTTAAATCCAATTGCAATAAAAAGTAATAGTATTACCTCTGGAGATAGTCAATATTATATTTCTCAAACTGAATTTGAAAAATTAAAAAACAAAAATATTATTTTTGTAGATGATGTTTATTCAACAGGAGAAACTTTTAAACATATTTTAAAATTTGCGGATAACACAAATTTAAAAATAACTGCATGTTTAACTATTTTAAGAGAGGGAATTAAAAACAAAGATAATGTGTTAGAATTTAATTCAAATAATATTCCTGTAATATGTTGTGGCTTCTTACCATTACCTTAAAAAGATAGAGAAAAATACTTTTTTAAGTTTCTAAAACTGTAATAATAATTAAGAATATGTAAAGATAATCATTTGTTTTTTATTTATAAAAATGAAATAAAATTTACAAAAATAGTGATTTTTAATTTTTTAATTATATTATGATTAAGAAAGCAGTTAAAAAACAATAAATATACTTTCTTATTAAATTAATCTTGACATAAATGAGTTAGATTTGTGATATCATGTTTTTATGGGGAGATTTTATGAAAAATTGTTTTATTATCCATGGAACATACGGACATAACAAAGAAAATTGGTTTCCTAGTTAGAAAATGAAATTCGCAAAAAGGGGATGGAAGTTTATAATTTTAATTATCCTACACCATAAGGACAAAATTTTGAAAACTGGGCAAAAGTTCTTAATAATGTTAAAGATAAAATAACTAATGAAAGCGTGTTTATTTGTCATTCAATTGGCTGTGTTTTTCTAGCAAAATATTGTATAAAACGTAATATCAAAATAGGTAAGTGTATTTTTATTAGTGGTTGTAATAACTACTATTTTTTAGAGAACTTTTTTGAAAAAGTTGCTCTCAATATTATAAATAGTTGGCAATTTATTTAAAAATAGATATTGACATTTTTTGTTTTTATTGTATAATAAGAACATAGGCAAGAAATTTAAAAATGTCGACGTATAGCTAAGTGGTTGATAACAAAATTATATATTTTGTTTTCAACCACTTTTTTTGTTAATGAAGGAGGAATTATGTTTAACAAAAAATTATTAGAACAATTATTAACAATAGTGAAAAAACAAGGGGAAGAAATAAAAATACTTGAGGAAACTATCAAGTTTTTATCGAGCTCAGTAGATTCAAAAATTGAAGAAGCTGCGATAAAGGCATCTATTGAGCAAGTTTCAATTAGACTTAAAGAAATTTACTTTAAAATTGAAGAACTTGTTGATAAAAGTGTAGAAAGACATTCTGCGGATTTTGAAAAAGAAGCAAAAAGAATTTTAAGTGATGTAGTTGCAATGCAACCTGTTACAGTTGAACTAAAAGAACAGGTTTATAATTATGCTAAAAAGATTATAGATGAAAAGCTAGGAGAAATAGATGATGTTACATTACAGGCAATTAATACGATAAGAAATGAAAGTAAAAAAAATAAGGAAGAGATATTAAATTTTCTTGAAGAATGTATGAAAATTTTAAAAAATGTAACAGCAGAGACATTAGCTGAAAATCCTGAGTTTTTCGAAGATATAATTTTACAACACAGTGAAAAAGTTATAAAAACCCAGCTTGAGCAGATTGTTGAAAATGCAATAGCTAATAATCCTGAAAGATTTGAAAAAGCTATATTAAAAAGTGCTGAAAAAATTTTGGCAAAAGCAGCACAAGAAAAAGTAGATAAACTTTTAAAAGATAAAGAAATGGTTGCAATAAAGACGGCAGTAAGAGAAGTTTTAGGAGAACAACTCAAAGGATATATAGAAACAGATTCCGATGAAAGTATTGATAAAATCACAGGAAAAATAATAGGAAAATTGGCAGATAGTATAAAAGATCAAGTTTCACAAGCTGTATTGACAAATGGAGAAGAACAGGAAGAAGGCACAAGAGAAACAAATCCTGAAGAAGAAATAGAAAGTTTAAGGGCGGAGCTTGGTCACGGAAAAGTAATTACACATAAAAAATATCCACAACTTATTGCTTGCGTAAGAGCGGGAACAATGCCAATGTTAGTTGGCCCAGCAGGAACGGGTAAAAGCACTGCAGTTGAGCAAGTTGCAAGAGAATTGCATTTAAAATTTTATACATCAAACAGAGTTCAAAATGCTTTTGAATTAACAGGATATAAAGATGCTTCTGGAACATATCAACCTACTCAATTTTATCAAGCATATAAAAATGGAGGAGTATTCTTTTTAGATGAAGTTGATGCTTCCAGTCCAGATGCTTTAGTAACCATTAATACAGCTATGGCACAAGGTTATATGTCTTTTCCTAATGAAAGAGTGACCATGCATCCAGATTTTAGATTAGTTGCTGCAGGCAACACTTATGGACTTGGTGCTGATTTAAAATATGTTGGAAGAAATCAATTAGATGCAGCAACTCTTGATAGATTTACTGTTATCAGGTGGGATTACGATAGAGAACTAGAAAAAAAGCTGATTAAGGATGCGGAATTGCTAAAATTTGGGTGGGCTTTAAGAAAATTTATAGAAAAAGCAGGTATTCATATTATAATTTCGACAAGAGGTATGATTGCAACACAAAGACTTTTAGGAGAAATGTGTATTTCTATAAGTGAAAATATTGAAATGAATTTGTTAGAGGGTCTTAGCGCAAATACTTTAAATAAAATTTTAGAGGGAATTCGTGCCGAGTTACCACAATCAAACAAATATCTCAAAGCTTTAGAAGAATTAATTAGAAATAAGAATAGAAATGAAAATGAAGATGACATTTAAGGAGGAAAAATGGAGGAAATAATTAAGACTCAAAATGGATATAAAATTTTCAATGTAAAATTTAAAAGTATACCAGAATTCCTAACTTATATTGGAACTGCACGAAAAATTACTAGTAGTAATAGTAGCGATTCTAATAGATATGATTTTACTAGAACAAAATCATTAAAGGAAGCTATAAAGTTATGTCGTGATGGTTTTTTTGATAAAACATTTAGTATATTTAAAAATGTGATTTTAGAATCAATAAGCATGTTGACAAAAGATATCAAACCAACCGGTGTAAAAAACGATGTCTTGGGATTTGCTCCAAATGTTCCTTATTTTTTACAAGGGAATCCTTTTAATATGTTTAATTACGCACCAAGAGAAGTTGTTCCAAATTTGCCAAGGGTCAATTTATATTATAATGTAGCAGAAAGATGGGATGTACCAGCCCATGCAATAATAAAAAAAGGTCTTTTATTTTTAGCACTATATGAACTCTTAAAAAATTTAAATATAGATGTAAATTTAATTTTCACAGAGATTGCAAAACATGATAATTTTGTTGTAAAAATAGATATTGATATACAAAGAGAAGCAGGATTTAACATTAATGAGTTATACTTTCCTCTTGTACATCCAAGTTTTTTAAGACGTTTAATTTTTGCTTATGAAGAGAGATGTCCTTTTCTTAAAAACAAGCAAGATTATTTTGATGGTTATGGAACTCCTGTGGAGTTAGATTATTATGTTAATAAAGAGCAAGGTGTACAGAACATTTTGTCAACTAATTATGGATATTCAAGTAATCTATATGATTTGTTTGTCAGGATGATTAAAGAATTATATAAAATGGGGATAATAAACAAACCTGTTTATGAAAAATTAATGAATAATTTAGAAAATATTAAACAAGAATTATATGATTACGATAGGGAGATTAGTAAAAACACATATTGAAAAAAAAGCAACAAACATTGTTGCTTTTTTATATATTAAGATTTTCTTCTAAAAACAAAGGACTATCTAAAAATTGACTAACGGTCATTCCAAATCCATCCGCAATTAGAATAACTGTAGAAAGCATATTATCTTTGACTGTTTCGTTAATGATGTTTTTTATAGTGGAATGATTTAAACCGCTATTAATTGCCAGTCTGTATTGAGTAATATTTTTTTCTTTTAATAATTGGGTTATCCGTAACGCTACAGCTCTATTTACATTATTTGTCATTTTAAAACTCCTTTACTGCTTATAGTTATATATAACTATATTTTATAATTTAATTTTTATTTTGTATAGTTGTATACAACTATAAAGAAAAGATTGTGGTTATATATAACTATAAAAATTTTTTGTAATATTGTATCATAAAATCATGGAAATTTTAGATGGAAGAAGTTTATCTTTGCAAATAAAAGAAGAAGTAAAGGAAAAAATAAAGAAAGAATTTTTAGATAAAAAACCTTCGCTTGCTTGTATTATAGTAGAGGGAAATAAAGCAAGTGAGATATATGTTTCTTCAAAGATAAAAGCTTGTGATTATTGTAATATAAATTCAAGAGTTGTAAAATTACCTCAAATGATTAGCCAACAAGATTTAGAAAATGAAATCGAGAAATTGAATTGTGATGATGATATAAATGCTATATTATTACAACTCCCACTGCCAGAGCACCTTAATTCTGCTGAGGCAATTAATAAAATTATCCCACAAAAAGATGTTGATTGTTTAAGTGATTTTAATTTAGGGAGATTATTTAGTGGAAATTCATCTTTTGCTCCATGTACAGCTACAGGAATAATAAAACTTTTAGACAAATATAAAATATCTTTGCAGGGGAAAAATGTTGTTGTAATAGGGAGAAGTTTACTTGTAGGTAAAAGTGTAGCATGTTTATTTGAACAAAGAGATTGTACAGTAACGATTTGTCATAGCAAGACTAAAAATTTAAAAGATTACACATTGAACGCAGATATTGTAGTAGTTGCTATTGGAAAAGCTAGATTTATTACACAGGATTATCTTAAAAAAGATACAATTTTAATTGATGTAGGAATAAACAGAATAGATGGAAAAATTTACGGAGATGTTGATTTTGAAAATGTAAAGGATATTTGTTCATATATAACGCCAGTTCCAGGAGGAGTTGGCCCATTAACGGTAGCATGTTTGATGGAAAACACCTTAACACTTTCTCTACAACAAATGATGTAATGAGGAGGAAAAAATGAATTTGATTGTGGCAATAGCAAAAGATTATGCGATAGGTTATAAAAACAAGTTGCTTTTTAATTTACCGAGAGATTTGGCTTACTTTAAAGAAAAGACTTTAAATAAAATTGTTGTTATGGGTGAAAAAACCTATCTTTCTTTACCTAAGAGACCATTAGCAAAAAGAATTAATATTGTTTTAAGTGATAACAAAAATTTTTATGATGAAGGAATCATAGTTGTTAATTCTTTGCAAGAATTATTTAAAGAATTAAAAAAATATAACAAAGATGATATCTTTGTTTGCGGAGGAGCAAGTATTTATAATCTATTAATGGAATATTGTGATACTGCATACATAACCGAAGTTGATGCGGTTGTGCCCGCTGATACATATATAAATAATATTTTGGAAAAAGGTTTTCAATTAGAAAGTTCATCGCAAACTATGATAGAGAATGGTATAAATTTTACTTTCAAAATTTATAAAAACAAAAATGTCAAAACATATTAATTGGAGGAAATAATGAATTGTAAAAAATTAAAAGAAGTAGACATTGAAGTTTATAAGGCGATTAAAAAAGAAGAAAAGCGTCAAAAAGAGCATATAGAATTAATTGCAAGTGAAAATTTTACAAGTAAAGCTGTAAGAGAAGCTGTTGCAAGTGTTCTTACAAATAAATATGCAGAAGGTTATCCAGAAAAAAGATATTATTGTGGGTGTGAAAATATAGATGTTATAGAAAGCCTAGCAATAGAAAGAGCTAAAAAACTCTTTGGAGCAGAACATGTTAATGTCCAACCTCATTCAGGAGCAAATGCAAATTTTGCAGTTTATACAGCTTTGTGTTCTCCAGGAGATACGATTTTAGGAATGTCCTTACCTGCAGGTGGACATCTAACTCATGGTACGAAAGTTAATGTTTCGGGTAAAATTTATAATGCAGTCTCTTATGGACTAGACAAAGAAACTGAATTAATAGATTATGATGAGGTTGCTAGACTTGCAATGCAGCATAAACCAAAAATTATAGTTGCTGGTGCAAGTGCTTATCCTCGTGTTATAGATTTTAAAAAGTTTAGAGATATTGCAGATAGTGTGGGAGCTTACTTAATGGTTGATATGGCTCATATTGCTGGATTGGTTGCTGCAGGATTACATCCAAATCCTTGTGAATATGCTGATGTTGTTACTACTACAACTCACAAAACATTAAGAGGGCCAAGGGGTGGAATGATTTTATGCAAGAGTAATTTAGCAAAAAAAATTGATAGTGCTGTATTTCCGGGGACTCAAGGTGGACCATTAGAACATATAATTGCAGGTAAAGCAGTTATGCTTAAAGAGGCTTTATCTCCAGAATTTATTAAATATCAAAAACAAGTTTTAAAAAATTGTCAAACACTTTCTAACGAACTTAAGAAATATGGGTTTAGGCTTGTTTCTGGAGGAAGTGATAATCATTTAATTTTGGTTGATTTAACACCTTTTAACGAAACAGGAAAAAATATTTCTGAACTTTTGCATAAAGCAAATATTACAACAAATAAGAATTCTATACCAAATGAAACATTGAGTCCAACAATTACGAGTGGATTAAGACTTGGAACACCGGCAGTTACTACTTTAGGAATGAAAGAAAATGATATGAAAGAAATCGCTGAAATGATTTACAAAATTGTTTTATATAAAGAAAGAGCTGTCAAAGAGGTAAAAAAACAAGCAGTCAGTCTTATGAAAAAATATGTGAAATAAAAGGGTAAAAATATGAGTAGAGCAGATTGGATATATTTAAAAACTACAAATAGAATTTTAAAGGATGGAAGTTGGGATATCAATGAAATCGTAAGACCTAAATGGGCAGATGGAACGAGTGCACACACAGCAAAAGTTTTTGCGGTAAACAATGTTTATGATCTTGAAAAAGAGTTTCCCATTGTTACATTGCGATTTACAAATTGGAAGGCTGCAATAGATGAAATTTTATGGATATGGCAGTTAAAAAGTAATGACGTAAATAAATTAAACAGTCACATATGGGATCAATGGGCTGATGACAATGGTAGTATTGGAAAAGCGTATGGTTGGCAGGTCGGACAAAAAGCTATTTACAAAGATGGCGAATTTGATCAAATAGATAGAGTAATTTGGTACTTAAAAAATCAACCAGCTTTTAGAAGTATGGTTACAGAGTTATTTGTACATAAAGATTTACATGAAATGGGACTTTATCCTTGTGTTCATGGCATGCAGTTTGATGTTACAGATGGAAAGTTAAATTTATTTTTAAATCAAAGATCTAATGATACATTAGCTGCAGGAAGTTGGAATGTTGTTCAATATGCAGCTCTAGTCTATATGCTTGCTCAAGTTTGTGACTTAAAGCCAGGAATATTATCACATATGATAGTAAACAGTCATATTTATGATAGACATATTCCATATATTGTAGATATAACATTATCAAGGGCAGAGCTTATTAAAAATAAATTATCAGAGATTGATAAATCCTTATTAAAAAAATTTTTAAATAAAGACGAGTTAAAGAAATTTCTTAATTTTTCAAATAAAGTATTAAATGCTAATGTTGATTTTCAGAAAGAATTAGACTTGGCAAAAAATATGGAAATTCAAATTGGAAAAATTGAAGAAGGTGAAAAAAGTGGAAAGTTAAAACTTTTTAACGATCCAAATGAAATTAAAAAGTATTGTGACAGAGTAATAAAAAGTAATGCTTTTAAATTGTCTGAATTTATTGTTGACACTATGTTTGAAAATCCTATTTTTGAAGAAGTATTTGGTTTTAAAGCACCTAAATTGATATTAGATGATAAAATTAAAAATTTTTATGACTTTAAATCACCAAAAGCGAAAGATGAAAGTGGAAAGATTATAGATAATGTGGAAAGCAGTTTTGATGTTGAAGATTATGATTATAAAAATTTAGGTGTAAAACTTCAGTCTAAAGTACCAGTTGCAGAATAAAGTTTGAAAAAAAAGATAGATTGTAATAAAAATATTTTTAAATTGTATTTATGAATTTAATATAAATTTAAGTTTTTAATTAAATAAAATTAATAGATTGCGTATCTATTAATTTTTTTATAAAAGAGAATTGATTATTTTTATAATTTATTTTATATTATAAACAAAAGGAGAATTCTATGTTAGAAATTGGTATAAATACAAATAATGAAAGTGGAGATAATATTGAGGAAATTTTGTTAAATATTAAAAAAACTGGGTTCAATAAAGTTATGCTATCCTATAAAAGTGGCGATATAGAGAAAATTGTTAAAATATGCAAAAAGTTAAATATTCAAATTGCTTATTATCATATAAACAATAAGTATGCAAACAATTTATGGGCAACTGGTAAATCTGTAGATGACTATATTTCTGATGTCATAAAACAAATTAATTATTGTGGAAAATTCCAAATACCAATTGCAGTCTTTCATGCAACACAAGGAAGTCCTAGCACATTTCCATTAAAACCAAACAAAAAAGGTCTTGAAAATTTAAAAAAAATATTAAATGTAGCGAAAGAAAATAATGTAAAAATAGCAATTGAGAACATAGATATTTTCAGTATTAAGAACTTATATTATTTGCTTGACAATATACGAGATGAAAATTTAGGCTTTTGTTATGATGCAGGACATCATCATTTATATAATCCTCGTAAAGACCTAATTAAAAAATATGGCAACAGGTTGTTTGCGTTACATTTGCATGATAATTTAGAAGATTGGTATTCTGGATATGACTATACAAGAGATTTGCATTTATTGCCATTAGATGGAAAAATCGACTTTTCAAAAGTTTGCGAAAAATTAAAAAAAGCAAATTATAATGGAATTATAATGTTAGAAGTTCACAAAAAATCTTGCGGTGATCCACAATATTATGAAAAGATGACAAATGAACAATTTCTTTTTGAGGCAAAAAAAAGAGCAGATAAATTAGTTGAAATGATTAAATGTTAAGGTATTAGATTGCGTCTTTACAATAAATAACTATATTTTTCTTTATTTCGCATTTTTACTAAGTATAATCCCAACGATATTTGTACTATTAAGAAAATTGCACAAACACCAAATATATATCGTAAGCCATATTCGAAGACTAAACCGCAAATCATGACACCTAATGCTTTTCCTACAAAACCAATACCATATCTAATATTTGAAAAAATAAATATTTGAGATTGTGGTAGACGATTAATGTAAATACCATCTGTTTTATTTTCATATGCACGTGACACAAATAAAGATATGCTTATTGCGAAAAATAAAACTTCTTTTATTGGAAATAAAATAACAAACAAATATACGACAAATCTTATTCCGAATTTAATAAGAATGGTAAAGTAGTCGTTTTTTGGGGTTAGTTTTTTTAAAGCAAGGTAGCCAAAAACATCACCTAAAACATAACATATTACGATAAAAAGTCCACCTGTTGTTGGTGTTAGAGAACCATAGTTTATTACAAGGAGGAGGAGCATTCCTAGGGCTGAATAATATGCAATTTGTCCAATAAAGTAATAAATTAAATAAACAATTAAAATTTTATCTTTGAAAATTGTTTTTATTTTTGAATTTTGTTTAGATTTAAATTGGTCGTTATTTTTAATTAGTAAAGAACTAGTTGCTGCGCCAATTGTAAAAATCAATGATAAAATTAACATGAAATTATAATCAAAGTTAATATTCCATAAAGATTTACCAATCAAAACACTAGAGACTAAAACTCCTAAATCCGAAGCTGTGTATTCCACAAGTTTTCTTTTACTATAAATTTTTTCATTTTTTATAATATAAGTTAAAATAGGATATGTAATCAAAATAATAAGATTATTTATAACGCAGTCAACGAGATAACTTAAAATAGATAGCCATTTAATAGAATAAAGACTACCTAAAGTCATAATTAATAAAAAAATAAATTTAAATAAAAAAATAACCTTTAATACAATAATCTCATTAATTTTTTTTGTAAATTTTGTTATTAGTATAATAATAGCTGAAGTGATAAGCGATGCAATTGCAACTATTATTCCAATATTGGAAATCGAAATTTCTTGTGAGTTTAACCATAATTGAGAAAACTCTGTCCATACACCAACAGACAAGCCATAAAAAATTAAATAAAGAAATATTAATTGATAGTTTTTTCTAGTAACTGTTTCCATAGTAAGAAATATTACATATTTTGCGAAATTTTGTCAATATTTTAAAATATAAATTTAGTTTGTTATTATTCAAAAAATATGTTATACTATAAATGGGAATTAATTATTTCACAATCCATCACAAATATATCTATATAAAAATAGGAGGATTTATGAAAAAAAGTTTTTTAAAAATTTTATTAACTTTAATTTTCATTATTCCATGTGCGATTTTTTTAACTGCATGTGGTGAAAAAGAGCCAGAAGAATATAAAATAAATTTCGAATTAAATGGAGGTGTCATGTATAATGATGATTCCATGATATTTAAAGAAAGAGAAGATATCAATTTAATTTTATCAATACAGCCAGAAAAAGAGGGATATGTTTTTGATGCATGGTATAGCAATATTTCTTTTGACGAAAATTCTGAAATTACACAAGATACAGTAATTTCTAGTGATATGACATTGTATGCAAGATGGATTGAAAAAATATACAATATAAATGTACGTCAGACTACAAGTAGCAATTTAGAAATTGCAAATGAGTATAGTTTTAGCGTATCTTATACTAATTTTGATTTAAACAATATCAATATGAATGTTGAAGGATACGTTTTTGAAGGTGTTCAATTTGATGATTTTACTTCATGGATAATTAATCAAAATGGAGAATTTGATTCTAATGTGGTTTATGAAAATGAGACTTACACAGATTCACAGGGGAAATGGATCTACAATGGTGAGAATGAGTCAACAATTTACTTGTGTTCGATTTTTGTAGGGAAGAAAACTAATTTATTGTTTGACGATGAAACGTTTTATGAATTAGAGTTTGGAGTTAATTTTGATAGAGATTTCTTTGTTCCATATCTCCCATCTAAAGAAGGCTATATTTTGGAGGGGTTATATTTTAATGAACAAAAAACAAGTAGATTCCTAAATAGTGATGGAACAATTGCTGATTTAAATGATAGTAATTCACAATATTTAGCTTCTCCAACAATTTACGGTTCATATTGCTCTTGGGGTTATGTTCAAACAGAAGAAGTTGAAACATTAGAACTTTTTGCTAGTTGGATACCAAAGACTTATGATACCTTAGCTTTGCAGGGAGATAATAATAGTATTGATGGTGTTTATTCTCTTTCTTTCACATATGATAGCAATGAAGTTTTAATTTATAAAGATAGCGAAGAAGTTTCTTCAGTGCTTTGTAATGTTGGAAAATTCTTTGAAGGAATATATTTAGATTATGATAAAACTACACAGTTAATAGATAAAGATGGCAAACTAAATAAAAATGTTGTATATGATGGGGAAATTTATACCGATAGTGAAGGAAACTGGATTTATGACACTAATTCAATTGTTTTATACGTTAAATGCGGAACTTATTCAACAACATTAATTTTACCTGATGAAGATGATAATTTAGAAAATAATGCAGTAATAACAATTCCATATGGTTATGTTAATTATATTGAATTGCCAGAAGAATATGTTTTACCAACAAAAGAAGGTTACGATTTAATAGGTTTTAAAATAGAAAATACAGATGATAAAATAATTTCTATCAAAGACATAGAATATCGTTCAATATCACTTGAATATATTGATGGGTATTATGAATCTAACAATTGGATTCACTGTGCTAATGGCAATACTGAAATTGTACTTGAACCTGTTTGGAAAGCTCAAGAATATAATATTATGTTATTTAAATCAACAGAAGATGTATATTCGACAGCCTCAATTTCTGTAACTTATGATAGTGCAATTATTAATCCTTCAAAAACTTCAGAATTAACAAATAGTTTAGAAAAAGAAGGATATACACTTAAAGGATTTAAAATCCAAATAGGAGATGATTATTCTACATTAATTAATGTTGATGAGTTAGGAGAAATGACTTTTGTTGATAATTTGACTGGTTATATTGAAAATGGAATTTGGATAAAAGACCTGTCAAGTATTGAAGATTTCTACAAATTAAGTCTCTATGCTATGTTTGAACCAAATAAAACAATTATAACTATTATATCTGAAGATGATGAGGTTGTTCTCAATACAACAGAAATATCAATTTATTATGATTCATCTGAATTATGTGAAGGAGAATTTACTCTAGCTACAAAAAACAACTATCGTCTTAAAGGATATGCACTTAGTGTAGATGCAGAAGAAGTTTTGATTAACAGCGATTATTCACTTAACAATTTAAGTTCATATATATCAAATGGTGTATGGATTTATGATCAACAGAGTTTAGTGCTTTACCCAGTATTTGAACCAAATGTAACAACACTAAAACTTCATCAAATATACTACAGTAATCAAGAATCTGAAAATGTTCGAGAAGATACAATTAAATATAATGAAAACAAAGAGATTTCATTTACTACAACAAATACAGGTTTCACGTTTGTAGGGTACTTCACTGAAGAAGGTGGAAATGGAATAAAGATTGTTGATGAAAATGGTCAATTAATATCAAATGTTGATTCTTATACAGATGAAAATGCTAATTGGATTTATAGTACAGATGGAGGAGTTGGTGACAATGAAATTATATTGTACGCTAATTGGCAACCAAAAGAATTTACTTTGACTATTGACTATTCTACAGAAGGAGGAGAAGGTCCTAAAGAAATTACTGTGACTTTTAATTCATATTTGGTTGAAGGTTTTACTGTTCCAACGAAAGAAGGATATTCTTTTAAGGGGTTTGTTACTTCATCTTATCAAGAAGTAATAGGGACAGATGGAAGCTTGCTTAATTGTAATTATACTACTTTGGATGAATCTTCTAGTAAATATGTTTGGATAGAGGCCTTAACTTTACCAAAATTAAAACCATGGTGGCAAAAAAATACAACAGAAGTAACATTTGATTATAATTATGAGTCTGGTAGTGACTTACCTATAAAGAATTTAAGTTATGGAGATATAGAAATTCCATATGACTATACTATTAATACGTTAAGAAATGGTTACACATTTGTTGGTTTTACTTATGTAAAAGATGATCTATCAACAATGGTATTTGATGAAAATTTAGACATTGTTAAAGGAATTGAAGGATATACTAATGAAGAAGGCAAATGGATATTCTGCAAGGATAATAGCAATAAACTTACTTTATATGCTTATTGGACTCTTATAGAAACAGGTGTATAATAATAGAAAGACATATCTTTTGGGATATGTCTTTCTTTAATTCATATATGATGATATTTATTTCATTTTCATATTTTTTAAAAATAAATTTTAACATAAAGTTTTGAAACATTTATTAATAATTTTTATTTTTGAAATTTTTCTTTGAAATTTAAATTTTATTTAGTATACTACCTATAGATAGAACAAATAATATGAAAGACAAAAGAAAGAAGGAGAGAGAAGATATGAAAGAAGAAAAGTCCTATCCATCACCAACAGAAGAAGAAAAATTAATAAAAGAAAGAAAGAAGAAAAAGATAATATGGACTAGCATAACAGCGGGAATAGTAGCAATAGTAACAATGATATTACTATTGATTTTTT
>CALWTS010000042.1 GCA_944384535.1 uncultured Clostridia bacterium
TTAAGTAACTATCTTTTTGATCATTTAGTCCAGTATTTCCATTTTGTGTCATGGTTCCGCTTATATAATCTTGAGCACCACTTGGATTTAATATGTTTATGTCAACTTTATAATTATATGGTGTCCATCGTGCATAAATAGTATGGTTTGATGTTTTTTTCATTGTTGTAGAAGCAGAAATTTGACTTCCTCCACTTGCTGCAGTGTACCACCCTGCAAAACTATATCCAGGCTTTGTTGGATTTGTATTAAATAATTTACTTCCAGATGACATAAAATTATAAGACTTTCCATAAAATGTTGTAAACTGATTTCCATTAGAAAAAGAACTATGACTTCCACCTTGTAATTCAACTTTTACACGTACTCTTGCAGGCGAAATAACAGTAAAATATGTTTGGGAATCTGAATCATCTCCAGAAATTGTTAAATTATCTGAAAAAGTTATTTTATTGGCAGTACCAATCGAACCAGTAAGGTTTACTTTTATATTAAATACACTGCTTCCCGCTGAAACTGAATAAGTTGCATTACTAATCACATACCCCGTTGAAGCTGTAGCTACAATTTTATAATTTGATGTGTTACTTTTTTTACTCCATGTACTGCTTAATTTTGCTTGTATCCCTGTTAAATAATGATTATCTTTAACTAATGCATAATTAGGATTTTGTTCTGTCAAAGAATCTCCGGAAACATACGATATTGATTGAGTTGTCGAAACATGTGTAGTTGATGTTAATACAGTGAACCATTTTGTTGGGTTTGTCATTGTAGAAGTTGTTGCTTCACCTTCAAAATTATAATTTGTTGTATTATCAAATTGCTTTAATGTTTCATCTTTAACTTCCCAAAAATAGACACCATATTCAGCTTTTGCATCATAATCAAGCCAACCAGCATTTGATGAATTATTAAAAATTATTACTCCTAATAATAGAAGTAACAAAGACAATAATGTTATGTAGAAAGAAAATATCATTTTTGAAGTTGTGTTTTTAAAATATTTATTCATCACACCTCCTTTCTTAATATCTTATAAATTCATTGTTATTTCCATTTTTGCTTATTTAACCGATCACATATATATATAGTATAACATATTAAACGGATTAAATCAAATTCAAATAAAAAAATTATATTTTATGTATATAATAAAAAGAACTCTATTTTTATAAAGTTCTTTTTCTTTTTAACTATTTAAAAAATTTATATATTTATTCTTCTTTTTCATTTTCTTCATTCTCATTTGTAGGATTAATTACAATTTCTTTCTCTGGCTTTTGATTGTCAACCAAAGATTCATCAATAATTATTTCTCCCTTTTTATGAGAAAAGAAACTTTTAAGCTTCCCTTTAAATCCAACATGATTTTCTGTTTTTTTGCATAGTCTTAAAATATTCGCATGGTGTTTGATAAGCATAATTGCATACATTCCCCAAATTAATATTGTAATTATCCACGCATATGGCACACTCATAATCCAAATATAAATGGTATAAGCAACTGATAATCCACCGATATAGGTAAATGAAACTATGCTTCCAATATCTATAAGAATAAGTAATATAAAGCAAATAACAAACCAACCTAAAGCAACATACCACAAATTAGAAAACAGGAAAATACCTGCTAAACAAGCAACTCCTTTCCCACCTTTAAAATTTGACCATATTGGAAAGTCATTTCCCAACATTAAAAATAGTCCAGCAAAGAAATAAATTAGTTCATCATATTGAGGAAATATAATTTTAAACACTAAACAAGTTACACCAACTTTAACTACTTCTGCAATAAATGTTGCAAGTGCTAAACCAAATCCAAATGATCGAAGCATATTCATTGTTCCAGGATTATGACTTCCAATTTTTGTTATATCTTTACGCCTTGCGTTCCACGCTATTATTTTAGAAAAATTGATTGTTCCTATAAAATAGGATGCGAAGGCTACTAAAATAAAATACAAAATTCCTTCCATTAATCTTCACCTTTTCCTTTTATTATTAATTTAATAGGAGAACCTGAAAAATCAACACGTTCGCGAAACCTATTTTCAAGATATCTTCTATAAGAAAAATTTATCAGTTTAGCATCATTAACAAAAAGCACAAATGTTGGAGGATTTGTAGAAACTTGAGTAATATATTTGATTTTTGCTCTTACCCCATTATGCGCTGGAGGTTCAAAATTCAAAATAGCATCATGTAATAGGTCATTAAGCAAACCAGTGGTAATTCTTTTAGAAGAATTTTGATAACTTTCTTCAACAAGTTGCATTATTTGTCCCACACTGCTTCCTGTTAATGCAGATACAAATATAACCTTAAAATATGACATGAATGATAAACAAGCGTTTAAAGATGCAATAAATTTTTCCTTACTCATGGATTTTATATCCCATTTGTTAACTACAATCACGCTTGGTTTTCCTGCTTCGTGTACATAACCTGCAATTCGAACATCCTGCTCTGAAATAATTTCTTGACTACCATCAATAACTATAATTACTACATTTGCCTCATCGATAGCAGACATTGTCCTCAAAACAGAGTATCCTTCAACTGAAACCTTTTCTACAGAACGTTGTCTTCTCAAACCTGCTGTATCAACTAAAGCATAATCTTTTTTGTTATATTTAAATGGAACTAAAACGGAATCTCTTGTCGTACCTTCAATACTGCTTACAACCACTCTATCTTCGCCCAATAACCTATTAACCAACGAACTTTTCCCAACATTAGGTCTTCCAACTATTGCAATTTTTGTTAAATCATTTTTATTATCTGAAATTACCTTCTCTTTAAAATGAGAAACAATTTCATCTAAAACATCCCCAATTCCTTTACTTTGCATAACAGATAATGGAAATGGTTTACCAATTCCTAAACTATAAAATTCATATGTTTGTTCAATTTCAAAATTATCAAGTTTATTAACAACTAAAACTATAGGCTTTTTGGATTTTTGAAGTATTTGTGCAACCTCTTCATCATTGCTAGTAATTCCAACTCTTCCATCAACAATAAAGACAATAACATCTGCTTCTTTTATAGCAATCTCCGCTTGTTTTCTAATATCCTTCTGGAAATTATCATCACTTTTAGAGTCTAATCCTCCAGTATCGACCAAAATAAAATCATGACCACTCCATTCAGCTTCTGCGTAAATTCTATCGCGCGTAACCCCTGGAGTGTCATCAACAATGCTAATTCTTTTACCACAAATTTTATTAAAAAAAGTACTTTTCCCAACATTAGGTCTTCCAACGACAGCCACAATGGGTTTAAACATGTTGCACCTCTTAAGATAATATATAACATATTTACAAATAAAAAACAATCAAAAGATCAAGAAATAAGATTTTAATATATTGATTTCATAAGTAAAAAAGAGTTAATTAAATATACAAAATTGAAATAACAAGATAATAAAGAGCTGTTTCTTGCAACATTTCTCCATTTTTTATTTTGAAATCAATCTCTTCTAATAAGGAATATATTTTTTTTAACTGTATTTTTGAAAAATTTAATAATTGTTCCCTTTGTTTTTTTATAGCATATTCTTTAACTGAAAGCAACTCAGCTAATTCTTTATTTTCAAGACCAGATATAGAAATAAAAAACAATCTTCTAAAATGATTAGTAATCATTCCTAAAACTCCTTGTTCTTTAACAATAGAAGAAAGAATTTTAAGTGCAAGATCATTATTTTTTTTCCCTAAAGCTTCAGTTAATTCAAATACAACATAGTCATCATCTTTTGTTACCATTTGATCAACTATTTTTTTTGTAACTAATTGTTCATCAAGGTTATAAAAGCATAGTTTATCTATTTCATTCATGATTCGTGTTAAGTATCCATCACAATATTCTAAAAGTGTATCAATAGCTTCTTGACTTATTTTTTTATTTCTTTTTTTAAATTCATTTAAAATAACAGATGAAGCAGTCAATTTATCGAATCTTTTACAAGAAATAAAAGTAGCGTTTTTAAAATTAAGAAATTTATTAAAATAGTCGAAAATAATTAAAATTGTAGATTTAACACAATTATTAACATAATTTTCAATACATTTTTTGTCTTTTTCGCTTATTTTAGAAATATTTTTTAAAACTACAATTCTAAAATCACTTCCCATAGGCAAAACTTCACAAGAATCTAAAACTTGTTGGAGTGAAAAATTATCATCATCAAAAATTTGTAAATTAAAGTCATCAAGCTGTAAATTTACGGCTTTTTTTATCATATTAAAAGCTTTCTCATAGAGATAATAATCTTCACCTTCTAAAAGATAACAATTATCTATTTTGTTTTTTAAATTATTTTTTAAATTTTTCAATCTAACCCCCTTATACTTAACTCATTATTATTAAAATAAAAACAACAATTACCTACTTCTTGAAAACTAAAATTAGAAAAATCATTTTTGCTAACCGAAAAAGTAAAATTATTATTTCCAACACTATTATTTTTGCCACTAAACACAATATCTGGATTTAATTGATTAAATAATTCTTCATAATAGGAATTGTACTCATTTTTTGATTGTGTCACAATAATAATTTTAATATTGTCAAATTCTATACCAAAGGCAAGGTTTTTTCCGTTGTTTTGAAAAACATTCATCGTAAAGCCTCCAATTTGTATTGGATTATTTGGAACAATAATGTTTAATCCTTGTATTGAGCAGTCTCCTTGCACACAAAAATAATTATCTACATTAACACCTTCTAATTCATTGATATCATTTTGAGAAATTTGTTCAAGAAAACAAAAATCAAAATCATAGACCTTAAAGTTATTAGCATATCTACCTAATATATAATTATTTCCAACCAACAACTTTTCGTTTTTGTTGTTTGTAAAAATAAAACATTCTTCTTGATAACTATTTAAATAAACGATATTTGCTTTTTCCTTAATAAAAAACTGATTTAATCCTAGAAATGATATTAAAAACAAAATTACAAATGAACATATAAGGAATTTGTTTTCAGCTTTAACCATAAAAAATCTACTAATAACAAAAATGGATAGATACAAAACAAAGATAGTTAATATGTGAAAAGACTGTAAATGAATTTGAAGATGAGTTGAACTAAAAACTTGAGCAGTAGCATTTATAAGATTAAATCCCCATTCACAAAAAATTAACAAATATTGTACAAAAGGAATCAGTAAAGTGATAAAAGATATTACAAAAAGAAAAGGATATAAAATTCCGAAAAATGGAACTACTAATAAATTCGCTAGGAAAGATAAAAAGTTATATGTTGAACCAAATGATGCCAAAAATGGTAAAATGGCGATTTGTGCAGATAAGGATAATGAGATATATTCGCTTGCCCATGCTGGAATAATTTTGGACAAATATTTAACAAAAATTGGATAAAGAAAAGTAATTCCTATAACACAAAAAACAGACATCAAAAATCCCATATCTAAAGCTGTAAGAGGATTTATTAAACAAATTATAATACCAGCAACTCCTAAACTGTTGAGCGTATCATATCTTTTTCCGCTAATTTTAGCAATCATAAATATAATCGCCATAAATCCAGCTCTTAAAACAGAAGGGATAAAACCACAAAGCCATGCATAAATAACTATAAAGATAGTTGTAAAAACAAAATTAAAAAATTTGTTTACTTTGCATAATTTTAAAAATCCAAATATTAAAAAAATTAAAAATCCTACATGTAATCCGCTGACAGTCAAAATATGTATTATTCCAGAACTTCTATAAATGTTTTCCGTGTTTTCAGAAATGTTACTTTTATCTCCAAAAAGGACAGCATAACAAATTGAAGCATTGTCTTCTGACAAATTTTCATACAGTAAATCTTTGATACTCATTCTAATATTTTCATCAGTCTTAGTCCACCCTTTTGCAATAACCAAATCTGAAGAGTTAACCTTAGTAGAATAACCTATGTTTTCTCTTACATAATTGGAATTAAAAGACTGTAAAGTGAATAAATTAATATTTTCCAGTTCTGCTTCAAAAATAATTATATCACCAACATTAATTTCCTTATTTTCATTCTTAGAAACAAATACACTGATGTTTTTAACTTCCTCTTCATCTGCATGAACATTATCTAAGACTAATCTATAATAATACTGTTCATTTTCATAATTGTCGGTTACTCGTCCCCAAATTAAGACAGTACCTTCAAATGTTTTAGATTGATAAATTTCTGTAGCAAGAAAAAACATTCCATTTCCAACTAAAAAACATACAATCAAACCAATCAAAATAAAAAATTTTTTCCACAAAATCAAGATGATAGTTAAAACAATAAAAGTGAGAGAAACAATTATAATAGCCTCAACATTTGCACTATAAAGACTTTTGGTAATATTTATACCAAACAAAAAAGACAAAAATAAATAAAAAAACAATCTAAAATTGATAATGCTTTTTCTTTGCATACAACAATAATTGTAACAAATAATAAACAAAAATTAAAGAGATTTTTAGAATATAAAGAAATAAGGATAAATCTTTTTAAACAAAAATAATTTAACCTATTGATTTTTATTTGATTTATGGTATAATAGGTATATCAAAGGGGGATTTATGGCAAAAAACATTGAAGAACAAGGCATTGTTAAAAGTTCAAAACCTTATAAACTATCTTTTGGCAAAAAATTGTTACTTGCATTTATGACAATTGGTATGGCTTTAGGAGGAGCTGCAGGATTATCTGCGTGTGTAAAAGATACTCCACCTGTTATTGTTGCTCCTGCAGTAAATACAGTTTCTGAACTTTTAAATGAAAAATATATAGACTCAACAAAAGATTTCTTAAATGAACAAGTTCTTGCAAAAGCAATAAGCTCAGCAACCGGAAGTTATGATGCATCAAAGCTTGTTTCATCATCATTTGATTTAGGAGACACAAGCGCATCATCATTAGGATCAGTAAAAGTTGTATATGTTTATAAAAATGGAGAAGAACGTTTATTTAATGTAGCTAATGTGTCATTTGGTGATGGCATTTCATTAGGATTGATTGCTGATTATGAAAATTCAAAAGATGAAATTGCAGGAATTGTTTCATCTGCAAATGTTTCAACAGAATTTGAAAGCACATATAATGCAGCAGAAAAATCACAAAATGATGAATTAGCAGAAGCAATATATAAAAATGTTATCAAATCATCCGATCAAGCTGAAATTTTAAATCTTGATTATATTAAGGATTTAAACTATACAATTGGCGGTAGTTTAAGACCTAGTGTTTGCTCATCTTATCAACTGACTGTAAAAACCAATACAGGAATCACTAGTTATGATCTACTTCTTAAAAAACAATCTTCTGTTGAAGAATTAATAAATAGTTTGAGTAATTCAAAAAATTATGAAATAACAAATACAACTGTTAAAACAACAATTCAAACACCTGTTGAGGGAAAAACTTACGAAAAAGAAAAAGTTGAACAAGAAGTTGTTGAAACTATTGAAAATGTTCAAGAATTATTTGATAACTATAGCAATCAAACAAATAGTTTCTTTGCAAATCAAACAAAAACTGTTATTGAAAAAACTGTTGGAGAGTATAACTCAAATAATATCAAAGGTGTTCGTTGGAGTGTTGGCGATAATAACGAAACTTCATTGGAAAATGCAGTTTTAGAATTTACAGTTGCTGACCCAACTGTTGAAGGAAATGAAACATTCTATAGAATAAATGTAAATTACGCAAGTCCTGTTGCTTTAGAAACTATTGCAAAAGGTGATGCTGGTGAAATTGCAGAAGTAATCTCAGGAATAGAATGTTCTGAACAATCTAAATTAGAATATAATGCTAAAGACCAATATTTCAATAATAGTGTTGTAAATGCTTTAATTCAAGTTTCAGGTTGTCAAGTTGGAGAAAACGACCAAGTAATGGTTGATTTCGGAACAAGTGAAAATGGTTATACTACCTATAAACTTGGTATAGCAACCTCTCAAGGATATGTTGAATACACTATCACCGCTGAAGATGGAGATGTAAGTAATATATTGAACGGAGTTGTAACTGAAAAAGCTTATGCAAATTCAGAAAACACAATTACAGAAGTTTCTTATCAAGAAAGTGAATATCAAGTAAATGATTTAGAAACAGCATTAGAATATTTCTCTGAACAAATTGATGCTAACCTTGAAAATGTTTATGAATTTGTAATGTTTCAAGCTCTTGGAAATTCTTATGCTGATAAAATGGATTATGTAAAAAATTACAAATGGGATTTAGGAAACGTTGATTCTAATGGTAATATTCAAAGTTTAAAACTTGCTTTCACTTATAGTAATAATGGAAATGCATATTATGTTTATGATATTGATTTTAATAATCCTGTTTCTATTAGTGATTTATTAACAAAAGTATTTGCAACATCTGATTTTAACTCTTCAAGAGAATATATTTATCAATATTCTTCTAATCAAGGCGACCTTAACAACTTTATTGATGCAGTTGCAAAAGCAGAATTAAATGATGGCTTTGACTATAATTTAGAAGGAACATTGAAGTTATACAAAGTTATTTCTGGTGGTATTAATGAGAACGATTATACTATATCTATAATAAATGAAGCTGGTGTTAGAGAATTTAAAGTTCAATTAAATAACAGATTAAATTCTGATGAACAACTTAAACAAGCCATTGAAGAAGGAAATTATGAATTATTATCAGAAAATTCTGTTGACTTCTCTGCTAATCAAATTAATGTTGACCGTTCATTAACAAATGAGATGGAAAATCAATAAAAAAGAGTGAATAATCACTCTTTTTTATTGTTAAATAAACTTAAAAACTTCTAAATAGAATAATTTTATAAATATTGTTGATTTATTATAAAAAAAAGGTTAAAATATAAATATGAAGACATTAACAAAAAAAATTTTAAGTATTTTTTTGATATGCTGTATGGCATTTCTTTGTTTTGGCTGTACAGGTATGAACAGTGAAGAAAATCAAGAACTTGAAGAAGAAGCAAAAGAAGATTTCGAGGATCCGGACTTCACTGAAGATGAAGATGAAGATAGTATTGAGTTTTATGGAACTAAAGTTCTTTATCGACCAGACAGTTATGATTTTAATGGTGGTTCTGGAGGCTCTGAGGGAAATGAGAATGACTATTATGCTCAATATGCTTATCAAATAATGAATTCTTTATTTTACATCTTTGCTGTTCCAAATCAATCTTACCTTGTAGATTACGCCCCACAATTTACAAATGACAAAGAAGAATTTTTACCTTTCTTATATGATAGTGTTCGTTATAAAATGGATACTTATGGTAATGTAACAAAATTAAAAACCATAAAAAATGGAGAAGTAAAAGAAGAAGATTTTAAATCAATAAACGAAAAACTTAACACAAATTATGTAGAATATTTAATTGTTGGGGCAAATACTTCAGCGCACTGGAATTGGACGTTTGATTATAGCATTGAAGATGATACCTCTTTAGATGCTTATCTAATTTATTCAGAAAATTCATACATGAAAAACCCACTTTTCCAATATGCTCCAATTATTAATATTCCTTTTGATAATAAAACAAACAATCATTTATACAATATATATAAATCAACCGATAAAAATCAATCTAATATAGATTATTTTCTTCAGAATCAACAAACATATTATAACAGTGAAGCAACCTCTATACAATCAATTTATCAATCATATTTCGTAAGTAAAGGTAATTCTGCAACTGATTATGATGCTTATTCAGAATTTACTAAAGCGCTTGAATATGTCATTTACTCTTACGCAATTGACCTTGAACCTGCTGAAATCTCTGTGAATTTTGAAAATGTTTCCCCTGTTTATGATGGTTATGACTATCCTTATGTTATAAATGTTGCAGAATATCCTGCTAATCCTGCGGAGGGAAAATCTAGTGTTGACGTTGCTCTTGAATCTGCAAAAGAATTATTTAATAAACTAGGCTCTTATGTTGGACTTGTAGATAGACAAATAAATAAAATAAAAAATTGGATAGTTGAAAATGTTATAGGTCCAAACGCATCTTCTAGCGATTTGATAAGTTACTACCCTAACGTTACAGAAGTAAGAACTTACACTGATGAAAACAACTATACTGTTACATATGAATTTGGAACCCCTTCTTCAAATAAAGAAGATGTAAGAATGTACGATGAAACTGTTTCTAACATAGTTGATGGTGTTTGCAGTAAAGTTACAATTGGTTCTGATGATGATGGTTCTTTAAATATTGATGAAAGATTCTTGGCTTCAGAGATTAAAGAATATTCAAGAGATGCTTTCATGATTGCAGATGACTCAAACTTCCCTAAATATGAAAAAGGACAATCTAAATTTGCTATTCAACCTTTAGAATATCAATCAGTTACATTAATGATTAAAGGCACACAATACATTGAAAATATTTATGTTGCTCTCAAATACGATGCCGACAATAGTGGTACAAACGAAGGTGAATATGGAAATGAATATATTGATATTCAAGTAGATTTAAACTATTATAATCACCTTAACAACACTTACACTACAATAACCTCT
Source organism: uncultured Clostridia bacterium (assembly GCA_944384535.1). Taxonomy (GTDB): domain Bacteria; phylum Bacillota; class Clostridia; order Christensenellales; family UBA1242; genus Caccovivens. Next base: position 10,549 of record CALWTS010000042.1, read on the forward strand.
GAAAAAGCAAGGATTTATGATGGTCCATATGACATAGACTATGTTCCTGGACTAGGAGAAATTGCTGGTGCAAATTCAATTGCTCCTGAAGGACACTCAAGTGGTGTTGCTTTTGAAAGTATTGGAGACTATGTTAAAAATAATAAATATGGAAGTTTAATTAGAGTTTCTGACTTTAATGTAGATATTGGTGGTGGAATTTTAAAAACAGATGTTGGCAAAGCTGGTTATACAAACCTAATTCGTGTTTCAAATTCTCCATTAGTTTTGACTGGTTCAACAGAATTTAGAAAATGGTATACAATTTTAGAACCAACTGAAGATGATCCACTAATCGATAAAAACAATACTTATATTACTGGAAGATTAAACTACAATTTATTTGCCGGACAAGATGGTTGTGACTACATTGAATTAACATATAAAGTTCTTAAAAAACCAGGAGATAAGGATAAAAATTATAAATTCTATACAGGTTTAGTTTTGGTTGACAATACAACAACAGAACCTAAAGACTTTTAATAATAAAAAATATCACCGAATTTTCGGTGATATTTTTTATTTGTCTTTCTCGTTTTCATCACTTGTTTTATCATCATTATCATCTTCTGATTCTGAAAAATTAATGTTGTTCTTATCATCAGACATGGTAACAATTCCTAGAACAACTAAAATTCCTGCTATTGACATTATTATTCCTGAAACCAAATCATTATCAATAGAAAATCCAAAACACTCACCCAAAGCATTAATAAAAACCACTATAGCTCCTGCGAGTGCAGTCCAAAAACTATAATTTTTATATTTCCCATTCATTATCATCTCTCCCAACAAACATATCTTTTAACTCATTTATCTCTTCTTTTACATCTTCAATGACCTCTAAATGTTGAAATAAATTATCAATGATATTTTTGTATTCCATTTCTCTTTTAGCGCTATCTCTAAGTTGATAAATAAACAAAAATACAAATAACATTGCGAAAATTCCATTACTAACAATTATTTTAATAAACTCTGACCAGAAATCCATATTTTCCTCTCTTTTTTATCCAAACTTAACATGTCTTTTGTTAATAAATCTGCGACTTTTTTTTCATTTTTTTTAATCAATTCAATACGATTTCTGTAATAAACTTTCATTTTGCAATCCTTGCCTTTATTATCAAATTTGCAATATTTGCATTTGCTCCGATTTTTTTTATTTTTAATTCAAATTGTTTTCCTACAAAATTTAATTTTATATTTTGAATTTTAGACTTTCCTTTTATTTCTATCTTTTTGGTCGATTCCTCGTTTTTAATCTCAACTGTACAATCAAATTCACTTTTAATTATTAAATCTGTTATCTTTTTCTTCTGTTCAGGTAAATCAAAATCAATTATTCCACTCTTAAATATTCCTGTTAATTCATCGTTAAAAGCCTTTCCATTTTGAATTAACTCTCCTATTTTACCAATATTTGCACCATTAAAACATGCAACTAATTTAGATTTATATGGTGTTAAAAGTGCTAAAAATTGTTTAACATCAACACCTCTAATTATATCAGTATGTTTGCTTTGAATATCATACACTATAATCATATTATTTTTAAAACTATCTTCTTCACAGCCAACTACTTCATCATCATCAAAATTTCCTCTACATGCTAAATAGTATTTTCCTAAAAAACATACACCATTGCAACTTTGATTATCACAACCTTGAAGTAAGGATATACAATCCAATTCAATATCTTTTACATTTGTTCCATTAAATACTTTTAATCCTTTCTCCGTATAAAAATAAATCTCATTTCCTGTTTGTGAAATGGTATCAGGAAAAATATATCCATCTGACAAATAAATATGATCAATTGTAAATTCATCATCAGCACTGTATACTGAAAGTTTCGTTATTCCATAATCTCTAAAAATATAAACATAATCATTAAATGAAATTATTCTATTTAAATCTCCCCTCTCATCACTAAAATCTAATTTTGATGTTTGTTCAGTGTACCAACCTAAAATATCTGTTTCATCGGTATAAACTAATTTACCTCTTTCCTCAGCTGTAATCGCAAAAAATTTTCCATAATGCGAACATATCGAGATTACAACTGGCGCTGCACTGTTTAAATCTAATACTGTTCCTGTTATAATAGTTGTTCCTGCTCCTTTACCAGATAAAAAAAGTGCATCAGATCCATATCTTCGACAATATATTGCGTAGGGAGTTGATGTATAATTGACAGGTATAATTAATGTAGTATTTCTTTCTCCAAACATATTATCATAGCAAACTGTTTTTTCATTGTTAAAATAAAATAAATAATAATTATTTTTATCATCATATGAATTATACCATTTAAGTTTCCATAAACATCTTACTTCATTACCACGAATTTGCACAACACTTTCATCTTCTAAATCATCTGTCGATTCTGGCATCTGCAAATCTCTAAAGCCATACCCAGTAGAAAGACTATTATTTTCTGTGTTAAAATTATATATAACTTTTGCTTTCCCTTCTTCTATGCTTTCTTCATTTTTAGAAAATTGTGGAGAATAAGAAAATTCATCAAAAGTTCGTCTTTCACTTTTTGTTTTTTTTGTCTTTAATATTTTTTTATAAAACATTATATCCACCTCCTCCGAGGTATATATACTGAACTTATTCTTTTTGATAAAGTCTCTAAACTGCTCTTAAATCTTTGCTCCCACAAATCTCCATCATCAAACATTGCCTGTAAAAAACAAAATTCTCTTGCTATGCCATACGCATACACTCTCTCTGGAATATTTGTTTCAAACTCGTCTGTCAATTTATATTTTTGTGGTACAGTAGAATATGTTATATTAACAGTTTTTGCAAAAACAAACACATAGTCATCTATTACTTTATATTTTAATTTGTTTCCAAATTTATCCTCTACAGAAATTATCTTTAATAATTTATTAGAAAATTTGTCAAAATCTATTTTAAAATTTTCAGTTTTTATTGTTTCTCTTTTTACTATAGGTATATATTCACTTGTTATCTCGTTATTGATTAGATTAAAACACTTTACCAAACTTTCACTTAACAATGTTTGATCATCACTTAAACTATTATCTTTTAAACCTTCTGCCAACTCGTTATTTCCTATAAATTCTGATGCAAGGATGATTATATCTTTTACGAGCATAACACCTCCTTCAATTGATTTACTTGATCTTTAATATTTTTCTCATATATCTCCTGGTTGTTCTTTTCAATTTCTGCTATTATTTTATCACTATTTTCTCGTCTAGTCTTTATAGCCCAAAATAATGTCCTTTCATCTAGTTCCTCGTAAGGAGACGTAAAACAATATGTGTTTCTATCTTCTCCTTCTAAATGTACCTCATATCTTTTTGTATCGGTATTAAAAAAAACAATATACTCTTTATCTATTGTCTTTATTCTTTCCGATATAAAATAGCAGTCATCTTTTATTAATATTAAATTTTTACTCAAAACAACCTCCTATCTATATAATAAAAAGGCAAAAAATTGCCTTTCTATTATAATCAAACATCTATGACTCAGAAGAATCTGCTATACTCGCTTTTATCGATGAAATCTTTGCTTGACCACATGGTCTATCACAAATTAACTCTGCGTATTTAACAAGAGTAGCACTATATGTTGGATATCCTTGTGTTTGCTTTAATATTCTTCCATCTTCCCCTTCTATCCACTTCCAATCACAAAGTTCATGTAAAGTAAAATCATTAGTGTTTAACAAATACATTGTATCTTCATCTACAAATCTATCTGCTACAACAGGAATCCCATTATGAGTAATTGTCTTATAACCACCCTCTAACTCTGTAATATCAACATTTCTTCTATATGCACTTAAATATTCTTGATAATATCTTCTTACTTGACTTGAACATGCTATAAAGTTTACCTGTGAATCTACATTCATATCAAGAAAATCAATGGCTTCTTGAATAACTATATCTGAAATTGTTTTTTCAGTGCTATCAACATACGCTTTTAACCATGGATAATCTGTTTTACTTACTCCATATATGCTTGTAGCTGAACTATCAAAAATTTTACCTAATCCTGTAATTTCATAATCTTTTGATCCTTGAACATAAATACTATATCCTGAACTTATTGTTACAGTTGCACTACTAGAATATGTAAATGTCTTATTCACTCTATCAACATAAATTATAGTTAAAGGTGAAGTATTTACTTTTCCTGTTGAAGAATATACATCTACTAACATACCCTCAATTAAATTATTTACTTTGTTACATGTTACTACTTTCCCACTTACAGAAGATACTGTAGCAAGTAAACCTGTTCCATCTCCATACAACATTCTACCAAGATTAAATGAACTAGCTTTAACTAATCCTTCCATCTCATCAGATAATAAGTTTACAAAAGCTCCAATATTATTTGCAGAAGCTCTTACTGCTTTATCAGAAATTTCAATTTTTCCATATAAATTTTTTAAATCTGCCACAAATTGAACATAACCATTTCCTGATGCAAATGGTAATGCATCTGTTTCACTTCCAGCACCTATTCCACCATTAATGCCATATGGTGCAAGTTTTCTAATTTCTTTTCCCCAAACATCTTTACTAGAACGCTTGATTCTAGCTAAAAGAGGATTGGCTTTCACATTTAATTGGTTAGCTACTACACCAAGATAAACATTTTTCAAAGCATTTTCAGCTGTTTGTAAAGTAACCATATTTTCTCCTTTTTAAATTCATATTTTTTTTCATAATTCAATAATAATCAAATTTATTTTGAAAAAGATGTAATTTTTTGTATTTTTTAATAATTTATTAATCAACTAAACATTCCCAATGTGATATTTTTGGCTTCTTCTAGGGTTTTAGGACTGTCTGGAATTACACTAGACAGTCTTTCACCACTTTTAGAAGAAATTGTAATCGGAGGTTTAGATTGCTGAAGATTTTTAATATAATCTTCAATTATTTTATTTTTTACATTACTATCAGATAAAACATATTGATTGATTATTGGATCATTTGTTTTGTTGTCGTTGTCTTTTAAATGAGACAATACAACATTTGCCCATGCAACTTGGTATGGACTAACATTGTTTTGATTGATGTAAGTTTTGATTTCATCAACAAAACTTTTTGCTTCATCATTTTGTGAAAGGAAAGTATTTAATTGATCTTCATTTTCTTCTTCTTGATTTTCAATTTTATTGTTATTTATTTTTAAATTCTCATCAACTAAATTCGATTTGTCTTTTTGTATATGACTTAGCAATTGACATTTCTTGGTAAATTCCGACTGAAGATTATTATATGCATCTAATAAAGCTTCAACTGATTTAAATTTTCCAAGATCTATTGTTTGAGAGCCGACTTCACTCACAGTGCTTTGTTCATTTGCTTTGTTTAAAGCATCCACTGGTTCCTCAATCGGTTGTTCTCTTGATTCATCACTCATTTTTATTTACCTCCATTAATTGTTTATGACTTCTTATATGTTGCAAAAATATACTTTCAAGTTTTCTATTTTTGCTTTTTCCTTTTTCAAAATCTTCTCCTAACATAAATGCAATATGCTCATTAACATGTAACTCATGATCATCAATTTCACACACAGCACAATTAATACCATCTAAAAGTTTTAAATTTTCATTATCAGCTTTTTTTATATGTAATTCACTAATATCTTGAGCATTCTCCCAAATTCCCATTCCAAGCATTTCTAAAATTTTGCTTTTCATTCTATTGGTCAACTCACCTTTTTCATTATGCAAAATTCCATTTTCTAACAACGAAAATATCATTTCTCTTCTCTGAGAAATTGTTTGCAAACTATCTGTTTGATTTTCAATTTCAACATCATCACTAGAAACATCAGAAGATGAAAAATAAAACATTTCAATTTGTCCATTTTCTCCAATAATTTTGGCTAATCTAGGAAAAATTGCGAACTGCTTATATAGTTTTAAAATTTTTCGTGCGATTTCTCTAGAAGCAATCTTAATACTTTCAACAGAAGCATTTAATCTAGTCTCATCTTGACTAATTAATAATTCTAATGCAGTTCCACTTATGTTTGAAGAAATAGAACCAGTACTTAATAAATCATTCACACCACTAATTTTACTAAATTCATTTAAAAGACTTTCCTCTTCATCTTTTAATCCACTTGGTAAAGATTCGCTTTGTAAATATTTAGGTTCTGAAGAACCCTGTCTATAAACCAAAACTTTTCCCGGACAAAGTCCTTCATCTTCTAAATTGTCCAAATCAACCGATCCATCTTCAACAGATAAGACACCTAAAGATAACCTGTTTATAAATTCATGTTTTCTATTCTTAACAGCATTGTAAGCTCTCTGGATGGGAATTAATCTTTCTATCACACTAGTCCCCCAAAAACAACCTGGTTCTTCAATACTAGTTTGTTTAATAAAAGGAAAATCACGACTTTTATCTTTTCCAATTAAGTAAGGTAAATCATCATCGTAAACTAATTGATCTCCTGCAACAATAGTTAACCTTCCATTTGGAAAATCAAAATTTGGTTTTATATAACGTTCTATTACAATAGCGCTATTATCTTTAGTACATTCAATTATTTTAGGAACTGTTCCGTTAAATCCTAATCCTCCTATACCTACACTAACATTATCTAAAGAATAAGTATTGACTTTTTCACCAGCGACATCAATTCCATACATACTTTTTATTTGTTCCACACTATATGCTTTTGCATGAATAATACTTTGGCAATCATCTAAACTTTCATTTGTTACAGAATCAGGATAAATTTCAAAAGGACTTACAACGCTTAATTCAACATCACCACTATAAATATTTTCTCCTATTTCGTTTATACCAACAATTTGTCCAAGTTGCGTATTCCATGTTATTTTATAAAACACAGTTCCACAAACTTCAGACCACTTTATTGCCTGATTTATCTTTGCATCTATTTCTAATTTATTTTTCACAGATTGATAAATTTTCTTAGAAACTTTTGCTGTTTGCTTGTCTCTTTCTTCATTTGTTGCAGGAATTATATTTATATCAGGTTTTATTTTTGATAATTTTGCAAAGCGCATATCATAAATTGGTGCAATATGATTAAAAACCTCTCTTTCTTGCCAAAAAAATTGTTTTTCTTGCTCTTCTAGTTCGCCTCCGTATCCAACGTTACAAAATTGATTTCCCATTAAAAAATTCATGTTTATTTTCCAAATTAAATCAAAACTTCTTCTGCTTTCAGCTCTTTGTTTAAAATCGTCAATAATTTCTTTTACTAATTTTTCATTTTCTTTAATCATCATTTCTCCTTAATTTTTTATTTAATTTAAAAGGACTTTTTATAGATCTAGGTTTTTGTAATGAACCAATTATTTTATACAACTCATTTAAACAATCTTCACAAAAACATAAATCTTTTTTTATCAATCCTTTTGTAGAAAAAGAATACTTTGCTAGATTTTTACAGCCATAAAAATCACATTTGACCTTATGTTGACATTCAAATATCTCCATTATTTTCCTCCTTTAACAATTTTTCTAAACGTTGTTTTTCCAGAATAAGCTGTTCATCTGACATTTCTAATATCTGCTCTTCATATGTTTTATAATATTTTTCAAATAAAACTTTCATAGCTGATATATCAGGACTATAATGTTTTTTTGTAACTTTTTTTTTAGATAATTTAATTTGGCCTTCCTCATCAAAAGAATATTCTTCTATCACCTCATCCGCATTATATCCTAAAGCTTTTTTCAGTAAAGCTTTTTTTATTTTTTCTTCATCTTCCACATGCTCGCTCCCAACAACTTTATCTAAATTATAAAAATAAGAAAAAACGAAAACAATATTAACTGCCAATTTTTAAAAATTAGTAACACTTTAAAAATAAAACGCTAAACTGATATTGTAGAGGTTAAACAAATGAAAAAGCTACTAGAATTTAAAGATGTAAGTTACTTCTATCAAACAAAAGAAAGCGAAGTTAAGGCTCTTGATAATATTTCTTTTTTTATTAAAGAAAAAGATTTTTCTTCTTTAGTGGGTCCTAGCGGTTGTGGAAAAACAACTATACTTTCTTTAACAGCTGGTCTTTTGGTACCATCTAATGGTGAAATTAAACTAGACAATCAACCTATTGCTCAAAACGATAGTAGAATTGGATATATGTTTCAAAGGGACCATTTATTTGAATGGAGAACAATTTGGCAAAATATAATTCTTGGATTAGAAGTTCAAAAGAAACATAAGGACACACAAAAATTAGAACTTGCCGAAAATCTTTTAAAAAAATATGATCTCTACAACTTCAAAAACAAAAAACCTCGACAGTTAAGTGGAGGCATGCGCCAGAGAGTTGCTTTGATACGAACACTCGTACTTGAACCAGCTTTACTTCTTTTAGATGAACCTTTTTCTGCTTTAGATTTTCAAACAAGACTAAAAGTATGTGATGATGTATACGAGATTATAAAAAGCGAACAAAAAACAGCACTGTTAGTAACTCATGATATATCTGAAGCAATAAGCATGTCTGATAAAATTGTCATCTTGACAAAACGTCCCGCAATAGTTAAGGAAACTTTAGAATTGAATTTATCAGGAAATACTCCACTTCAAAAACGAGAAGATAAAGATTTTGGCAAATATTTTGAAAAAATTTGGAGAAATTTATGCTAAAAAAGGAAAAAACAATAAACTACTCAAAAGCACGCCAAAATTATCTAAAAAGACTAAAAAAAGATAAAATTTTGGTACTTTTTTGGCAAATTGCTATTTTTGTAATTTTTTTAGGTATTTGGCAACTTTTTGCAGACACTGGCGTTGTCGATCCATTTTTCTTCTCGAGTCCCAGCAGAATTGTATCAACTATTTTAGACCTAGCTCACCAAAATAATCTTTGGATTCATATATGGACTTCATTGTATGAAACATTGATTGGATTTATTTTAGCAACACTTATTGGATTTTTATTAGCTATTATATTATGGTGGAGTGAAAAACTTAGAAAAATTTTTGAACCTTATTTAATTATTTTAAATAGTTTGCCTAAAATAGCTCTTGGACCAATGATTATTTTTTGGGTTGGTTCAGGAACAAGTGCCACAATTGTAATGTGTATTTTAATTTGTGTAATCATTACAACCATCTCAATGCTTAATGCCTTCATTTCATGTGACCATGATAAAATATTGTTGATGAAATCAATGCATGCAAATAAAATGCAAATATTTTTCAAATTAATACTTCCAAACGCTATTCCTGAATTTGTATCCGTCTTAAAAATAAATGTTGGAATGAGCTGGGTTGGAACAATTATGGGAGAATATTTATCAAGTAAAGCTGGTTTAGGTTATTTAATTAACTACGGAAGTCAGATTTTAAAACTTGATATTGTAATGGCAAGTATAACATTACTTTGTATTCTCGCTGCTGGAATGTATTTTCTTGTAAGTCCTCTTGAAAAAAGGTATAAAAAATAATTCAAAAATCATACCAAAACCAAGAATACTTGCTATAGGATAAAGATATAAAACAATAAAATCAAATCCTAACAAAGATAATACAACTGGAAAAAATACACTAATCAAAAAAATAAAAAATTCATTATTGCACAGCCCTCGCAGAGAAAATGATGAAGTATAAACTAGTGAAAACAAAGTTGTTATACAGCCAAAAAAAATCACAATAGACATTAAAATACTTTTTATTCCTGAAAAAATAGATAAAAGTGGCATAACTTGAACAAAAGAAGATTGATTTTGAAGTAAAATGATATTAGCAGTAAATAATATCGCAAAAAGCACGAGAGCTGATAAAAAAGCAACTCGTGTTTTTTGCTTTTTGTTCAAACTATTTCCTAATTTGCATATAAGAATACTTCCATTTGATAGGTTTAAAGTAACATATAAAGCGGAATAAAATAAAGAAATATACCAAGGATAATTATTTTCAAAATTAATACCTAGTTTAAAAGATGAAAAAAGATTAAAAATTAGTATTATAAGCATAATTGGCACAAATATGAAATTTATCTTCTCAAAGCAACCAATTCCTTTTTTAAAAATTAAAAAGCATAAAATAAGTACAAAAAATATAATTATTAAACAAATAAAATAATTAAGATTTTTTAACAAATTACACATTCCAGCAAACATAGCTGATGAAAATATAAGACATAAAAAAATATTTGCAAAAAAAGAATATTTAAAAATATAAAAATTTTTTAAAACATTTTGACTTTTATTTAAAAAAAATTTTATAAGAAAAAAAAATAACAAAAAAGCCAAAATTATACCAAACAAGGAAAAGAGTCCAAACCTAGAGAAAAATACAACAATTTCTTTTCCACTTACAAAACCAGAACCTATTATTGTGCCTATTATTGATAAAATTGCAAAAATTTCATTTTTCATTATTATATATTATTTTGAAATATTATTTTTTAGAATACTTAGGAGACTAAAATGATAATAAATACAAATTATAGAATGGGTTCTTTTGTAGATTTATGTAATTGTTCACCAAGATGTTTTCCTCAATGCGGATGTTGGCAAACATCTTGCGTACCTATTCCTCAATGTATCCCTAGTCCTGAATGTTGCTATCCTAATATACCTCCGCAATGCAACAATACTAATAATATTTGTTTACCAAAAAATGCTTTATATTTTATGGCTGGATACTTAATAAGTAAAAAAATATAATAAACTACAAAATTCTCAATAAAAAAAGACGAAAAGTCTTTTTTTATTTAATTTAATTTTTAATTGTTTAAAACTTAACATAATGTTATAATAATCTTGCGGAGAACTTTATGAAAAGATTTTTTGGAATTAAAAAAGGACAAGATATTATTATTGATAAAGAAGAGTATCAACATCTTAAAAAAGTTTTAAGAATGAAAATTGAAGATGAACTAATAGTTTGTTTAAATGATGAAAACGACTATTATTGCAAAATAACAGACATGTTTAAAGATTATTGTTGTTGTAAAATTCTAAAGATAGAAAAAAACACTGCAAATCCAAAAAAAAATATTACACTATTCCAAATGCTTCCTAAAAAAGAATATATTGATAATATAATTCCAAAATCAATTGAATTGGGTGTTAGCGATATCTATTTTTTTACAAGCGAATGGACTATTTTAAAAAACTTAAAGGAAGATAGAGTAAAACAACAAATAATGACTGCTTGTAAACAATGTGAAAGATCTAAATTATTAAAATTTAATCAAGTCATATCTTTTGACAAAATGTTGCAACAATTAAAAATTTTTGACTTAATTATTTTGCCATACGAAAATGAAAATATTGCTAATTTATTAAATCCTGATATTTTAAAAAACAAAAATAATATAGCTGTAATAATAGGTAATGAAGCGGGATTTACAGAAAAAGAAGCAAATATTTTAAGAAACAACAATGCCCAATCTATCAGTCTTGGACCTCGTATTTTAAGGTGTGATACTGCTGTAATAACAACTGTTGGCCTAATCAGTATTTTATCAGGTAATTAAATTTATCATAAAAAAAACATATTCTAATAAAATTTTAGAACATGTTTTTTTTGATACTTATAAAATTTTTATTAACTTACTAATTGTTCTTTAATTACATCAATTACAAATTTAGGAATGTATTTACTAACATCTTTATTTCTCTTTAAGAGCTCAAAGACCATACTTGATGATATCGCTCCAAGCTCACCCGACCTAACATAAATTGTATCAATTCCTGCTATTTCTTCATTAATAACTGCTAAATTTTCTTCAAAATCATAATCAATACCATTTCTTACACCTCGAATCAAAAAGTCAGCTTTAAATTCTATTGCAGTATCTGCTGTAAGACCGTCAAAAGTAATAACTTCTACATTTTTAATATTTTCTGATTTTAAAAGTTTTTCAATAGCATTTTTCATTTTTATCTTATCAAATCGTCTTGTTTTTTTAGGATTAACACCAATCCCAATTATAACCCTATCAAAAATTTTACTTGAAACTTTTATGATATGAAGATGTCCAATAGTAAAAGGATCAAAACTACCTGCATAAAAACCTGTTTTCATAAAACCTCCTTAAATTAAATATACATCTTTTTCTTTTGCAATAAATACATTGCTAAAGATTTTTTTTGCTTCTTTATAATAATTATTTACATTTTCCTCAGGCCAAAAATGATTTAATATTAATTTTTTTACATTTGCTTCCTTAGCAATTTCGCCAGCTTGTAAAGCTGTTAAATGATTACATACTTTAGGAAATCCATGAGAAACCAATAAACTAGATTCACAAATGAGAATATCTGCATTTTGAGCAAATTTTATAAGATCATCTTTGCTTTTATATGAACAATCACCTGTGTAAACAACAATTTTATCCTTTAAAACAACTTTAATAGCATAACTTAAAATATCACTTGAATGTATTGTTTTAAGAAAATGTATTTCATAACACTCATATAAATATCTTTTATTATCGTTTATTTCTGTTATATTAGAAAAGGTTAATTTTTCATTTTTAATGTCTTCATAAATGCTTTTGGGTTGATTTGGAATAAAAATATTAATTGGATTTTTTAATATATTTTGTCTATTCATTACCAAGGAAGAATACATATAATTATATAAATCATTATAATGATCTCTATGAAAATGAGAAATTATGATCCCTAAATTAGTTAATTTATCCATATTAAAGAATCTATGTGAGCCACTGCCACAATCTATTAATAGATTTTTTTTATAAAAACTAAATAAAAAAGATGGACAGGCATTATTTTCTTTTGCGTATGGGCTTTGTGTTCCTAATACTGTTAAAGTTGGAGCTGAATTAATGTAATCAATAATAGATAAAACATTACATTTTAAATCATTATCATATTTATTTACAAAAACAAAATCAAATTCGTTTTCATTATAATTAATACTTGCCTTATCTCTTAATTTTGCATATTCTTTTGTTAGATTATCTCTTTTTGTTACTCTCTCAAGCCTTAAACTTTCATCTTTTGATTTTATTAATATTCTTAAAGCATTGTTTTTCCAATATTCTGTATGAGGTAACAAAATCCAATCAACAACAGAATTGTCTGTTATTTCATTATTTAACAAATTTTTCATATATTTCCATGTAATACTAAAAAATTTTTTAACTTTTTTAGATTTTTGTTCGTTAAATATTATTTTTCCAAGTTTTTTTCTATCAATTTTACCATTTTCATCATCTATTTCTTTACCAAATAATTTATAAATATTATCCATTATTTCAGGACATTCATAAACTTTATGACCAATTTTATCAACATCAATATATTTATAGTTTAATTTTTTAGCTAAATATTTTGAAAAAGTAGATTTGCCGCTTCCTGACTTACCTGTAACATAAATAAGCATAATAAACTCCTAAAAGGATTATAACATAAAATTTAAAAAAAACATATTTTAATAAACAAAAAAAAAGATATTTATAATCTTTAATAAATATCCTTTTTATATAAATTTATTTTTAAAAATTTTTCAATTTTTCATATTTTTTAAAAAATTATTATATTTTACGTAAGAATTGTCACCAATTTTTTTAGCTAGTTTTTCAATTTCTTCTCGCGTTTCTTTATCTAAACTTTTTGGAACTTCTGATTTTATTGTAATTAATAAATCACCATAATAATCTCTATTTAAAGCTTTCACACCTTTATTTTTTATTCTCATAACAGTTCCACTTGCTGTAAGTTCTGGGATATTCAATGCATATGTTCCTTTAAGAGTTGGAATGTCTACTTTACCTCCTAATAAAGTTGTAGTGAAAGGAACATACAAATCCATATAAAGATCATTTCCCTTTCTAACTAAAATTTTATGAGATGCTACATTTACTTTAATATTTAAATCACCATTAATACCTTCCCTTGTTGGAGCATTACCTTCCCCTCTCATACGTAAAGTTTGCCCGTTATCAATACCTGCTGGAAATTTAACTTTAATTGTCTTATTTACTTTTTGATATCCTTTACCATTACATTCAGAACATTTTTCTTTTATTATTTTACCAGTTCCGTTACATTTTGGACAACTTCCTTCTCTAATAGTTGTTCCAAAAAGTGTATTTTGCTGAAAACGTACTCTACCTGTTCCACCACATTCAGAACAAACACTAAATTCTCTAGCATTTTTAGCACCTGTTCCATTACAACTAGAACATTTTTCAAGTTTACCTAAAGAAATACTTTTTTCAACACCAAAACATGCTTCTTCAAATGTAAGATTAATTGCTATATTTATATCCTGACCTTTTTCTTGAACACGAGCATCTCCTCGCCCACCAAAAGCAGAAAAGATGTCAGAAAAAATATCAGAAAAACCGCCACCACCGAAGAAATCTCCAAATCCTCCAGAACCGGCACCACCACTAAAAGGATTTCCATCCGCTGAGCCAAATTGATCATAATTGGCTCGCTTTTTAGGATCTCCCAAGACCTGATATGCTTCATTTATTTCTTTAAATTTATTTGCTGCTTCTTCAGTTTTATTCAAATCGGGATGATATTTTTTTGCTAATCTTCTATAAGCTGACTTGATTTCATCATCACTAGCTTTTTTATCAACTCCTAATATAGAATAATAGTCTTTATCTGCCATGTTTCGACCTCTTTTAATAAGATAGATAAGTTAAAAATAAAAATTATTCAATTTTTAAATCTTCTTCAATTTCTATGGAATGTTTTCCAAAGTTTCGTTTCATAATTTTTTCAACAACATCTTTATCAACTGGATTTTTTGAAGCACTACCTATACACTTTTCAATAAAAATAGGTGTAAACCCTTGATCAAATAACTGATAACCAATTGCTAAGATACATGCATCATAATCAGTTCCACAAATAAAAATTTGTTCATCTCTAGGTAAAATTAAATTTTCATCAATTTTTAACCCCTTTTTATCAAACATATTTATAGGTAATCCATATGAATCTTTTTTAATAATATGTGAATTTTTTGGAATATTAACAGCAAAATCTATATCTGGAGAAGATAACATCTCCTTCCAATTTAAACTTTGAAAAAATTGAGTTTTTTCATTATTTACAAATTGCGTAACAACAATCCTATCAAATTTGTTAGATTTGATAAGATTGTTAATCTCTGCAATCAAAAATCTATTATTATCTGTTATAAATCCATTTTGCATATCAACTATCATTAAAGTTTTCATAAATTCTCCAAAAAAATGAAATTAATCAACAACTACTTCAGGATTTCCATCATTATTTCCGTTATTGTTTCCATTGTTATTATCACCTGTAGAACCAGCATCTCCTGCGGTACCATTAGCATCTCCATTAGGATTTGCAGATTGATACATTTTAGAAACTATACCATTTGACACGTTAGTTAAATCTTCAATTCCTTTCTTAACCACTTCAATATCTTCACTAGCAAAGTCTTTTTTAGCTTTTTCAATAGCCTCTTCTAATTTTTTCTTATCTTCTTCAGCAAGTTTATCTCCGTTGTCTTTTATCATTTTCTCAAGTCCGTAAACCATGTTATCAGCTTGATTTTTAGTTTCAACAAGTTCTTTACGTTTTTTATCTTCTTCGGCATGTTCTTCTGCTTCTTTTATTGCTTTTTGAATATCTTCTTCTTTTAAATTAGAAGATGCAGTAATAGTAATATTTTGTTCTTTATTAGTTCCAAGATCTTTTGCTGAAACTTTAACAATACCATTTGCATCAATGTCGAAAGTTACTTCAATTTGAGGAACTCCTCTTGGTGCAGGTGGAATATCAGATAATTGGAATCTGCCAAGCGTTTTGTTTTGACTTGCAAATTCTCTTTCTCCTTGTAAAACATGAATATCAACACCTGGTTGATTGTCTGTAGCAGTAGAGAATATTTGAGATTTCTTTGTAGGAATAGTTGTATTTCTCTCGATAAGTTTTGTAAATACACCGCCTAAAGTTTCAATTCCTAATGAAAGAGGTGTAACATCTAAAAGAAGTACATCTTTTACTTCTCCTCCTAAAACACCAGCTTGAATTGCAGCACCAACAGCAACACATTCATCTGGGTTAATTCCCTTGTAAGGTTCTTTTCCTGTAAACTCTTTAACAGCATCTTGAACAGCAGGAATACGAGTAGATCCTCCTACCAAAATAACTTTATCAATTTGGTTTTTATTTAATTTAGCATCAGCAAGAGCTCTTACAGTGCAATCAATAGTTTCTTTCACAAGATCTTCAGTTATTGAATCAAACTTAGCTCTTGTAAGTTCATATTCCATATGTTTAGGACCAGTAGCGTCAGCAGAAATAAAAGGGAGAGAAATTGTTGTTTTTGGAGTAGCTGAAAGGTCGATTTTAGCCTTTTCTGCAGCTTCCTTTAATCTCTGCATAGCAAGTTTATCACTAGTAAGATCAATATTGTTTGTCTTTTTAAATTCTTCAACTAACAAGTCGATAATTCTGTTATCAAAATCATCTCCACCAAGACGAGTATTACCATTAGTAGATAAAACTTCAAAAACGCCGTCACCTATTTCAAGAATAGAAACATCGAAAGTTCCACCACCAAGGTCATAAACTAAAATTTTTTGATTTGAGTTTTCGCCTTTATCAAG
>CALWTS010000043.1 GCA_944384535.1 uncultured Clostridia bacterium
AACAAAATATCATATTCTATAGAAAAAGTATTATAATTATCCTTATCTATAGTAACATAATTATCTGTTGCCATAACTTTTTCTTCTAATGCAGAATAATGTTTCCAGTATTGAAAATAAAATTTTCTTTCTTCTACTTCACATTTATTTGTCAATTCTTCAACAGCCATCTCCATAAATTTACACCCCTAAAATTAGTTGAGAAAAGCGAATTGCTTCTTCAATATTCTCATCATTAAAAACTTCACGTGTTAATTTAGGAACCCATGTTTTATCGTTTGAAATATAATTTTTAACTGTGTTTAAATTTATTGGCAAATTTTGCTCTTTCAATTCAAGAATTGTTTTATCAACTGTTGTATACAATTCAAGTTCATCAACTTTTTTAAACTTGAGATATTGATTAAATATAGGAATAAATTTATCATAACCATATTTTGAACAATATGATTTTGCTTTATCAATATCTGGACCTGGAGCAAATGATGAACCTTTATTTGATTTGTTTTCAACTACATATTTGTTCTTTATTGCAATTGTTTCAAAACCACCATACCTCGCCTTGTTATCATATGGGCCTGCAGCATAATGACCAAATTGCTCAACCGAAGAATTATTAAATCTTTTAAATAAATACATCATTTTTTGACATTTCTTTCTTCCTAGTGGATAACCTGGATCATAACAACTTGCAACAATATTAGCAAACACAACTGCGTCATCAAAATGTTGATTGTGTTTTTTCTCTGGTAATTTTTGAACATTATCACTTTCTTTCACAAGTCTTATTTTACCTGTTAAAAGTTGTTCCATCATACCTTGTTTTATTTGTTTATACTTTTCTAAATCTTGTTCTAAAGAATTTATTTCTTCATCCATATCTGTTAAAATCTTGCCGATTTCTATTTGTTCTTGTTTTGATGTTGGAAAGTAAAAATTCATTTTAGATAAATTTTTAGCTTGTATATTTGGAAGTCCTGAACCAACTCGTAAAGACATTATTTTGTTTTGGTTAAACTTTAAAAGTTGATATAAAAATTCTTTATCTAAATCACAGCTAATAATTACATAGCAATGGCCACCAGCCCAAAATTTTGTTTTTATATAATTTACAAAACCACAAGAATTGCCACCTTCGCTAATAATTATTTTGTCTTCATAGTTATAATCCGGATACAATCCAGAAAATGAGATTCCGCCATTATACATTTTATATTTGCCAAAACCATCTAATTCTTGATGAGATACTTGTTTTCCCTTTACAAATTTAAATATGTTAGACTCTAAAGACCATTCTTTATTAAAACCAGGAAGGCGCTTTTTACCTGTTAATAATTCTTGCATCACACTTTGTTTAATCAATTTTTTCTTTTCAATTAGTTTTTCAAAATTATTAATTAAATTATCAACATTTGACAAATAATTTGCAATTATTTTTTGCTCATTCACTGTAGGCAATTTTATTTTAAGTTTTGAATATTGAGATATCCAATGTCTTTGATGATCCGAAACTTTAAACGATATCATTTTCATCAATTCACTTATAACTTTTAAATTATTTTCTTTATTCTTTAATGTTAATAATTTAATAGCGGAAGATTTAATTTTAAATTTAAAATCAACATATCTGTTTACAGTTAAAAAATCATCAAACAATATAACAGGTAAATTATCATATATACCTTTTGTATCATGTGTATAACCCAATATGAAACTTTTACCAGGAGTTAAAACAGGGGTCCCATTTGTATCATAATCTGTATTTGAAACAATAAATTTATTCGGTTGTTCATATTGCAATAAATCGCATAATGCATAATATTCCCAATCTTCTAACATAATTTGAATCCCATCCTTTTAAGATGTTCTTTAACCTTTGCTTCGTAAGAATTAACATTGTTTTCTATTTCAGAAAGAGTGTACTCATATCTTTCAACAAGTTCCATAATTCGATTTGTTATGTTGTGAGAAATGGTTGTGTAAAGATTATCTATCCCATCAAAAATTGCTTTTAACCATTTTTTATTTATAAGAATATCTTTAATTTCTTCAACTGTTAAAGTTGGATATTTTTTTATTAAATCTGATTCTAATCCTGCATTTAATACTTTTAAATCTTTATTTAATTGTTTTATAACTTCATTAATATCTAAATATTGTTTAAGAAGATAATAATCATCATCTAACTGATTAAGTTTTTTAAGTTCTTTAAATTTTGATTCAACCAATTTTGTTGTAACTTCGTTTTTATCGTTCATACAATCATTAAATATAGAATCATCTTCACTATTTTCTTCAATTAATGCTTGTAATAAACTTTCTTGTTCAACTACAGCATTTGTTGTAGTTTCTATTGCTAAAACAGCGTCGCTAAAATAAACACTAGCAAGAAGTTCTTTGCTTATAATTTTACCGTGCCAGCCAGTTACTTTTGGATCTTTTTTAGGCTTATTTCCCTCACCTTCTTTTGATTTTTTAGGTTTAACATATTCTAATTCAGTTTCTTTTGCTTCATTCCATCCATTCTCTGAACAGATTAAAGAAGCATCATCAAGCATGATTTCTTGCCAATATTCAAGCAAAACCTCATAAACATCATATTTATCAATAAGTTCTACCGATTCAAATTCTGAAATTAATTTATCAGAAAGTTCAATTATAAGCTCCTTAGGTTTCACAGAATTATTCATTGCTCTTAATTTCTTATCAGCAAACTCTTTCCATTCAGAGAATGCTTTATCAACTTTTTGAGAATAAGAAGAAAATTGTTCATCATTAAAAATTGTTGACCTTATATCATCTTTATTGATATTTAATTTATAAAAACCATCTCTTAATTTAGAAAACAATTTTTCTTTTAAATTAGGGAATTGCTTCCAATATTGGTCAAGAGAGTCAACATCTTCCATCGGAATTCCACCATGCAAATGTGCTTCAATATTTTGTAAATCTTCAATTTCTGTTGTATCAATATATCTTGGAATGTTTAAATTATATTCATTCTTTACTTTTATTTCTTCATTTTCAACAAATCTTGAGAATTTTGGAATATTTAATTGACCTTCAAAAGCGTCAACTATTTTCTTTATGTCTTGCTCCCTTAATTTGTTTTTAGGTCCGTCTTTAACAAATCCTTTACTTGCATCTATCATAAAAACGCCTTTTCTATTTGCAGCATCTTTTTTGTCAAATACAATAATACAAGCGGGGATGCCCGTTCCAAAAAATAAATTTGCAGGTAGTCCAATTATTGCTTTGATTAAACCTCTATCGATAATTTCTTTTCTAATTTCTGCTTCAGCATTACCTCTAAACAAAACACCATGTGGAAGTATAATAGCCCCAGTGCCCGTTTGTTTTAATGATTTAATGCAATGCAAAAGCCAAGCATAGTCTCCACATTTTTCTGGTGGAATACTATACCCTTGATAAATTCCATACTTTTCTATATCAACACCATTCTTCCAATTTTTTAATGAAAATGGTGGATTCGCAACAATGTAATTAAATTGTTTTAATTTGTTATCTATATTGTTACCCTTACTATCTTGTTCTTTAAAAAATGGAGCAGACATCGTATTGTCTTTATGTATTGTTGCCGTTGAAAGATTGTGCAAAACCATATTCATTTTTGCCATACCAGCTGTTGCGCCATCTTTTTCTTGACCATAGATAGTAACTTTATTATCACACTCACTGGCCGCTCTAATAAGCAGTGACCCACTTCCACAGGCACAATCGTACAAAGTATCAGAGCTTTTAGCATTTTTTATTCCTATAATTTTTGCTAAAATTCTTGATACTTCTGCAGGAGTATAAAATTGTCCTTTACTTTTACCAGAATCTTTTGCAAAGTTCTTCATAAGATATTCATAAGCATCACCAATAATATCGTCCCCATCTGTTCTGTTGTCTTTAAAATTCAAATCTGGATTATCAAAAATATCAATAAGGTTTGAAAGTCTATCGATTTTTTCCTTATCTTTTCCCATTTTTTCTTCATCATTGAATTTTGCATTGTCAATAACATTTCTTAAGTTATTTACTTCTGCAAGTTTGCCAATAATTTTATCCATTTCTTCGCCAAGATGAGCATCTCTTTTAAGTGCAACCATATCATCAAAACTGGCACCTTCTGGGATCTCAATATCTGCAAAAGGTTGTCCTTTAAATTTGTCACTAACATACTTAACAAATAATAATGTTAAAACATAATCTTTATACTGAGAAGCATCCATACCTCCTCTCAATTCATCACAACTTGCCCACAACTTGCTATATAATTCGCTTTTCTTAACTGCCATAATTTATCTCCACATTAAACTAAAATACTAAAAATTATTGTAAATAATAAAGAAACAACACTTACTCCAACCGATATTATCGTAGCTATCCACATTTTTTTGTTATATTTTTCACTTTTTAATAATGCTTCTTTATTTTCTTTTAACTCTCTATTTTTTATTTCGTATAATTCATCAAGCTTTTCATAATTTTTTTCTAATTTACACAAATTTTCGTTCAAAAATTTTATTTGTTTATTTTGTCCAGCCACTAATTCGTTGTATTTTACATTTTCTTCATGTGCAATTTCCCTTGCAAGAAAATCATTTTCTTGATCAATTTGTTGTAACGCCATGGCACTATTTACAAATTGCTTCTTGCCGTTTCTATCTAACAGTTTTTTATTTATCTCATAACTCATCATGACTTCTTCTCACTTTCAATTCTATCTCTCAATTCTTTTAATATTTCTCCGTTATATGAAAAATGTAATGTCCCCTGAACTGGACCTTTTTTTCCTAACAATTTTTGAGCTAGCGCACTTAATGAAGTTTTTTCACCATTATATTCAACATTTCTATTATCCAACACCTTAACTTTAATGTTTGGATTATGGATATATGTAAATTCATCACCTTGTTTAATTCCAAGTTCGTAAAA
>CALWTS010000044.1 GCA_944384535.1 uncultured Clostridia bacterium
CTTTTGCGACAATCCTTGACAACTGCAGAAATATTTGTTTTTGTGGCGGTTAAGAGAATAAAAAACACCTTAACCAAAGTTGATTAAAGTGTTAATTATTCCGCTAGTTTCAAATTGTGTAGACTATTAGTCCCTTTATTTTTTTATTTTGATTCTTTTTTCAAATTATCAAGAAGTTTTGCAAAGTGAGCTTTTTTTCTATCAGCGCTATTCTTATGTATAACATTAGAAGAAGCGGCTTTATCTAAAAGAGAAACAACTTCACTATAAGCAACTTCACTTGTAGCAATATCTTTATTTTCAACAGCAATTTTAAATCTTTTTGCATAAGTGGCAATCCTAGATTTTACTGCTTTGTTTTCTGCTGTCTTTTTATCAATGATTTTAACTCTTTTTTCAGCTGATTTAATATTAGGCATTATTTTCTTCTCCTTTAAAATTTCTACCTGAGTATAGCATATAAAAAAATATAAATCAAGTAAAATAAATATTTTTTTTTATTTTAAGCAAAATATTTATATGTATGATTTAATTGATGAATGTGGTGAAGACTTAAAAAAATATGGCTATGCGATAAAAAAGACTAATCATTATTGTACAAGCATAGCTACTTTATCAATATGCAGTGACAAAAAAAGTGAAGAAATAGGTTTAAATAAGGGAGAATATATAATTGTTAATAGTCCTTTTTTATATGATTTTGGGCTTGAATGTGAAAATTATATTATTCAAATTTTACAAAAAAAATTAGAAAAAATGATGAAACAATTGAAACTTTTATCTTCTGATAGAATTTTATTAGTTTGTTTAGGAAATCCTGATATTTCTGCGGATAGGTTAGGTAAATGTGTCTTTGATAATGTTAGGATAAATCCTTTATCAAACAAGAATAATATATTTAAATTTTGTCCAAATATTTATTTTTCTACAGGAATTGAGTCGGTAAAGTTAGTTAAGTCTATTATTAAAGAATGGAACATAGATTTTGTTTTAATTATTGATTCTTTAACAACAAATTCTTTAGAGAGGTTGGGTACTTCATTTCAAATTACGACAAGTGGAATGACTCCAGGAAGCGGAGTAAATAGATTTGGCAAGAGAATAAGTTATGAAACGGTTGGCACTTCTTGCATAGCAATAGGTGTTCCATTTATGATATTTGCAAATTCCTTAAAAGAAAACAAAAATGAGAATATGATTTTAACTTTAAAAGATATTAAGGAAAATGTTGAGATAGCTGGATATATTATAGGTCAAGTAATTAATAATATCTTTTGTAGGGGGGATTAATGAACTATTATTTATTGATTCCATTTTTCATAATATTAATTTTTTTTATTCCTATACATTTACAGGTTAAAATTTCTTTTAATGTTATTGATTTTTCAGGAGCTTTAGGAATTTTCGTTTTTAATCATCAAGTCGAACATCAATTATTTTGGATAAAAGGTAAAAAAATTTTATCTAAAAAAGAAAATGATATTGAGAGTAAAGAAATTCAATTTGATAGTGAAGAACTTATTTTTTTAGAAACTTTTATAAATCAAATAAAAGATAAGACAAGTTTAAAATTATTTCATATTTTCTATAATTTAGGACTTAATGATTCTTTTTTAACTTCTATGGTTTCTGGATATATTAATACATTTCTATATATTTTTTTTGGAAGAATTAAGAATCAAAAACCTACTGCAAACTTGGGAATATTTGACACTAGGTCATTTAATAGAGAAATATGCCAATTTGCCTTAAACACTGTTTTATCAATTTCATTGTTTGATGTTGTATATTCTTTGTTTAATTCGGTTATTCTAAGTAAGAAATTACATGCTCAAAGAAAAATCGAGATTGAATCTGAGAATAGTTAGGTAAGGAGATATTATGAAAATTTATGGAGGAAGCGATAATATAAACCATTTAATTGATGAAGCAATGGAGAAGATAAAAGTTATTGTTGATTCTAGTACGGTTATAGGAGAAAAAGTTGTAAGTGATGATGGAACAACAATTATTCCTATTTCCAAGGTTAGTGTTGGTTATGTTGTAGGAGGTGGTGAGTATGCAGATTTATCTGCTAGAAGAGTTGCCAACCATTTTCCTATGGCTGGTGGTTCTAGCGGAGGAATGAGCGTATCCCCGGTTGGATTTTTAGTGATTTGCGAAAATGATATTAAGTTTATAAATGTTGAAAATAAATCTTTATATCAAACAATTTTAAATATGTTTAACATGCTTATGGACAAATTAAATAAAGATACAAAAGAAGATGATATGGATATTAAAAATGGAGATGAAAATGAAAAAAAATAAAGTGATTTCTTTTATTTGTTTAATTTTTGTTCTAATTTTTCTATTCTCTGTTTTTGCTAGTGGGATAAAATTGTTGACAAATAAAGATTTGTTTGCAAATGCAGAAGATTATTTCACATCTGCAAAAGCTATGTGTGTTATGGAAAGCAATTCTAAAAGAGTTTTATATTGTAAAAATGATGATGATAAATTAGCTATGGCAAGCACAACTAAGATTATGACAGCAATTACAGCAATTGAAAACTGTGATGATCTTGATAAAAAGTTTGAGATATCTCCTAAGGCTATAGGTGTTAGTGGAACAAGTTTGTATTTAAAGAAAGGAGAAGTGTTTTCTGTTAGAGATTTATTATATGGGTTAATGCTTATTTCTGGAAATGATGCAAGTGTTGCAATAGGAGAATATGTTGGAGGAGATATTAAAAACTTTGTTGAAATGATGAATGAAACAGCAAAAAAAATTGGTGCAATAAATTCTCATTTTGATAATACACATGGTCTCGATTCTAAGACACATTATACAACCGCTTATGATCTTGCTTTAATTACAAGTTATGCCATGAATAATCCTGTCTTTAAAGAAATTGTTTCAACTCAAAACATTAAAATAACTAATAGCGAAAATAAAACAAGATATTTAAAAAATAAAAATAAATTATTGTTTACTTTAGATGGTTGTTGTGGGGTTAAAACTGGTTTTACTGATGATGCAGGAAGATGTCTTGTTACCAGTTGTGAAAGAGATGGTATGAATATTGTTTGTGTTGTTCTTAATTGTCAACCTATGTTCGAAGAAAGTCAGCAATTAATAGAAAAAGCATTTAATGAATATCATTTAATTGATTTAACTAGTGGTTATGCTTTTAAAAATACGATAGATGTAAAAGAAGGTAGGACGACAAAAATTAAGATTGGAACATATGAACAATATTTATATCCATTAAAAGATAGTGAAATTTCAAAAGTTTCATATAAGTATTATATTAATGATATAATAGAGGCACCAGTTGATGAAAATACAGAAGTTGGAGAGGTGAAAATTTTTATTGATAATAACTTGCATTTTTCTGAAAAAATATATACAATGGAAAGTGTAAGGAGAAATTCTATCTTTGACAAATTGAAAAAATTGATAGAAAATTGGTAAAATGAGATTAAATAAATTTTTAAGTAATAGTGGAGTTGCGTCTAGAAGAAAATGTGATCAATTAATACTTGATGGTAAAGTTTTTGTAAATGGAAAACAAGTTGTTGAATTAGGTACACAAATCAACGAGAAGAAGGATAAAATAATGGTAGAAGGAATGATTGTAAAACTTCCTTCTTCTTTCGTTTACATTAAATTAAATAAACCAAAAGGTTATACTTGTACATCAAGTGATGAAAAGGGACGTAAAACCATTTATGATTTAATTGATTGTAAAGAAAGACTTTTTTCAATAGGAAGATTAGATTATGATACTGAGGGATTAATTATTTTAACAAATGATGGTGATTTTGCAAATAAGGTTGCTCACCCAAAGTATCAAATAGATAAAGAGTATAGGGTTACTTGCGAAGGCGAAATAAAAGAAAGTGAGCTTGCAGTTATGAGAAAAGGTGTTGTTATTGATGGTGAAAGGATGCCATCTGCTAAAGTTGAAAAATTATCTTTTGAGAATGGTTTTACAAAATTATCTGTTGTTATTTATGAGGGGCAAAATCGACAAATTCGACGTATGTTTGAAGCAATAGGGCATGCTATAAAATTGTTAAAACGTATTAGAATTGGAGAAGTGAAACTTGGTGGATTAAATAGAGGTGAATATAAAGACCTGACCGAAGATGAATTAAATTGTCTTGTGAGGAATAAATGAAAATTTTAGTTATTGGTGGCGGGGCTTCTGGCTTAATGGTTGGAGGGCTTTTAAGTAATAGGGGATATCATGTTACTATTTGTGAAAGAAATGAGAAATGTGGTAAAAAAATTTATATTACAGGAAAAGGACGTTGTAATCTTACAAATAATTGTTCTCAAGATGAATTTTTAAATAATGTAGTAAGAGGAAATAAGTTTTTAATTTCAGCAATAAATCAATTTTCTCCAAAAGATACAATTGAGTTTTTTGAAAGATTAGGTTTAAAACTAAAAGAAGAAAGAGGTAGGAGGGTTTTTCCATTATCAGATAAAGCTAGTGATGTGACAAAATATTTATTAAAAAATGCAGAAAAATGTGAGATTATCCTAAATCAACGAATCGAATCTATTTTTAAAGAAGATAATAAATTTAAAGTAAAATTAGGATTGAATACACTAGAATTTGATAAGGTTATTATCGCGACAGGAGGAAAAAGTTATCCTTCTACAGGTAGTAGTGGTGATGGATATAAAATCGCAAAGGATTTTAATATTAATATAATTTCTCAAAGAAGTGCGTTAGTGCCAATAAAAATTAAAAATAAATTTTGTAATAAGCTTGAAGGATTGTCATTAAAAAATGTTGTGTTAAAATTAGAAATGGGAAAGATAAAAAAAGAGTTTTTTGGAGAAATGCTTTTTACAAATGATGCAATATCAGGTCCAATTGCTTTATCAATGTCAAGCTTTATTGAAGATAAACAGAAAATTAAAATTGCTATAGATTTTAAACCTGCCTTAACAGAAAAACAATTAAATGACCGTCTTTTAAGAGAGTTTAGTGCAAATTTAAATAAAAATATTTTAAATGTTATGAAAAATTTATTACCTAATAGATTTGTAGATGTTTTTTTAGAAAATATAAATATCGACAATAAAGTTGAAACAAATTCTATTACAAAGGAGCAGAGAATAAAAATAATAAAATCTCTTAAAAATTTTGAATTGGAGTTTGATAAATTATATCCTATAGAAACAGGAGTTGTTACAAGAGGTGGAGTTGATTTAAAAGAGATTAATCCTAAAACTATGGAATGTAAAAAAGTTAAAGGTCTTTATTTTATAGGAGAAGTGTTAGATATTGATTGTTTAACTGGTGGATATAATTTACAATCATGTTTTTCAACTGCTTTTGCATGTGCAAATAATATAGAATTATAATTTGGAGGTAATATGTTTCACATTATACAAATAATAGTTTGGTTGCCATTAAAAATTTTGTTTCCTGCTAAATTTTATGGAAGAAAAAATATTCCAAAAGGACCATGTATTTTAGCATCAAATCATACTTCAAATGTTGATGTTATTTTGTTTATATCTAATACATGGGAGAAAAAATATTATCTTGCAAAAAAAGAGTTGTTTAAAAAAAGGATTTTTGGGTGGTTTATTAAAATGATGGGAGCTATAAAAATTGATAGACAAGGAACAGATATTACCGCCATCAAAAAAAGTTTAAAAATTCTAAAAGATAGGAAAAAATTATTTATTTTTCCAGAAGGAACTAGGGTTCATAATGAAAACATGGAGTTAGGGGAAGTGAAACAAGGAGTTTCAATGTTTGCAATTAAAGGGAAAGTCCCAATTGTTCCAATATTCATTTCTAAAAAACCAAAATTTTTTAGGAGAACCAAAGTTTTTATAGGTAAACCTTTTGAGTTAAATGATTATTATGGTATAAAAATGGATAGTGAAGAACTTAAAAAAGCAAGTGATGTTGTTACATTAAAATTA
This sequence comes from uncultured Clostridia bacterium, assembly GCA_944384535.1. Lineage (GTDB taxonomy): Bacteria > Bacillota > Clostridia > Christensenellales > UBA1242 > Caccovivens. The sequence goes on from CALWTS010000044.1 coordinate 5,942, forward strand.
AATGAAGTAAGAGATAATTCAATGAAAACTTTGACAAAGAATAAATAATTTGATAATATTTTTTAGAGGTAAAGATGGAAAAAAAAATTGATAAGAAAGATGATAACATTAAATTTGATTTAGAAACGATAGAAAAAACTTTTACAAGTTATAAAAAAGGACAAATGTTTGATGGCGTTGTTGTAATAAAAAGGGAAGATGGTTGTATTTTTAATATTGGTGGAAAAAATGATGCCTTTTTACCAAAGGAAGAAGTTGAAAATTATGATTCTATTAAAATTGGTGATAGATTTAAAGTTATAATAACTAAATCAAAAAATGAAGATGGCATGTTAGAAGTATCTAAAGATTTGGCGGACAATCAAATTTTAGCAACTCAGAACGCAAATAAATTAAAATTAGGAAGCAAATTTTCTTTTGTTGTGACAAGTTCAAGTAGAGATGGATTATTTTCAAAGATGGGAGAGTTTAAAATTTTTATTCCTATTAATGAGATTTCAGAAACAATAAAAGATTACAAAAAAGCGATAGGAAAGCAATTTGAAGCAACCGTAACGGAAATAAACAAAGAGGAAAAACAAATAATTGCGAGTATAAGAATTTTAGAAAAACAAATTAAAGAAAATATTGAATCTTTGTTTTGGAATTCTATATTTATTAACAAAATCGTAAAAGGCAAAGTTAAAAAAATCTTGGATTATGGGGCGATTGTTGAAGTAAATGGGGTTGATTGTTTTGTTCATATTTCAAATATTTCTTATAATCGAATTGAAAATCCAAAAGATGTATTAAAAGAAGGAGAGGAATATACTTTTAAGGTAATTGAGGTTGATAGGGAAAATCAAAAAGTTTCATTAAGTTATAAAGCTTTATTAGAAAGCCCTCGTTTGATTGCAATAAAAGAACTCCATGTTGGGGCGATTTACAAAGGACAAATTATTAAGATTTTAAAATTCGGAGCTATTGTTAAATTGCAAAATGGAGCTACAGGTTTGCTTCATATAAAAAATGCTACAGATAAGAATAATAAGCAAATTTATGAAATTGTTAAATTAGATGATAATGTAGAAGTCGAAGTTATAGAAAAGGATGAAGATAACGAGAGAGTTTCATTCAAGTTAATTAATGAATAATAGGATTAATAAAAAGGCTAATATTAATTTATTAGCTTTAGTATGCTGATGTGGCTCAGTCGGTAGAGCAATGCATTCGTAATGCGTAGGTCGTGGGTTCAAATCCCACCATCAGCTCCATAATTATTTTTATTATAGTTTATTTTACAAAAAAGTTTAGGAATTTAGTTTCCAAGCTTTTTTGTAGTTTTATTTCAAAATTTATAACTGCTAAATTTTTAAATAACTATGTTTGTTTTAAATAGATCTTTTAAAATACATATATGAATTGAAAAGAAATAAATATTGACTTTTATAATAGATTTTAGTATAATTTTAGTAAGTAATGTGGGAGGGATTTTAAATTGGCTAAAGACGTAAGAAAGTTTAAAAAGCTTTTATCTGGTTTAAAAATGGAAGGAGAATGTAAGCGATATAAAAAAGATACGTTAAAAGTTCTCTTGTTGCAAGAAGATTTTTCAAAGATGACAGATGAAGAATTAAAACTTTGTGCAAAAAATTTGAAAGAAAGAGTTCAAAATGGAGAAAAACTAGAAAATGTCAAACACGAAAGTTTTGCCCTAATTAGGGAAGTTTCTAAAAGAATTTTAGGTAAAGAGCATTATCCAGTCCAAGTCTTAGGAGCTTTTGCTCTTTTAGATGGTAATATTGCTGAAATGGGAACAGGAGAAGGTAAAACTTTAATGTCGTTACTTCCAGCATTCTTAAATTCATTAACTGGAGAAAATGTTCACATTATAACTTCTAATGAATATTTGGCTCAAAGAGATTGTGAGATGGCTTCTAAAGTTTTTGGCTTTTTAGGTGTTTCTTGTGGTGTTTCTCTTTCTAAAATGAGTGTTAAAGATAAACAAGAAGCTTATAGTAAAGATATAACATATGTTACAGCAAGTGAAGTGGGATTTGATTATTTAAGAGATAACCTTTGTGTTGATCCTTCCCAAAGAGTTTTAAGGGGATTAAATTATGCTTTAATTGATGAAGTTGATAATATTCTTCTTGATGAAGGCTCTACACCTCTTGTTATTTCTCAGGGTTCTACAAAAACAAGAAAAGATATAATTCTTCAAGCAAGGAAATTTATTGAAACTCTTAATAGTGAAGATTATGAAAAAGATGTAGAAAAAAATACTATTGAGTTAACTGAAAGTGGTATGAATAAAGCCCAAGAGTTTTTCGGCGTAGGATATATCTATAAAAATGGCGGTGAGGGTGAAGAGGAATTTGAAGAAGATAATAGTGTTATTTTAGAAAGAGCATATATCGAAGATGCTATTTCTAATGCACTTAGAGCTGAATTCTTTTTGAAAAAAGATGATGATTATATTGTAGTTGATAATCGTGTTGAAATTGTGGGCAAATATCTTGGTAGAGTTATGGAAGGTAGACAATTCTCTTATGGTCTTCATCAAGCGCTTCAAGCAAAGGAAGGAGTTACAATAACAAATGAAATGTCAACCACTGCTCAGATAACAGTTCAAAATTTCTTCGGTTTATATAAAGATAAGGCAGGTATGACAGGAACAGCAAAAGAAGATCGCGAAGAATTTGAAAGTGGTTTTAACATGGGAGTTGTCAGAATTCCACAAAACAAAGAAAGAAAAAGAGTTGATTATGAACTAGAGGTTTACTATAGCAAAGAGTCTAAGTATAGAGCTTTAGTAACTAAAGTAAAAAATAGACATAAAAATGGACAACCAGTTTTAATAGGGGTTGGAAGTGTTGAGGAAAGTTTAATAGTTTCTCAATTATTGGAAAATGAAGGTTTACCACATAATGTTTTAAACGCAAAAACAGGTATAACAAATTCTGATGCGGAGTCTAAATTGGAAGAAGAAGACTTTTACATTGCTCAAGCTGGTAGAAAAGGTGCAATTACTGTTGCAACCAATATGGCTGGTAGAGGAACTGATATACTTTTAGGGGGAAATCCTACCTATCTTGCAAAAGAACAAATGATACAAGAGGGATATTCTAAGGAAGAAATAGCTTTAGCAGAGTCAAATTATGATACAGAAGATGAAAAAGTTTTGCAGTTAAGAGAACATTTTGTTAGTTTAAAGAATGATTTTTCTAAAATCACAAGTGCCGAGAAAAAAGAAGTTGAGAAAGTTGGAGGACTTAGTGTTATTGGCACAAATCTTAATGTAAATAGAAGAATTGATAATCAATTAATTGGACGTTCTGGAAGGGGCGGAGATGTTGGTGAAACTAGAATAATGTGTTCTTTAGATGATGAAATACTTTTAGAAAATGCACCAGATAGATATATAAAGAGTCTGAAAGCAACTTATCGTGGTGGTGTTCATGATATAAATCCTATTGCATCAAAGTCTTTAATAAAAATAATGTATGGTGCACAAAGACGAGAGGAAAGCAAGGTTTCTAATTATAGAAGTTTTATGAGAGGGTATGGAAAAGTACAAGATATTCAAAGAAAAAGGTTTTATAATTTAAGAAACGAAAGTGTTGAAAGTAAAAATTTTACAAATGAATTTAAAGGTTTAGTAAAATTTTTTGCTAAAAATATTTTGGAAGATAAAAATTATATCCAAGATTCAAATTTAAGTAATGATGAAAAGAGAGTTGCAAAAGTTAAAAAAATCTGTGAGTTTTGTGGATTGGAATTTGATGAACTAGAAAAATTTGTTTTTGAAGATGATGAAAAATTAGCAGATTTAATTTCTCAAAAAGTTATAGAGAAAAATAAAGAATTTTTGAAAGAAAATATAGAAAAATTAAGAATTCATTGGTTAAAGAAGATTGATAAAACTTGGGGAGAATTTTTAGAAATATCCAATTTTACAACAATGACTGCAAATCTTTCTTTCTTGGGTTCTCAAAATCCAATTTTAAGTTATCAAAAATATAGCGATGATATGTTAATCATGATGATTGAAGATGCGGCGAAATTCTTTGTTGCTGATAAATGTAAAGAAATGCAAGACTATAAAGAAAAACAAAAAGAAGAAAAAGAGAAAAACGTATCATCAAAATTAAAGGAGTCAGAAAAAATTTCAGTTGTTAAAACTAAAGAAGAAAAGAAAGAAGATGTAACCAATGAAGAAAAGATAACTAATGAAAAAGAATTAAAAGATGATGATGTTGAATTAGAATAAAAAGACAGGTGGATAACCTGTCTTTTTATTTATTTTATTTTTTATACATTAACTATAATTCGACATTTTCAATTTCTGCTAAAAGATTTTTAAAATCCATATAGTTAATAGGATATTGACCTTTGCCATGATACCTTTTATTAATATTTTTCCCATCACTTATGAATATATCAAATTCCTCTGAATCTAATAAGTTTCCATTGTACTCATTTTTCCAAGAGGCAGTTATAAAGAATAATCTACTGATGAATTTATTAATATCTATTTTTATTTCTTTGTTATTTACCCACATTTTTTCTTTTTCTACATCAATTTGAATTTCATTATAATAATAAAAGGATTTTAATTGAATCAAAATTTTCATTTTTCCTCCATGATTATTAAAATTATAAAACAATTTAGTTTTATTTCCAACAATATTATTAAAATTTAGTTATATTGTTTTTAAACTAATAATGAAAATTTATTTTTATTTTAACTTAATTCAATAGGTGTAGTGTCTAATAGGTCTTCAATTTTTTTAATAAAATCATCATAAGTATGTTCATTTTGAATAAATTTATAAGAACTTAATTTACACATTGTTCTTAAAACATCTTCTTTTGAAACAAAATTAGGACTTTGATAATAAATTTCATCTAAAAAAGATTTTGTTTCATGAACTAAAGGTACAAGTTGGTTTGATAGTAATTGATATAAGTTTTCATCTTCAACTTTTTCAGTTATCAACTCTTTACTATCTTCTTGGTATGCAGGAAATACTATTAAGTCAAGAGAAGATGTGTTAATTTGTTTTACATGATTTATTTCTGCAAGTTGCATTGGTGACATATGTAAACTTTGTCCGTTAATTTGACTATGTGCTGGTATAGAAATATTTTGCTCTTTAATTATTGGTAAATATTTTTTATTTTGTTCTTGACCAACAAATTCCGGACTTAAACGAATAGAAACATCTTGAGAAATCCCAATGACTACTAATTTTCCATCTTCTATTGTAACAGCAATTTTATCGTTTGAAACACTATTATATCCAGCGTTCATTAAGTTTAACATACAATTCGTTTTACCAGAATTTCTATAACCTAAAAATGCCACACTTTTTCCATCTTTTTCTACACAAGATGAGTGGAAAGCGATATAACCTTCTAGTTTTAAAAGTCTATTAAAAACATTACCAACGCTAAATTGTAATAAACTATTTTTATCAGAAATGCTTTGACCTTGTATGTTGTTTAGAGTACATGTTTTATTTTCATTGTCTATAAAATAGTCAACACTGGCATTATTAAACCATTTATCATGTGCTGTATTAAATACTTTTAATTTATATTCTGGATCATTAGATGTAATTAAAGTATAATTTGGTTGACCAACTGGTGGACATATTTTTGCGAATCCTTTAAAATGTTCAAAAATTAACGGCATTTGGTTTTCATCACAAATTACCCTTAACTTTATATTCTTAACTACAATATCGAAAGTTTTCATAATATCACCTTTATATAATTTTGATATAATTTTATTAAAAAGTCAATATCAAAATGATAAAAATTATAATATTTATAAAATTTTTAATTATAGTATTCATAAAATTTGTTGAAATTATAAATAAAATGTTGTATAATGTAATCATGGGAAAATTTTTGTATAAAAATATTACAGGTTTACACTTAGAACTTACAACAAAATGTAATGCTATGTGTGCAATGTGTAATAGGAATTTTAAAGGCAAAATTAGAGATAATTTAGAAATCACGGAGCTTAGTTTAGAAGATTGTAAAAAAATATTAACTAAGGAATTTTTAAAAAAACTTAAACTTATTAGTTTGTGTGGAGTTTTTGGTGAGCCCGTAGTTACAAAAGATTTATTAGAGATTATTGATTACATTTACGATAATAATCCTAATGTTTTTATTTATCTTTTTACAAATGGAAGTTATCATGATACAAAATGGTGGGAAAAGCTTGCCAAATCCATGAAAAATGGAATAACTTTCTTTGGAATAGATGGTATTGGAGATTGTCATTCATTACATAGAGCAAACACAAAATATGATAAAATAATTGAAAATGCTAAAGCATATATTAGTGCTGGAGGAAGAGCACAATGGGATTATATCGTATTTAAGCATAATGAAAATCAAGTAGAAGATGCAAAAAAGTTGAGTGAAGAATTAGGGTTTGAAAAATTTAACATAAAGAAAACAAGTCGATTTTTTAAATCTTTGTATGAAAGTGATTCCGCTTTAGATAGTACTATTTTACCTTATGGTCATCATCCCGTTTATAATTCTAATGGAAATATAAAATATGAAATAGAACTTCCTGATAATAAATTATATAGAAATAGCACTGAAGATATAATTTTAAAATTAAAAAAAGATTATGGTGAACTTAATAATTTTTTTGATCAAGTGCAAATTGATTGTCAATCAATAAAAACAGGTGGAATTTTTATTAGTGCAAAGGGAGAAGTTTATCCATGTTGTACAGTCTATCAACAAGTTTGCTATGGCTCATTTTTTGGGGTTACAGATGAAAGTGAATTAAATGAATATAAATATTCAATTAACGAAAATTTATCGGCATTTAATAAATCTATAAAAGAAATTGTTGAAGGAACTTTCTTTAAAAAGATTCAAGAGTCATGGTCAAAGAAATGTATTAAAGATGGGAAATCAAAATCCTGTTGTAGGACTTGCGGGAACATTTATGATTCACATTCTGCACAACATTCATAAAAGGAGAATATTATTATGAAAAGATATTTTATAGTTAACGAGTTTTTTGGTATTAGAGTGTATGATTCAATAAAGAAAAAGGAATTTTATTTTGCAAAAGAGGAAGAAGACAAAATCAAATCACTTTTAAATGGTGATTATAACCTTATAGATAATAGGTTAGAAAATCAAATGAGTGCACCATTAAAAATTTCTATGAATTTGACAAAAAAGTGTAATCTTAGGTGTAAACAATGTTTTTCTGACTCAGGAACTATAAAAGCAAAAGAATTAACCACTCAAGAAATGTTTAAATTGTTTGATGATATGCAAAAATATGGGACATTTTTTATATGTCTTGGTGGTGGAGAACCTTTTACAAGAGAAGACTTGTTTGATATTTTAGAATACGGAAATAAAAAACAGTTGGCAATTTCAATTGTTTCAAATGGTTTATTACTTAATGAACAAATTATTGATAAATTAAATAAAGAAAATATTGATACTTTATGGATAAGTTTAGATGGTTTAGAAAAAAATCATGAATTTTTAAGAGGTAAAGGAACTTTTCAAAAAGCTCTAGATGCTATTAGTCTTATTAGCAGAAAATTTACAAGGAAAAAAGCAATTAGGATTTCACTTAATAATAAAAATATTGGCGAATATAAAGAATTAATTAAAATTGCAGAAGAAAACAATTTTGATTTAATAAGGTTTACTCCAATTTTATCTTTTGGACGTGCAAAACAAGAAGATTTAACTATAACTCAAGACCAATATATAGACTTTATTAATAAAATAAAGCAGGTTGAGTCTAAAATAGAAATTGTTTATCCAACAAAACCAAATAAGGATAAGTTTTGGGTTGGAACAAATGGATTTGGTTGTCATTGTGGTAAAGAAGCTGTGTGGATTGATGAAATTGGTGATTATTCGCCATGTATATTTTATGGTCCAGAATATACGTTGGGAAATATTAAAAAAGATGATTATATGGAGTTATGGAAAAAATCATTGTTTATTTCAAACTTTAAAGGAAATGAAGTGTGCTTAAATTGTAAAAATTATAAAGATTGCAGGGGCGGGTGTAGATTTAGAGTATTAGAGGCTTTTGGTAATTTTGATGATGTCGATCCATTGTGTCCATTAAGAAGAAATCTAATAAAAAATAATCCTTAAAATAGGATTATTTTTTATATAATTTTGTTTTTTACAGTTTCAAAGAATAATTTATGTGAATCAGGATATGTAAGATTTTCTGGTAAATCATCAAAAAAACCAACTTCTTTCATTTCGTAGTTGTTTGATAATTTTTCAAATTTTTTAATTTCTGCATAACATAATAATCCAAATGTTGATATTGAATATAAACATATTGGTTTGATGTCAGCTTCAATTGCTCCGGTTTCTTCATGTAGTTCTCTTTTAGCAGCATCTTGCCATTTTTCACCAGGTTCAATATGACCTCCCGGAATTTCCCAAGTATCTCTTTCTTTATGCTTACAAAAAACCCATTTGTTTTGATATTTACTTACCATTATTACTCTTGTCCATTCGTTTTCTTTGGCAGCATTTAAATCATGTAAATTAACCTGAAACATACAAAAACTCCTTTTATTATTTTGAAAATAAAAATACTACAAAATTTATGGTGTTAAAATAAATAAAAAATTTATTAAATAATCTTGTAGAAAAAGTTTGTTTTTTATTTTCCTTGTATTATGATTATAATATATTAAAAAATATAAGTCAAATTTTTATACAAAAAAGAGATTAATATGAAGAAAAGAAATTTTTATGTCAACGAAGAAGCAAAGATATCTCCAACAACAGATTTACATTGTCACATGTTGGGTATTTTGCCATCAAAAAAGATGGTTGAAATAGGAATAAAAAACAATATTATGATTCCTGTTAATCATTTAAAAATGATGAAAATAGATACAGATAAATATCTTCTTAACGATGAACAATGTATTCCGTTAAAAATTTTAAACAAAAATGATTTAAATAAATATACTAAAAATTTATCTTACGTTTATAGTAAAAAAAATCAATTTAAAAATCTTGATAATTCTTATTATTTTCGTTCGATTTACTTTAAAAATTCGGATTTATTATATCAATTATTTTATGAAATATCTTTATTCTATAAGAAATTTGGTATTAACTATGTTGAAATGTCAAATAAATGGTTTTATGATGATGAGATGAATAAGTTTTTATTGAAAAATTTGCCAGAATTAGAAAAAAAGACGGGAGTAAGATTAAGATTTTTAGCAGCAATAGATAAAAAATATGATAAAGAAAAGTTAAAATTTTTATTTAATAAACTTGTCGAAAATTCTTCTAACTATTTTTTAGTTGGTTGTGATTTTTTAGGTGATGAAAAATTTCCAATAGAAAACATAGAGGATTTTATAAAAAAAATAACGAATTATTCAATTTTGAATAATAACAGATTTTGTATAAGATGCCATGTTGGAGAGATAAAAGAAAATAATAATGGTATATTTAAATTCTTAAGTATATTGAAAAATATAAAACAAAATTTAAATAATTATAACTTGAAATTTCCAGAAATAAGAATAGGTCATGGAATATACGGTATGAATAACTATTGTATAAATTTATGTAAAGAACTGGATGTGATTATCGAGTTGAATTTAACTTCAAATTTAAAACTTCATAACATAGAAAAAGTGGCAGATTATCCACTACAAAGTTATATAGATAATAATTTGAATTTTGTTATAGGAACAGATAGTCCTGGAATTTTTAAAACAAATATAAAAAAAGAATTAAAATTAGCAAAAAAGATTGGGTTAAATCATGAACAATTAAATAAAATTAAGTTGTTAGAAAATGTTATAAAAAAATAAATATTAAAAATAAATATTAAAATAAGAGGGATGTAAGATAGAAAAATACATTTTTATTTTATAAAATATTAATAAAATTAGGTATATTCAATTGACATAAAAATACAAAATTATTAAAATTTAAATAATAAAAGAGAGTTTAAAAATGGATTGGAATCAAATTTGGAATGATATTGTAAATTTTTTTAAAACAAATGCTTGGAACATAGTAATATTTTTTGTGACACTAATCTTAGGTGTAATTATTATTAAGATATTGCTTAATATAATAAGGAGAGTTTTGAACAAAACTCGAATGGAAAAAATAACAGTCGGATTTTTATGTGTAATTTTAAAAATATGTTTTTATTTGTGTTTGATTTTAATCTTATTAAGTATCATAGGAATAGAAATTACAGGTGTATTAACGGCATTTAGTGCTTTGTTGTTAGCTGTTGGTCTTGCTTTACAAAATATTATTGCAAATGCAGCAAATGGTATAGTTATTGTATCAAATAAAATGTTTAAAAAAGGTGACTATGTTGAAATAAATGGAAAAGAAGGAAGTGTAGTAGGTATAAACTTTTTGTTTACTACAATTCTTACTGCAGATAATAAAAGAATTACAATTCCTAATTCATCTATTGTCAATGGACCTGTTGTAGATTATGATTCTAGCAAAACTAGAAGAGTTGATATTAAATTTAATGTAAGTTATGAAAGTGATGTCGAAAAGGTTAAAAAATTAATATTGGATTGTATTAAAAGTAATGGAAAAGTTTTGTTAACACCCGAACCATTCTGCAGATTAAACGCTTTAAATTCTAGTAGTATTGAGTTTATTGCAAAATGTTGGTGTGATAGTGAAGATTATTGGACAGTTTATTATGATGTGTTAGAACTTGTGTATAATGAATTGAAGAGAAATAATATTTCGATTCCTTACAATCAATTAGAGATAAGAGAGAGAAATGATAATGTTATATTACCTGTTAATGGGAAAGGAATTCCTAAAAGAATAGAAAAAGAAAGGAAGGAAAGTATTGACTTTGATTTAGAGAGTATTAGTTTGGGAGATATTTTTTCTAAAAAAAGCAAGAATAAAAAAGTAAAGAAAAAAAACAAACAAGAAGCTATAATAAAGGATGAGTTGAAAGTTTCTGAAAAAACAAAAAACAAAGCAAAAAAACAAAACAAAGAACAAACAAAAAAATAAAAAGATGTACATCTTTTTATTTTTTTGAATGTATGCAATCTTGACAATTGTATAAGATTATATTAAATTATATATAAAGTAGAGGAGGATATATGGTTTGGGGAATTATAACATTGTTGTTGGGTGTAGCATCTATAATTATGTTTTCACAACCTGCCTATGGGATTTATAATTTTACAGGTGATAAACCTGATGCTCAGTTTTTAGGAGATAACATATTTGATTTGATTAAATTTGAAAAAGGAATGACAAGTTACGAAATTGCGGGTAGTGTATTTTTGATTTTAGCATTGATTGCTTGTGGAATTATGTTGTTGTTGACATTGTTTAATTTAATTGCAAAAGCAGTTAACAACAAGTCTTATGTTGGTTCAAAATTAGCTGCTCTTGCCTTTTTTATTTTTATGTCTATTGCAGGAGTGATGTTTGCGGTTCATGCAGCGGTAGATTTGATGAATAGTGATATTTGGAAAGCTTTTGCTGAAGAAGGAATCGTATTCAGCATTGGATGGGGAATGATTGTTTCAATTATTTGTTCATTATTGGCACTAATTTTTGCACCAAGAAAGAGTAAAGATAAATAATTTGTTGTTTTTATTTAAATAACTCTATTTAAGCATGAAAATTTTTCTATGTTACAAAATAGTTATATAGCTGAAAATGGAGGAAACATGATTAATGTAACCATAGATGGTGTTAGTGGAAGTGGAAAAACTTCTATAGCGAAGGGTATAGCAAAAGTATTGAAATATCATTATTTAGATACAGGGGCAATTTATAGAGGAATTGCTTGTTATTATAATTTTTTAAAATTTCCTGAACCCGACAAAAAAGTTGTAGATAAATTTGTTAAGAATTTGCAAATAGATATTAAATTCATAAAAAATACTCAACATGTTATTATTAATGGGATTGATTTTAGTGAATCATTAAGATTGGAGGAAAATTCAATGCTTGCTGCAATTTTATCGCCATTTCATAAAATTAGAACTAAAGTTTTGTTAATACAAAAAGCCTTTTCTTTAAAATATAATTGTGTTATAGAAGGGCGAAATATTGGAACAGAGGTTTTGCCAGAGGCACAGGTAAAATTTTTTATAGTTGCTGATGAAAAAGTACGTGCAAAAAGAAGACTTAAACAATTAAAACATAAAAATGACAACATTGATTTTTTAGATGTATTAGAGGATATAAAATCTAGAGATTACATGGATGAAAATAGAAATGAAGCAGCTTTGAAACCAGCAAATGATAGTATTATAATTGATACAACTGCTTTAACAACAAAAAAAGCAGTTAAGTTGTGTGTAGATATAATAAAGAAAAAACTTCAAATTAATGATTTATAAATTCAAAAACAATTTTTATATAACAAATAGATTTTATGAATCAAATAAGATATAAAAAGTAAAAAAATAATGATTAAGATATAACTTGGTTGTTGTGATAAATTTTAAAATGATAAAAAATAAACATTTTTCATAACTACAAAATAAATAATTAATTAATAAAAAACTATAAACCATAATTTATAGTTTTTTAAATCAAAAAAAGAGCTACAACGCGGGGTGGAGTGTCGTAGGATAGTGGAAGAAAAGAGTAAAAAAGTGAAAAAAGTTTAAAAAAAGTGTTGACATAAATAAAAGAAATATGGTAATATATAAACGCTAACCTGAG
>CALWTS010000045.1 GCA_944384535.1 uncultured Clostridia bacterium
CGATCTCTAACAAACATTTCTTTAGTGTATTTTGCCATTTTAATCTCCTTAAAATTATAACTATATTATAGCATAAAATTTATTGAATGACATGGTCGAGAATTAAATTTAAAAAAAAGACTAAACCTATTATTTCGATTTAGTCCTTTTAAGGTTAAATTATTTTGCAAGTTTCAAAAGTCTTTAACCTTTGTCTGTTTTTTATTATCATTTATCCCTTTCAAAAGATTCTTTATATAATTTTGAATCTAGTTGCACCGAATACACAACTAAAAGTGCTTTTAAAAATTCGTTTCTTAAAACTTTTGAAAAAGCTCTAGTTTCATTTAAAATTGAATGTTGACTATAATCAACTTGGCTCAATAATTCTTGAACTCTGGCTCTTTCTAACTCACTCCTCCACGATTTTATTAAATATGGACCAACTTTAGAAGATTTTAAATATTGTTCATCGCTATGATGATGAAAATCAAACAAAACATCTGCAAGACTTATATGATATAACATATTTTCATTCTCTATAGGATTTAATTTTATTTTTCCATGCCCTCTTGAATCCATTGTTACATCTAACTCGTAAAGACATCCCTCCTCTAATATAACTAGTTTAAACTTTTTTGAATCTTCCAATTGTGCAATATGAATTCTTCCTAAATTAATATAATCTTTTTTTAAATCAACACTCATTTTTGTCTCCTTAACACTGACAAATAGTATAACATAACTTATTAAATATGTCAATCTAAACAATCACCAAAAATTAAAAGTTAAACTTCATTTTTTTCTATTTACTATCATTACAATAAAAGAGTATCAAAAAAATATTATTGAATTGTATCCTGTAAAAAAATATTTTTGTAAATTATTTAATATAAAAAATAATTAAAAGGTAAAATATTTAAAAATAAAAAAACAATAATTGCAAAAATTATTTTACTAACTTTTCTATTAAAAAAGAAATTATAGAGCCTGAAAAAAAAAATAAAAACTATTCAACCAATATCTCATATTAAATTATTATTTTTCATAATTTGGCATTTTAATTCTTTTATCTCTTAAAATTTTCTTTTTAATAAATTGTAAATATTCTTTTACTATATCAATATCAGTATGTGCATATAACATTCTTGCACCTACGACATCTTCTATTTCGTTAAATATTATTTTATCGTTAAAAACAAAGTCTATACCAACCAACCCAAAATCAAAATTAGAAATAATTTTATTAATTATCTTTTTTTCTTCTTCAGATAAACAATAAACACTTGCTTTTCCACCTAGACAATAATTACTTTTAAAATCAACATCAGAAGATCGAAGCATAGCCGCAATGATTTTTTTCCCTATAACATAAACTCTTAAATCTTTACCTTTGTTTTTAGCTACCTCCTGATATATAAATTTTTTCTTGTCATAAAATTTTTTAACATTTTCATAATCATTAATATTATTTAATAAATAGACATCTTTTCCGCCCTTCCCATCAACTGGCTTAATAACACACGGAAAAAAAGGAGGTAATAAATTAATATCCGAACAATAAATTGTTTTTAAGGTTTCTATACCTAAAGAAGTTATATATTGATAAGTTTTAAATTTGTCGTTTGTTAAATCGCTAACTTTATAATTATTAAAAACGGGAATTCTCATATATTCTAATTGCTTAACAAGTATTTGGTCAGGATATCTACAAATAATAAAATCAGGAAGATCAACAACTTTTTGATTTTTATAATATAAATCAAAACTTTTATTTTGAACAGCAATTTTAATATCTTCATATATAACTAACTCAATTTTTATATCTAATATTTTACCCCAATAAAAATATTTATTTATATATTCGATATTTCTATTTTTTTCATATTCATTATATATTAACCAACCTACCATTTTTATCAACCTCTTTTATAATGTAATCTATGATATAATCCGCAACGTTTACACCAGTACAATTATAAATATTCATAAAATGAGCATTTGAATTTACCTCACATAAAATTGGTTTATTATCTTCCCCAAATAAAATATCTACACCAGCAAAATCTAAATTTAAAGCATTGCAAGCATTGATTGCTAAATCACATTCTTCCTTGGTTGGCAAGTAAGCTTTCATTTTTCCACCATTAGAAATATTTGCACGAAAATCTCCATTTGCAGAATAACGCAACATAGAAGTAACAACTTTGCCACCCACCACATTAATTCTAATATCTTTAGCAAAACTAGATTTTATAAATTCCTGCAAAATAATAGGAGTTGTATTTAATTCACATAATTTTTCTATAAGTTGCTCTTTAGTATTTACTAAATATACTTGTTGTCCAAAAGAACCATGACATTCTTTAATAATCAAAGGTAATTTTAAAATTTCAATAATCTTAAAAATTAACTTTTCTTCATTCCAGTTAACACTCCTAAATCTTTTAGGCAAAACCAAAGTTTTCGGCATTGCAATATTTTTATTTAACAAATTTATATAAGTTAAAGCTTTATTATCACAAACTTCAATTGCTTTTGCACTATTAAACAATCTTAATCCACATAATTCTAATTGCTGAGCTAGTAAAATGTCTTTATCCCAAAAAATACAAAATTGCGGTTTTTCTATGTCTATTTTTTTTTGTAAACCATCAAAAGTAAGACATAAATCAGCATTGGTGTACCTAACAATTTCAACATTTTTGCTTTTTGCACTATTTTCTAAATAATTATAAATTTCATAAAACTTGTCTGATCTAACAAATTCATTAACAACTAACCAACCTTTCATTTTTACATCTCCAAACTATTATATTTATCAATAATTTCAACTAATGCTAAAACGACTTTTTCAAAACAATAATCCTTAAAACTTTCACAAACTAACTTACAATTAATTTCTAATTGTATACAAGGAATTTCACATTCACGAGAAATCATAGAAGAAACTGTGTTTTTATATGATGCAGCAAAGGGTTTATCTATTGTGATGTTATCAAAACCATAATGATTAAGTTTATTAACTATATTATCAACAATATTAAAATTATTGCACAAATTTTTACCATATCCAGTTCCAATACAAAATAAATTTTCTCTTGTTGGAGACATTTGATGTAAGTCTAGCAAAAATTTAATTTCCTTACGCTTTTTTATGTAATCAATTAAAAAGTTTTTATAATCAGAATTTTCATCATAATTTGCATCATCTTTATTATTTTTTGTTTTATAAATAACATGACAACCTGTTTTATCATGCAGCAAAACAGCTAAAACTCCTGTTTCAGGTTCTGCATATTTAATTTTTCCATCTCTTGTTTGTGTAACACTGTGTGGAGCAGAAACTATGACACTACCTTTTCCCTCGATAACTTCAAAAGAATTTATAAAATTCTCATTTTTTAATTTAGATAAAAGTTCATTATATATCATCTCATTTAATCCTCCTTATTATCCTAAAAGTATTAAAATTATAAATCTTAAATATTTTACATAAAAATTACTAATGGAATTTCTTATATAACTATATATAAAATGGTGTTAATATCAATACAAACATTATAACATAAATTTATTTTATTTACATTCCTTAATAAAAAATTTTTTAGTAATAATTCATTTATTTCTTCGCACAATAAATAATTTTAAGTAAAAATTTTTAATTTAAACATAAAAAACGCTAAAACTCTTTAACATACGAATTTTAACGATTTTTTATAAATATTATCTTAACTTCATGTCTTTTTTTAAATAATAGTTCCCTGTAATTTTTAATTATTTTTTCATTCATGGTTGAACATCTACAATTCCATTATCATTACAAAGAAATTTAATTTTGCAATTATTTTTGATGTTTTGATATGCTTCTGGAGTATAAATTTGTGAATATTTACGTTTATTTAAAAAATTCAATACAAAATAAACTTTCCTGCTTCTAGCAACTTTAATCAAATTATCCAAACTAGGCATGTTATATATACTTTCTGGTTCACTAAAAAATACAATAATATTATTTTGTGGAATAATTTTACTTCTTGTTTCAATAAGTTCCCACAAAACACTACTAAATCCTGAGCCATAGTAAGTAACACATGGATTTGTATTAAATTCGTTAATCTCTTCATCTTCATTTAAACCAGATAAAACGTTGTAATTTCTTTTATAATTTTTCCCCTCTCCATTTAAAATTTTATTAAAATTTTTAGGAAGATAATTTATGAATAATAGTGATGGTTTGTTTTTAATTCTAGAACAAATTTGAATAAACTTTTTAACATAATTATCAAAATTAATTAAATTATCTTGATTTTTATAATTCTTTGAATATTCAAAAACAATATTATTGAAATTTTTACTAAAATAAAGAGTATCATCTACCTCATATAAAAAGTTTCCTTTAATTTCTTCATTTTCAATATTTTCACTTTCTATTTTAATAATATCTGCATTTGCTAATTTTCTTTTTATTTTTTCAATTGTGCTTATACTTTCAAAATTTTTATAGTAAAACCCATCTTTTTTTAAAACATCATAACATAAAGATTCATAAAATCCATCAGAATTATTTAATTTATCTAGTGATTTAGCAAATTTTCTAATTGTACTTCTATCTTTATGTTCAAAATTTATAATTTTGTCTAACGACTTTAAGTTGTTTATGAACTCATCAAAAGAGTTTGCAATTTTGCATAAACTTTATACCTTAAAAATTAATTAAATTGATTTACGTTCTTTAAATTAACAATTGACAAATTTTCAAAACGTTTTATAATATTATTAAGGGAGATAATCTTATGAAAGTTCGAAAAAAATTCATTGCAATACTTTGTTATGAAACAGAATCAAGCACATCTGAAAATGGTTCAATTTTTTACATTAGTGATATTGATTTTTACAATGAAAATTTTTGTATACCAGATGATATTTCTTATAGTCAAGAAATTTATAAAGCAATTGAAAGTTTAGGTAAAGACTGTTGGTGTGGCAGCGAAAATTGTTTTTACACTTCCGAAAAAATTGGTGGCGAAAAAGGTTTAAAAGATTTTTTAAGTCCATTGCCATGGATAACAGTAATATCTGAAAGGGAATGGGAAGATTCAAAAAAAATTAATCCTTCAAGAATTAAAGAATCAATATTAACAGATGTTTATGATTCTTATGAAGATGAAGAAGATTACGAAGAAAATGATGATAACTATGACTATACTTCAAACAATTATGATGATAACTATGATGACTATAATGATGGGTATTACTACGATGACTATGATGATGAAGATGACGACTACGATGATGAAGATATTGAAGATGATGACTAGTAACAATTTCAATAATTGATATATTTAATTTTAAAGTTAAAAGTTTTGAATTTAATTAATTAAAAAAATCCAGTTTCAATACCGGATTTTTTTAATTAAAACAATTTTAAAATATTTTAAACAACATATTAGCTTATTGTCTTTTTACTTCACCTACAATCCAATTCTTTGCATTTTGAGTATTAGATAGTAATTCTTTACCTAAATATCTTTTATCTTCTCCAAATGGATAATAATTTAATGCAAGCTTTATTTTATTTTTATCTTCATCTACCAAATACTTAACCTTTTCAAAACATTTTTGAGTAATTTTCTTAATGTTGTTTGTTTTATTTTTAAAATATAAATTGCTTTCATATTGTGCTATTGCTACATATTTAATACTAATTTTATTAAAAAATTTTATAAAACTATTATAAACACCTTTTATAATATGATTATATATTTTAGGATTTTTTGCTAAGCTATCCCACGCTAAAACAAAATCATTCTGACTTGTTTGATTATTTTTAGTATAAGTAAAATATTTAGAAATTATCATATCATCTAATGAGTGGTTTGAAACAAATAAATCTATTTGTTTTGGTAAATGTTTAATAGAATTTTCAAAACTCTCGTTAATTACCACAACTGTTGCCATAGGCAAAATTTTTGAATATTTATCTTTAATATATTCACAAACATTTTTATTTTCATCAATAACATAAATCATTCCACAGAATTTTATATCTTTAAGTGCATAAGCAATTTTATATCTAAAACCTGGGGCTAGTTCAACTACCGAATTTATATTATTAATACTAAAGCACTCCATAAAAATATTGGTATATAGTTTACCTATATACCATTCCCATTCATCATCTGCTAAATTTTCAAAAAATTGCATATAACCTACTAATAAAAAATATAAAATATTTTATATTACTACTCCCTTTCATCTTCTAGTAACTTTAAATCATTACGTAATATTTCTTTGATTCTCTCTTTAACTGCAGGATCTAACTTTTTTAATTCATTTCCAAGTTTAATTTCAGCTCTTGAAAGTTCTTGTTGTTTATCTTTAATATCTTGCTTTATAATCTCAATTTCTTCAACCATTTCCAAAATTTGTTTTAAAGAAGTTGAAAGAGGTCTTGCTTTACTAGATGAACTTGAATATGAACCTTTACCTCTATAAGATGTATATCCCATAAATTGCCTCCCATCTTAGTTTCATTATATTATAGTAAATTAATGTTGTCAATAATTTAATAAATATTTATTAAATTTTTTACCATTAATAAAAACTTCTTCATCAAATAAAAATTGCATTTTATTAAAAGAAATATTTTTAGTTTGCCATATATTGTTTTTATAACTTAAACTAAAGTATTCTTCTCCTATTTTAACATTTGCAAAATCAATATTTTTATCGTTATATGCTTTTAAAACAAAAAATATATTATTTTTTTCAATTTTAAAATATGTTAAAAATTTAGTATATATTTTAAGATTTATATAATTTTGATCGCTATATTTTCTTTTATTTGCATCAATAAGATTATTTAATATTAAATTAAAAGTTGAAACAGAAATCTTATTTTGACTTAACAAAGAACACAATTCGAATATAAAATTATTATTCCCCGTTAAATAGCTTCTATCAAAATTTACAACAAATTGTTTAATAATAATTTCTTTCAAATTTTCTTGTTTTGAAATATCATTAAACAAATCTTTGTATTGCTCTATAAATTCTATAGCATCAAGTGAATAACTATCCAACTTACTTTCATCAACTAAATAATCTTTAAAAAATTGAATTATATTTCTTTTAATAAACCCTATTTTTTTATATTCAACTTTATTTAAATCATTCATTAACAAGTTTAAACCTTGGATAGTTGAATTGTTTTTTAATAAAAACTTACAAAAAAAATTGGAAAAATCAAATAAAAAAGTTTTATTTACATATGGTTCAACAACATCAGTATCATAGTAATTTGGTAAAAACTTTCTAGAAAGCTCATAAAATTTATCAAATAATTTATCTATCTTTTCTTTAAATTTTAAATAATGATTTTCATAACTTAAGCCGATCAACTCACAAAATTCTTGCTTTAATTTACTTTGATATTCTTGATCCATGATTTTTAATATTTCAATTTTCTTATCTTGATCAAATTTATAATGATTAAATATTTCTTCAATCATTATTTTTTGTCCATCTAGTTCAAATCCAAAAAAACTTGCTTTATACTTGTTTGTATTTGAATATTGTGGAAATCTTCCTTTGACAAAACACGCGGTGTCAAAATCAATTAAATTTCCATCTATAGATACATTTCCTACAGACCAAGAACCATGCAAAAGACGTTTACAAAACTTTTCTGCTTCTACTGATGCTAGAATTTTTGCCAAATTTAAAATTAAATTTTGACTAATATTTTTTTCTTCTAATAGATAATTGCTTAACCTAAATAATTGCTTGCTATTATAATATCTTATCTCAATACCAGTAGATACTGGTATTTCTTTTATTCTAATTTTATCATTTGAATCTAAATATTCTTGTTTATATACATATTCCTCATTTTTGTTTAAAACTGCTAAAGTCTTAAAATTAGATAAATTAAAATCATCAGCTAAAATATTTGCAAAAACAGCCTCTTTTATAGCTGAAAAAAGTGGATATTTTCCATCACCGTAATTTAATCTTTTAGATGTTGCAAGTACAGTTTTTTCACCTTTTATATTAAAATTTTTTAAATAAAAAAAAGACCTTCCTGAACCCAAATTTCCACACAAAGATATATTCATTGGATCAAATTGTTTGTCACAAAAACCATTAGTTATAAAATTATTGTTTTTTTGCAATGTAACACTAAACAATTCTTCAATTTTTTTCTTTGCTTGGCTAAAATTAAATTTTTCTTTAAATATATATTCATATAGTTTCTCGTTAACATAAATTAAACTATATTTGTTACTTCTATACACTTCTTGCTTTACCAATCCATTTCCATTAAAATATTTACAAATTTGAGGCATTTCATCTAAATTTTTCATAACTCACCCAATAATTTATTTTTTTCACAATACTTGATACAAAACTCGCAAGCGTTACATGATGTTTCAAAATAATTACTTTCCATTGTTTTTTTATCAATTACATTATTAAATCCCTTTGTTCCATACTTTTTTATAAATTTTATATATTTGTTTTTATTTAAATTTTTTAAAACAAAAACTAACCCATCTTTAAAATAATTCCCCAGATACATTGCGCTATGTAAATTAAAAATTTCACATGGATAACAGTCCCCATTACATTTCATAAATATTTTCGGACCTACAAATTTTCCTATTGTTTGTTGAAAAGTATTATCACAATCACATATTATATCTTTTGCACAAAAAACTGGTACATTTAATTTTTTTCTTATTTTATCATCCAGATTTACATTAACATAATTAGATTCTGTTAAAAAAATTCTGCCTTTGGGAAATTCCCCGTATAACTCTTCATATTTATCTATCAATATTTCTAGTTTAGAGATCCTCTTTCCTAAAATTCTTGTGTTTATAATTCCTAAATGTAAATCGCTTTGTTTAAAATTATTAACATAATAATTTATTATATTACATACAAATTCCAGTTTAACATCTTGCTCTCCTATTGAAATTTGTAAATTTGGAATAAAAAACTTATTTTTTAAAAGTCCACTATTAATCAATTTAGAAAAATAATAATTTACATTTTCTCCCCAAAATCCATTTGATATTAATTTTATAATATCTACTTTACCTTTAGCATAACAAATAACTTTACATAAATTATTAAATTCAATAAATGGCTCGCCCCCTGTTACCGCATACCCTGGTATACCACATTCAAATAATCCATCGATTATGCCATATAACTCACACAAATTTAACCTTTTTTTGTCTTGATTTCCATTAGCCATCATTCCGCAATGTTGACAATTACAATTACATCTATTTGTTATTTCAAAAGTGTATTGCAATGGTTTTATACTTAAGTTCTTTACATACTTTTCATTTTGCCATTTTCTTATATAATCAAAAACTTGTTGTTTTTTTCCAGCATATTTACCTTTTGTATAATCATCATTATTTTCTATAGATAAAAATAAATTTCGTATATTTTTTTTCATTCTATTCCTTCCTCTATATTTTTTGCGTACCAAAATTCATTATTTTCAACCTTCTCTAGATAATAATCGTTTTTTAAATAAAATTTTACTGCAATTTCATTTTCTTTATGTGCACATAAAATTATTTTTTTATATCCATAATTTTTTGCAAAATTATAAACTAAATCATATAATCTTTTCCCAATTTTTTTTCCACGATAGTATTTTAAAACGTAAAAGCTATTTAATTTTATAATGTTTTCATCTTTTTTTAATCCCGCACAAGTAGCAATAATTTGACCTTTTGAATTTAAAGCTATATAAAATTTACTATGGTTAGTTTTATACGAAGAGAAATCTTTATTTTTAAAATATTCCAACCACGTTTTAAAACCAAGTTCATTTACTGCTACTTCAATTAAAAAATTCTTTACATTATTCTCCAACTCATCTTTATATTCTATAACAGTAATATTTTCCATTATTTCAACCTCTTTAAATGCCAACAACAAATTGTTGCCATTGGTGTATTTTCATTAAATCCAATACTCTCCATTAATTTAATAAAATATTTATCAGCAAGTTTTAAAGTTGCTTCTTTACCTAATTTTTTAAACAGTTTTAAATTTAGTTTCCATATTTTTATAGAAAAATTTTTTTCTTTTTCTACATCTATGTTAGCTCGAGTTTTTAAACAAACATATGGAAGAACATAAGGTACTCTTGCAATACTATTTGAACCATACCTTACTATTAACCCTCCCTTTAAACTTCCTACAATAAAATCTCTCAAATCTACAACATCAAATATTCTTTCATTAATGATACTTGTAAGCATTAACTTGTCTGTAATAACTACATCTTTAGGTAAAATATTTAATACCGAATTAATTGTTTTTCCACTAACACTATCATCATCAACTAAAACATAATTAGATGGTCTAATATTTTCTACCTGATTTTCCAACTTTTTACAACCTGGCCTTGCAATTAATTGAACATATGAATTTTGATAATCAGATATTTCAAATAATCTACTTATTTCTAAATTATTTGTGCCTTGAAAATAGGTATCTAGGCTTATACTTTTTTTCCCATCTAATGATTTTTTAACTAACTCTAATTGTTTATTTAAATCAACAGAACTAATTTTTAAGTTTTTAAATGTATTTTTAAATAAATTTATTATTTTTTTAAAAAACCAGTTTTGTAATTTTAATAATTTATTTTTGTTTGTTATTTTTAAATAATTCATCAGTGGAAATAACCCTTCATTTCTAATAACATAACTACCAATAGAATTTGCCATAGGTTTAATTTTTAAATTATTTTGTCTAAACAATCTTGAACTTAGTTTTGTTAATTCTTTCTTATTTTCTATAAATAAGCATCTTTCATTTTCTAAAGCTAGTTTTGTTTCTTCAAACTCTTTCTCGAATCCGGATCTGTTTAAACAAACACCAATTCCTTTATTTTTAAAACAGTACATAAATTTTGCATTATCGGCGCCAAATACATAAGCAACTTCAATTTTTAAATTTAAGTGTTTATTTAGATAATTTTTTAATCTTAATATTACATCTGTAAAATTAAGATAAGTTTTTGCGTATAAACTTTCCCAAGGATCTATCATCAACCATGAACTATCTTTAACAACCTCTCTTGCATTATAAATTCGCTCATAAATATTGTTTGAAACATATGGTTTTGTTTTAACATAATCATCATGTGAAAGAGAAAAATATCCTCCTACTACATTATATCCTTTTCTTTCAAGCTCTAACTTCGCACTTTCCATCATATTTAAGTGACCAGCATGAATGGGATCAAATCCACCAGTAGATAGCAAAACAACATTTTTTTTTCGAGAATTTATATTATCTAAAATTTTACCAAACGGAGTCGATAAAAAATTAAGATTATAAATATCTTTTCCATCTATTTTTAATTTATCAACAATGAAACCTGCATTTGTTAAAAAATCAATATCTAAATGATTTTTATAAATATCAGCATAAAAAGGATCGTGAAGAACTTTATATGCTAATTTAACGTTTTTTGTTTTCAATTTAATTTTTTTATAAGCATCATAGATATTTTCTGAATTAAAATTTGAGCTTAAATTTAAAAATTCCCACAATTTTTTATTTTTTTTCATAATACTACTCATTCTTTAACCATTCTCTTATGACTTTAAAGTAATTATCCCAACCTCCTTTACAACTACTGTTCCACAAATCTAAATGTACAGCTGGAGATTTTGACATGTATTTATGTCTATTATAAGAATGTAAATTTTCTAAGTTATTTGCATAAAATAAAAATTGTTTCTTTGTTTCATCGTTTAATTTTTCTAAAAACTTGTCTTTCTTTTTATCACTAAAATTTAAATAATTTAAATAAAGTTCTACAAAATCATATGATGCTCCAAAAACCATTTCATCTGTCCTATAATCATACATATCTCCACTAGGAACGACATTGATAATACTTTTTGGTAAATTAAAAAATTCAGCAACTTTATATACTTCACTTTTATGTAAATCTGAAATAAGTTGAACATCAACCATTCCATCTGATGCTTTTCCAACATAACCTAAATAAGCTCCCTCATCACGATTGGTTGTTCCACAAATTATTGCCGGAAGTCCTTCTTGATTTAGTAAGCTGGTTGTATAATATAAAATTGGCGTTCTTGAATACGGACCAAGCTGACCAATTGCCCAGCTTTTACCTTGAATATTAAGAACTGGCTCTAAACACTCTTGAATTTTTGTATTAATCTCAGACAAATCAATTATATAAGGATTCAATTTTAAATATTCACAAAGTTCCTCACCTCTTTTAGTTGCCTCTTCTTGATTTGTTACACCACAAGAATTAACAATCGGTAAAAGCAATGGAACTATTCTTTTTATTGGTGATTTTGGCATCTTTGATGCATGATTAACTAATGCTAAAACCACTGATGAATCAACTCCTCCACTTACTGCAATAACGCAAGCTTTTAATTTACATCTCCTCATGTATGTATTTAGTAATTCGCATTTTTCTTTTATATAATTTTTTACATTAAAATTCTTTCGACGTCTAATTTCTTCTAAACAATGTTTTAATTGTTCATTTAATTTCATGTCTGATTGAACATTGTAAACTTTCATAACAATATCCCTCCTTCCATTTCCCATTCATATCGAATATGTCCGTCTTGAAAAAAAATTAAATTTCGAAGATTCTCGGGATTGGTATCTCTAGTATATTTATTTAATGGTAATGATAAACAAACGTTCTGCCCATTTACATCATAAATGGTCCCTATACGACCTATTTCTAAAAGTTTCGTTCCATTTTTATCTAAAAAATTTTTTATCTTTAATTTATCTTCATCATCAAGTCTGTTTTTTTTAATCCATTCTTGAGCACTTTTACGTCTAAATTCATCATTAACAGGTCTTAGGGTTGTTTGCTCAATCTTATTATCTTTTGCAAACTTTATAAATTCTGATATTTTTTCAGGCGTATCAGTTATATTTTTACAACAAACACAAGTTAGTCTTATAGAAAATCCAAAACTATGCAAAAATTTAATTAACCCAGCTAAATCTACATATTTATCTGCTTTAGGCATATATATTTTTCTATTTTCTTCTTCATTACTACTGACAACAGAAATTGCAATTGTAGTTAAGCCGTAATTATACCAATCTTTCAAGTAATTTCTATATTTTTCTTTATTTAATGCTATAGGAATACAATTAGATTGAAGTTCAATAAAAGGAAAATTAAATTCTTTTAAATTTTTTAAATATTCTGTAATTTGATCTGGAAATAAAGTTGGTTCACCACGACTCGTTAACATAACCGTGTCAATATTGCTTCTATTAGCAAGATTTGCAGCAATTTTTAAATTACGCCAGTTAACTTTTGGTTCAATAATATTTTTTTTGTTTATCTTTTCGCATGATACACAAAATGGGCAACTTGCTACACATGCCTCAGTTCCAACAACAACGCTAAACATTTTAAATTTCATTTCACACCTCTGTATATTTAACAACTAAATTATTACAATATGAAGTAAATACTTCTTCAAAATATGCACCAACGTTTTTAACTAAAACATTTTGACCAATAATAAGATTTTTAGACGCTCGCTTATTGATATAATACTTCCCTAAAAAATCTAATGTATCTGAAGAACCTCCAAATAAATAAAAACCATGATTACAAATTTTATCTTTCTTATATCTTATTTCAAAATTGTTTTCATTCATTAGTAACATCATTTCATATTTTTTATTAAATATGATTTTATCTAAAAAACCTGTATAGATTCCGTTTTGAATTACAACAAATTGTTTTTTATTTATATTTTTTACATCAATAATTCTAGTTTTTAAATCTATACAATCATTTACAATCATTCTTCCAATTTCTAAATTTACACAATCAATTTTAATTTTTTTTTTAAAGTCTAACAAAATTTTACTTAAGTACTTTGTATCTTCATTTATTCCAGCTACATTTATAAATTTTATGCCACAGTTGTATAATTTTTTCTCTATAAAACAAAGCATCTTTTTTATAATATTTTTTTTATTTTTACTTACTTGGTGATTTAAATAAAAAGACAAACCATAGTTATTTGCATTTTGTTCTTTCAAAAAAGAAATCATTTTAATTACTTCACTTAATGTTGCTCCCATATGATTAACGATATTTGGTCTAATAACCATGGATGAAATTCTTAATACAATTTGTGTATTTTGTAAAGATGCAAAATCACAAAATTTTTTTAAAAGTTCCAAATTATCAAAAGTAAAACTTCTAACACCTTTATTATAAAAATACTTTAAAGTTTCTATTTGTGCAAGAACATTCATACTGCAAACCTTATTAATTGAGATATTGTTTTTTTTTATTAAGTTTAAATGATTAATAGAACTAATTAAAAAATTACAACCACAGGAATTCAATATTTTTAACACTTGCGATGTCGAATTTGTTTTTAGAGGATAGTAAACGTTAGCAATCTTTTTATATAAATTGCAATTATTTTCCAGCTTTTTTTTATTAACTATAAACTCAATTTGATTTCCATTAAACATATTAAATCTCGTTAATCATAAGTTTAACATAATTAATATAAAAATGCAACAATGTATAAAACTATATAAATATTACAATTAGATAATATTTAAATCATAAAAATTTATTATTAATCTTTTTTTTATAATAACTATGATTATGTACATTTGTTGAAGATGTATCAAAATTTTTTATATTGAAAAATATGTGTATTTCAATAATTTAAAACTTTTTTAATAAAATCCTAATAATTCTAAATTTCTTATAAATAAACAATTAAATTTTATAAAAAATTTTTAAAAAATTTTATTTTTTAAAAAAAATGCATAATTAATAAATGAAAAATATGTTATAATCGTTTTATGAAACAAAATCAAAAATTTGAAATATTAAAAAAAATTAAAAAATTATATAATATGTGGAAAGATGGTAAACTTGGTGGAAAATTTATGCCGGAAGATAGTAATCCTCAAATTACAAAATCGGCTAAAGAAAATTTTCTTTATTTTACTCTTCCTATGGCTTTAAATTATCAAAGAAATTCATATAAATTATGGAAAGGAGCATTATTAACTTTTAATGATAAAACAACACATTTTGTCTTTGAGATTGATAAAGTAATAAGTAGTAACTTTGAAAAAATTAAGATTGCACTAACAAAATATAAAGTGGCATTACAACCAATAAAACAAACAGAAATATGGATAAAACTTTGCAAAAGTATAAATGAACATTTTAATGGAGATATAAGAAATTTATTTAAAAAATGCAATTTTGATGTTAAACTAATAAAAAACTATATTCAAGTTGAGCATAAAAAAGATTTTCCATACCTTTCTGGAAATAAAATTTTTAATTATTGGCTTTATGTCCTATATCAATATGCAGATGTTAAATATAAAAATTTTCAAGACTTAAATATTGCTCCAGACACTCATATTATTCAGGCAACACGAAAATTAGGGTTGATAAATGATGATGAATGTAATAAAAATAATGTTCAGAAAATAGTTATTCAAAAATGGTATGAATTATTGCAGGGAACAGAACTCTGTCCTATCGATATGCATACTCCTCTTTGGCTTTGGAGCAGAAACAGTTTTATTGAAATAAATTAATAATAAAAAGAATTTTATAATTTTTTAAAGAAATATGTTAAATATGTTAGTTATTTATTATAAAATTAGGTATAAAAGTTAAAAAAATAAAAGGTAAGTATAATGAAAAAAGAAGATTTATTAAAACAATTTGATTTAATGCAAAAGAAGTTTGGAAGTATTAATTGTAATTCTGTTTATGGCGGAGGAAAAGATAAAAATCCAAAATTATGTTTAGTTTTTATGAATCCCACTGCGAAAAATATTGCTACGAGCAAAGAGTGGAAAGGTATAAGATGCCAATGGCTTGGGACAAAACAGGTTTGGAATTTTTTAACAAATGTTGGATTATTTAATAAAAATTTAAATGATATTATTCAAAAAATAAAACCAAAAGAATGGTCACCAGAATTTTGTAAAGATGTTTATAAAGAAGTTTCTAACCAACAAATATATATAACAAATTTAGCTAAATGTACTCAAGAAGATGCTAGAATATTACCTAATAAAATTTTTAAAGAATATAGAAATTTACTTTTAGAAGAAATAAAATATGTTAATCCGAAAAAAATTATATTATTTGGTAATCAAGTGTCAAGTATAGTCCTAAATAAAAGAATAAGTGTAAGTGAATACAGAAAAACAAGTGAAGATTTAAAAATAGAAGATAAAGTTTTTAAATGCTTTCCTGTATATTATCCTGTAGGAAATGGATTTTTTAACGCACCAAAAGCAATAGAGGACTTAAAATATATTATTGAAATGGAATAAAATAATGATTTTTTAAATAATAAAAAACATACTTAACAACAAAATTAGATATTTAAATAATTAAAATTACTATAATAGCTTTATGTAAAAAAATATGGTTATTGATTCAAATCTAATAACAAATATTTAATATTTGTATCATTAGTACTAGGAACTAAATTATAAAAAATCTAAAATATTAAAATGAAGATAATTAATTATAATGAATTTAAGTATCTAAATTCGTTTAGTTAATTATAGCTTATTGTATGTAATTCTAAAACATCTTATCAAGAGAATATTGTTTAATAAATTACGCATATTTAATAAATAGTATCTTGAAATTTGTAATATGTATTGAATTACCTTTGGTTTTTCATTCATTTCAAAAAGCATATTTGAAAATGTATGGCGAAGCCCGTGAAAGTGAATGTGATATTTACTTAAACCATTTCTTCGTTTAAACCTATCAAATATAACTCTTGTGCCATAATAAGTCCTATAACTTCCATTATCATTAGCAAACACAAATGATGTTGGTGCAGTTAAAATTGCCGTTACATTTGGATTGGTTTCTTGTCTTTTACTTTGCTTTTCTTTCCATTGTTTTAAGGTTTCTAAGACAATATCCGTAACAGGTATATCTCTAACACTACAAGAAGTTTTCGTGTCACCAATAACTGTTGTTCGGTCTTTAATATTGCCTTGTTCATCAAACTTTAAAGTTTGTGTAATTGCTCGTTCTATTTTTATTGTTTTATTTGCAAAGTCAATGTTTTTCCATTTAAGCGCCAAAGTTTCACCAATACGAAGTCCAGCAAACATTAAAGTAATACAAAGTGGTTTAATAAAGTTCGCTTCATCTTTATTTAGGGCGTCCAAAAATTTATCTCTTATTTCAGGTGGTAAGGCTTTGTATCTTTCATCATCGTTTGCTTGATAAATATTCCTTTTGCCTTTAATTTTTACTTTAAGTGTAGGGTTGACAAGTATCCATTTGTTATCAATTGCATATTCAAAAAATTGGTTTAATAAGTGTTTGCACTTCTTTATGGTGTCCACACTGTAACCTTGGTCTAAAAGAATATTTACGAATTTTTGAATTGTATAATTATCAATCTCATAGACTTTCATTTTGCCAATATGTGGAACAATATGCAACTTGAAGTTTCTAATATTACCTTCAAATGTTCGTGGACTTACAGTGCTCTTTTTGAATGTCATAATATATTCGAACATCAATTTTTCAAGGTCAGTATTTTCAACAAGTTTATAAGAATTGCTTTTAACTCTGCCACTTATTTCAGATAACTTTTTAGCAACTTCGGCTTGTGTTTCCCCATAAATTGTTTTTCTAATAATCTTGCCGTTTTCATCATATCCCATAGTTAAGGCTCCGCCCCAACGACCATCACTTCTTTGGAATATTGAGCCTTCGTTATTGGCTCTACGAGTTTTGCTTACAACTTTCTTTCTAGCCATTTTGCACCTCGCTTGCGGTGTTGTTTAGTGTTAGCCAAGTTACAAAATTAAGCACACTTACGACTTGTCGTTTGCCAACTTTGGTTGTTGGAAAACTTTTGCTTCTGAGTAAGTTCCTAACATTATCTCTGCCAAGTCCAGTAATTTTTATTAGGTCTTCACAATCCAAAAAATCTTTATTGTATTTAATTGAAATTCGGTCAACTTCCGATTGTATTAAGTTGTTTAAATTTAGATTTGTATTGTTTAAATTCATAGTTTAATTGTCCTTTCATAGTTTAAATTTAACTCCTTTCTATAACTTAATTTTTTATCTCTTTCTAAATCTAAATTTATTAAAATCTATCCGCATCGAGCGAGACAGAAGTAGCAACTTTGTTGCCAGTAAGAAGTGTTGGGTATCCCAACAGCTTCCAAAATGACGAGAAAACATAGTAAATTTAAGTGCAACAATTAAAAGTGCCGATTTCATCGGACTTTTACGCACTAAATTTGATAATTGTTTCTCGCTTATGCTCTATACTAAATATCTACCAAAAATACTATTCTACATCTCAAAATCACTAGATAAATAGCCTTCATCTATTAGTGTTCTAATTCGCATTTCTTCAAGCTTTCTCATATAGTCCTGAAAGCACTTAATTGCTTCATATTCGCACTTTGAATTTAGATACATACAATGTTCAAGTTCTTTCCAAAGTTTGTCTTTTTGCATTCGTTTTTGGACTACATATTTTGCATTAAGTTTTAATCTTTCAATCTCTTGACCTTTCAAACTTTTAGCACTAACAACGACCAAATTTCCAAGTCTGCGATATAAATCTTTTGTATATTTTTCGCTTAAATTTTGTTGTGGTTTGTCCACACCATTTCGCTTGCAGTAACTATCTACAAGTTTTTGTTTTTCTTCCACTAGGTCATCAAAATCATTTTTGTAAATGCTAATATCAACATTGTGGGAGATGATATAGTTTGAAATGTTATCAATATTTGGTTTGAGTTTTTGCATATTATCGCATTCATAAAACGTGTGTCCTTGCTCTGGAAATTGATTTGCTAGGTCTAGTAACATTTGCTTTAATTTAAGCCCAGAAACATCGTTTAATCGCTCTTTAACACTCTTTGTTAGTCTTAACCTTATTTCTTTCTCACGAGCCTTAAAATTGGTTGCAGAGAGTTCAATATTCGCTTTCAAAAAATCCATTGCATTGTTTGAAATGTAGCCATGAGAAAAATGCTTTTCTTTGTTTTTCATTCGTTGTGGTTCTTTCTCAAAAAACAACAAATGAATATGCCTATTATCTGTGTTCTCGTGCAGTCCAGCAAACCATTCAATGTTGTCAGGGTTTAGTCCTGCTCGTTTGAAATATTTTGGTAGTTCGTTTTTTACAAGTTCATAAGCTTGCTCATAACAACAACACCATTTTTTGCCAAAGTTTTCTTCAAAGGAAATTATGCCAGACCAAATAACTGGTTTGGTTGCTCTCAAATCTTTTCTAAAATCTGCAATTTGCTCTTTGCTCATAAGTCCATTTGCATTGAAAATCCCACTAGATTTTGTGCTGTTGTTTAAGTATTCTACAAAGTCCAATTTCTCTAAATCTTTAATGCCGGTGGCGACATATTTTAGGTAGTCGTCATACTTGTTAGATGAGTAATAATTTCGTTGGTCTTGATTAGTTTTGTCTTTGTAGTTCGGCAAAAAGAACTCTTGTTTGTAAATCACATTTGGAACTTTATCTGACATCTATTAGCTCCCTTAAAATTCTATCTCGTTCGGCGTCAATGCCAGTTTCATCTAGTGATTCATACTTCCAACCTTGCGAGTAAGAGTTTAGGTTTATTGGGTTTTGTTTATTGATTAGTTTAGTGATTAAGTTTAGTGATTAAGTTTAGCAGTGCTTGATTTATTCTCACATTTGCATTAGTGTCCACAAAGTCCATTTTTTGGCTTGCAGATATGGTTGTAAGTTTGTCGTTTATTTCTTGCAAGTAATTTCTAATCTCGCTGTAATTTATGCTTTGGTTGAGTGCGTTATCTCCAAGCATTTTATCTGCACCAAGCAAGGCAAAATATTTTATAGCGTCATTTAGGCTATCAAACTTGTCCTTAAACTTTTCAAGCGCTCGCTTAAAAATCTCATACTCATCTTGATTGTAAACTCTTATCATATATTGAGTTTTCAAATCTTTTGTTTTAATTCTAGCCATTTTAGCCTCCTAATTATTTCTAGTCTTTCTATATCTCTTTCTATTTCTAATTAAAGGGGCAATGATTGTTTTCGTTTGCTTTTACATTTTTAAAATCCTCCTTTTGCTTGAATTTAGTTTTCGACTTTTTACATTTCAGCACCTCCTTATTTCTATTCTTACATAGTCGTTCGGACAACATTTGTCCGTTCGGGAATGTTTTTACGCGAATATCTTACAATTCTCGCATTATCACCATTTGATAATGCGGTATTTATTTTTCTTAATTTATC
>CALWTS010000046.1 GCA_944384535.1 uncultured Clostridia bacterium
AGCGCATCACGGGACAAGGCAATGTCTCTTTCCTGTATGTCAAAAGTGAAAACCATCGGGCAGGCCATTCTTCTCTATGCCGACATGTGGGATGATATGACTCCATCTTTGAGGGAGAACGGGGATATTTACTGGACCTACACTCTCTATAAAAGCAAACTGCTGCAGCCGAAAGATTTCTTCTGTCCAGGGCGCCGCGAGGATCAAAATCAATACTGGGGTGGACTTTGGAGAAAAAATTTTGCGGATCCGACGCCGGGCTACTGCTGGCAGTTCCCGGAATATGGAGCAAATCCAAAGGTCATGCCTTTTGTTCCGCGGAAACTGTCGCATATCAAAAGACCCTCTGAGACAATCGAACTGGCTGACTCAAACAAGGATGGTCGAACACGTGCTTATTATTATATTTCGCATATCTATTCCGTGAATTCTCCTGTTGCGTATCCGTTTCATGCCAGGGGCCGAGCGCTGAATATCTTCTGGGTGGATGGACATGTTTCAATGTATCAGGGACGGCTGGCGGGAGAAGCCGGTGCGGAAGAGTTCTATCGGAAATATCCTCTGGAACAATATTGGAAAGGTGAATAATTATGAAAAAAAGAACCGCTTTATGTTTTGCTCTCGGAAGTCTTTGCTCCTCCGCGTTGTTTGCCGGAGCTCCGTGGATCCATGATAATCCTGTCTATATCCAGGGGGTCCATGGAGAGGCTCTCGTGTTTATGAACAGGGGATCGCGTCTGTTTCTGAAAACTCCGGGATTTCTGAATACCGAAACAGGAACTCTGCAGTTCCGTCTTGCCTTGCAGAGGGACTGCGGGGATCTCAGGGGGTGGGCAACTCAGATCGCCGCACCGTCCGATCGTCCTGAAACGGGAATCGTCAGTTTCGCCTCCAGCTGCTCGGCTCCCAACAAGCTCCCCCGCAAAGATGGAAAATCTTTTTTCAGCATCGCCGGGAATTCTGTGGAGATCCAATGGAAAAAAGGTGAATGGCACGCCATCGCCTATACATGGAGTCCGGAGCAGAACAAGCTCTATGTCGATGGACGACTGGTTTCTACAAAAAAGGGAAAAAAAGCATTCCCTTATATGCCGGAATACCTTGCATTCGGTGGAGGAGTCGCGTCCCGATATGGTGTTTATTCGGAAAGTGCGCTGGATGATATTGAACTATCAGACTGTGTCCGCCCGGAGGAATATATCCGGGCGTTCGCACGGGGGGCTCTGCCGGAAAAAGATGAACACACCCTGGCATTTCACGACTGCGACCGGAACAGTTCCGGATTTGCCCGTTCAACAGAAAATCTGAAGAGGAACTCCCGTCCTGTTGTTGTGGCGCAGAGCGGATTTTTTACCAACAACAGCATTTTCAAACCGGAAGATCGCAAGGAAATTCATTTTTCCTTTTTCAATACCGGCAATTCTGCAGAATTTCTGGTGACTGCAAAAATCCGGGACGCGTATGGGAAAAAATTCTCTTCGGAGCAGCTCTATACCGTTGCGGGAGGAGCTCTGGAGGAAAAGCCGTTCCCTCTGAAAGTGGAAAAAAACGGATGGTATGAAGTGGTGTTTTCTGTGAAACGAAACGGTGTTCCGATTTATTCAGCGGAGCGGACCTTCGTCATTCTCCCCTCAATGAAAGGGGCAGGGGGAGGAAATTCGTTCTTGGGAAACCATCTTTCCGGAACCCGCGACGTTCTGTTCAACAAAAAACTGGGAATTTCCTGGCAGCGTGATATGGGATCCTTCGCATGGGAAACTGTGGAGCCGGATCCCGGAAAATGGCAGTGGATGGAAACAGACATTGCCGTTCAAAAGGCAAAAGAAAACGGATTCCAGATTCTTGCGGTTCTCGGACTTCCTCCTGTCTGGGCGAAAAAAGGAAAATCGGCGGCGCCGGCCGATTTGGAAAAATTCTGCAATTATGTGGAGCGGACCGTTTCCCGATACAAGAACTCTGTCAAATACTGGGAACTGATCAATGAACCGGACTGGATTTACGGAACAGAGGGCGATCTTGGGAAAAATAACAGATTTGCCGCGTCTCCTTCCGATTATCTCGCTCTCCTGAAAGCGGGGTATGAGACAATCAAAAAAGCGAATCCGAAAGCGATTGTCGTTTCCGGCGGATTTGTCCCCCTTCCACATCTGATTCAATACCTTGCCGAACACGGAGGCGGCAAATATTTTGATGTGCTGGGAATGCACCGCTACCGGTCCTGGGCGGATCTGGAAAAATATGCAAAACTGTTCCCCGGAAAGGAGATCTGGCTGACGGAACATTTGAATGAAACTCCGGAAATCACGGCGGGAGATGTTTTCATGTCCCTGAAAAATGGATTCAGCCGGACATTCTTTTTCGATGCGGTTTTGCAGATGGTTTACTTTACAAAAGGTCTTTTCAATGCCCATGGCTGGAGTCCGCAGAAGCCGGTCTTTGCGCTGGCACAGTGCGCGGCAAAACTGGAGGGAAAAGAGAGAGCGGGAGAACTTCAATTCCCGCGTTTGAAAAAACAGGTCTTCGGATATTTGCTCGATAAGGGAAAATCCACACAGACCGTACTGGTCTACTCCATGTATACAGGACCGCTGAAGATCTCGTTTCAGGCGGAAGCCGATGGCGTGGTATCCGTGTCCGATCTGATGGGCGCCGGCGAGTCGTTCGCTTTGAAAAAAGGGGAGAAACGTTCGGTTCCGATCCGCACAATGACCTTTCTGGAAGGCGCGGTAGATCTCTCCTCTTTGAATTTGGAACCGGAAGAGGGGGGGCAGTATTTGCGCAATGCGGATTTCAAGGATCTCGTCGGGGACATCGGCATGGATGGAAAAGATGCCATGAAACCGGCGGAATGGCACATCGAACGCGAGGGCGGAAGAGTGTTTGTACGAACGGAAGAGGGAAAAAATGTGATCCGCTTTCAAAACCCGGAAGGGAGAAATGTCCGGATGCTTCAATTCGCGTCCCTGGATCGTCCGGGATGGTATGAGCTGTCCGGAGAGTATCGCCTCGGAGCGGATGGGAACACGAAGACGATGCCGTATCTGCAGTTGTTCGAGCAGGGCAATGGGAAAAATCAACGCTGGAAAGGGGTTGCTCCGCTTGAGGTTGGAAAGTGGAAAAAATTCTCTGTCGGGATTCGAGTGGAAAAGCCGGATTCCCGAGTCCTTGTCATGGCCGGCGTAATAAGAAAAGGTTCTGTCGATTTGCGGAACTTGCGCCTGATGCGAAAAACAGATCCGGAAAAGAGAGCAAACACTCTGTTTTTCGATTGTTCCAATTCTGCAAAACTGAAAACCGATTTTTCCAACCTGTCGGAAAAGAACAAGTTGAATGGAGGCTCTCTCATCCTGCTCCAATCGGGGATCCGGGAATATAAGGAGTCTCTTTTCTCTATTCCGGAACAGCTGAAACATGTGATTGCTGTCGGAAAAGATTTTTCGGACGAGTGTCCCCGGGTCGTTGTGAACTCCCGGCTGCGAGAGATCCATATTTTGAACACGGCTCTGCTGGTCTCGGCAAAAAAAGGGGAACCGCTCGGCAAAGGAATTGTCCGCTATGCGGATGGAACTGCGGAATCCTTTGAGTTCCTCCGCGGTCAGGGGTGTGACGACTGGTTTTCCGCCGCAAATAATCCGGATTCCGCCGGGAAAATCGCTCTGCCTGAAGGGGAAACTCGCGATCTGTTCGTCTTGAAATGGAACAATCCTCATCCGGGAAAAATCATTCAGAGCCTTTCTTTCCTGGGGAGCGAACGGGCGTTCCTTCTGATCGTGGCTGTTTCCGGGATCAAAGAAGCGAAAAGAGTTCCTCGCCCGGAACGGTAACAGCCCGCAGGAAGAAATCCTCTCAGACGGATCCGTTTTTTCCTTCGGAATGAAAGAAACGCTCTTGAATCGGCTGATTTCTCAAGTATAATAAATCAAATACCGAAAATGGGAGGAAAAAATGCTGCCTTTTGAAGAATTCAGCCGCTTTGAATGCGGTGATATGACGGTTTTATTCCTGAAGAAGGACAAAAGACTCGCCTTTACCGTGATTCCCCAGGGAATGGAAAGCGAAATTCCGGAACATCAGACCGATATTACGATGACAACGGCATGCAGGGGAATCTGCACGGCCAATCACACAAAAACGAGTTCGGTCACTTTCGACGGAATGATTCAGCTGCATGTGCGGCCGGATCTTCTTGCCGGCGGCTACCAGGTCGGCGAAACCATGACGGAAAGCGAAACGGCGCGCAATGTGGAATTCGT
>CALWTS010000047.1 GCA_944384535.1 uncultured Clostridia bacterium
CGTCGAGGCGTAATCAGGATAGCGCGAGCGCACGCGCTGCATGCACGCATCTATGGCGCGCGTGACGGCGATATGCAATGGCTCCAGCGCCCGCTGGATGTCATCGACCGTGCAGGCTATCGCTGACGCCTTGAGGGAATCCGTATCACCTCCGAGCACGCGCACGCGGTTCCCGAGCGCCGCGTGCAGCATCTCGATCGCGCACACCAGCTCCATGCGCGAGCCTCCCGCGATGCGCATCCCGTAGGTGTAGAGCACGAGCGACTTGCGCTTGTCCTCCAGCGCCTCGCCGTACGTCTCCGGCTTTACCGTTGTCGATGCGTTCACGGATAGCTCGCCGTCATCGCACACGTAATCGGGCTTGAAAACGTCCTGTGCTTGCGTGCCATAAATCGAGTTAAATTGGCCCTTGACCGTCGATGTATAGTATCCTTCGAGGTCCGAGCGCGACATACGGCCCGCGCGCACCTCGCCCGCGATGTGCTCCGGCACAGATTGATGGATATCGCCCATATACGGCTCGCCCTCGCGATACCCTTTCAATATCTCCTTGAGCGCCTGCTTGCGCTCGAACAGCAGGTTTGATAGCAGCGTGACGTAATCGGGCGGCTTGACGAACGCGCCCGTGGCCTCGCCATAGAGCGGGCGCATATCGTCCCACTCGTAGACGCGAGATATAGTCCACAGCTCTATCTCCGTGAGATGCAGCACCGCGATATCTGCGCTCATGAGCTTGCCGAACGCCATGACGGCTCCGCGCGCCATGTCGTGATAGCGCCTGCGCACAGCATCCTCCGCAACGTTGTCCGCCTCGCCGCCCCATTCGCCCTTGAGCGAGACGGTTTTGAACTTCCCTTCCGCTATCGTCGCGATACCCCACGCTGCGAATGCGCTGTTCCTCCTGAGACGCAATCCCTCGAAGCGAAACGCCGCATGGAAAACGCAGCAAAAAGGTTCCTCCCAGTGACTCAGCACCGAATCTATCGGCGCGCAGAGCACGCGGCGAGCGTAGAGCGCCAGCACCTCGACGCTCGCCGGTGCGAAGCGCACGGGAACCATGTGGCCGTTTATATAGGCATGATGCATCGAGGTTACGTCGAGCGAGTAGACGCGCCGCTGTACCTGCATCGCGAAGTTGGCTGCGGTGAAGGTCAAGCCGCCTCGGAAGCAGCACTTGCGCAGCGCGTACGAGTCGTAATCGGGCGCGATCTCCGAAGCGCACAGCTCCGCGAACTGCTTCTGGACCGAGATCGGCGAGCACCCGCGCCGCGAGTAGCGCAAGCGCCCCGTCTCCAGACGCCCCGCCATGCGTACGAGCGACGTCTTGGTGAGCACGCGGACGCCGAGCATCCACGGTTGCAACCATTCGTTGGATTCGAGCAGATAACGGAGATACGCGGGGATGACCTCGACGTCTCGCGCGGCATAATGCAGCTCGTCTGCGCCCAAAGGTGTCTCCTGCGTACGCGTGAGAGAGTAATCCCAATCGCCCACGGCCTTCTCGATGCCGCACGTGCGCCCCATCGCCGCGAGACCTCGCATCTCCAGATAATACGTATCCCAGAAGCGCAGCACGCATCTACCGCCATCGTCCACGAGATCGACGGTGTACGCATGCGTCGATGACTGCGCGCTCGCCTCGATCTCATAGCGCAGATTAAGCACATATATTATCGGCTGCAAGTCGAACATCAGGTTGTACGCGCAGACGATCGGAATATAGCCACCGCGCCTACCGTCGGCTATCAATTGTTCGATATATTCCAAGGCTCTATCGCATGTGCGCTCGAATGTCACCGTCGAATCGTCAGGCTCGTAACTTGCTAGATCGACGCTTCGAAGGTCGTTGAAGATAAACAAGACGGGATATGCGAGCCATTCGCCATCGGCCTCGATGTTGCACGTCTCCGTGTCGTATGCGCATGCGATCCTGTAATCGCATCCCATTTTTAAAATCTGATTATGTTGACGAACGGCTCCCACGTGGGCGAGCCGATGCGCTCCGAATCCAGCTCGCTGCCCGCTTGGAACGTTTCGTCCGTCTCGGTGTCAGAAACGAGCATCGAGGCGTTGAGCTCGCGCGAGAGCCTGCGCACCGCGCGCCGGTTCTGTG
Organism: uncultured Clostridia bacterium; assembly: GCA_944384535.1. Taxonomy (GTDB): domain Bacteria; phylum Bacillota; class Clostridia; order Christensenellales; family UBA1242; genus Caccovivens. Next base: position 2,114 of record CALWTS010000047.1, read on the forward strand.
CGAGTACCTGCGCGAACGCGTCTTGAAGCGAATCGACCCCGAGCGCCTGCATGATGTACTCGTTGCGCTTCTTGGGGTCGCGCCCGCGCCATGCGAGGCGCGTGGCCGCGTAGAAAACGGAGACCTCGGCTGCACCGTATCTGCCGAGCGTAGACGGCTGCTGGTTGCGTGCGAGGTTCATCTGCCGTTCGAACAGCAGGTTGGCGCGCTTGCGCGCGGTAGGCTGCTCGCGCACGGGCCGCGTCTGCCGGTCGAGACGCTTGGATGCCTGCTGTGCTTTATCGGCGCTCGCGGCGATCGTCTGCCGCGTTCCCTTTCGCTCCTGATAGGTCTCCGCTATCTGATCGCGGATGCTCTGGATGTACGACGCGCGCGCCGCCCGCTCGTTTCGGCTCATGGCGCTTGTGTCCTCCCGCTCCAAGCGCTGCAGCAGGCGCTTCGCCCTGCGTCGAGCGTTATATCTCTCGTCGGATGCACGTTTAGCGCGCGCCATGCCGATACCTCCCTAGATGACAAAGGCCCGCGCCGCGATGATTCGCAGCGCGGGCCTGTGAAAAAAACTCTGTAGATATAGGTTACACGAGTTCAAGCGTTTTCAGCGTGTTTCCGTTCTGGAGCTGCGACGTCACCACGCGTATCTTGACCGGCTCGCCGTCCTCGAAAACCCCCATGCCGACGAGATTATCGAGCGCCTTGCGGATGCCCTCGGATTTCGTGAAGTACGCCTTGCCGTTCGTACAAAGGATGATGCAATCGGTGCACGGCGCATCGGGCACGTTCTTATCGCGAGAACGGCGTACACCGGGCTTCGCCATGACACCGATCGCCTCGAACACAGCGTTCCCGATCTCCGAGAGCGATGTGGCGTTGTTCGCAGCGTTCGCGACCATCTTGCGGGTCTGCGCGTCGTGAACCTCGACGGTCGAATACTGCGATGCCTGATAGATAGCCATGTCGTTGTTGGCGGTTGCGAGTTCCATGTTCTCCATTTTTAGATCTCCTCTGCTATATCAAGAAGCTTTTTCAAATCGACCTTATAGCGCTTCTTCTGCGGTTCGATGGTCGTGATCGTGATGGTGCTGTCCCCGTACTTGCGCCTCGCCGCTGAGGAAGCACGCGCTAATGAGGTGTACGAGTTGCGCAGCGTGCCGGTGAAATCCTCAACGGCCCCATCGGGCGCGACCTTGAAGCCGTCAACGCGGCAACCTCCGATCGTGAAATAGTGGAATGGCATTTTAACTCCTAACAATTGGATAATAAGCATTTACGACATTAGCAGATGCGTTAAACAGATGCAAGTATCTCGTTCACAATTTTCTGAACGGCGTCGTAGCGATGTCCTAGAATCAACTTGCGCTGCGTTCCGGTACCGTACATACCGGCTAGCGTACGATATGCTAACTCGACATCATCATCTGTATATATCGCGTTGATCTCCGATTGCAGCGCCGTATATGCGATTCCGAGCCGTTCGCAGCGCTCGTCTCCCGCTCCGTATTCACCCGTCAAGATTCCCTCCAGCAAATCGGCGATGCTGTTTGTATTCGACGTGTTCGAGATATCGTCGTTAGACAACGCGCCGTCTCCCTTCGCGATGCTATTCCACGCCTCGCGGGTCAGATTTCCCCAGTTGCGATCGAGCCCGCCCGCACTCGTGAACTGCCAGACGGTCCATGTTTTCCATGGGTTTATCTTATAGTTGAAAGTAAGATTCTCCCACGTCGTAATGTTGCTGCGCGGGTAGCCCGCGACCCACAGCGCGCAGTGATCCGCGCATTCCGCGACCTTATGACGATATGCCGCGCTCACGTAGACCATGGGCCACACGCCCGATAGCTCGTGATAGCGAGTGACGAACGCGAGCGGCCAATCCTCGTCGTTCCATGCAGGCATGTTCTGGTACTGCTCGAAGTCGAGCACCGGGATACCCTTGCGATTGTATGCGCTCGCAACCGACCAGAAGTGTTCTGCTTCGGCTCGCGCATTTCCACCGCTCGCGTAATGGTAGAAGCCGAGCAGCTTGCCGTCTGAAAGCGTCCTATCCGCAGCACCAGAAAATCCCGAATTAACAAAGCCAGTCCCCTGCGTGGCCTTGACGATCACGAAATCTGATTCGAGATAGCCCGCCTCGGTAACGGAATTGAAGGGCCAGCCGTTATGCCCCGATCCGTCTATTCCCTTGAGCATTTTAATACTCCCCTCTAAGCTTGTAATAAATGCAGGCCAGCAACATAATCAACATGACCACGACATACACGATCGCACCGACAATCGCCCAAGCAAGCGAAGTTATTCCGTCAATTACGATATTCCGTATCGTTCGCATGCTCGCCATCCAATCCCATAAGCTGTTTGATGATCGGCCATTCTCCCACCTCGGGTGCGATCTCGACAAGGTTCTCAAGCACGCTCAACAGCTCAGCAGTGATGATGTAGATACAAGCAGCGAGCGTCGTGGGGATGTCGAGACCTACCACGAAATATTGCTGTGCGACCTCGAAAGCAGCGAAAAGCAGGATGATGAGGATGTAAACGGCCTTGTGCACAAGGCCCTCCCGCATCACCGTGCTGGAAAGGGAATACGTGCAAAATCCCTTGAGCAGCCCGCTCACGATGTCGAACAGCATCATGAGCAGCGCGAACAGAACCGGCGCACTGTCGATGCAGACCCCGAGCATGCAGATGTTCATACGTTCCTCCGTTTCGTTTGCATCACCGCTTTAATTGAAATGTTATCAAAATCGAGCGGAGAGATCGCAGAGAACTGCATGCGATGCTTCGCGCTGTCATATGACATACTGATGTTATCAGCGCATTTAAATACTGAGAACACGCCGATGACCTGCTTTAGATACTTCGCGTCCGCGATGAAGATGCTTTCATCCACTCGCAGCTCGTCACTTAGGAAATCGTCATGCAGCCTGCGTACTAGATCGGCATCATCTCGCATATCGTCGTTGTAAAGCTGTCCGAACCTCGGATATCGGGACTCGAAGCCACGCACCTCGACCATCACGATC
>CALWTS010000048.1 GCA_944384535.1 uncultured Clostridia bacterium
TGCCAAGAGGAGTATACGCCATGAAATTTAACGCTGGAACCTTCGGAGACATCGAGATCAACATGGACATCGTGATTAGCGCGCTCAGAGCCATTGAAAAGGCCGTTTCTGAGGATGTCCCAAATGAGTTGCGGGAAAACAACCTTGAAACGAACAATCGAATTGGAGGACTTCGCGGCGATTGGATCAACCAAAATCTCCGCCAGTTCACTGTGAATGCCGGCGGAATATTGCATCCGTTCACTCGATATGGATGGCGCGGCAGAATGATTGTTGATCGAGAGAACAAGATTTCTTACAGCATTGCCACAAGAGCGAATCTCAGTCAAATACCCCGGAAGCTGCGAAGAACGCCTCACTTTTTGCAGACCGTTCTAATGAAGGAAAATGGAGATCTGCATGGCCGGTATGAGCAAACCACAATGTTTGATATGAGCCAATTTGATCAAAAGGTTTATGAGCAGGATTATGATTGCATTTTCTATGGTGCAATTGATCCTAACGAGGGTTACAAGCATTGCGTGATTTGTTACGAAGCGGCACATGATGAAGTGACCAGCACCAGCCTGGTTCTTCTTGATCCCAATTTCAACACCGTAAATGAGATGGATCTAGGCGAGTACCGTAAGCCTGACTTTTCCAAGCTTACTATTGATGATGTGCCAGAAAATTATAGCACAGCTGAGCACAACGAGGCAACCCGAAATCTTTCTAAGTTGAAGCAGACGCTTCCGAAAGTCAAGGAGCAAGATCAAGCCAAAGAGAGTTAATACGAAAGTGTGAGGGAGACTACTGTAATGAGTGGAAAGAGATTCCAAGGGGAACGGTTAAAAAGTGCTCGTCAACTGCGGGGGCTGACCCTAACAGCCCTCGCTGAGCAGACGGGTATTTCTAAACAGTCTATTTCCCAATACGAAAGTGGTGAAACGCGACCAGAGCATGAACGTGGATTTAGGTTGGCATCAGCACTGAATGTGCCGTATGATTTTTTTCTTAGCGAGGACACATACAAAACGGAAACTCCCACAACGTACTTCCGCTCCCTCGCATCCTCTACAAAACTAGCGCGCAGCAAGGAGAGCATAAAGTTAGAATATGTTGCTAAGATTTACGAAGCATTAGAGCAGTATATAGATTTTCCGTTGCTCAATTTGCCTGCAGTTAATTATTCTGGCGGGTATAATATTTATGATGACAGCGATTGCGAGAAAATGTATTCCGAACTTGAGGAAATAGCTTTGATGGTTCGGAAGCATTGGCAATTAGGTCTTGAGCCTATTAGAGACCTTCAATATCTTCTGGAATCGAATGGGATTGTTGTAACAGGCTTTGAGACAGATACCGAGAGCATCGACGCATTTAGCCAACGTACAAGGATTTGTGGCGAACAAATTTGCTTTATAGCCGTAGATCAAGGACGTAAGCCTGAGGGACGAATTCGTTTTGACTTAGCTCATGAACTCGCTCATCTGCTTATACATCCTTGGAGCGACAATCTTGATTTGCTTAGTCGGGAAGAGTTTAAAACGAGAGAATTTGAGGCTAACGTTTTTGCGAGCGCCTTTTTGCTTCCAAGAGAAAGCTTTGGGAAAGACGTTCAGGCATATCCTACTGATTTGCAGTATTATCTTTGGATGAAGAAAAAGTGGCGGTCTTCTATTCAGTCGATGATCTATCGGGCAAATCAGCTGCATTATATATCGAATAGCCAATTTCAATATTTGATGCGTCAAGTATCAAAAAACGGATGGCGCAAAAAAGAACCCGATGATACGCCATATTTTTTAGGAGAGAATATTTTCCAAGGAGCAATTGATTTGCTGTTAAGTGAGCATATTCTCACAGTAAATGGTTTACTCAATTTGTTTGGTGATTATGGCGTCGGTCTTTATCCTGGAGAGATAGAAGAGCTTCTTCATCTAAGCAAGGGGACTCTAGAGCCAGAAGGAACTGCCCAAATAGTATCGTTACGAAGAGAGCAATAATAAAAAGAGCAGAAATATAATCAGAAAAGGGGCCTTTTATAATGAGGCTCCTTTTCCTAATAGCTCAACGAATAATTATGAATGTAGCTGAAAGTTGCCACGCACTTGTAGTTAACACATCGTTGTCCTAGCTGGGAAGATACCTCGGAGAGAAGAATCAGCTTCGAGCTGTGACCATATTTTTGCGATTACTACTTCCTGCTGTATTGATTTGTTAGTTTTTAAGTGATAAAATACATATGGATTGTTAGGTCTTAAATGTGTTTTATTTTCAAAGAAGGAGTCCTTTTATGAGTGAACAAAAAGTAGTGCTAATGCTTTCAGGGGGAAGGGATTCGTTTTTGGCGGCATGCCGCTTGCTTGAAGACGCATCAGATTATCATCTCATAATGGTTACATATGACAATGGCTGTTCCTATCGCTCTGGAGATGCAAAATATGTTGCAGAACGCATTATAGCTAAGTATGGGCAGGATCGTGCAGAATACCTAGGTGTATATAAAATTAGCAGTGTTATACGAGAGTTTTTCTCACCTTATTTTAATATGAAACCAGAAGATCAAGCAAAACAGTTCTTTGGATTGACGCCTTCACAATTCCATTGCCTGATTTGTCGTACAAGTATGTATATCTATTCTATCTGGATAGCAATGTTGAGAGGAGCTTCTTTTATTGCGGAGGGGGGCCGAAAGGATCAGGGGTTTGTTATTGAGCTCCCGGGTATGGCTAAGGAACGTTACCCTGCGCTGGTAAAGTCTGTTGGACTCGAATTGTTACTGCCCGTGTACGATTTAGATGACAACTGGATAAGGGATAATGAACTTATGGCGAGGGGTTATCAGTGTAAAAGTTTGGAACCAAAGTGCTTGATAGGCTTTCCAATTAATCAGAGCGTTGACAAAAGCGTTATTGACGGTGTTCACTCATATTTTGATAAAGTTATCCTCCAGCAGATTAATAACAGAGGATTATTATCAGTGGAGAAAGCTAAAGTATATATTGAAAACCGATATGATGAGCTTGAGCCATGATAAAATTGTTTTTGTTCCCGCTTGCTTGCTATGCCCGGTTCTAATGGCAAACAGAAAGAACAAGGAGGCTTTGTGGCGACGCGATTTGTTGGATTATCTAAATGAGAATGATTACTCTATGCTTCAGTTGCCGTGCCCTGAAGCGTCATTCTATCATCCAAATTGTGGCATTAATCGAAAGCCTCACGGAATCCAATACTATGAAAATCTTTTCGGATTTGAAGATCATTGCGCTAAGCTGGCTTACGAAGTAAAAACAGAAATAGAAGCTTTCCTTAATAAAGGATACAGTGTTAGTGCAATTTTGGGGATTGAACACTCGCCAACTTGCGCAGTGAATTATATGTATACTCATCAAGGAACCAAGAAAAGGCGAGGAATCTTCTTCAAGTATTTGTCAGATGTAATAGATTATAAAAGATTTCAGATCCCTCTTGTGGGCATTAATCGCCGGTACCCAACTAAGACAATACAGGCGCTTGCAGAAATAGAAAAGGACAAGGAGCGATACTGTTTTGGACGAGATTAAGCTAGTTATTTCTAATCCGAACAATTTAATATATAAACGTATAGTCCTTCGTAAATTTTTCTATATGATTTTTATTGATGCTAATGGGCGAAAACTATACATGTACATTGCATCCGTTTTTGGCGGAACAACCGAAAGTGTAGACCAGCCAGAAAAAGCTTACATTTCAGTAAGAAACGATGCATCTACACAATGTTCCCTCAATTTTGAGTTCTTATCTAGCAATAGCATCGTAGAAAAGTTCAACGTAACAAACATTACGGACTCCTTTTTTGATCAAAAGCAATTCATTGAGAAAGTCTGGGGCAAATGTGAGCCATTAGAAAGTCAAGCGGATGTAAATCAATCTTTAAAAGATTGCTACCCTGATTTATACCCGGGTGAAAAGGTAGCCACAGTCGATGTCACCAAAAGGAAAGTATTTCGGATTACTCAAGGGGAAGAGCAATCACATAAGTGCATAGCTACACAAGGCAACTTTCAGATGTTAGGAGATCAGGTAATATCAAGTAAGTATCAATTGTCTTGCCCTACGCCGGTGCAAGGAAGATGTATTGATGGCTTGGAGGCAATGAATTGGATAAAAATTGAAATTGACTTGAAGTCAAGTATCCTTAACAAACCAGTTCAGTTCTCAATTAAGCTTGATAAAGGAACATTTTTTACTCCAGATTTTACTTGGTATTTTGCTCCGCCAGCAGGACATGTTATAAGTGCTGATTCATAT
>CALWTS010000049.1 GCA_944384535.1 uncultured Clostridia bacterium
CCATGTTCAAACACCACGGCGTGGTAACACACTTCATCAAGCCTGTTGCAATCAAGACGATAGCGCTCATGGTTTGCCACTGATCCATCAGTTCCCACGCTTGTATTTCGCCAGGGAAAAGCGTGTAAGGCAACAGCGATCCCACCAAACCAAGACCAAGACCTGCTAAAAGCGCACGCGTGACAGTAAATTTTTGCAGGGCGCGCCCCAGATGGGCAAACGTGAAATTAGCAGCATGATACATAAGTGCTCCCACATAGCCCAAGAGCACGCACGGTATAAGTACCCAGAAACTACCCCACGAAAGATGCTCTCCGCTAAAACGAGGAATACCTGATTCGCTACCAAAAAGAGAACCAATAAGCAAAGCGCCTGCAACGGCACCAAAGGCAGCAGCCACGTAGAGCACGATTTTTGCCCACAGTCTAAAATCGTAGGAAAGCGGATTGGGATTGCCTGAAGAGGTTACATCACGCGCCGAAGATTCATCGCGCAGCTCCCAGTCTTGTTTTGACAGCGCATCCTGCACCACCGCCACAATGCCTAACAGCGGCGTAATAAAAATAGCCGACAGCGCTGCACTTACGGTAACATCAGCAATTTCTTTGACGCGCAAGCCTGCTTTGCGCAAGGTTCGCCCAATCCAGCAGGTAGCAGAGGCAATAATGCCTGTCACACCTGCCTCAGGACCAATTGATCCACCAAACATCAGCGGCAAGAAAAAGCCCACGATGCTGCGGCCAAACCCTTTAATGCGATATTCACCTGTTTGTTTAATGCTTCCCATTACCACTTCAAGCGATTCAGGAACACCGCCAACAAAACGGCTCCACAGACCAATGACAAGACCACCAAAACCGCAGACCACAACAGGCAACCACCACGAACTCACATCAGCCGTGCCCAAAACCTGGGCAATGGTGGGAGTAACGCCATTCCAAACAAAATCGGTAAGCGCAAGCGCTAGACGATATGCACCCCACGCAATAAAACCCACCAGAAAGCCAACAAGCACCGACAGAACAATCATGCCAAAACTGGCCCCTACTTTGGTGGGTCCCGATTCAATAGCAACGCCATAATCACCCACATAGGGACGCTGGGGCTTTTTGTCCTTGTTCTTTTTGTTACTGTGTTTATTCGGCATGATGAATTCGTGTTGAATTGGTAGCACGCCGTTCAGTATATGCAGAAAAAAAAGTACAGTTATATAATTACATAAGAAACAAGACAATCTTATTCGCTCAAAGGAAAGGTCTGACGTGGACTTTAAAGAAAGAGAATTTGCTACCGCTCTGTTGGGCTCCGACATTAACACGTACAGCGTCGCGCGCGCATTTTACGAAGAATACCAAATCAAATCATACGTTTTTGGTAAGTATTGGAGCGGCCCGAGCATCAACAGCAAGATTGTCGAATACCAGGGCAACCCTTTGATGGATACCGAAGACGTGTTCCTGGAGCACATCACGGCTCTTGCCAAGCGTTTAAGCAACAAGAAAATTTTTGTTCTGGGCTGCGGCGACAACTACGTCACCTTGATTGGTAAATGCAAAGACAAGCTGCCCGAAAATGTTATTGCCCCCTACATCAGCATTGACCTGATGAATCAGCTGGTCAACAAAGAACGTTTCTATGAACTGTGCGAAAAGCTGGGTGTTGATTACCCCAACACCTTTATCTACAAGCCTGAAATGGGTCATGATTTTGATATTCCCTACGAATATCCGCTTATTTTGAAGCCAGCGGACAGCGTTGATTACTTCGCGCATTCCTTTGAGGGACAAAACAAAATCTACAAGCTGGCTTCTCGCCAAGAAGTTGATGAAACTATCGACAAAATCTACCAGGCGGGCTATAGCTCTCATTTGATTATTCAGGACATGATTCCTGGTAATGACGAAAACATGCGCGTGTTGACGTCATATTCAGGACGTGACAAGAAAGTCAAAATGATGTGCTTGGGCCATGTGCTTCTTGAAGAGCACACGCCTTTAGGTCTTGGCAACCATGCGTTAATCATGACCGAAGACAACCAAGAGCTCTACCAACAGGCGCGTGCTCTTCTGGAAGAAATTGGCTTTACGGGCTTTTCTAACTTCGACATCAAATATGATCCACGTGATGGCAAGTTCAAATTCTTCGAGATTAATGTGCGCCAAGGCCGCAGCAATTTCTACGTCACCAACGCAGGTTTCAACATTGCCCGCTATTTGGTTGACGACTATATCTACGAAAAGGACATGGACTTTGTTACCTGCACCAACCCATCCCTTTGGATGGTGGTACCTAAAGGCGTTGCCTTCAAGTATGTTAAGGATGAACAGTCCAAAAACCAGATGCGCGATTTGATCAGCCAAGGCAAGATGGTTAACCCCTTGTTTATGCGCGGTGATTTATCGTTTAAGCGCTGGAGTCATTTGGTGGTCAACCACCTTCGCCAGTTCAACAACTTCAAAACGTACTACAACTAGGCATAATTAACCCGCTGCAACACCTTTTCCTCTAGCCCACACAACAGACCGCAGTCATAATTGACTGCGGTCTTGTATTACGTATCTTTTGTTGCAACCAGATGCAATTCTCTCGTTGCAACCCGCTGCGATACAACAACATTTAAGCGCGGCGGCGTAACGCAAGCAGCGCTATTCGCTGCGCAATGCTTCTACCGGATCTTTCTTACTTGCCGACTTAGAAGGAATAAGACCGGCAATGAAAGTCAAGAACACGCTGATCAGCACCAGAACAACTGCAGCCCCCAATGGCAGCTGAGCAATATTCGGCACATCAAAGAGTGCTTCAATAAGCGCACTTGCAGGAATACAGAGCAAGGCCGTAACGCCAACGCCTAAGAGACCCGCAATAAGGCCTTCGATGATGGTTTCGGCATTAAAGACACGCGAAATATCTTTCTTGCTTGCACCAATAGCGCGCAGAATACCAATTTCTTTGCGGCGTTCCAAAACACTGATGTAGGTAATAACACCAATCATGATGGA
>CALWTS010000050.1 GCA_944384535.1 uncultured Clostridia bacterium
AGCGGGTACTTGCTAAAAGTCCGTTTGATCGGAATGGGGGAGTTATTCCGGATAGCCTTAGCTGCTTTACCTTTTCTTTGTCTTCTTCCGATATCATTCCTCAATCCCACCGTTCATCTGTCAGTAGCTCTTTATTCACATAGTGCCGCATCGCCTCCGGATGCAAATCCTCATGACATTGCTTGCAGACGCTAATTAGCTGTCTCCCTCCCGTCTCCGGATCATATAGGCTCAGCGCGAGGTCCGGTCTGTCCTTGAGATGTTTGACATGATGCACAATCTTTGCACCTCTGTATCTTCCTTTGTTCTTGCATACTTGGCACTCGTAGTGATCGTACCTTAGCACCTGATCCCGTACCCTGTGCCATATTGGCCAGCCATAAAAGCGGTCCGCCTTGCCGTCATCTATGAGTTGTTTCAGCCTGCTGTATCGGATGCTGTCTTTCATATCCTTCTCCTTTCCATGGACACAACAAACCCCGCCATTACGGCGAGGCTCTGTTGCTGCATCTGTTCTGTTCGTCATTCGAAAGGAGTCTATCACACTTTTAAAGGAGGAAAAAATGCTTGTGTTATATTTTTCCTTGATATCATAATATCAAAGAAAAATACGACATGTACGACATTTCAAAGATTTTTTAAAAATCTTTCCGCGCGCTTTTGCACCGCCTTCTCGGTTGACCCGCAGACTTTCGCTACTTCCATCCAACTAAGTCCCTGCTCATATCTCAGACGCAATATATTTCTCATTTCTGGATTATCCAGTGCATCGAGATACTTTTCTGCCTCCATCACTTCCCGCTCCAGCCTTTTCTTTTTGTTCCAAAGCCTGATCTGCAACATGCTTTCCTTTTCCTGATCCACACCCTCGATGCGAAAATGTCTCTTGCCATACGGGAATTCGTCAGACGATCCCTCCACCACATCCGATGCCGTCAACTTCCTCGCTTTGCGGATCGATATTTCAAGACCTTCAATTTCACCTCGAAGCTTTCGCAGGTTTTTCAAGTTTCTCGCAAGTTCGTCCATACACACCTCCTCTTCAAATGATTTCGTCAGGTCCTCTTTTATAAAACTATTCCACCCATTGTATAAAATTTTGTATTACATCCGATACCTTTTATTTGTTTTTACTTCTCCATCTTCCGTTCCAATATATTTCCCTTACTTCTGCTTCCGATGCATCTATATCTTGTTTCGGATTATCCACATTATGTTCGCAAACTAACGCAATAGAATCTTTTCCTGATTTTTCACACGCATCAACCATTCTCTCAAGCGCAAGTCTTTGTCCTTTTGGCAGTTTTGCATCTCTGAGTTTAAATTCCATGAATACAAACGCTTTATTTTTGTATTCAATCAAACCGTCTAAGTCTGTAGGCGTTATATTCCCATATCTTAAACCTTTAAATGATATTATTTGCTTTTTTCTCTCCCTGTTTAAAATTACACCTCTGTTATCCTTGCTATCCATCCGAACTCCTTGAAACATTCTTCGAAATTTTCTTCATTTTCTCCGATATATAACAAAGCCTGTCCTTGCAGAGGCGCTCCGGTTTTTCCGTCAGGCATATAGAATTTTATTCTTGCTTTTGGGAAACAAACGCAGGATGATAAGGAAACAAGTTCGTGAAACCATTTTGTTTCGGTGGCGTTATTCACCAATACGATAGCCTGATTATAATTCTCTCTTTCCGTTCTTAGCTTTTCTATGAATTTATAAATCAAGTCTGATGAATAAGGTGGATTCATCCATACGTTACCATTCCATTTATGTTCGAGTCCGTTCGTTTCGGCTGTATAATACGTTTTAGCTTTTACAGTTTCCTGCGCAATATCATTACTTGCCGGATCTGTGTCAATACTTCCCATACATGCCCTTGCCGCTTCGATGTATTCAGAAGGTGTGTACCATTCATTATTACCGCTGTTGTTTGTTACATGCGGACGGTTTTTAACCTCTTTGATAACTTCTTTTGGTTTTTCACCTTGTTCTATTCGTTCGACAATTTCTGTCTTTTCTTCTTCCGGCATCTTAGTAAATTCATGTGCCATATTGATGGAAATGTCGTTGTTTCTTGTAGCCTGTATAATTGGTTCAGGTGCTTCACGCTTAATAGTTTCTACGCGTGAAATTGTATTGCTACCCACGCCTGCCACTTTTGCAATTTTATCACGTGTTTTATCACATTCTTGTTGTGGCGAATTCGCCACAACAAAATCTGCAGGCTTTCTAATCTGCCTTTCTTTCGCCCGTGCCGACAACACATCTTTCAGTCTTAACGCAAGCTCAGAACGTACAAACGGAGTTATATTTCTTCTTCCAAACTGATTTCTGATTATCCATTCTTCCGCTTTTTCTCTGTTTTCAAAGTCTCTTTGTATCGTTTTAAACTCTATTCCGTGTTTTGTGCATATCTTATACCTGTTGTGTCCGTCGATTAAAATTTCATCCCATAACACAAGAGCATCCCTACACCCTTCTGCCAATATGCTATTTTCAAGTTCTTTTCTTTCGTCTTCAGATAGTGGCGGTATAAGGGATTCAAAATAAGAGTCTATTTTTATCATTTTGTCTCCTGAAATAAAAAACGCCCCGTATAAAGATGATGCCGCACCTGTATACAAAGCGTTTATGTCGGTTATTGATTTTGTTCCGTTGGCCGGAGCGGCATCTCCAACCGACACATTCATTATACCATATCCAATTATTTTTTCAGCAAATGCGCTTTAAATTCCTTTCCATTTTCTTTTTTACTTCTTTTTCCAGTTCTCTTTCTGTGATCCCGAACAGCGTCATGAGCATGTCGATGCAAATTATCACATCCGCCATTTCCTCCAGCGCCTCTTCTTTCCGTCTCATCTGCTCAGAGTGATTCCGCGCCCTCTTATACTTCGTCAGCGCTTTTATCAGCTCCGACGCTTCCTCTTCGCAGATCGTCAATGTTTCTTCAACCCCGTGCGCGTCGATTAGTGTTTTAATATTACGCATGTATTCTGATGATTTCATTTTACCTCCTGGTTAACCATTGCCCACAATATCAGCAGATAATTGATATTATCGCCGATTTTCTCTTTCCATTGCTCCGGCGTTGTCTTCCGCCCCTCTGCGTGCTCATTTACGTAATCATGCACGCTCACGACGTGCTTGTCCATCATTCCGACAAGAGCCTGCAGAGGTGTGATGCCCTGTAGTTCCGCCGCCACGTTGAAGTTATGAAAATCGTCGTTTGTGGCATATTCTCTGTGTTTTTCGATTAAAACAGATTCGCAGTGAGACATCATTTCTTTGATTGATGTTTCGTAGGCTGATTTTGTGCGTGATTCTGCTTTTGGTTTGTTCATGTAGTCGGAGTATTCTAATATCTTAAATACTCTGTCCTTATAATATTCTACACTTCCGTAAAGTCCTCTGTTGAAATTATAACAAGTGTTTTCTTTGTATTCTTCAAAATTATTTGATTCTGAGTATCTGCGACCCATATGCCACGTCAACCCCGCTTCGTCCATTTCTTTGCAAAACGCCTCAGCCTCTTCCTGCGTCTTGCAGTGCATGACAACGTTTTCGTCTTTCCACTTGTCAAAATTAAACATTTTCCCTCCTGTTCCACGCTTTCACCGCGTCTTCTTTGTAATAAAACTCCTTTGTCTGGCAACCGCATTTTACGCATCTTATTTGATACGTTTTGTTTCCATCTTCACCATACAAAGTCCAACACTGTACGGATTCTTCTCCACAAAAAGGACACTGTTTTAACTCCACATGTTCAGACATCGCCCATTCAATCAACTCTAATTCACCACAAGACATCTTATCTTGATCTCTGTCACAATCAGTGCAGTTTATCTCGTCTCCTTCGCAATCAAAAGGAATTCCATGAACAATAGCAATTTTCCCTCCTCTTATTCTTTCGAGTTCTTCTTTAAAGTATTCTCTGTTTGTCATCTTTCCACCTCCCGCAGCCACTTCTCTATGCACGGCACACAGCTTTCATATTTACAATACACCTGACCGTCTATACTCTTCGGGCAGAATTCGCCTGCACCTTCGTCAAACAGCCTCGCAAGCTCCTTAATACTCAGTTTTCTGATTCTGTCTACTCTGCGTTTTCTTCCGAACATTTTGCACCTCTCAATTTTGCATTTTCTATGATCCACTCCCGATTGCCGATAGTCAGGTGGCTCGGACGTCTTTTTAACTTCCGAGGTGTGTACTTATCGCAGTTTTTCACGTTCTCGCCGTACACACCTCGGCGTTTTCCTGTCCATCCAATGTAATCACAAAACGTTGCGCCCTTCTCGCTCGCTCCTGTCATTGCGCTGGCGTACTGGCAGTTTTTTCTTTTGCAGTGTAGCATGTTACCTCCATTCAGACACAGTTTGTTTCAGTTTGTTTATTTCGTTGCTGAGTTCGCATAAATCTTTTGCATCAGACGTCCTCAGTTCGTTTTCTATATAGCTATTTACCGCGTCAGGAAAGTTCCTTGAATAACCGCTGACTCTTCTTTCAACTTCTTTTTCTTCTCCGGTTTTCTTATTCGTCTGAATTCCTTTGCGTGTGATCCAGTAACAATACTGATCGCTGTTTAAGAAATGTTCGCTGTCAAGTGCTATTTTCATTCTTCTACCTCCCTCCCGCAGTTCGGGCAATATTTAAAGCTGTATTCTCCGTACCATTCTGTTCCGTCGTCGTACTCAATATCAACCTTTCTCCAGTCGGTTAAGTGTGTGCCGCACTCAGAACAGATGAACTCATCACATGATGCGTATACGCTTTCGTTTCTGCACGTCATTCCTCTACCTCCCATGTGAGCATTTCTTCTATGCTGATAGGTTCATCTTGCCATTTTATAAATTGAAATTTCGCTTTTTCCGTAATGTCTACACTAATTCTTTTGCACACTCCACCGTTCGAACACCATTCATCTCGCATTCTGCTTGGAATATCTTCATAAAAGTATAGACTCCTATTTGCATCTCTTGCCATGAACCCTTTTTCAAGCAGAGAAAGTACAGCTTTTTCATACTTTGTCAGTTTTGGTTTTGGCGGCATGTATTCTGAGTTATACCACTTAACGAAAGCTAAATCAGAGCAGTCAATTTCACCTGTATTTCTTATACACTCTGAGCATTCTCTCACGTTGCATGGTTCAGGCTTATCGTTTTTGATTGCTACACTTGTTTTCATCTCATCTATGTATTCCAGTTTGTCTTTGTAAAATTCACCTTTTATCATTCTTCCACTACCTCCAATTCATTCAATATATCAGATATAACAAATTCGTCATCTGATGTTATAAAGTCAAACTTCCCTAAAATATCCTCCATATTTGCAATGCATACAGTGTCAATTACAAGTCCGTATTTTCCGAACATTAGCAATCCTGATTTTTCTCTAAACAAGCACCCATTGTTCAAAGATTGCAAAAAGTGTTTCTGTTTTTTATTTATTTTTATGCGTTCTTTAGTCGTCATTTTAACCACTCCTTATATAGTCTGAACCAGTCCTCTGCCCGCATGGTAACGAGCCATTCTTTCCTGTTTTTCCTGTGTGCAACAATCGGGATGCTTCCTGTGTTTGTGCTGTCTCTAACAGCCTGCTCCATCGCATCATAGATGTTCAGACGTTCCACCCGTTTCACCTCTTGATGGATTCCGTCGAGCCCTACCACGTCGGAAGCGTCTCCGGTGCTTCCACAGTATTGCGCGGTGCGCCGGCAGTCAAATCCGTGATCTCGGCAGAACTGTGCCCACTCTCTTTCGCCTTTGGCGCCTTTTTGTTTGCTATTCATTTATTGCCTTCCTTGCCATTTCCAGTAAATCCTCATCCGTCAACTCAAACCGGATTCCGGTTATTTTATATATTTCGTCTGACATTTCCTGTGGTGTCACGTGTCCGGATGTGATACACTCATATTGAGACAAGATTCCATCGGCTAAGCGGTTCAGCCGTTCTTTGCCGAAACCGAATTTATCTCTCGCTGTGATAAGCGCCGTATACATGAGATGCATAAACGAGTTTCGCTCAGCTATCGGCGCGATATGGTTTGTGAAGTCGGAAAGCATTTCCTGTCGTGAAGATTGGCGGTACTTTTCGACTTCTTTTTTTACCATATTCTGCATTTTCACATCGTGCGGATTCTTCCGTTTTCCTTTTACTCGGTTATTTCTGCCCATATTTTCTGAAATTCTTCTCCTTTCCTTCAAACCAAATGATTTGACTTTTCTGAATAATCCTGCCGCAGATTGCCTCGTCGATTCTGTCAATTTCGTCCGGACTTCTTTCTGTACTGATAATCGTAATCTGATCGTTGCGGTATCGGTGATCTAAAATCTCAAACGCCAGGTTGATATCTGCATCCGTGATTTTCCCTTTTAAAAAATCGTCGATATAAAGGCACTTTGATGTCTTAAACGGCTCAATATACCTTTGGTAATTAAAATCGTCTGTAATCGAAGATTTGAGCCTCACAGAGTCACTTCTCCATAACATGTACAGTGTCGGAATTCCGCGTTTTAATATCTCAGCAGCCACAGCAGTGCACAAGTGTGTTTTTCCTGCTCCGGACTGCCCGCAAGCTAACAACCACCCGTCAGGGTTCTTTGCAAACTCCTGTGCGGTTTTCTTCGCGTCTTTTTGCCAGCTGGTTTTAGCCTGATAAGAGTCAAACGTCAGCCGATTCATCACATCTTCGAGTCCGCTGGCCTTTATCAGCCTTAACATTCGCCTCACCTGCATACAGGAGCAGTCTGTAATTTTTTCGTCTTCCGTCATTATCACGCCCTTGTTATGGCATTTGTCGCAGTCGTATCCCGTCATGTCGCCGACTTTCCGGTTGAATCTATCAACCTTGCTATAATGGACGGATTCCGCAGAACTCCCGAACCTCTTTTGAATAATCTCGTCGATTCGTTTCATTCTCTCCCCCTTTCAGTCTGTCGTATATGATACCCTTCCAGCTGTTCGCCATGCTTTCATCGATTATTCCGATTACGGCAGATTCTCCGTATTTCTCGATATTGTTTTCAAGCTGAGTGAGCATCTTTTTCAACCCCATAGGGCTATACTGTTCCTTTCTCTGTTCCTTGTACTCCATCCACTCTAATACTGATACGGAAATATCATGCGAAAATCTCTCTTCCAATTCCGAAAGAGTGGGTGTTTCGGCGACAGCCTTTTTATTACTCTTTATTTTGTTATCAGTATTTTCGTTATTAGTGTTTTTGTTATTAGTATTTCTTTGTGTGCCGTTAACCGCATACAGGTTTCTTGCACACGGTTGACTTGAATGCGGTTCTTCCGAACAAGGTGACTCGTATATATGATACTCGTAATTTATCCTTCCGAGTTCGTCACGAACCTTCTCTACTCTCAGATATCCGAATTTTTCTAACTCTCTCAGCGTTGATCTGATTGCAGTCTTGCTTTCGGAACATATTTGTTCGAGTCCTGATATAGAATAGTCCCAATCTTCCGGAAGGCTGAGCATTAAACAAATCATTCCTTTTGCTTTCAGTGACATTTTCTTTTCTCTCAACGGAACGTTTGACATCACTGTGTAATTTTTTGTTTTATGTACTCTGATTACTGACATGTTAAGCCTCTTAAAATTCTCCGAAATACTTTTCGCAAGTGTAAATATCTCTATTCGACAATATTTCTTTTACTTCTGAATCTGATAATGAACCGAAAAAAAGAATTTTGTATCCTGAAATAAGACTGAGCCTACACCATCTTCCTTTTTTGCTTCTGTATATTGCACGCTTTATAGTGTTTCCGCAGTAAATTTCTGAGTATTCTATAACTTTTTCCATTTTGTTCGTGTCGTACTTTAAGTCGTCTTTTATAAAAATCATCTATTCATCTCCAATTCTATTTGTCCTTCAACTTGTTCATATTGGTCTTTTGCAATCCCGCATCGTGAAAAAATGCGCTTCGCTGAATCGGATATGACTGGGCCTGATACTGGCTTATCAAATAGTCCACATGCGGACCATTTTTTTGACCAATCACTCCTGTTACTGTGCGTCACGCCATACGCTTTGCACTTGAACAGCTTTCTCCTTCCTGCGCTATGCGAAACAAAATTGCAACACTCGGCGCAAATATGAAACACCGTGCACTCTCCGTAATAAAAACGCATCAGTTCAACCGGTTTTTGTTTAGTCATGCTTACTCGCCTCTTTTCAGTCTTTCAACTTCATACTCAGAAATACGGATCGTTCTTCCGATTTTTACTGTTTTGATTTCTCCGTTGGCAATCCAGTTTTTGATTGTTCTTTCGGTAACTTTGAACATTTCTGCCAATTCTTTTGTTGTATACACTGTTTCACCCCCTTTTCTATATTATAAATTATATTTCATAAAAACGCAACTAAAAATTGAAAATAAAGCCGCCATTTCTGACGGCTGTTTTTTACATGAACGATTCCCATATTTTCAGGGTGAATACTGCAAATAAACTGCAAGTTATGAGAAGTGCACCTACGATAAGCAAGAAATCAAACACTTTGTTTTCTAAATAAATGATGTAATAAGTAAAATATCAAATCACTGCAATAAAAACTCCAAGTAGCGCAGTTGTTGCAATCGTCGACTCAATCCACAACATTATACACCCTCCTCTGATTCCATTTTTGCGCCACAGTTACAATATGGCGCATCGTCAGGTACATCCCTACCGCACAGGCTGCATACATATCTCTCGTAACAATCCTCTGATTCAAGTTTTGACTTTATAACTTCCTCGTCTCCTACGCAGTGTATACAAAAATGTTCTCCACATTCTACACAAAGTGGGCCGTTGCAATAACCTGAATCCCATGCCGCAAAATCAATATTTCCGTTTGAATCCCTTTTCCATTTATGTTTTTTGGTAGAAACACGATAACCATGCACTACAGGAGCAACATCCTCTGACGGTATATTTTCCATATCTGGCACAACTGTGCTACATTTTTCGTCGCAGTTGTAATGTAACACAGCAACTGCCGCTGAACGTGTAATATAATCACTCATATCTATCCCTCCGCTTGCATCTTTGCGCCGCAGTGCGGGCAGTATCTATAAAGATACGGAGCCGCATCTGCTTCTGACACAAAACCGCACGCTGAACACGTCCAGAACCCATCATCGAAATTTTCGTTTTCCATCCATTCACTGTACACCACTGGCACAACGTCAGCCGGCGGAATATTATCTATTGCGTCGCACAATATATCATATTCCGATGTGTATAATTCTAAGGAATCGCACACGATTGCTTTCGTTGTTTCTTTTTCAACATATTCACTCATGTTTTTTTCTCCTCCTGTATTCTCTCATATACGCCGCCCTTTCGGCTCTGTACTCTTTTAACTCTTCTTCCGTCATTTCTGACAGCTTTTCGAGTCTTTTCTCATACGCGCGGCGATTGTCAAGATGTGCCTTTTGCGGGTCTCTGCGCCGCGCTTCCCTGCGGTATTCCCGCATGTATTCAAGGTATGCCTGTCTCTTGTCCATGCGGTCACCTAAAACGGTAAATCTTCATTTTCGATTGTCTCAAATCCTGCCGGAAGGTTTTTCTGCCCGCTGTCCGCCCAGTCTATGATCTCGAAGCGTTCAACTATAATGTCAGTAGTGTATGCGGTTGAACCGTCCTGCTTCTGATAACTTCCAGTCTGTATGTGCCCCTCAACCGCTAAGCGTCCGCCTTTTTTAGAGTATTTTGACAGCGTTTCTGCAGTCTTATTAAACGCAATGCACCGTGGAAAGTCAGCGCCTTTGTCGTTGCCGTCCCTGTCCTTGCCGCGGTTGACAGCCAGCGCGAAGGACGCAACTGCCGTCTGATTAGAAGTGTATCTGAGTTCGATGTCATTTGTAAGTCTTCCGATTAAAATTGTTTTATTCATTATCTTCTCCTTCCGGTAAATTGATGTAAGCCCAGTGTGTGACGCCTGAGAACGCTTTATCTGCGTTATCGAAAATATCGAAAGCGTTAAATTTCTTGTGTCGCTCAGAAAAATCTACGGCGGTTACATACTGATTTGCACAGATCAAATATTTCCCTGACTTTTCAGGAAGTCTATCCTTTACGTTAATCCAGTTTATCATATTTCCTCCTTTACATTTTCGTGAACATGAGATGCGATGCATGCGATTCATTTATCTCGTATTTCTTGCCAGTTTTTTCACTGCGAAACACAATCATGAGAGCAGAGGTTTTTTCTGCTCTCTTGATGTCCACTACAGTAAAAACCTCGCCATTCATATCACCCGAATATTTCTGCCCGATCTCAAACATAGCTTTTTCCAAAAACTTCCATGAATTTTTCGCGCGAGTACTTATGCTCGAACGCCTCCTGTGCAATGCGCTTAATCTGCATGTCTAGCTCCGCATTGCGATGCACGCTGTCAAGCCCTCCGGTATGGTGCTTCTGACACAGCGGGATGACTAACTTATATTTATCGGACATTTTGCGGTTGGCTGTGCCGTGCAGGCAGTGATGCACCTGCACGTAAGGACTGCCGCAGACAAAACAGTGATCCATGTCGTCTGTGATGATTGATTTTTTCATGTGTTCCACTCTCCTTTTATTCGTTTGAGTTCATCCGGTGGCAGGGTTTCGATTCCCAGCTCTTTTGCCTCGTGTACCACGCCGTCAATGAGCATCGACATCTCTTTGGTGTTGTATGTGTGACTACCAAAGTAACACCGAAGCTGTATGCCAGTCTGTCCGTTTACTGTGACTTCGCCAACCTCTTCCGTAGCGCGCCATTCCTGTTTGACGCGTTCGACAACGTTCGGCTTTACAATTACGTGAGTAAACTTACCATATTGCTTCAGCATTTCGAGATACACCGCCCACTTGTCAGAGCCGATTTCAACGGCTATTTTTTGCAAGAGTACCCACAGGTATGCGTTAGCATCTAAACTGCGTCTCTCGCGGTGTTTTCGTGCTTCTATGTCGAGTGTACCGGACAGTTTGGATATGTCCGGCGTGGTCTCAATCTCGAAAGACAGGACATTCTTTCTGCTGACGGCATCAAAGTATGCTGTTTTCAGTTTGCCTGTGGTTTTCACAATAAAAACATCTCCTCCAAAGCTCTGCCGAGCTTATCAAAATTAACTTCTCCTTCTTTTGGCGTGTATGCATCTTCAATTATGCCGATTATTCTATCATCACTTAATCCTTTTTCATGATAAAACTGCTTTATTCCTTTTATCATGACGTAAGTTTCTGCCATAATTTCCAGGATATGGCCTTCTATTTTCACTTCTCCTTTTACGACTTTAATCATTTATTTTCCTCCTGTGTGCTAAACAATTTCTATTTAATGAGACTATAAATCTCATCCAAGATTTCCTTTTCTGCTTTTTTCTGCCGTCGCATATCGTCCGTTGAGTCGTAACGAGTGTATACTTCGACTATCCTTTTAATCATATCTTTGTCGGAAATTCCTCTATCTCTGCACATACAACCGAGCGCAGAGATGAGATTGAATATTTCATCCAAGATTATTACAGGGTCGCCCTCAAGTCTGACATCCCCGTTTGCTACTTTTATCACTTCGCATCCTCCTGTTCTTTCTGCAATATAGCCAGTGCCTGCGCGTGCTGTGAAACGGACATTTTTCCCTTTACGCCGATTTTTTCCAGTATTTCATGATAATCCTTACCCATGGACTCACAAAGCGCTATAAACGTCTTTTTTTGTGCCGTGGTGGCGTATTCTATTTCCTGAGGTTTTGACGGGTCTTGATCAGGGTCTTCACCCGTAATTATTTTATACGCTTTCAGAAGTGCGTACTTATCGGCGTACGTCATGGCTTTCCCGGGTGCTTTGTCCTGAGAGTCCACGCCGTCGCCGTACGACGTAACTTCAATAAAGTCATCAGGTTTATCGACGTTAACAAAACGATACACCGTGTCTATCCTCATCTGAAAACGAGTTGACTTTACTATCTTGCCGTATGACTCTTTCTCAGACTCCAAAATTCGCTCAGAGACGATTTTTCGCGATGCAGGGTAGGAATATACCCCGTGTTTGAATTCGAGTGGCTTAACGGCTTTCAGGACGTCAGCCTCGCCTACCGCTTTATAGGATGATCTGCCATCTCCGACAGATAAGTTTTTTGCGACGGAAGTTAGCTCTTCTGTAATGTCCGCCATGCGCTGAAATATGTTTTTTCCCGGCATTCTTTTACCTCCTAAACCAAAAGACTTACAGCCTCTTCAAATATTTCGTCAGGAATCATATCATTCCATTCGAAAGATTTGGTATATCTTTCTGTGATTCCCTCTCTGATTTCTTCCGCTCTTGACATGATTTCTCCAATCACTTCAGGATCGCGGTAGTCAAGGCTGTCTTCTAAATCAATTAATTCTCTGTTTGTCATTTCCTTTAACATGTTTTTCTCCTTTCGGTTCATACTTTATCTTATGGTTTTATAGTACACTATATTGCGTAATCTGTCAAGACAATTTACCCAAAAAAGTAAAAGAAAAAGACGGTTGCCCGCCTAAATATCCTCCCACGCTTCATTGATCAAATCTTCCATTTTGGAGTATGGAACCTTGTAGTCTGTGCTCATTTCCTGGATGAAGTCGCGTATACTCTGCGTAAGCATGTTTTCACACTCGTCGCAGATTTCCCTGTTGCCTGTGTGTTCTC